>OZ244904.1:2633528-3291910 GCA_965221615.1 Psychrosphaera sp. | reverse complement strand
CTGGTCGACATGTATCTGAACAACCTAAACACATTCAAAATACTGCAAAGCTGGTGGCTGAGTTTGCGGCAGAGTATCAAGTTTTTCCCGAAGCAATAGTACTTGCATGGCTAATGCGTCACCCTGCTAACATTCAGCCTGTTATTGGAACGATAAATCCAGAGAGAATAAGGGCTTGTGTTCAAGCCGAAAAAATAATAATAAGCCGAGAACATTGGTATGAAATCTATGTTTCTGCAAGAGGTTCAGAACTACCATAGTTTGTTTAGAAAACGACGATGTTTATATAACTAAGATGTCGCCTTTCTGTTTGGATAGCTCGATTAAGTTATTAATTTAACATGTATTTTTATTAATTCAGTTCCATTATTTGAAACTTTATGATAATTTTTCCCAATCTAATCGAGTTGATTCCCCCGCTATAAGTTAAATAAGACTAGATTAAAAAACTGGCTATATATTCTTCTTTGTATAGTGATCTTTGAAGTTTTAAAAGGAATTAAAATGTCTAATAGTCAAGAAGTTGAAATTGAATATTATTTGCCCATACCAGCAAGTAGTATGGCATTAGCTTTTTTAGTAGTATTTTTTGTTATTGCTTGCTCTGAGATTCCCATACTTTTCAGTAGTCTATTTTTTATTGGACTTGTTTTAATCTATGTAGTTTTTGATCTCGAAGGAGCTAAAAAGCACAAACTTAAAATTGAAGAATATAAAGATTCAAACGAAGCATTGGAGGTAATAGCAAATTTCAAACTATTCGAGCCTAGCAAAGTTACAGAGTACGATGAACTTCGATATTTCAGTTACAGAGAACTACTTTTACTAGCAGAATTTAAAAGAGAAGGTCAAGTTGAGCTATTTAACCAAATAGTAAAAGCTCGTCAGCAGCAAACAGTCTTGAGCGAACTATTAGAATTTAAGTTTGATGAAAATAGTGCTTTAAAGGAAAAGTGTATAACTAATGGTCATATTGTACACCATGCTTTCATTGACAACGTTGCTCGTTACTCAGAATTTACCACTCTAATCAAACTAGCTGATAAAAATTCCATAGAAAAACAGCTTAGATCTTGTAGTGCAATTGAAAAGATAGCGTTCAAGGAACGCCTTAGCATTATTGAATATACTCAAGAACTAATGAAAGAAATAGTGACAGATAATCAAATGCTGTTAGTTAAATTAAATGGCTTGATAACTATCATAGCGTCAATCAAAAGTGATAGTGAGCAAGGTTCGAAAGAATTAGGCTCAATATTGTCTGAATTAGATAGCTTAGCTGATCGCGCTTCAAAATATGATGTTGTTACACAGTTAGACCCTATGTGGAAAAGGAATTTATAGTGAAAGCCAATCGATTTGAGATTCTGTTAGGGTGTTTAGCTTTCCCCCATATTTTTGCTTGGTTTTTTCCTAGAAATAAGTTCGGATATTTTTTTACAGCTTGTGCTGCAAATTGGCTAATTTGGTTTACCATCATTTTGTTTCAAGACCAAAAGCACTTCTACTGGATATTTGTTGGTGCTTCTTTGTTGGCTATAGCATATGTAATGTTTCTTTTTTTATTATTTGTTTTTAAGAAGTTAAGAGCAAAAAAAGAGACAGAGATATTAAAAGAAGATACTGGCATACCAACAGATAGTTTAACTGTAAGGATGCGACTCTATCTGATTATGTTGTTTATGCCATTGCCTTTTTCTATGGTGTTATGGCGATGTAATCAAGGTATTGGTATTAAACTTTTTTCACTTTTGGTAACCATTGAACATTTTGTCTTGTTTGTGCACTTCCAAGAGTTATACACTCATTGGTTATTCATCAGTTCTTTCCTAATTGCTGCTATTTGGATAGCCCATCATCTGGAGCCAAAGAAACCCGTCAAATCTAATGAGCAAGCGCCGCAAAATAAATTATCGCCTGAAGAAGATTACTTACAGCAAATTCAACCGACTATTAAACAATTAGAATCATACAAAGAACAAAAAATAATTAGGCAATTAAAGGAAGTAAATGAGTTTTATCAGAACTTCACTCGTTTGTTAAATCAAAAGTTTTCTCCTAATGAACAAACTTACAAACGTTACTTAGATGTTATTGGCTCTTTGTATAAAAACGTCATTGGCAATTGCAAGCGATACGTGAACTTACGACTCAGTATAGATTCGATTGATATTAAGCGTTTAAAAAAGCAATTGTCAGACTCCAAAACTCGCGATGATGTTAGAGCCTCATTACAAGCTCGTGTCGAGCTATATGAAAATGTGAAGACACAAATGGCGCATGTTAAAAGTAACAATGAGAAAGCTCTTACTAAATTAATAACGATCACTATATCTCTAAGTGCTCTGCAAACTAAAAGTCAGCCTTCGTCGAATTTGAATGATTTGATAGAGGAAATAAATTTAACTCTCAATGAAAGTTATGAGACAGCTAAAGGAGCAAGTAATGTCTAAATTGCAAGCTATCGAATATTACATATTCGAAAAACCTTGGCGCTCACAAGACTTCAGAGAGCTCAGCGTGAGTTTGAGAACAGGTCTCATAATTTTTCCTTTTATTTTCATCGGTTTGGTGTTTAGGGAAAGATACGATAATTTTACAAGAGCAGTTGCGTTGATATGGTGTTTTTTCACATTATCGTTAATGTGGTCTGACTTTGAGCTATATCTAGAGACACTGGATTTCATTTTTATCACAACATTGATTTTTGAGTCTTTAGCACTACTTCTATATTGGATTGATTCTCCTTTCGATAAGCCTGAGTGGGATACTGAAATGTCGTTAGGTATGATTTTATGTCCAGCGATGTTTTTACCTGCTCTTATAAGATTAGATATTCCTAAGGTTTGGAAATGTTTGCTTCTTCCTTGGTGTTGGTTTTCTATCGGTTTGATTGAAGAGCATGTCGAGTTTTACTATAAATATGTTGCTGTTATTGCTGGTATCTTTTCCTTAGTTCTTTTATTCAACTTAATGTTGATGATAAAGAAAGCTATTACATTTCTAATTAAAACTGAACAAGAGTTAGAACTTGAGCAAAGGATGGAACTTGAGCAAAAATATGAAGTAGTTGGAAATCTACTAGATAAGAAATTGAATTATTCTATCTATTCATATGGAAGTGAAGTTAGGGAGTGGATAAAACCTCGTATCAAAGCTCTTCAAGATAAGTTCGATAATTTTTGGCAAGTATTAGATGCTCAGTTTGCAAAAGACGAGATCACTTATTCCCGTTATAAAGAGATTGTTGGGGAACTTTACATAACAGCACAAACTCAAGTCGAGCAACTTTTTGTTCTCAAATACAGCATTATTCACATTGAAGGCAGTAAATCGAACAAAGCTTCGAAACTACAGTTAACTTATATCAATGATATTAACGAAAAGATCGCAAGCGTCCTCGCTGTTATTGAGCAAATGAAAACTAAATTGTCAGTTTTAGCTGTGAATTTAGGAACAATCGATACTTGCGGTAGTGAAACAACTAAAACATTCGACAAAGCGATTAAAGAAACTCAAGAATTGATTGACAGAATTGATCGATATGATGTCAGAAACACTTAAAATTTCATTGCTTTCCATAGACAAAACGTAATGAAATTTGCTTGTTGAGAAAAGGACACTGGTTGATGCCAAGCAAAGATAACAAAACTAGCGATGTTGATTTTTCTCGGCTGTCCATTGATGGCATGGATGTTCAGAAATATGTGAATAATGTTGGCGAAGACAACATTGAACTTATTAAACATACACCGCAACAAGACAACCGTTTAGAACGAAACAACTACGAACAAATATTGAAAACAATTCAAGAGTATAACCTCCCCAAACTCAATTCAGATTTTCAAGAGTCTCTAGATTGTTCTTGCTTAGAAGATAAAGTTAACACCTGTAAAAGTATTGTGGCGGAGATAAGTAGAGAAGAGTCTTGTGAGCACGATGAAAACATTCATAAGCTTCTTAATACTGTTGTTATGAATGCAAGAATAGAGTCGGGCTCAATATATAATAAACCCGTTGCTCTAAATGAAAACAAAAGCAAAGCTAAAATAGCTCAAGTGACTGCCGAAGGTAGCAACAAGCCTGAAGAAATAGAGCTTATAGCCCAGGAGAATTACGATAAAACAAAAGAACAGCAGATTAAGCTACAAGATAAGTTTGATGTATTTTGCCAAGTTCTTAAGTCTAGATTTTCTCCTGAAGAACAAACTTATGCGCGCTATTTAAATTCAACTCAAAAACTTTACGATATTGTACAAAGCAATTTCACCCAGTATCGAATTTTACTCAATAGTATAAGCGCTGTTAATGCAAAAGAGATTAAGAAAAAGTTATCAGATGCAGGACTTGCTGAAAGTTTAAAAAGCACCTTAGAAGATAGATTAGAGATTTATCATCAAGCTCAACATAGTATGGAAGCAATATTAGTTGTTAATGAGCAGGTGATGACAACAATTACTGAGTTAACAATAAAACTCAGCTTAGTTGAGACTGGACAAAACCTAGAAGAGAAGGCTGAAAACGCTATTGCTGAGACGCAAGTTCTTATCGATAGAGTCAAACTATTCGGTAAATAAACATATACTTTTAAGAGTGTAACAATGTGTAGTAACTACAAAGTTATTTATTTTATTGTGTAAAGGAACAAACTCTTTTAGTATTCTTTAGTTCTATTTTTAGGAACTTAGCTCAAAAGTTAAAGCTGAATGTTGAAAGCACTAAATTTACTTTCTCAGTTTAGGATAAAAGGAATTATGCGAACTTCCCTACGTGACCAACTCCTTCTAACAGTGATGCCTATTATGCTCACGACGACGTTTTTTTATGGAAATTTAGACCTTTGGCTTTTTATATCGTTCATTATTGCCCCTCTCCTAACGATATTTACTGAATTAATACTAAAAGAAAAGACGTCTGAAGAAGATGAAGTACCTAATATTCGACTTTTTAATGAGTTCGATTTTATTAATTACGTAAATCAACGCAAGGTTAGCCGTTATTATCCCTTATATTTGCTCAAAGATTATATAGGGAGCGGTAAGAGTAAGAGAGGGTTCCTTGATCGAATAATTGTAGAACAAGAAAAAATTAGTTATTACGAATTGTATCTTCTACAGGATTTCAAATTGAATGATGAAAAAGAATTGTTTGAGCATTTATTTATCGCGAAAGATCAAATCAGCGTTTTCAATGACGTATTAGCTTTGCAGTTTAATGGAAATTTGGTTTTACAACAGAAGTATGAAGCTAAAGGCAGAAGAATTTACGATACGACCTTAGAATTATTAAAGCGCTATATAGAAATATCTGACACAGTAAATTTGGTCGATAGAGAAGATCTCAAAGCTCGTATTGAACCTGTATTAACTTCTAATATTGCTAAAGCATCCTATAAAGAAAGGTTAAATGTTGTTGAGCATATAGAATTGATATTAAGAAGTATTTTTGCAGATTGTAAAATGTTAGTGACTAAATTGAATAGCCTAACTATCCATCTAAGCCATATTAATACTGATAATTTGCAACATATAAAGGAAGTAGAATCTACGTTTGTAGAGTTGGATATTCTGATCGATAGAACATCGAAATATGATGTAGTTAAACACTCATAACCTATTAGTGTAAAAGGAATTAAAAATTGAAAAGCACTAAGTTAACAAAACCAATTACTTCACTTTTGGCTCAATTGTTTTGGGAAAATCCTAAAAACGTTTGGAATGAAATGCGCATTACTTTTAAATATCACTTATTAAAAAAAAAAGAAGTAGCTAAAAGTAAACAAGTTAAACAGCTAGAAATGCAATTAGAATTATTTAACGAAGATGAATTGCTAGAGCAATTAAATCAGGTAAACACATATTATTTTGCTTTTTGCAATTTACTGAAATCTAAATTTTCTTCAGATGAGCAAACATATAAAAAGTACTTTAATACTGTTAATTCTCTATACCTAAATATATTAGGGAGCTTTAAACGCTACTTAACTCTTAGGTTGAGTGTCGATCCAATAGCGATAGAAGAGTTGAAAATTAAACTTTCAGATAAAGCTATTGACTCTGAAACTAGAGAAGCTCTACAAACACGCATAGATCTTTATCACAATACAGAGATACAAATGCAAGTTATTCGTGACGCTAATGAAAAAGCACTCACTAAACTAATAATTATGGCATTGTGTCTAAGTGTATTACGAACAGACAGTAAAGTTTCATCAGAGCTAGAGAGTATACTCGAAGAGTTAGAAGGGGTAATTCATGAGTCTAACCAAACTAGCATAAGGAGTGCATAGTGCTTAGTTATTTTGAGGACGAATGGTGCTTTGATAAACCAAGACCTGTAAGCAGTGCATTGAGAGCTGGATTACTGGTTTTTCCTTTTATTTTTATTGGTTTTGTTTATCGAAAAGGCTATAGCACAGCAATCAGAGCTCTTTCCACTGCATGGCTTATTGTATTTTTATCGCTAACTTGGCTCGATTTTGATTTATTTATAAATACAGTAAAAGTTAATTTAGTCCTTGTATTAATATTCGAGTGTTTTCGGGTCTTGCCTGCCGTTGAGGACCTGTGGAAGTATGGCTGTGTTTTTGATGACGATGATATTGAATTAGACTTTATAATAGGCATTATTGTTTGTCCTTTTCTGTTTATACCTTCTACAATCCAAACTGATGTACCTCGCCCCAAGTTTTGGAAGACCTGTTTGATTGTGTGGGGGCTAGGCACAATATCTATAATGATGGAGTGGGAGGAAGCTTATGCAATGTATCTATTGCTGTTCAGTTTTGTTTCCATCTTTATTCTAACGTACAAAATTTATAGATCATTCAAAGTAAATAAAAATGATACTTTGATATTAAGTAAAGCTATTAGTGCTAATACTTGTTCATATCAAGGAACAAGCGAAGAAAGCTTAGAGTCTTTCACCTCTTCTCTTCAAACTAAATTTGATAGTTTTTGGCAAGTACTTAATTCGCAATTTTCAAAGAAAGAACAAACTTATGCTCGCTATAAAAATGTAGTTCAAGAACTCAATGAATCAGCTTATATCCAGTTAAAAAGGATTTTTGTGCTCAAACACAGTATTAGCAATATTGATCAAAACAGCATTGTTGAACAGCTTAATAACAGAGAGCTAAATCCGATTTTTAGAACATCTCTTGAAGAACAATTAAACAACTATCAAAGAGCGGTAGAAAAAATAAAAAACGAAACAAAAATAATCGAACAAATTAAAACCAAAATATCAGTGTTAACTGTCAGTTTGGGCTCCATTGACACCCATGGAAGTGAAACTACTGAGACATTTAGTCAGGCGATTGAAGATACTCAAGAGCTCATCGATAGGATAGAACGATATGATGTCAGAAATACTTAAAATGTAACGCTTTACATTATTTACTCTCTTCTTTGATGAGAGTTTTAAACAACTTTTGTAAGTAAATGTATTTTTATTGTAAGGAAATTAAATTAAAGAATTCATTGATTTAGTTTTTTTATTTTTATGGTTAAACTTTTTGTACCCATTGTGTGATGGGTTTAATGTCTTAATGTAAGAAGTAAAATGTAAAAAGTACTTCGCTGAGAATATCATAGGTAATGGAGTAGAGCGTGTTAGCTGAGTTTTTACGAGATGAATGGAATAGTTCTGTACCAAAAAAAATGAGTTTAGAGTTAAAAATTGGACTTGCTGTTGTTCCCATTTTGGCTTTAGGTTTTGTTTTTCGTAATGGATATTCAAAAGAAGACAGAACAGGCGCTGTTATTTGGACGATAGTATTGTCTATGTTACTTGGCTATAATCAAGATGCAGCTCTGGGGTGGTTATTTCTCGCTACTATAGGTGCGATTATATATAGTATATATATCATAAACCCTATCTACAATGACATTAAATTAGGTAGGAGGATAGTAAAGGAGAATGTTCCTTTAGAATTATTGTGGTTAAGCCTTATTGTTCCTTGGGCGTTTATAGGGGCAATAGTACATCCTAAGTTTCAGACAAAAAAGAATGCCCCTGTGCAATTTTTTATACTGAGCTGGTCTTTTATTTTGATCTTTTTAATAACTGACTACCCTGAACCAACTAAGGTGGGGTTAAGTATCGTAGCTATTGGTGCAATATTGTACATTCCTGTACAAATGTGCATAGCGTTCGTAAGATTTTCAAAACAGGTGAATCAAACAGAGCAAGTCAAGAGCGATAAGTTCGTTTCAACAGATGCCGATTTCAATAGCAAATTTTCAAAAACAGATCTGAGTACTTCACAAGAAGGACAGGGCGCAAAGAAATTACAAGCGGCCGAAGATAGTTTTCTAGCCGAACAAGATCCACCTGGGTTGCAACTTACTAAATTGGAAAGAAAGTTTGAGTCGTTTTGTGAAGTATTGAAGTCTCAGTTTTCACCTGATGAACAAACCTATGCCCGCTATTTAAATTCAACTCAAACGTTATACGAAAATGTCAAAAGTAACCTAGAGCGATATTCCACTTTGCAAGCAAGTATCAGCGCGATAAATATTAAGGACATAAAAAAGAGACTTAAAGACGAAAATCTAGAAGAAGGCTTGCAAGTAGCGCTTGAAAAAAGGTTACAAATTTATCAAAAAGCGCAAGATAACATGGCTGAGATCTTGGCTATTAACGAACAAATCATGACCAAAATTGACGACTTAACTGTTAGCTTAGGCTTATTACATACAGAGTCTAGTCAAACAGTAGAGGGTATTGAAGCTGCTTTGTCAGAGTCTCAGCTGCTTATAGACCGAGCAGAAAAATATAATATTAATAATTATTAAGGGAGTAAACATGCAACCAACATCAGAGAGTACAATGTTGAAAGAAGCAGAGATTGTATTACCGACAATGGCTGAAGTAGAGAAACAATTACCTACAACGCCAGAGAGTGACAAGATTAGCGAAGATGTAAAAGCTAGTGCTGATAAATGGATAGAAGATGTGCTTTCTGTTGGTACAAGAGAATTAGAGTCGCAACACGAAGTTACTAGTAATGTTAAATCATTAGGTAACGATATTGAGTTGCAATTAGCTGAGCAGTCTAAGTTATTGCAAACACCTATGAGTGTTTTGATGAAAGACGCTGACAGTAACGGCGAAGTAGCGAAAGATTTGCTAAAAATGGAAGATACGGCGCGTAGTATTGACCCGAATGGTATTGATTTTTCTAACTTATCTGGCTTTCGTCGTTTCTTATCTGCAATAGGTTTATCTACTCCATTACAATCATGGTTTGCTCGATACCAATCAACAGAGTCTGTTCTACAAAGCATAATGAAAGGCCTTGAAGAAGGGAAAAATAAGTTAAAACGCGATAACATAACGTTAAAAGAAGATCAGATTCGATATCGTCAAACCTTATTCAAGTTAGATGATTATGTGACATTCGCAAAGTACATTGATGCTGAATTGGCTAACCGTGTGGAAAGCATTGAAGATGAAGAACAAAAGCGCTTTTTAACTGATGAAGTTCTGTTTCCTGTTCGCCAACGAGTACAAGATTTATTAACATCAAAAGGGATATATCAGCAAGCTTGGGTAGTATCAGAAGTACTAATTAAAACCAATGAAGAGCTTGTTCGTGGTGTTGAAAGAGCGATGAAGCACACTATGGTTGCATTGGGTATAGCGGCAAGTTTAGCGATAGCTTTGGCTCATCAAAAGAAAGTTCATAAGGCTTTGCAAGGTACGAAAGAATTGACGGAAAAAATGATCCTTGATGTTGCTGATAAGTTAGAAACGCAAGGAACACAGATTCTGACTCAGGCGTCAGAGCCGTTTATCCAAGTAGAAGTAATGAAAACTGCTTTCACAAAGAGCTTAAATACGCTTGAGTCTGTGAGTAAGTATCGCGGCGAAGCGTTAGAGAGTATGAAAAATGGTTGTAACGAATTAACCCAAATGACAGCTGAAATGGAACAAAGAATATCTAGCATTGAGAAAGGGCAACAAGCTCGTGAGCAATATAAGATCCTTCTTAACTAATTAGTTAGGCTATCCTGCTATAAAATATGGCAGGAACATCGATAAGAAAAAGGCTTGTTTGATACAAGCCTTTTAGCATAAATCGTAATAGCTAGTTAATGGTTTCTATTTTGTTAAAGTCGATCTTGTTTTCTTCTGGAGAACTAGAAATTGAACGAAAAGGTTTCAGTTTTTGATTTAAGATGAAACCGAAACAGGTAAAGAATATTGCAATAACAACGGCACCCACCCAATGTATTTGTAAGAAGTTCAATTTGAATAACAAAGTAAGTAGAGATAAAGCAACGATATTAAATACAATATAATTACGTTTCCCCAATCTATTAACTGTTAAGTTTAGATTATCTGTGTATAAGCGAATCAATGAATCGAGCGAGTTGATAACAAAAACCACCCCCACAAATACCATCGCAAAATTAGTTAAGCCGTCAGTTGCAATTCCTGCTTGGTGATAGTGATATAACACTGCAAACCAAGCGGCAATAGGAATAGATGGGAAGATCAGCATTGCTGCTAATACTTGATAAGTCTTTAAACCTCCGACAAATCGAGAAGTAAACTGACCTATCATTATGCTCCACGCAAACCACCAAAATAGATAAAATTCATGGTAGTCATTTAGTGGAAGAACAAAGTGATGGATGTTAATAAAATAATCACTTATCAGAGCAAAGTTATTAAAGTAACTGGCTATTTCACTTTCGCCAATAACAAATGCACCTGTCCACATGAAGATAATAAGAGCGATAAAAACCCAAGTCGTGGTGATACTTAAAAAGCGTACATACTTAATGTTTGTGCTTGAATACACAGCAAATGAAATGGCAGAAAAAACAATCAAGTAGAAGACAGGAACAATTGACTCTCCATCGCCCACGTTAGGTAAATACCAAGGCAGATTACTCAACAATAAATAAGCCGTGAAGGCACAAGTGCCAATGATTACTATGTTATTGATTAACTTAACTAACGGTATTTCAAAAAACTTAACTCTCGGTTCAATGATGCAGAAATAAAAGCAAGTTAAAAAGTAAAACCCCCAGATTAAGAAACCCCAAAAACCAAACTCAATGGCAAGTGGATTAGTAAATCCATATTCTGGATTTGCTTTTACATCAGCATAACCAGCAAATTCAGTTAACGGGAACATAATCAGTCCGACGTCCAATCCTGAAGTAAACAAAATTGCTATGAAAGTAAAAGTCTTCACTGGTGTAACGCCAATAACTGGCATATTGCCCCATTTGTATAAAATGAACACAATAGAAAACAGAGTAAATAAAATTCCAGCACTAAGCCAAATAGTCATTTTCACTTCCCCAGTATTGATAAAAGTAGGACATCATCTCTCCTAAGTTAAGTGTTATTCGCATTAGCGCATGGTTGAGAATATCGAAAGCGATATAACTTAAAGTTCTCATTATCTTTGTTGTGACTGCCAGTTTTGGCTAGTGTCCACTTTGGCATTTATTTCTTCTAGTGGCGCTTTGCCAAGAATGATATCTGCCGCTTTTTCTGCAACCATGATGGTGGGTGCATTAAGATTGCCATTGGGAATGGTTGGAAATATTGACGAATCAACTACTCGTAAGCCTGATAAACCATGAACTTGAGTTTGTGAGTTAACTACGGCCATATCGTCTTCCCCCATCTTGCAAGAACAAGATGGATGGTAAGCACTTTCAACAGCTTGTCGAATGAATTCGTCAATCTCTTCATCGGTTTGTATATGCTCACCAGGCTGGATTTCACCGTCTCGATACTCGTCAAATGCAGATTGAGAAATGATCTCTCGTGTTAATCTAACGCATGCGCGAAAACCTGCAATATCCTCGGGATGTTCAAGATAATTAAACTGAATTCGAGGAGCCATGTTTGGATCGTTAGATTGTACGGTGACACTTCCTCTACTTTTTGGTTTATTGTGGCCAACATGGACTTGGAAGCCGTCGCCATCAAATGCAGATTTGCCATCATATCGGATAGCCGCAGGCAAAAAGTGATATTGAATATCAGGCCATTCAATTCCCTTTTTAGAACGAATAAAAGCACAGGATTCAAAGTGATTAGTAACACCTAAGCCTGACTTATTGAAAAACCACTCAGCACCAATTAACCCTTTGGAAATTAGACCTAATTTACTATTGAGCGTAATAGGTTTCTTGCACTTGTATTGGAAATAGAACTCCAGATGGTCTTGCAGATTTTTACCAACACCAGGCAGTGAATGTTTCACCTCAATGTCTGCTTTTTTAAGATCCTTGGGATCGCCTATGCCTGATAATTGTAAAATATGGGGTGAACCTATAGGTCCTGCACTTAATATAACTTCTTTTTCAACACTAGCTTGGAAGCTTTTAGTCCCAATTGTATATTCAACACCTGTTGCTTTTGTTCCTGCTAATTTAACTTTATTGACTAAGGCTCCTGTGACAATCGATAGGTTACTGCGTTTTTTCACAGGATCTAAATAAGCTCGGCTAGTAGAACTGCGATAACCTCCTTTCACTGTCATATGCATAGGGCCAAAACCTTCTTGTTGTTGGCCATTGTAGTCAGCAGTATAAGGGTAACCTGCTTGCTGTCCCGCATCGATAAATGCTTGGTATAAAGGGTTACTCATCTCGTTGCCGTTATTGACGCCTAACTCACCGCTGCCTCCGCGGTATGTATCTTCACCTTGATACCAAGTTTCTGCTTTTTTAAAGTAAGGTAGACAAGCTTGATAATTCCAATTTTTCGCTCCTTCCTGTTCCCATTCGTCAAAGTCTTTAGCATGACCTCTAACGTAAACCATGCCATTGATTGATGATGAGCCTCCTAATACTTTACCTCTAGGGCAATGCATTTTTCGATTATTAATAAAAGGTTCTGCCTCAGTATGAAATTGCCAAGCATATTTGTTGGTATTCATAGGAATAGATAATGCTGTTGGCATTTGAATGAAAATACTCTTATCTGAACCACCAGTCTCTAGTAACAATACTTTATTGCTTGGATCTTCAGAAAGGCGATTGGCTAAGACACAACCTGCTGAGCCTGCTCCTACGATAATATAATCAAATTGGCTCATGAAATTCTCCTAAAATGGGCTCTCTATTTTGCTCATTCCTACATATACAGCTTTGGTTTGAGTGTAACTGTTTAGAGTTTCCACCCCATTTTCTCGGCCTATTCCTGACTGCTTATAACCACCGACTGGCATTTCTGCTGGTGAATTGCCGTAGCTGTTTATCCAACAGATCCCAGCTTTGAGTTGATGAATAACACGATGTGCTCGTTGAATGTTTTGGCTAAATACTCCTGCACCTAGTCCTAAATGAGTATTGTTGGCTCGTTCAATAACTTCTTGTTCATTTTCAAACATTAATACACACATCACAGGGCCAAAAATTTCCTCTTTAACAATGGTCATATCATCGTGACAGTCAGAAAAAATAGTTGGTGCAACAAAATAGCCGTTAGGGGCTGATTCCGGTGATAATGCTTTTCCACCTAGTAACAAAGTGGCACCTTCGGCTTTACCTTGTTCAATGTAACTAAGTACTAGCTCTTGATGCTTTTTAGATATTAATGCTCCAAAATTTACTTTTGGGTCTAATGGATCGCCAGCAATGATATTTTGCTCAGTACGGGTTTTTAACTCACTTATAAAATCGTCGTACACCGACTTGTGGACATAAACACGAGTACAGTTGGTACAAATTTCGCCCTGCGTGTAGAAGTTACCTAACATAGCTGCGCTAACGGCTTCGCTAAGGTCTGCGTCATCAAATACAACGAGTGGGGACTTGCCACCTAATTCCATGGTCACTTCTTTAAGATTACTAGCGGCGCTTTGCATTACTTTTTTACCAGTGCCTACTTCGCCAGTGAATGAGACCTTTTCAATGTCTGAGTGTGTTGTTAACCACTGACCTACTTCTGCTGCACCATGAACAACATTAAAAACACCAGCGGGCATACCTGCTTCAATGAATATCTCTGCAAGTTTAATTGCACCAAGTGGAGTTTCTTCTGATGGTTTAAAAATCATTGCGTTACCAGCAGCTAGAGCTGGACCTGATTTCCAACAAGCAATTTGTAACGGGTAATTCCAAGCACCAATGCCAGCACAAATACCAAGAGGCTCTTTACGAGTATAAAAAAAGTCGTTACCAACAGGTTGCTGTGAGCCTATTTGCGTGGGAGCAAGTCCTGCAAAATATTCAATAACATCGGCACCGGTTTGAATGTCAACGCAATTGGCTTCTTGAATTGGTTTTCCTGTATCAATGACTTCAACCTTTGCCAACTCGTCATTACGCTCTCGCAGTATATTTACTGCTTTGTGCAAAATTCGGCTGCGCTCAACAGGAGTCATAGCTGACCACAGAGCAAAACCTTGTTTTGAACTTTCAATTGCTTGAGACTTGATAAAGTCATCTGCTATTTCAACCTGATAAACGACTTCATCGGTTGCTGGGTTTTTTACGGTAAAAGTTTCCCCGTTTTTGCTCGCAAGTGGCTTGCCGTTAATAAAGTTCTGATAAGTAGGTAATGACATTTTTAAATCCCAGAAGGTGAAATCAATGAATTAATATATTTTTTAGCAAGTTGCTCTGCTTCTTTGAACTCAGCCATTCCTGCTTTATTGAGTACAGCTCTGAGCCAAAGACCGTCAATCATGCCAGCAGCAGATTTTGCAGCAGATCTTGCTTCTTCATCACTGAGCAACTGCTTAAATGAATAGAGTAAATTGCTATATAAACGATTTGAGTTAACTTTTTGCAATCGGTGCAACATTTCATCGTGCATAGAATGAGACCAAAAACTTAGCCATGTTCTCGTCGTATTAGTTTGCTTTTGCAATATCGAAAAGTTGACCTCAATAATAAACATAAGCCGTGTTTTGGCATCGCAATTGTGTTTTGTCTTTTCAAGCAAATTACTTTTTAAATTGGATAATAAATAGCGAACACTGGCTTCAAGCAATCCTTGTTTTCCACCAAAGTAATGGCTAATTATCCCAGAGGATAAGCCTGCGCGCTGACTAATACTGTTGATAGTTGTCGCTTGCAAACCGAGCTCAGCGATGGATTGTAATGTGGCGTCAATGAGTTGTTGACGGCGGATAGGTTCCATTCCAATTTTTGGCATATTTTTTTATATTGAACGATCAATTAATAATAAATTGTATAGTGCTCTAAATGAGTGTTCAAGTTTTAGTCACTCTTAAAGAGGGAGTGAGGTCTCTTTTAACGGATCGTAAAGTTGAACTAGACACAACAAAGTCTAAATAGTTATATTTAAATGTAGGTTTAAATCAACAAATAAGGATGTTGCATAAGATGTCAGATACTAAGATGTTTGTAGTCACATGTTTAAGTGTCGTAGTCGCAATTGTTGGTATAGTGCTCCCATATTTGGAGAGACAGGAGAAGCAAAAACAAGAAGCAACTCCTGTGATAATAGAATTTCCAAATGGCAAAAAAAAACCAGAGCCCTCTGGTGGAGGTAATGAGCAGCTAAAAAACGAGCAGATGGAAAAGAAAAAAAAGCCAAGGATTCTCTTTAATGCATTCTATAAAAGGTTAAAAGATACCTTTTCAGATGAAGAAAAAGTTCAATATATACAAAAGCAAAGCGATAGATTAGGGCAAATCAAGTTCAGCCAATTTGATTTGGCTGTGCAAACTTTAACTATGGATAAAAATAAACTTGCAGCTGCAAGGTTACTAAAAGATGTAACTGAAGCGCCTAACAATTCGCAATTAGATATTTACACTTCTCAATTTTCATTTGATAAAAGCAAGCAAGAAGCCGTGGATTTGCTTTACGAGTAAACTAGTAGTTTGTTTAATCTTGCTAAAGTAAAGTACATATATACCTTAACTCAGATGCTTTTTGTGTATTACATTGAACTAATTCGATAAAGGTAGTATTTTAGTGCGTTCAAATACTCTCGATGTTGTGAAAGTAATGGCTTTTCTGGATTAATATGGATGTCAAATAACAAAGGGCTGTTTAGGCTCGGAGAATACAAACTAGACATTGAGCAACTAATATTGTTTTTAGGCGAAGAAGAAGTTCAGGCTGAGCCTAAAACAGTAGAGCTGCTAGTTTATCTTTTCGAACATCGAGATCGTTATGTAAAACTTGAAGAATTACACCAGCACGTATGGGCAGGGCGTATCGTTTCTGATACTGCGGTTCGCAATGTAATTAAAAAGTTACGTACTGTTCTAGGCGATACAGACTTAGCAGATTCAAAATACATCAAATCAGTACCAAAACGAGGCTATAAGCTGATCTGCGACGTTACAGTCGAGCAAAGTGAAGCTAATATGCAACAGAATGAGCAAGATGAATTAGCTCCCTATGTTGTTTACGACCAACCTGTTGAAGCAGTATTGAGTTCTTCAGGCGGTAGTGCAGAAGCAATCCAATCCCCCTATTCTCCGATATATATTCCTAAGAGATTTCTTGTTGCTTGTATTTCCTTAATTTTCATCGCTGCTTTTGTTGTTTTGATAAGCAGCTTTGAATTGCAACGAGACACTAAGATAACTGACTATCAGTTTGAACAAATATCTAATTTCCCAGGGGAGAAATACGGTGTTGCGGCTTCAAAAGATGGTAAATATTTGGCTTTCACGGGAAAGACAAATGTCACTCAAAACAGTCAAGTTTACTTAATGGATAGAGGTTCTGGTGAGATCCGACAACTAACCAAGTCTGCCAGGGCTGCAACGGACGTTATTTTTGTCAACCAAGATCAAGCCTTGATTTATAACGATACCGTATACGGAAGTGTGTCGTTAAACTTAATCGATATTTCAACGCCAGAACCAAGGATAACGCCGTTAATTAGCGATCAACCAATAATAGGTCGAGTTGTTAATGGTTTTGACAAAGGTGAAATACTGTTTCCTTTGATGGAAAAAGGCAGCTCATCCGTGATGCTCTATCAGCTTGATTTAGCTTCTAAAGAGCTGAAGCGATTTACTTCTACCTCCCACGAAGATCAACACGACTATATGGTAGCTATATCCCCGAACAAAGATATGATTGCAGTTGCTAGAAAAGAGGGCAATGCTGAGTATTTATCAATTAGGCGCTATCCATCTCAAGAAGAAATACAAAAAGTATATTTAAGAAGAAATGCCTTTAATTTAATTTGGAAAGACCAACAAAGTATTTACATTTTAGACTCGG
Organism: Psychrosphaera sp.; assembly: GCA_965221615.1. Classification (GTDB taxonomy): domain Bacteria; phylum Pseudomonadota; class Gammaproteobacteria; order Enterobacterales; family Alteromonadaceae; genus Psychrosphaera. The sequence goes on along the minus strand of OZ244904.1, from coordinate 3,274,711 downwards.
AAACCATGAGTCAGGTATCTGTTGCTACTGGCATCTCCCAAGAAATTTTAGTGGGACAAAACGATCTGTTAAATGATGTGATTAAACTGCCTAATGGCGAGTTTATTTTCGTAAAACACAATACTAGTGGTGCGGATGGTTTTTTTGTTGAGCGAGATTTAATCAATAACACCGAACTAGTCCGGTTATTTGACGCTGATGATCACGTCAATTCCATGTCTTATTTGATTAACCCATCACAATTTTTAGTTGTATTAACCGACAGTGAGCATCGAAAACTAGCCATATACACTCCAGAGGCAAAACACACGGAAATTGTGATAGACGATAAGAATATGCGCTCTGTTGAAGTACTAGGTATAAATACGCAAAACCAATTAGCTTTACTATTAGTTAATTCAAGAGTGGCAACCTTAAATTTAGAATCGAGGCATCTTACCTTCCACACTACAGCAGTTCAAAAAGTTGCAGATGCAGCCTTTAGTGCGAACGGAGAAGAAGTGTTGTTCGGGGAAAAGGTGGCCGGAAAATGGAACATATATAAAAAGTCCCTGTTGGAAAATTCAAACGCTAGCTTACTTTTTGAAGGTTATCGTTCAATCAGAGTTACGGAGCAAGGTTACATTTTAGCTGATAGAGATGGCCAATTGTTTCAGCAAAAAAATAACCATCTTGAAGCGCTAAATAACAAAATAAGCTTTGCGGTATCGACTCGTTGGAATGTCGTGGACAACAAATTAATTTGGACCACAACGGATTATTACGAGACTAGTTTGCACATTTTTGATGTTTTCACTGCGAATTACCAAGTGAAAACATTTAAAGTTGGTGAATTTTCTTCCCGATTTTCTATTTCCACGTCAGGTGGAAAAATATTGCATAAGTCTATGCAGTTAAAGCAAACCAGCTTAGCCAAGCTAAAAATCTAGGGGTGAGTGCTTAGTTATTTGCCGCGTTAGTCAATAGTTATAATTAAGTGTCAAATAACTCACCCATTGTTGATGCTTTAGTTAGCGCATAACCATACTGTTAGCTCCTATAGTTGCTTCGAACTTTAAATCGGAGCAGACAACATGTTATTAAATAAAAAACTTTCTTTAGCTATTACTCTTATCGCAGTTTTCACAGCAGCTAACCCTACAAAGCTATCTACTGCAAATACTTCAATGCCGTTAATTGAAATTGGCGCAACCCAGAATGAAATTGGTGACGTTTGTTTGTGGCCAGCAAAATGTGATTAGTTGAGGCTTTTAGCATGAGACAACTAGACCAACTAATCCAAACCATTTCAGGCATAGATAAAACCTGTGAGCTGGAAGCATTTCTTAACTCAATTGGTGAACAGTCTATTTATACCTATACCGCATTAGTGTTTGGTTCGCCAAATACCACGGCAATAGGGCAGTTACCTGAGAGCTTACGAAGTTGTGTAAAAGAACCTAAATTTGAACAATGCTTAAGTAAGCTGACAAAACCTGCCTGGCAAGTAAATGACCAAGGTTCAGATAACGCTTTTAATAAGCTCAATTTAGATAATTGTTTAGTAATTCCTAGCCTTAGAGGTTCAAAAAAAGCTGGCGGCTTACTCTTAGGTATAGTTCCTGAACCCAAAGTTATTGAGGCTATCGAGCAGCTAGCATGGTATTGGCAGCTTATTTCAGTGTACCTATTCGATGCTTTACACAAATGCTTACCAACAGAGCCCGATATTGTATTTACACCACGAGAACTAGAGTGTCTGCAGTGGGTGTCAGAAGGGAAAACATCCTGGGAAGTGAGTCAAATTATTGGAGTTTCAGAACGAACTGTTAATTTCCACATTGCCAATGTTATGCAAAAAACCAACAGTTCAACACGTCAACAAGCAGTATCAAAATTTCTGACAACTTATTGAAATATAAAAACTAAATTCTTGGTTATAGAAAAGTGATAGGTAAATGATTGGCTTTTCTCAGCATTAGACAAGAATTAACTTGAGATTAATCAATAGAGATATTCGTTATGCCTGAGAATAAAACAACAACAAATATAAAAGCGGTTAAAACAACAGAAGGTTTCATTGAGATCACAGCATTAGAGGAATTGGACGACATTGTCGGTGGTCTAATCGACCCTGAAGCCGTGTTTTGTGAATTAGAAGAAGAAGTACGAGAAAGCACCCTGTAAAAAAATTTACCGAACCTGTCAAAACTGACAGTTACCAGACTGATAAAACAGGTAGAAGATAAAACCGTCCACAACTTAAGGGCATTATTAAAAACATAAAAAGGAAAATTATCATGTCTAACAAAATCGGCAATATCCAAACAGATGAAATCAAGTTAAACGAAGACGGCACAATTGAATTAAGCGAAGAGCTTCAAAACGCAGTAGCTGGTGGTGTTTCTCCAGAAGATACTGAAGAAGAAGGTACAAACGTTGGTTGCATCAACTTCGGCTGTAAAGTTGAAAAGCTAGAAGACGTGCAATAATCATTTTGTAGCTTTATCAGATACAGAATAAAGGGGCCTAGTGCCCCTAATTACTCAAAAAAGGAGTATTACAATGACTGCTGTTCAAGGTTTTAACGAAAAAAGTCTAGTTAGATCCATTTCACCTGAAATGTTTCACTTAATCTTATTTCCAACAGAAGAATGCAACTTTAGATGTGTTTACTGCTACGAAGATTTTGCTGTTGGCAATATGAAACCTTGGTTAGTGGATGCGGTAAAATCATTACTCCAAAAAAAGATACCAGAATTAAAAATTTTAGATTTGAGCTGGTTTGGTGGTGAACCTCTCGTTGCTAAAAACCTTGTGTTTGAAATCGCTGAATATGCCAATCAGTTATCACAAGAACACGGTTGTAAGCTAATGGGTGAAATGACGACAAATGGCTTTTTGCTAGATGTTAAAACACTAACCAGATTAGTAAATCTAAAACAAAGATCTTTCCAAATATCCATAGATGGTGCGCAAGAAGTCCATGATACGACGCGTGTAACCAGAAACGGCAAAGGCAGTTTTGCCAGAATTTGGCAGAGGTTAAGTGATGCGGCGAAAACCGACTTGGACTTTCATATTACTCTCCGAGTTCATTTAACTGCATTAAACGTTGATAGTGTAAAAGAATTCTGTGAACTATATGAACAAGAGCTAGCAGGCGACGAACGTTTCCGTCTGTTCTTTAAAGCAATAGAAAATCTTGGTGGTGATAACCAGCAAGAGTTAGTCAAATTAAAGCCTGGTGAGTTAAGGAAAGTTGCAAGCGAATTGCAAAACAAATACGCACCAGTGAATTCCGAATATAAATATATTTGTTACGCATCAAAACCCAATTCATTAGCGATCCGAGCAAATGGCAACTTGAACAAATGTACGGTTGCTCTGCAAGAAGACGTAAACAATATAGGAAAAATTAACCCTGACGGTACGATCGAAGTGAACAACAAAAAGTTTGCTACTTGGATCAATGGTTTTTCTACACTAGATAGCTGGCAAATGGGGTGTCCACATAGCTATATGCAATCACAAGCAAGCAAACCTAAGTTTGAAAGTGATATAGAAGTGACACAAGTGGCTTAACATGTCTTATTTAAAACTCTATCGCAAGGAAGCGTTAAAGCATCAATATAAGTCTCAAGAATTTGGCGAGGCTGTCATTCAGCAGCCTCAATCGATTAGCCAAGGGATATTAATTCTAGGCTTTTGTTTGGTATTGCTTACCTTTGCAATTCTGGTAGTGCCATTAGTTACTGCAACAAGCTATGCCATTCGTTCACACGATTCCAACTTTCAACCAATAGTATTTCCTCATGCAGTCGTTGTTGAGGAGTTTCGAGTTTTTGATGGTACAGAAGTCGCTCCAAACTCGGTTGTTGGTCAAGTTCGTTATTATCCAAATGGTTCACTAGAACAAAAATATCAAGCGGTTAAAGCGTTAGATGTAGGCTTTTTCTTCGCTAGCGCAGAAGTAGGAACAACAGTTTCTGCATTAGCGCCTATTGCCAAAGTACTCAGAAGCAAAAGAAACAATGTTTTTGATTTTTGGCTGGAAGGTGATGTACCCAAAGTTACCGAGAACAATCAAGAAGTCGAACTAATGGCAGGCAATATAAAGGTAACTGGGCAAATAGTGTCGATGAACGCGTCACTAAATGGTGGAACTAAGATTTCAATCAAACTGTTGCCACCGTTTGACAAAAGTATCTTAAGTCCTAATCGCTCAATTGAACTCGTCACTAATCAACAACGAAACAACGTACTCGCTTTACTAAGAGGAAACTGATGCAACTTTCTGATTACATTCAATTCTCACGACAAAAGTTACCGGTTTACATGCAAAGTGAAGTGGCGGAGTGCGGTGTTACTTGCGTTGCTATGGTAGCTTGTTATCACGGCTTTAAAACGAATATGCTAGCGATGCGCCAGAAGTATCCGGCTGGACTTCACGGTATTACGGTTAGGCAGATCATCAACATCGCAAACGATATTGGCTTTTCTGCTCGTGTATTAAAAATTGATTTAGGCCAGTTGGCCAAAATTAAAAAGCCTGCGGTTTTACATTGGAACTTCAACCACTTTGTTGTGCTTTCTAAAGTTACTAGCAAAGGAATTGTGGTTCACGATCCAGCTAAAGGGAAAGTAAAATTTAATTGGAATGAAGTGTCTGATGCCTTCACTGGTATTGCAATAGAACTGGTTCCATCAACTGAATTCAAAGTGGCAGATGAGAGAGTTAAGGTTCCACTGAAGCAATTCATCGGTAGAGTAGATGGCTTGTGGGCTTCACTAGGCAAAATATTCGTCGTCGCGGCACTGTTACAACTCTTTTTACTGATATCCCCCTATTACATTCGGATTGTTGTCGACCACGGAATTTCGGGCAGTGAACCAGAAATACTTTGGTGGGCATTCTGGGGCTTTTTACTCGTTTTAGGCGTTTCTACACTAGCCCAAGTTATCAGAGCCGCTGCGGTCATGTACTTGGATAAAAGCCTTGGCTTTCAGGTTAAAGCTAACATTCAGCGTCATTTATTAAACTTACCTCTGAGCTTTTTTGAAGCTCGTCACGTTGGTGATATTAAATCTAGATTTGAAGCTTTTAACGAAGTTCAGCGCATGGTGAGCAGAGGATTTATCACAGCGTTAGTTGATGGCCTCCTCAGTATTACTACGTTAGTGATTATGTTTAGTTATCAACCTTCGCTAGCTGCAATTTCACTGCTGTTTTTAGCTGGGCTTTACACAATTCGCTTTGTGTTAACTAATAGAGAAAGTACCCATCTAGAGCAGTTGCTTAGCAGACAAGCTAAAGAAAACAGTCACTTTATTGAAACCATCAGAGCCATTATGCCAATCAAGTGTTTTTCTAAGGAAAACGTGCGGCTGTCGAACTGGTTGAACTTATTCGCTGATACGATTAACTCCAGCATAAAAAGAGAAAAGTTAGTTATCTCTGCTGACATTTCGCAAAACTTAATTGGTAAGTTGGAATACTTAATTATTGTCCTTGTTGGTGCGCAATTAATTATTGAAGACGCGTTTTCACTTGGGATGTTCTTAGCGTTTTTAGCTTATCGCCAGCAGTTTGCTGACAGCTCTCAATCGTTAGTTGATACCCTAACTCGATTTAAGGTTGCTGGTACTTACTTACGCAGAATGTCAGACATTGTATTGCAACCGGTTGAACATAGCTCAGGTGCAGGATATGCATTGAACCATTCGACAGTAAAAGGGCAACTTGAAGTACAGAACTTACATTTCAGATATAGCGCTAGCTCTCAATGGCTGTATCAAGGATTAAGTTTCAAAGTCGAAGCTGGCGAGTCAGTAGCAATAGTCGGTCGTTCAGGTCTGGGGAAAACTACCTTATTAAAAGTAATGACGGGTCTGATCAATGCAGAGCAAGGCGACATTTTGCTTGATGGTATTCCACTTAAAAGCATAGGCGCACAACAATTCCGCAGCTTATGTGCCACTGTAATGCAGAATGACCAACTGTTTAATGGTTCCTTACTAGAAAACATCACATTCTTTGAGCCTAGCCCAGATATCAGCAAAGTGACTGAAGCCGCTAAAGGCGCTGCGATTTGGCAAGACATTCAAGCAATGCCGATGGGACTGCATACCCAAGTTGGTGATTTAGGTAGTGCTCTATCTGGTGGACAAAAGCAGAGAATATTACTAGCTAGAGCATTTTATGCTGAGCCTAAAATATTGTTCCTAGATGAAGCAACCAGCCATTTAGACGTTGCAACAGAAAGACTAGTGAACGAGTACTTACAGAGCAAACATATCACCCGTATTAGTGTGGCTCATCGTCAAGAAACCATCGAAGCGGCGGATCGAATTATTGATTTGTCAGAGCTATGTAAACAAAGCAACGTGGCCTAGTAAAGGGAAGGACTATTAGGATGAAATTGGCAGTAGACAAAATAGTATATGGCATTATCAGCGTAGCTTCGTTACTTCTTATCATCAGTGGCTGGAGCATGGGTTTTTCAGGTTCTAAGCAATACTTGAATGCACAAGAGGTAAAGCTAGCCACGGTAGAAACTGGTGAGTTTTCCCAGAAAGTAAATGGATATGGCTCATTGCAGTCGCAAAACCAGCGTCTTATAACTGCAAGCACACAAGCGATTGTTGACGAAATCAAACTAAAACCAGGTGCAGTAGTAGAAGCTGACACCATAATTCTTACGCTCAAAAATCCAAGTCTAGAAAATCAAATGAAGCAGGCGATGGCCAAGCTTCACAATACCAAAACAAATAAGCGAAAAATGGAATTAGAGCAGCAGCGTGAGCTACTGCAACAAGAGTCTCAGTTATCTCAACTAAAAGCAGATACAGAAATGGCCAACTTACAGCTAGAAGCACAAGCTTCACTTGTGAGTTCAGGTATCGTTTCAGGTATGGACGCCAAACGCAGCAAGCTTAAAGCCCAACAACTTAATGAACGTTTAGCACTAGAAACAAGACGACTAGTTAAGTTGGAAGAAGTGCATAAAGAACACTTACTTATTCAAGATGACGCAATAGAACAAGCCAAAGCTCAATTTGATGCTGCAAAGTATCAGTTGGAGCAAATGGTAGTAAGAGCAGGCTTAAACGGGGTGTTGCAAAGAATGCCTTTATCTTTAGGCCAAAGCGTAAATATGGGCGATGAATTAGCCTTAGTCGGTAGCTTGGATTCATTAGTTGCTGAAATCAAAGTACCGCAGTTACAAGCGAGTTTAGTGCAAGTTGGCAGCGAAGCTGAAATCGATACTCGACATGGTTTAGTCACTGGGCAAGTTCTTCGCATCGATCCTGTTGTCGCAGATGGCGCAGTGAAAGTCGATATCCAACTTCCTGACCAATTATCAGAAGCAATTAGACCTATGCAAATGGTAGATGCCGTTATTTTTGGCAAAAGTCGTAATAACGTGAGCTCTGTACTCAAGCCAACAGGTGTATCTCAAGGCAGTCAATTCAACGTATTCAAACTGATGAACGAACACATAGCTACGCGCATTAGTGTGCAGTTTGGACAAACTTCAAATAACAACATTGAAGTTATTTCCGGCTTAAAACCGGGAGATAAAATCATTGTGTCATCGCCGGACATTGGTGCCGATGTAGAACAAATTCAGTTAGTAAATTAAGGGCAAGCTATGAAAACGGAAGTATTAAAAGTTAATAGCATCCAGAAGTCATTTCGCAATGGAGAACAACAAACTCAGGTATTAAAAGGCGTGAGTTTTTCTGTCTTAGAAGGGGAATACGTTGCTATTTCTGGCGCTTCGGGTTGTGGTAAATCTACCTTGCTCAACATCATGGGATTGTTAGACACGCCTGACGCTGGTGAGTACTACATCGACGGTTTATTAGTTTCTAACATGGACGCAGACCAAAGAGCTGCTATTCGCAGCCGACGCATTGGTTTTGTATTCCAATCTTTCAACTTAATTGATGAATACACAGTTGTTGATAATGTTGCTTTGCCATTGAAATACAGAGGTGATTCAACAGCACAGCGCAGAGCCAGAGCGTTAGAATGTTTAGAGAGAGTAGGCTTAGCGGACAAGTCTGAGCTTTTCCCAAATCAATTATCTGGTGGACAACAACAAAGAGTATCTATTGCAAGAGCGTTAGCCGCAGATTCAGGGATCATGCTGGTGGATGAACCAACAGGTAACTTAGATTCAAAAAATGGCGACGTGGTAATGGCCTTGCTAGATGACTTAAACAAACAAGGCACAACAATTTGTTTGGTAACGCACGACCAGAGATACGCACAAATGGCCCACCGTCAGATTAATCTGCTCGATGGCAGAGTCGTGAGTGACATGCATGAAGAGCAGGAAGCAGTTGCATGATTAGCCAAGCGATAAAGCGTCAAATCAACAAGGCAAAACACTACTATTTAACTGTTGTTTTCAGTTTGGCATTCACCCTTGCCATGGTGTTCAGCGTGTTCAGTATTGTTGATGCCGTGTACTTACAGCCTTTGCCGTACAGCGAATCAGAAGAAATTCATTATGTGGAGGGCATGATTGACTATCAAGGTACGGTGCAAGCAAGTTCCAATCCTCCAGGGTTATTTCACGTAAAGAAAACGTCCACGTTAATGGAAGAAATGGCCATTTACATGACCTTTGGCAGTCAAAAGATATACAGCTTTACCGAACGTCCTGAAATTCCAGTCTACTTTGCTTCTCCTGATTTTTTTAAACTGATTAATGTTGATCCTTTGTTAGGTCGTTTTTTTAACGAACAAGAAAATTCAGGCAACAAACAACCTTCTGCAATTTTAAGCTACCAAGCTTGGCAAACTTTCTACTCTGGCAAGCCAGACATCATAGGCGAAAAAATTCAGTTGGAGCAAAAAAGCTATACCATAGTAGGCGTTACGCCGGACAACTGGGTATTGCCAAATTTTAACGACGTGGCAGAAGCGATTTGGTTGCCGCAAGACATGAGTGCTTTTGACGCTGAAAGATATACTGGTTTTACCCAAAGCTTTAGTAGCTTAATTAGGTTAAAGCCGGATGTGACAGTTGAACAACTGATGCAGGAAATATCCCCCATTTATTATCAAGGCACCGAATTGGCAATGCCTGAATACACTAAAATATTGTCGCCATTTCTTAGAGTTAGGCTCTTATCCGACGCTGTTCGAGGTGATAGTGGCGCGATAGTGTATATGCTAGTTGCAGGTGTTTTTTTACTGATGTTTATTGCTCTGGTTAATTTGGGCAATCTACAGATGGCACGAGCCGCTGGGAGAGTTCAACCATTAGCGATAAGTTACGCATTCGGCGCGACTCGAAAACAAATCTTTAGAGAATTGTTTATCCACAACTTAAAAGTAGCAGGTGTCGCTTCAGCGTTGGGGTTATTGCTCACATCATTTAGCTTTGTTGCCGTAAAAAATGTTGGCAGCGAAGTGTTGCCTAGAATGGACGCCGTTGGCATGAGCTTTTACATGCTGTTATTCGCTGTACTTATTGCGCTTAAACTAGCCTTAATATTCAGCTGGATAGAAATGCAAGCTGCGGATGAAAGCAACCTTAAAGCTAGCTTACAAAGCAGTGGTAAAGGCACAGGCAAACAAATGAAAAAAGGCGTGAGCCATATACTTATTGGCTTGCAACTACTGTTTTCAGTTCTAACCTTAGTATCAACTAGCCAAGTATTGATCGTCACACTATCTGAAGCGCTAAGGCCCACACAAATAGAAACGGAAGGTCTATGGTCTGCTCAAATTGGCTTTTCAGCGATTGAAAGCCGAGAAGAAAGAAAAGCAATTAACTCCGCTATCGTAGAAACACTGCGCAGCAAGCCGTTTGTCACTAATGTCAGTGAATCTTCTGAAATGCGTGTTGATGATATCAACCGCAATTTCGTCTACAACGAAAACAATGAGCAGATTGCAAGTGTTAGACGAGTCTTGGTCGATGACAAACAAATGAGCCTTTACAACATGCAAGTGACAGGCAGACAGTTTGAGAAGAGTGATTACGAACTAGAGTTTTATCCTGTCATCATCAACGAAAGATTAGCAGCGAATTTCACCGGTAATCCTATTGGCCAAAAAATAATTCTGGATGACAAAAAAGCACATGAAATCATAGGGGTAGTTTCAAATACCGACTATCCAGGTGCTTCTTATCGAGAAGACGGTGAAGTGTATGTGCCGGGCTCTTACAAAGGCTGGAGAAAGTCAGTGTTGTTAATTGAAACCGATACTGACCTTAAGTATTCAGAGTTTATGGCTGAGTTACTGAAAATCGACCCTAGATTAAACTTAACCTTGTTCAAGTCCGTATCAGAGCAATTCTCAGAGTTATCTAAAAATCATCGCTTTGCAGCCTATTTAGCTGGCGCTATTTCACTGATTTCATTGGTTATGGTAGTTGCAGGCATCTTCGGCATGGTGAGCTACATGGTAAACATACGTCGCTATGACCTAGGTGTGAAAATGGCGATGGGCGCCAACAATAAAGCTCTGCTTAAAGGCCAATTGATAGAGCTTGCTTTACCTGTTGCGCTTGCCATTGTATTTGCATTTTCATTGATTGTATTTGCGCTTGGTTATTCCAGAACCATTCCTGAGTGGGTGTTCGATATTCAGTGGAACATGGTTGGTTATTCACTGTTGTTGCTAGCTTTTGTGGCAGCAGTGGCATGCTTTATTCCAATTCTACAGGTGCTTAAGGCAGATCCGATCAAAGCTCTGAGAAATGAGTAATTCTAGAAAGCAGAGAACAAACCGGAACGAATAAGGACGAAAGATGAATTCCATTGTACGCACATTGATATTGTTGGTCGGCTTATTCTCTGCTACTTCGTTTGCTCAAGAAAGCTTGCAAATCAGCAGTAAGCTATCGGCTAAGTACCAAGCCATGTTCAATGATTCATCTGCCAGTTCTTTTAAAATATCGCCGGACCAAAACTGGTTAGTGATAGCTACCAGAACCCGTTATAAAGACTACCAAAGCACAGTTAGCTCTAACTACTTCAAAGCAGTTGGAAAATCTCTTAACACCAACCTAGCGATTGAAGAAAATAGCGCTGAATATACAGAGCTGTTATTGCTGGATATAAACACGAAAAAGCAAATAAAAATAGCGAAAGAGGGCGCAACGTTTGTCGATTTCAAATGGTCGCCAAACTCCAAAAAACTGGCGTTAGCAGTAAAGCAAAACAATAAAATCACCCTGTGGAAGTATGAACTAGCAGACAATCAACTAACTCAATGGCTCGATATTCCATTGTCCGTTCAACTATCAAGATTAACGACAGTTTGGTTACCAGATAGCGAAAGGGTAATCGTTAGACAGAGCTTGTTGAATCAGCAGTCTTTATCAAAACAAAGCCTATCAAAACAAAGCCTATCTCAACTAAAACAAGGCACAGAGCACTCAGACTACGAGCCTGTAGTGAAAAACTCTGCAAATGTTGAAGCTGGCCGAGTTTATCGAGACTCGCTCGATACGCCAGAAAAACAAAATAAATTCAAACAGTTGTTAACCCAACAGGCCGTGCTGGTGGAACAAGGCAATAGCAAAGCTAGAACCTTATCTTCACCTTCAATGTTAGAAAGATTAAGAGTATCGCCTGACGGCAAATACCTACTGACAATTCAGCTAGATGAAAACTTAGAAGGCAACACTAAGTTCAGCCGATTGGCTCGTCGATACCAAGTGATAGATATTGCAACTGGCAAAGTGGTAATGTCGCCAGCAACACTCGAAGTTGCGCGAAACAAAGCAAAAATCAAAGACAGCGAACCTTACGGCAGCCGTTCGGTTCAGTGGCAACCAAACCAAGCGGCCACACTAACTTGGGTTGAAGCTAAGAGTGATAAGGGCGTTGGCGATTCAGATAAGATAATAGATGCTATTTACGCATTGCCTGCTCCGTTTGATGGAAAGCCTAAGTTGTTAGCAGACACAAACTGGCGAGTATTCGATTATTATTGGACAAAACTCGGCAGATTAATTTCGATTGAATGGAAATACGCAGAAAAACAAATCCGCTTGTGGAGCTACACCAAGGCTCAGCCAAAAATATTGTTAGAACAATATAACTATCGCAACAAATACCAAGACCCAGGCGATATTGACGCGGAAACTACGCCTCTAGGAAACAAAGTAGCAACAAGCTACGACGACAATAGCATCTACCTATTTGGCCAAGGCAGAACTAAACAAGGACAAAAACCTTTTATCACCGCTTATGCCGAAAATGGTAAAAAAGAGAACCTATTCACAAGCAGTGAGGAATTACTAGAAAGACCAGCTTATGTGTTGAAAGACAAAAAGTTAGTGGTGATCTCAGAAGCTAGCATGAAGCCTCAAGTGCTGAACATCATTGACCAAAACAAAGAGTATGTGAGCTTATACGATTGGCAAAATGCAAACTCAGCTTACGTAAAACAAAAGCCGCTAACGCTCTCATTTGAACGAGCTGATGGCTTAGCAATGAGTACAGACGTATTCCTTCCTGAATTGGCGGAAAACAAAAAAGTACCAGCGGTAATTTGGCTGTATCCAAGAGAAACAACGTTTGAGCGCGGCCAACAAAGAAATTCATTGGCAAAAAACTTCATACCAATCCAACCAAACAGCTATTTCACGTCATTGTTAGAGGGCGTAGCAGTGGTAGATATGAGCAGCTTCCCAATAGTAAAACCAGAGCAGGGCGAAGCAAACGATACTTTTATCGATCAACAAATAATGAACAGCGAAGCTTTGGTAAGAGCGCTAGAATCAACAGGAAAAATAGACACATCAAAGCTGATGTTAATGGGACACTCCTACGGAGCGTTCAGCGCGCTAAACCTGTTAGCACACACAGACCTATTCTCAGCAGGAATAGTAAAAAGCGGAGCCTATAACAGAACCCTAACACCGTTAGGCTTCCAGCAAGAAAAAAGAAACCTATGGCAAGCGCCAGAGCTATACCAAAAAATGTCACCGCTGTTCCAAGCAGACAAAATCAAAGAACCAGTATTACTAATACACGGCAGCAGCGACCAAAACCCAGGAACTTCACCTTTGCAATCAGAAATGATGTTCCAAGCCCTCCAAGCAAACAAAGGCACCGCCAGACTAGTACTCCTACCTGGCGACGGCCACAGCTACCAAATAAAAGAAAACCTACAGCTTATGCTCCAACACCAATCTGACTGGATACAACAATATTTGTTTTAGGGATGTGTGGGAGCGTTAAGTCCTGATGGCATTATTTTGATGTTGACAAGGAAGTTATTGATTCTAATTCACTTCTGTTGAGTGTAGAGTTAGTAGTTAGCATGTAGGTGATACTAAAAGTCTATTGGAGACTTTTATAGTCAACATAAATTACCGAATCTATTCTATGTTTTGGATCTCAACGAAGAACAATCTCCAGAGTGCCTCTGTAACCCAATAAAATCAAGCCTTCCAGCAATGCCGTCTTGGCAAGACTAACACTGAACTACCACTCGCGCTACCATTTTAGTTTATAAAATCAAATCCTTCACCATATGCTCGACTTCTAATATTTAGAGCTTCCTTGCTTTGCTTATCTGATGGAAGGTCTCCACCTAGATACATATTTGCACATTTAGTCGGAAGAGAAATGTTCTTATGGTAATGAGGGTAGCCTTGATCTTTATAGAAATTGCTTATTGCTATCCATTCTTCTTTTTTGACATCCATTATCCCTGTTTGAGCATCAATTTGAGCGCCTGCATCATTAACGTTCTTATCGTCCTCTTTTTTCTCTTTCAATTCAGTACTATCAAGTACGTCAGAACTAGCAAGTTCATTTAAATCGAAACTTAGAGTTTTAAACGCTTCCCAGCCTTTTGGCGACTTACAAAACTCAGATGGATTTCCTTGGCCACCTCTAAATGTTGGATCTAAAATTTTATCTCTTACAAATTTGCCCAAAACTTCAATCTGTTTTGATAATGTTGGAGAAACACATTGATTTTGAAAAATTCTTGCGAGATTAATATCCCTCTTACTCTGAATTAATAAGTGTCTCAGGAATGCTAACGTGTAGGTAACAGCTTCAGCTTTAAACCCTTTTTCTTCCTTATACCAATCTGATTTTAAGATAGTTGAATCTGCATTTTTGAATAATAATGCTTTTGCTATTAGTTCTCTGTAGAACGCATGCTTATATTGTGTTTCATCTTTGTCATATTCTTCGGAAATCACTTCACCAAGTAGTTTTAAGTTGGCTTGAGCTCCCTTTTTAACCTCGTGAGGATTCATTCTCCATGTGTTCTCATATTTCGCCATGTCAGTTTTAGAAAACTTCTGATTCTTGGGAAACTCAAGCATAAAACGATCTTTTTGAGCTTTAGTTAGCGCTCTACTTCTAGTAGTGTACTGGCCCCTTGCTCTCTCGTAAAACCACTTTGTAGATAAACCAGATTCACCAGCAGGCATCGGAATTGAAAGAGCTAGTTTTTCTAAGTTTCGATGGAATGGGTGGTTAGAAACTAAATCTGATTTTTGGATAGAATTCTGAGTATTGGCGTATTGGCTTATTCGTGATTTAAGGTTTTCAATTTTATCTTCATCATGAATCACCGTAAGCTTCATCTGAACAAAAACTTTGTCGAGGTCTATATCTTTATAAAGCCTATCTCCGATACCTCCTTTTTCTCGCGGTGCAAAATATATCGAAGCCGTTGTTTGTCCACCGTTCACTATTTGTAAGTTATCCAATTTAGAAATAACCCTTCCCCCACCAACATCCGAAAATTCTACATTGGTAGCTGTGCAAGTTAAGCCATTATTGTAAGCGAAGAAGTTTTCTGGCTCCGTTAATAGCGCTCTTCGAATACCGTTATTTACAGAAGAACGAAAATCAAGGAAAGTTCTTACATTTGCTTCGAGCAAGCGTTGTCCAAATTCATCATATATTTCACTGAGTACTTTTCCTGGCATTACACACAGATAAGTATGAGTATCTTCATCTTCAATGTTCGCTGGTAAGTTGTGAAGTCCGTTGCAAATATTGAGAAAGTCTATAGAAAATGGCTCATTTTCGGTTCCTGATTCAGACAGTGTTTTTAGCCGCTCTAAATCCCAAATCTCTATTGATGTTGGCTTATTTCTTATTTCTTCAATAGCAACTTTTTTAACTCGATCACTTAGTTTCCTAGTACTAAGTACAACAACTCTAAATTTCAAAACATCTGGAAGATAAAAGTTCATTGAATTAGCTATGACTCGGTCTGTAGATTCCTCCAATGAGTCTAGAAAGACTTCATCATCGATTTTTTCCAAGAACCTTGATACATTCTTTCCAAGCTTAACTAAGTCGGACTTGGTTATTGTTAAAATGTCTTCTATATCTTCATAGTCTGTAATAATACCGCTAAGTGTTTTTTCTAATGGATTCCAACTATATCCATCAATCTTCATGTACTTATTCGTATTTCTGTATGGGTGGTACTCTATATTGTCCAATATCCCTGCTTCTGAAATGGACTCGGAAACAAGTTCAAAGAATTTTTCTTCTTCAAAGCAAAGGTCTTTTTCTGCGGAAAGTTTTACGCCATTTATAAGTTCATCTTTAAACTGAAGTAGCTGTTCCATTTTCAATGATCTCCCTTATTGTTTTTGAAGTTTCATATTTCCCAAGCGAATTCCCGTCTATTGTATAATTCACTTTTAGTATTTTCTCATGTGGCAGGTTGTCTGGAACTATTTGAGGAAAGTCTTCTGATATTTCATAAGTTACCATATTTATATCAATGAACTTTCGTTCAAGCTCAGCATCATTAGCTTTACCATATTTTTCAGAGATCTTATGCTGAAACTCACTTTTTAATGCTTGGTTATCACCGATTAACGATACACATTTATCTACTAATTCTGTGATGCTTAAACCTGACAGTTCAAAACTCTCATTTATTCTGAAAGCTATTAGATATAGATTGCTTGTAACCTTTTGGAGCTGTTCAATTGAAGAAATCTTAAGATTATTATTATCACCAACAATACTTGTTTTGATTTCGAAAGAAACTTCATCAAAAGTAAAGTCCTGCTTTTTGTTTTCAGGCCCTATCCATGCCTTCAAAGCATTCTGAAATCCGCAATTTTTAGCGAAGTGGTCGTGAAATATAAACAATTCGCCCCAAAATCCAATCAGCTCACGAAACCCCAGACCTGACCTTGATGGTTTCAAAAATTCACTCCATGAATAAATTCTCAATATAACACTACGGAACATATTCAAACCGCCATACTCTGTCGAATATGCAGCAACATCCTTAGCAATTGTACGAAACTTATCGAACATTTCGGCGTCTGTAAGAATACATACAAGTCGAGTTTTATCATTAACCTGATCTAGTCTAATGTCTAGACAGTCCAATTTATTGGCTATATCAAATTCAAAACAACCTTCTTCTTCTGCAAAAAATAGAAAGTTTCCTTCTGCATTTACTGAAACCCAAAACCTAGAATCCTCTTTATACAACCTTCTAGCTGAAGACGGATAAGAACCCGATTCTATCCCTTCCCAAGGGTTATCTTTAAAAAATTCTCGATAGTTATTCGTCATCATCTTCATACTCAAGTACAAGATCTTCATTGAGAGCTTTCCATATCTGATTGACTACATAGGAGACTTTTGTTGCTCTGCTCAGACGATCAATCTCTCTTTTTGATTTACCTTTTAAGTTTTCGAGTAAAGGAAAAGAGACTGAGTAGCTAATCGTTGGATCTTTGTGAGGAACTCCTAAAATCTCATCGCCACCCTTCTTAGCATTTTTAGGTAATGTGCCGATAGATAGCGTGTATATTATTAGCCCTGGCTGGTTGCGCTCTGGATTTGTAATATAATAAAAGGGGTTCGATTCTTCTAGTGCATTATCGGGGTCTTGCAAGAAATACCTTTCGTCATGCTTATCACCAATCTCTTGTCTCTCCCAGCAAACAGTATTTCCGCTGACAGATGCCAATAACTTCCGCTTGGACGGTTTTATTTGAGGTAATCTATGATCTAATGAAATAATAGTTGGTAACTCAGGATCTCCATCCTGAACTTGCTTTTGAGACCACCATAAATTCTTCTCGTTTTTTATATTTTTGATACATACGGTAAATTTAGGTAAACCAGACTTTTCAAGTTTAGAAATATACTGTAGTAACAAATCATCGGTGACTTCTCCCTCCACATACTTCGTATCTGAAATAAAGTCTTTAATGAAAGAGTGATCTACATCATAAAAGATAGTTGAGCCATCAGCGGCACAGTATTGATTTACACCTTCATCAAATAGACGATTTATCAGGTTCCTAGTGATATTTAGATTGTTTAAGTTATTTTCATCCGAAACGTAAAACTCATACTTTCTTAATCTCCTCCCAGCTAAGTCTAGCGAGCGTGTATGGTTGTGTGCCGCATTCATCTTCTGTTTCGCAGTAATCAACAATGCTCCAGGGTGCTCTCTAACCTTTAATCCAAATTCGCCAGGGGTTTTCTTTTGTTCTGACATCCTTTCAAGCTCAAGATAAAGCTCATCAATTGCATTGGAAATAAACTCGTACCATTCAAATGACTCCTCTGTTATGAATAGTTTGCACAAGTCTTTATATCCAGGTCTATATCCAAACCAGCGACACATTTGCATCAACGTATCATAGGTTTTAGAGTTTCTAGTGAAATAGGATATGGTGAGTCCTTCTAAAGTAAGTCCTCTAGACAGCTTATGCCCTCCAATAACAATTGCTGATAAACCGTTAGCTTTGTATGCTGAGTAGTCTAAACTTTGTCCTGACTTGCCGTGTACAGCGAATACCTTCGTTTTACCAATTGCTCTCTTTAAATGATTAAAAATTTCCTCAAAAGACTCATTTATTTCATAATACTTATAAAAGCTGTCTTTAATATCTGAGATCACACGACTTTTTTTAACCGCTAGTTCCATCGAGTAACCCAGTGCAAAATCAGCGGCGCTGCGTATTTCATCCATGTATTCATCAACTACTTCTGCAATTTTATCTTGTAGAAGAGTTAAGTGAGTCATGTTAATTAGCATTGTGCTATGTGCCTTAGGCGTGCCCCTAAGTGACCTCACAGCAACAGTAATTAAATAACATCTGACTGCTTCCTTTAGTGATTCTGGCAATACACCTACGGGAGTCTCTTTGTTACTTTTTGCAGGTAAAAGAACCTCATTGTCGTCAATTATGACAACTGGATCGGCCTTACTGTCATCATTAGATTGAAAAAAGTGTTTTTGTCCAACGTAACTATCAGGAGTGGGAATTCGGATCATGAAGTCTTCGGGGAAAAGATCATCACCAATATCTACATGTTCCTCGTCAGGATCGATAAAGATGTTGGCAAATGGTGTTGCTGTATAACCAATATACGTGGAGCGATTAAATAGAGCTAAAAGCTTCCTTATATTGTTGTTTATAGCAGTAATATCACCTTTTTCATGTTTGGTATTAATTGAAGCATAGTCAGCTTCGTCATCGATTAATAGCAATTGGTGATCTAATTTCTGTCCTGCTTCAACATCTAAATCATGTTTTTCTGCTATCCACTCAGATAAGTTATTGAGGACAGATGCCCATTTTTTTATGACGAATATTATGGCGCCGTCAACGATTGAAAAATGAATGCCAAAACTATTTGCTACAGACTTTTTAAAATCTCCTTCTGTAGTTGTTAAAAAGGAAGCTCTTAGGTGCTCAGCTCTATATTTACCAACCCCGATTGGCTGTCCGCTTTCATATCTCTTTTTAGACTCTTTTCCTATAACTCCCTCATCTAAACGTTCTTGAGTCTGAGTTCTTAGTTCATTTAAGTGACCGCCTAAAACGATAATTACCTTGTATCCTGCATCTATAGCTTTGTTAAGCAAACCAAGGTAGTTTTGAGTTTTACCTGACTGGACATTTCCCATTACCAGCCCTCGACGATTCCACTTTCCTTCCTTCTGAGGATCTCCGGAGCAGTCTAAAATCTCATCAATAGTTTTCTCTGTTTCTTTGATAACGTCTAGGGAGCGACCTTGATCAAGCAGATACTCTTTATAAGCCTTCCAATAATTCCAATCTATTTCTCCACGCTTATGATCTAACCATCTTTCAACCTTTGGGTTAGCCAGAATTATTGGACCTTCATCTATTTCAACATTTATACTAGTTTCAATCTTAAACTTTATGGTTTTCCAGTCTTCATCACTGAATTCTTTATACTGAGGAAGTAATAGTTTAAGCTGCTCAATAGTAGTGTTTATGAACTCTTCATCAACTTTCTTTCCAGATGCTTTTGCTTCATTAAAAATTCTAAGAAGTGTATTAGTGCAATCTTCAATCGCTACTTGTTCCATAATTTTTTCAATCCTTCCAATAAGTCGTTATAGCTAATATCATTCTGATTAATCTGGTTAGGCTCAGACGACATTTTTTCGTATATATGGTGAATAGGTACTTCTGCGGATAAATTTTTCAAATATTCAACTAGAATAGAGGCTTGTTCTTTATTTAGAGTCGATAAAAGGTGGTTTAGCAAAGTATTATCCTTCGCTACTTCGTAACTAATACTCTTGTCCCTTTCGTTCTCATTTACTTTCCAGAATGCGTTGGCTTCTTCTAAACGTCCTCTATAACGATAAGTTTTTTGTGATCTCTTTATTGGCTCTCTAATCAATTGTCTAAGTTTAACTTTCACTTTATGTGGTATTTCGAGGGATGACTTCTTTACGTCTGTAGACCATTCTTCGTCGAGGCTTGTAGGCACGTTTACTTCAACTCTCGCTAATTTACCGAGTTGAGATAATCTAGTTAAGCCAAACCAACCACCTGAGATAATGAGCCGATTTGCTCTATAAACGTATAGCCCTTGGTTAGCAGTTATCTGATCTGTGCCACCTAAGTTTGCTAAGTCAGATTTATTTAATTTGGACTCGTGAGGTAGTATATGCACTCTGAGCTCAATGCTTCCTCCTTTCTTAACCCTAAACTTTTGAGAAGGACCTTCTTGATAGCCATTACGGTTTCTTAAAAAAGGATCGAAATGTTCTAGCTTTTGATAGTTAAAATAGAAGTTTATAGCTCTTTTTCCCTCCATAAATTTATGAAAATGTAAGCGAACATAGCTTTTTAAATTAGTTAGATCTTGACCTAAGATAGCTTGAAGTTCTGAAACTGGATATCCATCATATTTTCCTATATTTTCCCAGATGACAGCCGTCCCTTGTTTACCAATTTGGATATTGAATTTGGTGCATAAATCATCTGTTTCTGCTTCAGAGTGTTTGATAAGTTTCCAAGCATTTTTATGTTCAACTAAATCTAAATCCCAAGTGGCACTATGGGCTTTCGTGTTTGAATCTTTACTTATAACTGTAAGCTGTCTCGCTTGAGAAAAACTAGCCATTTTCATTCCAGAGCCAAATCGCCCTAGATCAAACTCATTTCGAATATCAGCCGGGTCTTTACATCCAATCCTCATAGAGTCTATAAGTGTCTCAGGAGTCATTCCGTAGCCGTCATCTAAAATAATTAAAACAGCTTTTTCATCTATAATATCTATTTCTGTGTAGATATTGTCAGACTCTGCGGTAACGGAATTATCAATGATATCGCTTATTGCAGAGTTTAGGTTGTATCCTATTCTTGCTAACGTTTTTATATGCGATTTAGGATTTGGAGAGAGGTCAATGTGTTCAGGCATTGGTTATCTCCTTCCAGGATATTCCCCAGAAGTTTATAACCTTGTGAAGAGCTAAGTTTTCTTTTAGGTCTAAGCCGTCTGCTGAGGCCGTTTTAACAGCTAAGCTAAGGGCAAGTAGCTGGTTATCTTTTTCGGGGAGCTTTTTACAATAATCTTCTAGTTGTAGGTCTTCTTCAAAGAACTCGTCTATCCAAGAATCGAGTAACTGCCTACTAATACTAGGGTAAACTTGGGCAACTAATCTTATTAATTTACTCTCTTCTTCTTGAGATAGAACGCCATCATTACTTGATATGTAAAGAACAACTTTAACTAATGATTTTTCAAAGTCCATTTTCATAGTTTCATTTTTTGAAAATTATTTATGTGATAGATTTAACATGTTTTGATTTGGAAATCATTGATCTAATTAAATATATGGATGTTTATTAGATAAATCGTCAAAGTTCATGTTTAGCTCGGAGCCTTTAATGTCTTCTACTTATTATGTCTATATGCTTAAAGACCCTAGAAGTAAACCTGCAACAGTTTTCTACATTGGAAAAGGTACGGGGAGCAGAGCAACAGAACACTCTGGGAAAGTCGATGATACAAATAAAGGTAAATATATACAGAAAATAATTGATTCCGGTCATTGTCCTATTGTTCATAAAGTCGTAGAAAATTTAACCGAAGAACAAGCTCTGAAAATTGAACTAGAGCTTATAAGTGGATTAGGAACAATAGATACCGGAGGTATTCTGTATAACTCTGTTGTTCCTAAGTCGATAAAAAGAAAGTTTGATGCAGATATAGTTGTTCCTTTGGGAGCTGTTGAAAAAGCACAGCTTGGCTTAAAATTGATAAAAGACGCTCTTGTTTCATTAGCTGAAGAAAACCTTAATGGAGTTACAAATGCTGATTGCGCTCATTACTTAGGACTTCAATCAGATAATCAAGGTAGGCAGCAAGATTATTTAACTTATAGCGTTCTGGGGCTTCTGTTAAAAGAAGGATTGCTAAAAACTGAAAAAAAAGTTAATCGCAGAATCTACAAAAAGTCTTAGTTTAAGTTTCACTATGCAGTAGTTCTAATACTAGCTTACCTATCTGTAATGCTAGGTACGGTGGGACAGCATTTCCAACTTGTACGTATTGTTGCGTTCTATTTCCTTCAAAAAAATAGTTATCCGGAAAAGTTTGGAGGCGAGCTGCTTCTCTAACAGTGAGGCTTCGACACTGCTGAGGATCATAATGAATGAAGTAGTGACCATCTTTAGATATGTGGCTTGTGACTGTTGTAGATGGTTTATTAGCTGCTTGTGTTCTAAAACGGTCAGCATGAGAACCTGATGTCCAGTTTTCATGCGCTGGGGCTAATTCTTTAGGAAAGTCTCTTGATTTGGGGGAGATACCATCATTAAGTTGAGTAAATGACGAACTAAAGCCATAACGTAATAAATCTGAGGTCATATGGCCTCTCGTTTCATGATTGAGGACACACTCCGGAAAATCACGGAGGTACCAATTTTTTAAATGTTTTGGTATTTGTGGCAAAGTTTCCGTCACATTAGATGCACTTCGCGACAATCCTTTTATAGCACTTAGAGTTAAGCTCTCTACAGCTTCTTTATCAAAGCTCTTCTTTAAAATTCTTTTTAGGCTTTTCGCATTTTTGTTGATTAACCTTTCCCAGTCAGAGCGCTCATCTTTTTGTTTAGAAAAACCGCTTCTTAATGGAGGAAGGTCTGATAATACTTCTTTTACTGTTACCGATTGGGAAAATGGTATTAACGTATTTGGAACAGGGTTTAGGTCATCTCTTACACCTAATAGGATAACTCTGTGCCTAGCCTGAGGAATACCATAGTTTTCTGACTTAATTAGAAAACTTGAAGAATCCTTGTATTGAGGGTTACTAGGGTTTTTCGCCTCAGTTACCAACGAGTATATCTTATACCCGGGTACCCCTTTGATTTTCGTTACACGGCCAGGCTTTCTCAAATCTTTAAGGATTTGAGGGAACATTATCTTCCCATTTATTTTTGCAGATAAAATCCCTCTAACATTTTCCATTACAAATACATCAGGCTGGGCAATAGATAGTACTTTTAGATACTCTATATATAGAAAATTACGATGATCTTTTTCTGCTTTATAATTTTCAACTCCTGCATTTCGAGATCTTCCAGCTAAAGAGTAGGCTTGACATGGAGGACCTCCTATTACGACCTTAGGGCCATTGTGGTTGCTAGAAACTTCCTTAATCTTGCTGTGAATTAGCTCGTTATCTTCGCCAAGAGCTTTAGGCCCGCCTAAAGTTTCTACAGTTGCTTGTCGTGCTTGAGCAGGGTATCTCTCAAATAGTTCGGCTCTAGTTATGTGGCCTTGAACATATAGATTATAGTCTTTCAACCCTGAAGGTAGTTTGCTTATTTTTCTAAATAAAGCTCGGGTTGTTAGAGTTTTATGAGCGGAAGGCTCTTTTTCAACAGATATAGCAATTTCGAATGGGTGATTGCCATCCTTGTCAGTAGTCGAGGTTATTCCTTCTCCAAGGCCACCTGGACCTGCAAATAGGTCTATGACCAGAACCTTGCCTTTCGATTTCAATTTTATTACCACCCTAAAATGCAGTTGGCGATAATACCAGGCTTATTGGAGCATAAAAAGAGATACCTCAAAAATTCTTAAGTGATAATATATAGAATGCTCATCATTAGCTGGAAAGTTATAGTGTGAATAATAACTCATCTTTCTATTCAGAAAATACAGACTCATTAATATCTCAATATAATAGTGTTTCATTTGGGTCGGTTCATAGTGATTGGTTTAATCTTTTGCCAACAAATGGAACAGCTTTAGATATCGGAGCTGGCTCAGGACGTGATGCACGATATTTGTCTGAGCGTGGATTAAAGGTTCATGCAGTCGAACCAGCAACAAAGTTAATGCTGGCCGCGAAAAGAAATTCATCAGAACATGATATAACTTGGTATCAAGATGACTTACCAAACCTAAATCAGATTAAGGCGCTAGACATTCAGTTTGATTTTATCTTATTAAGTGCTGTATGGATGCACTTATCACCTGATGAAAGAGTTGTATCCATGAAGACTATGGCGTCATTACTAAGTGCTGGTGGCCGGTTAGTTATAACATTAAGGTATGGTGACTTTAGTGATGGACGAACTGCATTTCCTCTAAGTGTGGATGAAGTTTGTCAGTTGGGTGAGCAAAGTTGCTTATCTGCACTATTAAAAACCGATTTAACGGATGATCAATTGGGTCGTGGTGATGTAGCTTGGCAAACAGTTGTCTTGAGTAAGTAAGAAGGTTAACAAATAAGATGCTAGGTAAATAAATGGAAGCCCTTTATAAACATCAAATTGACTTTATTTCTTACTTACAACGTTTGTTGCAAGAAGGTGATTTCTCTTCTACATATAAGTTCGCATTTTTGCATGCTCTAGCTGATATCTGTATTGAAAAAGATGCGCCTAGCAACGGTCAGTTACCCATTTCATTTGATGAGATTGTTGATAAGTTAATCCTCTTATACTGGCAACATGCGAAGCCCTTTTTCCCTGAGACTGAACAGCAGTTGCATGGAGGTATCCTTCTACAAAATTCAGGAAAGCAAGCTAAGATCATTGCCGATATTATTGAGCTTCAAAACAATGGTGCTAGAAATCTCAGCCAAGCGAAGTCTTCGCCGTTTTGGCCTCAAATTTATCGCAATACTATGCGTACATTAAAAGAAGGCCCACTGTGGCGGCTACAGATTTTATCTAAACGGGAAGAATGTTATTTATTTCCTCACATTAAGAATCGTCCTTATATCGAGTTGAATGCAGGAATTGCTGATTGTTTTCGATTGTTCCATGACTTGGTCGTTCAATTCTCAAGACAAGGTTGGATAGAGAAAGTATCTAAGATACAAGAAAATCAGCAGGTAATTGGTAGAGCTGGAGAACTATCTGACTTTTTATTTGGAACGTCACGTAGTTCATTAAAATCTGCGTCAGAGCTATTTAAAGAGATCCAAAACGGCAATTGCTTTTACTGCAATAAGCCACTTAAGGGGACGGCAGAAGTCGATCACTTCATTCCGTTTACCAAATACAACAATGATCTTGGCCACAACTTTGTACTTGCTCACAAAGCCTGCAATAACAATAAGCGAAATTATCTGGCAGCTCCAGAGCATAGAGAAAACTGGCAGGAACAGAACTTAGTTTTAAACGAAAAACTAATCACAAGCGAACTAACCAACCACTTTACCTGTGATGCAGAAAGATCCGCACATGTTGCTAACTGGGCATACGGTATAGCTGAAAAGAGTGGCAGTAAGTACTGGTTGGCTACGAGAGATGTGTTTGTTTAAGAGTTAATAATCACTCTTTTTAATATCAATATAATCTGTAGTAGCTCATATCTGACAGGCAGTTATGAACTGAGAGAGCAACCGATGGATGCAGTTATTTGATGTCATAGGCTGATTTCTGTAAAGCTGACGTTCTGCCAACTCATTTATGCCCCTTTATGAGTTACAACCTAAAGTTCAAATATTAATGTTCAGGTAACTTTGGTATACAAAAGTAATGAACTGCAATAAGCGTAACCTGTCCCCGTACTTCTCTTTACGGAGCTTAGGTAATGTTATGTGAGCAATATCAACCGTGCAAAGCTCAGTGAGTGAATTTTTCAACTTCTTCAGATGAAAGGACGCTGCCAAGTAGAAAGGCATGATCCTGCTTGGCAATAGTATCTTGTTCGTCTTTGATACTTGGGGTCACTTCTGATTCAACAGCAAAAGAAGAACGATCAAATTTCCGATTAGAGAACTTCATGGATGCAAAGCGATTCTCTGCCAAGCCGTTTACGGCTAGCAAATCGAATAAAACCGAACCATCGAACTGTAAGTTATCGAGTTCTTCGCTTAGTTGTTTTAATTGACGCAATGGGTGAAAGTCTGCGGTAGCTGTAACCACAGCTATTTCACCTATAATGCGTATCTTCTTGATCATTATTATCACATTCTGGCGGTATACAAATTATTAATGGCATTGTAAGCATCATTTGAAAGACTAATAGCCATCTCCAAATTTGATATTAAACGGCTACCTCCATCGAATTCTTCCATGTGGAATAAAGTATGCCGATGTTTCCTATAGAAACTATAGCCGACATTGAAGGCACTCTCCATTACCGCATTACCTATCTGGGCACTGAAACTTGGCTTAATTGTGCATTGTCCACTTTTGGTATCTACGTTAAAAAAATCACCAAAACCATGTTCAGCGTCTACAACAGACATCCCATAGTTGTTGAGAGTCAGCTTTAATACGCCTTCTAATGCTCTAAGATCAGGATAGAGAAGAAGGCAATAATCGGGAAGCTGGGGTGATGCAAGTTTTACACAGCAGCTCGAAATCAACAACTTTTTTACCTGTGCAGGTAACAGCTCGTAGCTATTCACAAAAAATCGCTTCAGGTGATCTTCTGCCATTTCTGTCCGAACGATCTCTGCACTGTTATCGTCTTTTTTGTAAAGAACTTGAGCAAGTGCCTTAAGATCTAATAGGTCGGTAAGCATAAAAATAACACGCCGATAGCAAGAAAGGGGCTTCCCCTGTATTTGCATTTTTCTCGTGGTTCTATGGCTAGTTAATTTAAGTTGGTCTTGGTGAGCAATACTTTTAAGCGTGATTTGCTTGCACGCAGTTTCATCACGATTGACCTCTATTTCAAACTCTTTAGAATCGTTGATGCAATCAATTACTGAATCGAAATCATCTCCCCTGATTCCGTCAATAGACAGATTTACAGACTCCAATTCTGCTGGATTGATAGTTGCTTTCAAGTAATCAGCAAATTGTTCACCAAGTTCTTGATTGTTACCAATTTTGTGATTAATGGTTGTCGTGCCATCTTGGTTCAGATAAAGGTCTACCATAGCGAACTTCGAGCCAGCGGAACCGAATCTATAACGCTGCGCTTTTCCGACTGGAGTTGGCTCACCGTCTTGTACCATACTGTTGCCTTCTAAAAACTTGCCAACATGAGCATCAATTGCTGCTCTATCGATATTTAGATTTTTATAGTCGGACATTAATCACTTCCTGTGAGTGTAGCTAAGTTCAAATGTAAGCATATTATATGAAAGCGACACCATAGTAAAAAACAGAAGTCTTGCGGCTACGGGTTAATATGCTGGCCACCAACACTTGAATTAGAGAGCTGGCGATTATAGCCGCAAACTAAAAATAATGAACAGAGTGAGTTTTTCGACTTCATATAACGCAAATAATCAGAGTACTTTGTGGGCCTAAACACATTACTGTCCAAAAACGAGTTGGGTGAACGTCAGCTTTTGCAATATGAATTAAAATATTAAGTTGCTGTTGAACTGCCGAGATTGGCACATTTACGACTGTCAGATTTGATAGAGTTCTGTTAATAGAGTCTGACAGATTGAGTTAAGACTTATTCATATAATCCCTTTACTAACCTTTTATTCTAATAATAAGTCGCACTCAGACGTAAGTCCTTTCATGCTTGCGCATCGATATTTATCTGGTATGTGACTTTTACTACGAGCCTCAAAGTCGGACTGCGACCCTAATTTCCAATTTGTTGCGCGCTTTTATTTCCTTGTTTTACTAGTCGTGAATTCAAAAAAGAGTTGAGACCCCACTTTCTACACGTAATTTTTTTATTTGTTACGTTGAAATTGAGCTCATGACTAAAGACGTCAAAACATTAACCCGGAAATAGCGCTATACCGAAAAATGAAGGTATAAGACATTGGAAAAATTAAAAGCATTAATTACTAGTATGTATAACAATTATGCAGACTGTGCTGACGACACATCATTATTAGATGATTTGTTTAATCAGCTAGATGACAAATATAGTAGTGGTTACTATATGCCAGTTCTAGATAGTTTTTTTGAGGAAGCTATGTTACCAGCCTTTTTATGGGGGCAGATTGAGTCATATTTAGAGTCGCATTAAATATTGTCACTGTGAAACTGTAATCTAGCAGAGTATTTTTGACAAAAGAAAACCGCATGAGAGCCTTTTATTGATAAATCAATAAAGGAGCTTTTATGCAAAACAAACAATCTAGTCACTCTGTGGAGGAACTTAACCTAAAAGAGGTCATTACTCTTCTTCCATCAAATATAGCTAAACAGTTAATGGAAGTAATACCTGCCAATGACTCTCACTCTAGCGACAATTTACCTTATCAAATTGTAGGTTTGACGCCGTATTACCGAGTTATTAAGAAAGGCTGCTCTAGTCTCAATATGCCTTATACTCGCCGTCCATTTGTTTTAACCGATAATGACCTAATAGCAATTGAACTTTATCAATTGAAATTAGCAGGTATTTTTGATGAATGTCCTAAGTCAGTTTGGAGGGCTTTAGTGAGGAATCATCCTTCTAAACATCTGAGCTATAAGGAGCGTGAGGCTCTTATAGAGCATGTAATTATTAACACTTGCATTAATCTTGGCGATGGTGAAGTTACGCTAGCAGCAGTGAATCAGGTTGTGCACCAAAGCGCTCAATCGTATGAAAAAATAAGGACTATGCTTTAACAGCGTAGCATGCACACTTTTACTCAAGGACGAGTTGCCATTAAGGAGTTGTGATTTTTGACAGATTTGGCTGGGGGGAGAGACTGATTGCAACTTAATTAAATCAAGGCGCAATTATCATGACTTCAACAAACCCACTTTATCTTTTGCAATCTTTCTCTGCTCAAGCTCAAAAAGAAGCGAGTAATAAACTCACTCGCAAAACCACAGTATCGACATTGCAGTCATCGCTTAGACGCCATGAGTCAATCATTGAGACAGTAAGTCAAGCCGCGAATAAACAAGTAGCTTGTAAGGAAGGTTGCAGTTATTGCTGTTCGTATTGTCGCGTGTTTGTTACGCCAGCCGAAGTATTCTTATTAAAACAAAGTATTCAACAAAGCCTTTCTACTACTCAGTTAACAGATTTTATCAATAAGTTAACTGGCATGGTTAAGCACTTAGCAGCGCTTCCAAACGAAGAGTTTTACAATTCAAATATCGACTGTGTTTTCTTAGAAAATCATCTTTGCAGTTTTTACGAAGTACGCCCATTTAATTGTCGAAATTATCATGCAACCGATGTTGAAGGTTGTATCGCCACATACAATGATGCCGAAGCTGATGTTGCTAACGCTTTTGTTGAAGAGTTGTTTATCGCTGGGCAAGGTTTTAGTGAGGGTGTTAATAACGCTTATCAAGCAAAAGGGTATGACACTACTAGTTATGAGTTACATAGTGCATTATTGGAAGCGTTTATTAATGAAAAATCAGAGCTGTGCTGGGCTAAGAAGAAGAAAGTTTTCTTAACAGCAATAACACAGAGCTCTAGAGTGCCAACTGAGCCTTTGCAACTTGCGGTTTAACGTCGATGAGTACTAGGAAAGAAAAACCCACGCAGTGGGTTTTTCTATATGAACCTTTTTGTTGCCGAGAATTCAGGCCGTTGGATGTTTTACAGTCTAGTGTGAATATTGCTCTTCGCTCTGATCTGCGAAAGCTTTAACAGCTTGATAAAACTCATTTACCAATCCTTGTGCATTAGATACTTCCTGTAATAGGTACTCAGGATCTTCAATATTAACAAGCTTTAAGCTGTAGTAGTTATCATCTAGCTCGAAATACTCTTCAAGCTCTTCTAAGACCTCGTCTATCGACTCTTGAGTAGGCAAGCTTCTTGTTGCTAGGAGTTCATAGTACTCGTTTAACGCTTGTTCGAAAGTGTCACTGACTGAGACTCCACTTTGAAGTGCTTCAATGGTGTCGTGAATATAGTCTGTCAAAATACTTGGTGTCATTTAAACTGCTTCCTTTAATTATTAATTTAAAGCGTCTGCAGTTTACGTCGATACCTCTTTTTTCCAGAGAGTGTATCGTTGACATCACTTATGAGTATATGAGTAGCTCAGTTAATTAAGTGAAAATCAAAATGGCAGTTAACATTGCACTGCCAATACTAGCTATTTTCAGATTATATAAATTCTCTTCAAACCAAGTCTTTGAACGTAAATCTCGGTTCATTTCTTGTGCAGTTTTGTAAGCAAATTCTCGCCACTGAGCAATTTCTTCAGCTTGATATTTGTTCTTATATCTTTTAATTCGTTTTGCTCGTGCGAGTCTATATTTGTTGTCCATTAGTTAGCCTTATAGTATTGCTTTGTAGTCAATTATGGCGCCAAAAGAAAATCGAGAGAAGGCCCATTAATTCTACTTTTCAATATTTGAGTACAACGGACGTTTTTTGACGAATCTTCCCACGCAGGCAATCTATAAAGCCTAAATACAAACATGCAAAACGAAGAAATTGCACCTCCATAATTGAGTACAACATTATGAATTTTATTGCTTACTACCGTGTCTCGACACAACGACAAGGTCAAAGCGGCCTTGGCCTAGAGTCTCAACAGTCAGTGGTGACCGATTATGTAAACCGACGAGAAGGCACCTTATTACACCAATATACTGAAGTGGAGTCGGGTAAAAAAAGTAATCGCGCCGAATTGGCAAAAGCGCTTCAGCACTGCCAGTTAACTAATTCGACACTAATTGTTTCAAAGTTGGATAGGTTGTCTCGCGATCTCCACTTTCTTAGTTCAGTTATGAAAAGCAATATTAAGTTTATATGCTGTGACTTGGGAGAAACCAGTAGCCCCTTGATCTTACAAGTTCTCTCAGCCGTTAGTGAAGAGGAACGAAGAGCTTGTTCAATTCGGACTAAGCTAGCTTTGGCTGAAGCCAAGAAAAGAGGAGTACAACTTGGTAACCCAAACTTTAGTGATGTAAGAAACACTTGTACTAAAAATGCTCATTCACAGTTTATGGAAAATACAAAAAAATACCGAGACGCCATCTTACCAGTAATAGAAAATGTGAAATCAACAGGCACAACAACGTTAAAAGGCATTGCAGACGAACTAAACAGACTAGGCTTCAAAAGCCGAACGGGTAAGCAGTTTTACCCCTCTACAGTAAGGAGTTTGATAGGCCAGAATTAACGGCCTATTTGTAATATCTTGTCGTGGCAAGACCTTAAAATATGACTTTATCTATAAGGGTTAACAATAGGCTTTCTACTTATAACTCTTAATATTCCTCGGTTAATCGACTCAATAACTTGCTGGTCTATATAGGGAATAGCCGAAATTATTTTAGCGGTAGTTTTTTCTATTGTGTTTTGTGCAGTGTCGTAAAACATTTCTAAATCTTCCTGCATACTATCAATTGAGTAACCTACTGCTTTAGCCGTTGTGAAAAAGTTACGGGTAGTTAGTCTTGTCCATCGGTACTTTAAACCGCTACCACCTCTTAGCCCCATAGCCATCTTAATTTCTCTATCCCTCAGTCCTCGCTCAAATAATGGATGAGCTGACATAAGGTCATACAGTGGACTAAGTTCATACAACCCATTTGGTAGTAACATGATGCTATAGTTCTTTGCATGGGCATCTATACCTGCGATTAACCAGTTAAAGATTTGGGCACGCATGAAAGTTTGCCTGTCTTCAGGATTGTCTGAGCCAACTAGCAGTTTGTAAATTTTTTCAATGCCGATACCGCCGTTAGATTGATACTTTAATTCAGAATTGACATTGAACACTTGGCACATGTCTTCTTGTGGGAGACGATAAATGGTTTGTTCTTCTGATACTTCTTTTCGGTCGAACCTTTCAACGATAAATGCTCTTGAGTTATCAAATTGAGCAACAGTACTTTTTGCAGTATTAAGGCCGAATTCTTGTGCTAACCACATGCAGTAGCACTCGTTATCTACGCTATCGTCGAAAGGAATATTTTGATCTGTTACTTCACCCATCGGTAACTTTAGAATATGAGTGGTAGGAGACATTCCTATTGGTACTTTCCACTGGCTCTTATCATTGAACAATGCTGTTTTTGACTGCGCCCCTGCAATTAATAAGCGAAAGTCGCCATCAGTATCAATACCTAAAGGTGAAACTTTTAGATCTTGAAGTAATTTTGATATATCAGAGTCACTTATTCCTCTGCCTTCTTGCTTGTTTATTTCATACTGATCTTCAGTTAAAAACTGTAATGCGCCAACACAATCCTTACCAACTGCAGATAACAAATCGAATGGCTCTGAAGAAGCTGTGCCAACTTGTTGTTGAACTTTTTTCCTCACTTCAATTAGATCTGGCAGTAAGTTTTCAAAATAATTATAGACAACTTCACCAGAGTATTTTTTGGGACTAAGAGGCATAGACAAAGATATAGGCCGACCATAATCGCTTTTTAGCCATTTTTCATCATAAGAGAAATATAGGGAGTAATCCTTTCGTCGTTCTAATTCACCGACTTTTTGACCATTCATATAGCAAAATAATGTACTCATTTACTTACCAAGATGTTGAGAATGTTCTTATTGAGGCTTTTTCGGCTAGAGTGAATTCCAAATTTAGTTCAACTAATACTGGAAGTAGGCGCTCTATATCTGGTCTCATACTTCCTGACTCCAATAATGTTCGACTTCAGTTTCATTTTTCGAGCGCATATAAAGTGTATATAACGCTAATTACTACCGTAATTATTTATGCCTGTTATAGGGGAGTGAGTCTTCGACATATGCTCTTCGATTGGATGCACGTCAGCAACTAACCGATATCCCAGCTTCCGTCTTGTCGATATGTATCGAGACTCTTTTGCGGTATCACCGAATATAGATCGCAATTCAGAGATCATTTTATTGATTGAGCTATCAGACACTTCGTGTTGCCACACTTTCAATATCAGTTCACGCTTATTTACCAAGCGATCGTTGTTTTCTACTAAGAATGTAAGAAGTTCAAATGGCGTTGAAGTGAGTTCATAGCATTCTCCCGTAGGGCACTCTATTTGTGCCAACTTAGTGTTAAATATGTAATCGCCAATCTTGTACAAAACTAACTCAGTAAACCAATAAATCCTACCTTCTATTATCCATGCTTCTGCACTATGTCAAAAAAGCGGGCTGATCGTAACTCATTGATTATAAAGGGGTGAGGGAAATGTCACGAAAATACATAGTAATAACATTTCTCAGGTAAGGTTCAGGGAAGTTTGTTGCTGTGCATGCGCAAGTGTCTACGTAAGAATACAGCAGATTTTGGAATAAAATAAACAATATGGAGAAGTACCATGATCAAACGTATTGCGCCGATTGCTGTTTTAGCAGCTTCAATAACCGCTTGTGTTTCGGTTCAACCAGCTCGTGATATCCCTATCGCTACAACTAACTCAAAAACATTCACTTTTGATAAAACACCTGCCCCTGGCGTTGAGCTAACTCAATCTCAAATATTATCTGGCTTAAAGTGGCAAATAACTGAGGCTGCGTCACATAAATACGGCTGTAATCCGATGTGTAATACCCCTAAAGGTTATAGCCCTGGCTACTTCTTCGAAGGGGCGATAGTTGAGCGAAATGCCGATAGCTATCTTGTCACCTATCGTAAAGGCGATAGTTATCGCTCAACAACAGGTACCATGATGGAAACAAAGAAAGACATCACAGCTAAGTTCCCTGTTAAAGTAGAGGAGGTAGGAGACTCTTGGGTTGTTAAATTGTCATCACCGTCGACGTTACATAAAACCAGCGGGAACGATGATATGTTCTTGTTTAAAACTGATGCTAAGGCTATTGCTCAATACAGTAAGTTATTATCAAAGTTAGACCCAGTCATCCTGGCAGAAAAAGTAGAAACGGGTGAGTTTAAAGTTAGTTATGATCCAGAATCAGTGGCGACTAGCTTAAATCGCAAGTTACAAGCGCAGACAAGAACGACCAATAAAGGTGGTGCTTTGCGTACTGTTTATAATCTAAAAAGTGGCGAGCATTCGGCTATAGCAGAAGTTAAAGTTTACCTTAACAAAGGCAAATCACTTGTTGAGTACGTGATCAAACAGAAGTTTAATGTGGACGCAAAGGGCGGCTCTTCTTTTGATAACGACACTTTTGAATCATTCAAACAACAACTTGTTGATGCAGCAAATAGCTAACTCGATTATTAAGTGAGTGCATTGCAGGTGTTAAGCTTTCATCGATACCTGCTCTGCCTCAGTTCAGACAATCAAAATCTGGTTACCTCTCTTTAGTTAAGGGTTTAAATTAAGCTCATCTGAGCTAACGAGTAGATCTGGTGCAATGCAATAACTTAGGTACCTAGCAGTTAGCTAAACTGCCGCTCGATTCACTCAAGAACATTTACTGCTCATATCCGTTTTACAAGCTGTCGAGCTGCTATTACAAATGCACTCATCCTTTCCACAAGCAAAATGAATCATCCATTTTTGCTGAGTTCAAGTTGTGATGTGTTTGTACTTATTAAATGCAAAGTAGGGTCTCGGCCACAGGCTCTGATAAAGGATTTGTATCCTTCTCAACATAGCAGTCGGAAACTAGGTTTTTTGACGAAAGCTTAAATACACACAGCATGTTGGTATTTTAATTTCATAGGAAGCCAACATGCCTTTTGACCCTTCTTACTTATTAACCGACAAAGAAAATAACCAAGCAGCATTACTGCAGAACCTTCAAGACGACATTTTAGCTGATCCGTCTTTCATTACTTTGTGTCGAATATTGACGTTAAATGAAGAGGCCATGAGGATTCAATTTGCTTTTGCAATGATAGACAAGTCGTTTGAGAACTACTCAAAGCATAACGAAATCAATTACGAGCTATTGGCCTTACATTCGACAGGAGCAATTGAATCTTTCATCAAAGGATTAAATGACTTG
The DNA here is from genome assembly GCA_965221615.1 of Psychrosphaera sp. Taxonomy (GTDB): domain Bacteria; phylum Pseudomonadota; class Gammaproteobacteria; order Enterobacterales; family Alteromonadaceae; genus Psychrosphaera. The sequence continues at coordinate 3,240,235 of OZ244904.1, read as the reverse complement.
TATGAGGTGGTTTGTACTTCTGAAGAACTACAGCAAATGTTATCTCAAAAACTAGGAGTTTTACTAACCACCTTTGACGAAGAAAAGACATCGAAGCGTTTGTTTCAAAGGGTCAATGAGTTTTTTGATACTTTGTATTCAGAAGTTAAAAATGTCACTAAACATTAGTTGTTATAGAGTTCAAGGCTGGAAGCCTTTTACACACATTAAATGCAAAGTCGTTTTTTGACAGGTTAGAAAGTGAGCTCAAGCTAGTCATTACTTTTAATAGAAAGAGATGATTATGACTGATGAAATGAAACAAGAACTTGCTAGGCTTGCAGGTGTTTTGTATGAACCTGGTGTATTAACGGACTTTGGTTGCACAGAATCACAAATAGAATTGATGAAGGAAAAATGCGTTCAGCTTTGCCCAAATAAGCCAATATGCGTAGTTAAAGATTGGACTATATGGGACATTGAGCCACCGAAGTCAGCACCTGATTTTGTGATATCGCTTATAAAAGCTGATTACATAATTTACGATGAGCTAGATAGGTTTCCTGTTGGTGGTTGGGTGCGTACAACAGCAATTCTAAGTATCCACGAAAACAGCATATTTACGACTAATAACACCCACTATATTTTAGTAGGAAGCGGCACTAGAAAAAGCGTCGAATTTAAAGACATGACGAAGTTTTTCTGAAACTCAGAACAAAGCAGGTTACTCCTGCTTTTTTTCTTCACTTGGGACTTCCTCGTTATTTTTTGGCCTTTTAGTAAAAAAGCGCTGATCAATACATAGTGCCAGTAAATGATTGATAGACACATCTGTATCCCCATTTTGAAAGATGTCCATGGCATCTTGAAAGCTTATCTGTTTATCCAATAAATGTTTTGCCCAAGTATCTGCTTGTGCTTTCTTAATGCCTAATGGTTCTAAATCTTCGCTTTTTACTGCATCTGTAACTAATAGAATGGCAATTGCGATACGCTGTACTTTAGTGAAATTTTTCATAACCTATACCTCTGTTTTGGTTACAAAGGAGCGTAAGTAATAAATAGATAGGTTTTGGCTAAAACTCTAAGAAAGTTTGACGACTTTTAGATTTAAAACGGTAATAAAGTTCCGATATATGTCGGTGTTTAGCTATATTTCGGTAGATTGTTACCGAAAAGTTGCTAATATCAGTTCATAAACGGTAATAAACTACTGGGGTAGAGGTGGGAGTCTATAATGGCTAGCTTATCGGCCGAACAGCGAAAAGAAATTCTTGCGAAGCTGGAGAATGATGTTGCCAACAATGTAATCACCATTGGTGAATTAGTTAAGCAAGTTCGCACACAATTGTATGGTATGACACAAACTCAATATGCAAAGTTTATTAAGGTGTCTGACAAAACGCTTAGGGATATTGAGAAAGGAAATACAGATCCTAGAGTCTCAGTGCTGAATAAAATTTTAGCCCCAGGAGGCTTTCAACTATCAGTTCGTGCGGTTCGCCGTGAGATTTAATTTGTTTTATAGCCTAGGTTGGACAACTTAAGGAGAGAAGATGCCAATTGTTACCATCTCAGTATTTCTGATAAGTGTATTGGTACTAACCATAGCATTTTTGTTCTTATATAAGCGTAAGTGAGCTCAGCTCTTATCTTGATTTGTTCTCCAAAGTTGATAGTAGTGAGTCTAACGTTTTTAAATACTCCGGATCATCATTGGCAAACTCTTTATATTTATCTACTAGCTTAGCTAGTTTACTATTCGACTGTTGGAAAAAATCAATGTTTCGCTGAATGTCATCAGCGAGTTTATTCAAACTAATTTCCTTTAGTTTTGTATCGTTTCCTTTAGGAAAAATATTAAATACAGGCTTGGCATCTACTAACTTGATAAAATATCTTAAGCTCCTTCCTCCTGATTGGGATGGCACAAACATTCCTTTATCAACTAAGTTTTTTAGGTCACGAGTTGCTGTGGCGGGCGAACAGCCAGTCATATTTTGATACTTTTCAGAATTTATACCGTTTTTAACAAGGCCTTCTTCACCAAATTCGAAAAACTTACTGATCACTTTCTGCTGCCGTTCATTTAGTTTAGTGTCTTTATGTTTATCCCAAAAAACTGACTTTTTAAGAATGAAGTCGACTTTATTTTTTGCGTCTAGTTGAGCATTCTTTGCTGCTTCTACAAACCAGTTCACCCATGAAGTTAAATCAACAGAGGGATTGATTCGAGAGCTTTCTGCTAGCATCGTATAGTAGTCATTCCTATTTTCATTAATTGGTGTAGAAACGCTAAACAATGGTGGGATAGCAAAGTCCTGAAATAGCGCATGCTCAGATATAGCCCGCGCTATCCGACCATTCCCATCACCAAACGGGTGAATTGACGTAAACCACATATGTGCAATAGCAGACCTAACAGGCCCTGCTAAATAATGTTCGTTGTCATTTAGAGGGGAGTACAAATTATACCACTCGATAAAAGCAGCCATTTCAGCCTCTACAGAGTCCCCTGGTGGACCTTCAAAGACCACTTCTTCATATTCACCATGACCAGAGATGATATCAACAGAGCCTTCACGGTAATCACCTATCTTTATACCTCTTTTCGCGCAGTACTCTTCTTGTCCAGTAAGTAAAAGCTGGTGCCAAGTGCAAATCATCTCTTTAGTTAAATCTTTGTTAAAATTACTTCTAACATCAACTAATAGAGCAGCAATGCCGTTTTCTTTATGAAATATGCCTTTAGGTTGTGATAGCTCTAAATCTAAGTATCTAGCGACAGAAGAGCGAACCTCTTCTCTATTCAAATTCTCGCCTTCTATCTCACTTGTGTTAATTGCTTCCTCCACCATTAGATAGATATACGCTTCAGATTTATTCTCTTGTTCAAGTTGAGCTACTTGACCTTGAAGATTTGAAGATATCTTGATGTAGTCATTAATTGTTTTGTCTAGCCCATCAGAACTAAATGTAAACTTAGGCCAATTTGGATGTTGCCAATTGTATTTTATGCCCATTTTTAACAACCTTGATGAAAAAGTTTACTTTAATCTAATCAAAATACATTGAAATATGATTGAAATGCAAGTTTCAATCTAATCAAAAATTAAACAGTGCCATATGTGTGATTAGAATATGAATTTTATTCTAATCATTATTGGTTTGTATTTGATTAGAATGTTTTGATTAATCTAATCAAGCATACTTTTTAAGTATGATTGCAAATGCTTAGTCCTGTCTTTTAGAACTGGGTGAAATACAAAATTTGGCAGATTATTTTTATATTGTGCTCCCAACTCGCTCACAGGAAGCTATGTACTTTTTCTATAAATAATTACCTATGAAGGAATAAATAGTCACTCAACACCTGTTAAGTTTTTCCAACCTATTATCAGCTAGTTTGGTTCCTCTCTGATTATTCACCCCTCTTCCAACAAGTGCTATGCTCAACTAGTTACCAAGATGTAGTTAAACTTCTTTATTAGCATTGATAGCTAAGTTCGACAGTGCAATGACAATAAATTTATTTGTTGAAGCAAGATGATTTATTATTTCTCAATAAAAAAGATTTAAAAGAAATGTGGCGTAGGGTAAGAGTTTAATTTATTCAAATAGAATTGTATGAAATGACTCAAGCTCGGTACCCCAAATTATTAAGACCTCTGAAAAGTTTTATGTGCTGTTGGTAAAGCAAATTCTAACCCTCGCTAATTTGTTCTCAATAAATTATTAACACCAGATAGCCCCCAAGTTAGTGTTCGTTTAGAGCGTGGCTCTCCGGTTTAACATCTAAATAATATTACCTCTGCATATTATTCCTCGCAGGAAAACAGTTTTCCTGCGATAGGGCACTGATTTTAAATTGAAGAGTTTTCTGCGAGGTATTGCAGAAACATATTCATATAAAGTGTGAATGTTTTGGTTTAAATAGGGAGTAGATGAATAAAACCCTGCAATATCTTGCAGGGTTTTGAATACGACTCTTAAAGCGTGTATTAAAACTTGAATGTCATTGTGCAAGGTATTGCAGGAAACGATGTCATGGCACTTCCGGACCAATTGTAAATTTGGTCAGAATTATTCGATTCTTCCATGGCTTTCATCGCTAGATATTGCTCGATCACTTCAGGACTCCATAAATTTTTCTTGCCCACTTTACGATCTGGTCTGGGAAATTTTCCCGCTTTCATTTGAGCATAAAGCCAAGATTTTTCGTACTTAAGAATCGCGAGTACTTCATTGAATGTCAGCGACGGCTCAACTTTTTTAAATGGCGACTTCATTTTTTACACCTTTTTCTTTTTCTTCTTTCCTTACTTTTTCTATCAACGTTTCGATTAAGTTTGAGATGCTTATGGCTGCATCTTTTCTTTCTTTGTATAAGTGAAAAGGGTTATGCACGTAGAGCTCTGAGGAATGGGTAATGTATGACTCTGCAACTTCGTCTTTTATTTCTAAGTGGCTCAGTAGCGTTCGTGTGGTGTGTCTTAGTTGATGTACAATAAACTTTAAGTCACCCGCGATGCGATCAATGAATTTATTAAGTGTTGAATGGTGTATGTGTGGATTGTTGCTATTAGACTTACGAGCGGGTAACAAAAATTCTGAACCATTGCTAAATAATGCCAGTTTATTCAAAAACTCACTCGCTAGAGGAGTGATAAACATAGCTCTTTTGGCTCCAGTTTTACTCGCTTGTAGCTTCCACTGTAAATCTTCAAGTAAATCTTTCCCGTTCTTAACTGGTACTAAATCAATCATGAACTCACTAAACTTGGCAGTGACTAATTCTTCTTTCCTAATACCAAGTAGTAGCATCAGATAAATCGAACAAGCATTGACTGGCTCCTTATCCATAACAGCCTCTAATCGGCTGATTAAAACCTTCAATTCTTGCATTGCTAGGGCACGGCGATTATGTTTGGGCTGATAGCCAATATCTGAAGCTTTAATTTTGGCGATAGGGTTTGTTTTTATGAGTTTATATTGCACACCCAACTCCATAATTCTGTTTAAAATATATCTGACGTGATTTGCAAGAGCAGAGTGATCATTCAAGTCACGACAATGTTCACATTCACCATGAACCGAGCAATGTTTACAGTTTGATTTTGGGGATTTGGCATAAATATGGTTGGTTACCTTAACGAAGTGCTTTTTATCAAAAACTTTGAGGTAAACATCGCCTATTATGTTTTGAGCATAAGTTGCGTATTTCTGCTGGAGGTCAGGCAGATTTTTAAGAGGAACGGCATCTTCAGGAAAGTCGATTTCGTCGTGGTGTAAAAAAAACTCACAAGCTAAGTCGTTGACTGTTTCAATCGAATTAATGCGTTGCTGCAGCTCTAAAAACGGTTCATCAATGAAGCCGTGTTCTTTTAGTGATTTCTCATACTCTAGACAGTCACATACTGCATGTACAATAGAATAGCTTTTATTTAATACGCCCAATGATTTGTATACACGGTTTTTGTAAACCTGCTTACGAAAGACTGCAGTCAAACGGCCCTCGAAAGACTTTATCGATAAGGCTCCTTCAATTTTAGTTAATGAGAAGGTATCACCTTTCTCAAGTTGCAGTTGTTTTAGTGCTTTTTTCGCACGTTTTATACGTTTCTTAATTTTCAACGCGATCTCCGTCATCGGTGTTCTTCGAAGCCTGAAACATAAACCTATTTTGAGTTGTACTAAATTCTAAGAAATGGCTGTAAAAAGTGTGTTTAGGAGAACAGTAATTGGAGGAATAAAGAGAAGCAGAAAGAGAAGTAAAAAAAGCTTGAGGTCTCACAGGGCAAGTCTGGAAGGGGCTAGCGAGGGAGTACGATAAAAAAGTATCGGTTGTACTTTAATTAGGAGTTGTGTCAGGCAAAAGGAGAACACCCTCAATTATATTGCCAACTCAATACAAATGCGGTTTACCTTTCGTTTAATTTACGGCGATTAGCGCCGTAAATTGCACCATTTATAAACTTGTTTGCGCTCTATCTAGCAGAGTCAAGGGAATTCATGTTTGATACTGCGTAGTTGTAGAGACTTAACATATTTGTGTTTTGAAGCAGTTGTGACCTGAATTGATTGTGTCTCAAAGCCAGCTAACGTAAAACCTCTAAGGACTGTTTTGAGCTGTGAATTGCGGACATTCAAGTTGTTAATCACTCCTCCAATGTTCTCATAATCCCACATTTTTCAACCGTATTGTCTGAAGAGCAAGCTTTCTTCATTATTTGTAGTTCCGATTTTAATGCTTTCAACTCCTTAATACGCTGATTGACTAACTCAAGCTGGTTTGCAATGAGATTATTGATTGAAGAGCAGCTTTCTTCTGGTTTGTTCTTAAGCTCAAGTAAGGTTTTAATATCTGATAAAGGGATATCAAGACTTCTGCAATGTTTTACGAACTCTAATTCTTTCAACGCTCTATCGTCATAAAGCCGAAAATTTCCTTCACTACGGCTAGGCAGGTTTAGTAAGCCTTCCTTTTCGTAATATCTAATTGTCTGTATGGAGCAACCTGAAACTTTAGAAAGTTGACCTATTTTCATATTTTTAAAACCTTGCTTGACTCTATAGTTACTATAGGTTTTATAGTTGTTTTATGCAAAGCAAAAGTACGTGAGTGTATGGCGATATGAATAAGAGCTATTTATCTGAAACTACTATCCTAGACTTCAATCATGAGGCTATTCAGCGCTTGATTATCGAGCGTAATTGGCTGAGTTTAGATGACTACAACAAGATAGGTGTCGCTTACACTTTTGTTAAAGACGAAATCCAGTTCGGATATAATCGCAGCGATGATATCACCGCAAGCGAAGTATTAGCTGATGGCTATGGTCAGTGTAATACCAAAGGCAATTTATTGATTGCACTATTGCGAGCACTTGGTATTCAATGCCGATTTCATGGCTTTACGATAGAGCAACAGCTTCAAAAAGGAGCTATTCCTTCTTATGTATTTTGGCTTGCGCCTAAATATATTATCCATAGTTGGGTTGAAGTTTTCTTTGATGGTGAGTGGATAAATTTAGAAGGCTTCATTCTGGATGAGACTTATCTAACTTCAATAAAGGCTAAGTTTAGCGAAACTAAAGATAGTTTCTGCGGATACGGAGTCGCGACAACCTGTTTGTCAAACCCAGAGACCGAGTGGACAGGAAAAGATACATACATTCAAAAAGAAGGCATTCATGATGACTTTGGCTTATATAATTCGCCAGATGAATTTTACTTTCAAAAAGGAACTAATTTGTCAGGAATAAAACGCTGGTTATATCAAACAGTGATTCGCCATCTTATTAATATGAATGTTAATCGACTTAGAAACATCAGTAACCAAGGTAGAGGTGAAAATGCACAACCACAATCATAGTCACCACCACACACATGATAAAAGTGAGCGCATAGGTTGGACATTTTTTCTGAATGTCACTTTTACCATTATTGAATTCATTGGAGGTTGGTTAACCAACAGTACTGCAATCATGGCTGATGCAGTTCATGACTTAGGTGACAGTATATCTATCGGTTTTGCTTGGTTGTTGAATCACTTTTCAGATAAACAAGCATCTTCAACTTACAGTTATGGCTATAAGCGTTTATCACTGTTTGGTGCCTTAATAAATAGCGTTGTTTTAATTGCAGGCTCTATCTTTATATTGGTTGAGGCCATCCCTCGATTATCTAACCCCGAAATGCCGATGGTAGAAGGAATGCTAGGGTTGGCATTACTCGGTGTCACAGTAAATGGTTATGCCGTTTATAAACTCAAGGCTGGAACTACATTAAACGAGAAAGTATTAACGTGGCACCTATTGGAAGATGTTCTTGGTTGGGTGGCTGTCCTTCTCGTATCAATTATCTTAATGTTTGTGGATTGGCCTATTTTGGATCCATTGTTATCTATAGCCTTCACACTATTTATTTTGTTTAATGTAGTTAAAAACTTAAAGTCGACTTTAGCGTTGTTTCTACAAGCGTCACCCGATGAAGAAACACAAAACAAAATTACGGATGCCTTGTTATCTAAATCTGAGGTTGGAGAGATTCATCACTTACATTATTGGTCTTTAGATGGGGAAAGTCATGTGTTAACTGCGCACCTCGTCTTGAATGAACCATATGATGCACCTAAGTTGCAATCACTCAAGCAAGTAATTTCTGAAGAGTTAAGCGCCTTTAATTTGTCTCATACAACCATCGAATTTGAATTTCCTGATGAAGCTTGCAGAGATGATTAACACCAACGTTGTGCATTGCCCTTAGATTTGTACCAGTAAATTTGTTACATTAGATACGTCTAACGAAGAGAATAGAATATTGAACATTAACGTTGCTTTAAAAATACTGCTGGTAATATCGATTGTTTTACAATCGTTTGTCGCCGTATCTGCAAGCACGGAAACTCATCAGTTAGACGTTGAGCATCTACAATCCATTCATGATCACGAAACAGATCATTCTCCTCAGCTAGATAGTGAAAACGAACACGATATCGAGGACTGCCACCATTGCGGACATTGTAGCGGCAATCATACCAGTTGGATTCTGGTTAAAGCGTTTACTCCAAACCTATCATTAAATAACTCACACAACTTTGATAAGTTGATTTGGTTTCCTCTAGGTACTTCAACTAGGCTCTATCGACCACCTATCGCTTAACTTTATTCCATAAAGAGCGCTATCGCGCAAACACAATTTGGTTTAATAAAAGTTAAGAGTCATTATGAATAATATTTTTCGAATCACGGGCATAGCCTTAGTGATCATTCTTGGTGTGCTTTCAATAAGCACAACATTGGCTAGTGAAAGTCAAAATAATACAGCACACGATGAACATTCACATGAGCATGAAAAAACCACCAAAGAACCTACTCATGATCATGATCACGCTGACGACAAAGATAATAGCGTTGAAAAGCGTACAGTAGAGGAAGATGAGCATGAAGAAGGAGTTTCTTTAAGTGCTGAAAAAATTAAATTAGCAGGCATAAAAATTGAGGAACTGTTACCAAAGAAACATCTAAATACGGTATACGCACCTGGAGAAGTGAAAGCAAATGGCTATAAGAGCTATATAGTTTCACCTCGTACAGATTCTGTGGTTATTAATCGCCATGCGAGCTTAGGAGACCATGTAAAATCTGGACAAAAATTGGTTACTTTGTTCAGCGAAACTATGGCTCAAACTCAAGCTGACTTTTTAATAGCGTCTTCTAACTGGAAGCGAGCTAAAAAGCTAGGGAGCGATAATGTAAGTGAACGCACCCTTGTTGAAGCTGAAAACATTTATAAAGGTGTTTATGGCAAGTTAGTAGCTTTTGGTTTAACAAAACAAGCGATTGGTAAAATATCCCAACAAGATAGCTCTACGTTTGGACAGTATGCTCTTGTTGCTGAGCGAGAAGGCGTTGTTTTACAAGATGATTTCATGCAAGGGCAGCGTATTGAGGCGGGAGAAACGATTATGTTGCTAGCCGATGAGACTGACCTCTGGGTAGAAGCTAACGTGTCACCTAATAAAGCGTTAAATTTAGCCTTAGGCAGTCCTGCCTTAATTGATTTGAATGGTGTTAAATACCGAGCCAACGTCATACAAGAAGCTCACACTATTAACCCCATTACTCGAACACGAACAGTTAGACTGTCGGTTACTAACTCTGGACATAAGCTCCATTCAGGTATGTTTGTGAAGGTTTATTTTCAGTTCGAGTCGAGCAACGAAGTAATAGCAGTACCAGAAGATGCTTTGATACGAAGCAGTGATGGTGATTGGACAGTGTTTATTGAAGAGCATCCAAACGAGTTTAAGGCAGTTGAAGTGACGAGAGGCCAATCCTTTGGTGAGTATCGAGAAGTTTTAGGTATTGAAGCCGGAACTAAAGTGGTGACACAAGGTGCTTTTTTTGTCGCCTCTGAAATCGCGAAAGGCGGATTTGATCCGCACAATCATTAAGGAGGCCTGTCATGTTTAATCGAATTATTGATTGGTCTATTAATAACAGATTGCTCGTGTTAATCGCGTTAATTACGTTGATAGCAAGTGCAGTTGTAACCATACCTAAGTTGAATTTGGATGCTTTTCCAGACGTAACAAACGTACAAGTCGCTGTTAATACCGAAGCGCCGGGTTTAGCTGCTGAAGAAGTAGAGCAACTTATCACATACCCAATAGAAGCAGTGATGTACGCATTGCCGGATGTAGAACAAGTGCGCTCTATCTCAAAAACAGGCTTGTCTGGAGTAACGGTAGTATTTAAAGAGGGGACAGATATATATTTTGCTAGGCAACTGGTTTTTGAACGTTTACAGGCAGCGAAAGAGCTTATACCTGCTGGTGTTGGAACCCCTGAGATGGGACCTAACACTTCTGGTTTAGGACAAGTATTTCAATATTTGCTGATTTCAGATGATGCCACTAAATATGACTCTATGGCACTTAGAAGTCTTAACGACTGGATCATTAAACTATTGATCATGCCTGTAGATGGTGTAACTGATGTGTTGTCATTCGGTGGTAACGTCCGTCAATATCAAGTTAATGTCGATCCTTCCAAGTTATTGTCTTATGAGTTGACTCAAGAAGATGTTGTATCAGCGCTTGAAAGTAACAACGCTAATGTTGGTGGCTGGTATATGAACCGTGGACAAGAGCAGCTCGTTATTCGAGGCACAGGTTGGTTTGAAAGCGGTGAGAAAGGTGTTGCAAATATTCGGCAAGTTCCAGTGAAAACACTTAATGGTGTAGTCGTTACCGTGTCTGATGTCGCTAAAGTAGAACTCGGTGCTGAGATCAGACAAGGCGCTGTCACTATGACACGTAAAGCTAACAATGACACTGTTGAAAACTTAGGTGAAGTGGTCTCTGGCATAGTATTAAAGCGCATGGGGTCGAATACCAAAGCAACGATAGATGGTATTAATGCCAGAACTGAGCTTATCAATCAGGCATTACCTGAAGGTGTAAGATTTGAGCCTTTTTATGACCAAGCTGACTTAATTGAAAAAGCGGTGGCAACCGTCGTTGAAGCCCTTACTTTGGCGTTTATCTTTATCACTATAGTACTTGCTTTATTTTTGATGAATTTAAGGGCCACATTTTTAGTGCTGATTTCTATTCCAATCTCTATCGGTATAGCACTTATGATAATGGCTTGGTTGGGTATTTCAGCCAACTTGATGTCACTCGGCGGTATAGCTGTCGCTATAGGCATGTTAGTCGATGGTTCAGTTGTTATGGTTGAGAACATGTTTAAACATCTCAATAAGCAATTAGAAAGTGGCAGCGATGAAGCGAACAATGATACTAAGCAAAAGTTGAAATTGGCTGGCAAAGAAGTAGCTCGTCCGATCTTTTTTGCAGCTTCCATTATTCTCGTTGTTTTTACACCTTTATTTAGTTTCGAAGGTGTTGAAGCAAAGCTGTTTCAACCAATGGCTATCAGCATTATGCTGGCGGTAGTGTCAGCTATTGTGGTTGCTTTATTTATTGTTCCTGCGCTTGCCACTTTCATGTTTAAAAGAGGGGTGAAAGAAAGGGAAAGTTTGATTCTAAGACCTATCGATATTTTGTATCGCAAGTCATTGAAAATCGCTTTAAAGCAAACCAAGTTTGTTGTTTTTGTGTCATTAGCCCTTGTTATTTCAGCAGCGGTTGTTCTTCCACAAATTGGTACAGAGTTTGTGCCGGAACTTGAAGAAGGTACGATTAACCTGAGAGTTACATTAGCCCCTTCTTCTAGTTTGGAAACTGCGCTTTCGGTTGCTCCAATATTGGAAGAAAAGCTAATGGCTTTCCCAGAAGTGACTTATGCGTTAAGCCGAATTGGTCGAGCTGAGATTGGTGGCGACCCAGAGCCTGTGAACAACATTGAAATTTACATTGGCCTTAAACCTATTTCAGAATGGACAAGCGCATCTAATCGTTATGACCTGCAAGATAAAATGGAACGCTCATTGGAAGAATTTCCGGGGCTGTTATTAAACTTCTCTCAGCCTATCGCCACTCGCGTTGATGAGTTATTATCAGGTGTTAAGGCTCAACTTGCCATTAAATTATTTGGCTCTGACTTAAAGGTGCTAGCAAGCAAAGGGCGAGAAATAGAAACTGCGATTAAGTCAATTGATGGTGCTAAGGATGTTGCACTTGAGCAGATTGCAGGTGAAGCGCAGCTTGTTATCGCTCCAAATCGACTTGAGCTTTCTAGATATGGTTTATCCGTTGGTGATGTCATGGAAGTAGTTCAAGACGGCATAGGTGGAGTTGAGGCTGGTCAAATCATCAATGGCAACGAGCGTTATGATATTTACGTGCGTTTAGAAGAGGAATTCAGATCTAATAGCGAAGCAATAGCTGATATAAGACTGCAATCTCCAACAGGAGCTTGGGTGCGCATTGGTGATGTAGCTTCAGTGTCTTTTGAATCTGGCCCTCCACAAGTTAGAAGAGACGATGTACAACGTCGAGTGGTTATTCAAGCTAACGTCCAAGGCCGTGATATGGGAAGTGTGGTTGAAGATATTCAGGCTGCGATAGCCTCTGAAGTAAAATTGCCAGCAGGTTACTCAGTATCAATTGGCGGTCAATTCGAAAGCCAGCAACGCGCACAACAGCGTCTTTCTATAGTCGTGCCCGTATCCTTAGCTTTGATAGCATTACTCCTTTATTTTGCGTTTGGTTCAGTAGGACAAGCTATGTTGATCTTACTTAATGTTCCACTAGCCGTTATAGGTGGTGTATTTTCACTATACCTTTCTGGTCAGTATATATCGGTTCCAAGCTCTGTTGGCTTTATTACTCTTTTTGGCCTAGCTGTACTTAATGGCGTCGTCATGGTGGAGAGCATTAACCAACGGATCAAAGATGGGCTTGTACTCGATGAAGCAATATTTAATGGCGCCACATCAAGGTTACGCCCTGTTCTCATGACAGCTATCACTTCAGCGTTAGGTTTAATACCTATGTTGATGTCAAGTGGAGTTGGTTCGGAAATTCAAAGGCCACTAGCAAGTGTCATTGTTGGAGGCTTAATTACAGCGACTTTATTGACGCTTTTTGTTGTACCGAGCTTGTATAAGCTTTTTTCTAAAGAAAAAATAAAAGAGATCGCGTTATAACAAGAAGGTAAAGCCCTATACAAGTTTTGTTTAGGGCTATCCAAGTTGGCTAAATGAGACTTCTCAGGTATGAGTTAAACGGTATTTGAAGGTGTGTTATTGGCACAGAGCAATCCTTCATCTCTAACTCAGAATCGTCCAAAAATGAGCTAGTAGACAGTTTTAACTAGGCTGCCACTAGCTCATCAAACCGAAATTCAGCTTTCACTTAAGTACATGGATACCAGTGGTTTCCTTGTTTTTGGATCTTTCCTCTATTACATGCCCTAATTAAAGCACGCTTAACCGTTCGTTCTTCCAGCATAGGAAAGGCTTGAACAATATACTCTGTAGTAGGTGGGTAACCATCCCAGTGTTTTAAGTCTTTGATGATCTCAACTAGCCTCTTATCTGTTAATCGCTTCATATCATCGCTCCTTGCTAGGTAAGCATTCACAAAAGGCTTTCGATAACATCAGCAGAGCCTCACGCTTTTCTGGTAAGAATGAGTACTTGTTATAGATGTGCTGCATCTTTGGTAGTTTATGGTTTAAGCAAATTTCCGCTACCTGATCGGATACGCCTAGTTTTGCTAACAGCGTTCTTGTTGTTCTGCGGATGTCATGTGGTGCTAAAGCAAACGGTAGATTTAGATTCTTGAATGCGTGATTTAACGTGTCGTGGTAGACGTGAGGTATACGACTTTGCTTTCTTGCTGGGAACACGTAGTCGCTGCCACAAGCTCTTATTTTTAGTTCATCAAGCCAAATGATGACTTGTGGTGTGAGTGGCACTAAGAATTCTCTACGCGGTTTTGTGCGTTCTGCCGGGATTGTCCAGAGTAGCTCTTCAAAGTCGAATTCTTCCCATCGAGCACCTAAGAGCTCCATTTTTCTTGTTGCTGTACAGAACAGTAAGCATGTAGCTAAGTAGTTATCTCTACTAAATGCGGTGCCTGCAGCTTCCGCTAATTCGAAGAATTGCGTTATTTGCTTTTCGTTTAAGTAAGTATCCTTTGGTCGCTCTTCACCGCCTGCATCCATAGCCGTGAAGGATAGAGCGAGGTTGTGGCGAATTAAGTCTAGTTTCACTGCATGCTTAAATAAAGCTTTCAGTAAGTACAAAGCTTTGTTTGCAATAGATGGTCTTGGCGCTTTAGTTCGTGTGCCTTTTTTAATCCTTTGCAGTACATCGGAAATTTCTAAGCCGTTGATTTCAGTAATTGAACGATTACCTAATGGTTGCTGCAAGTTCATTTCGTATAACCTCATTAAGCGCTCAGCATGCGCATAACGAGATTCAATGATCGTTTCAAAGTAATGTTCAAAGACTGCATTTAAGGTATTACGAGCTTGAAACTCAGCTTTTCGTCTTTCCATTAAAGGGTCGATGCCATTTGCAAGCTGGTGGCGGAACAATAAGACTTTTTGTCTTGCTTCTTTTAGCGAAATGGTTGGGTAGGGACCAATAGCGATCACCGAACGTTTTCCGTTAATTTGATAACGGAAATTAAAACTCGCATATCCAGCTTTTGTGAGTGAAAAAAATAGGCCATCTTTATCGGCAATTCCTCGGCTCGGTTTTGCCTTTTTGATGATAGATTTTAGTATGGTTTCAGTTAACACTTATATCCTCCAAGTTTGTAGGGTTATTTGGACGACATTGGTGACTTGAGAGAGCGAACTACCACTCGCACTACCACTTTTTGCGTTTTTTAGCCTAAATTATTCAGAATAATTTGGACACTAAAAATACAAAAGCCCAGTATAACTGGGCTGTAGCGGAGGTGTTTGGACTCTAATGGATATTATTCTATATTTTGGATCTGCTCACGCATTTGCTCGATAAGAACTTTAAGTTCGACGGCGGCGTTGGTGATTTCAGCGTTGATAGATTTTGAGGCTAAGGTGTTCGACTCGCGGTTGAACTCTTGCATCATAAAGTCTAAACGGCGGCCGCAGGCTCCGCCTTTTTTCATTATCTTTTGGGTTTCGCTTACGTGGCTTTGTAGGCGGTCTAGCTCTTCCATTACGTCAGTTTTTTGTGCTAGGTAGATTAGCTCTTGCTCTAGGCGCGCTTCGTCTATTTCTACTTTTGCTTCTTCTAGGCGTGATGTGATTCTTTCTTTTTGCCACTGCATGATTTCTGGTAGGTGTTTTGACACTACTTCAACCTGCTCAAGTACGCCGCTTAGGCGTGTGTCTATCATTTCTTTTAGGTTTGCGCCTTCGCTTGCTCTGGCTTCGATGAAGTCTTTTACTAGGCTATCAAACGCGTTTAGCAATTCTTTTTGAATTGCACCCATGTCAGTTTCTTCTGCTTCCATTACGCCTGGCCAGCGTAGAATGTCTACTGGGTTTAGTTTGTCTGACTCTGCGGTTTCGCTTACCCAGCTTGCCGCGTCTATGATTTGTTTCGCTAGGGTTTTGTTGATTGACAACTCGCCTACTGCTGCAGGGTTAGCTGTGTATTTTAGGAATACTTCCACTTTACCGCGTTGCAGTTTTTTGCGTAAGCGCTCTCTAAGCACGGCTTCTAGTGAACGGAATTGCTCTGGTAAACGAATATAAGTTTCTAGATATCTTTGGTTAACTGAGCGGATTTCCCAAACCGCTGTGCCCCAGTCACCTTTACATTCGGTGCGGGCATAGGCTGTCATACTTTGAATCACAAAAAAGTCCTAGCTGTAAAAAAACATTGATTAAGGGCAATTATAAACATGAAAGTGGTTGCTGTGATGCAGTTTTTTCTTTTACACTCGAAAACGTGAGTATTTACCGTCTTTTTTTCGTCATTTTTGTTGCTCTTTTTAGCAATCTTTTAGCCAGTCCTGCGTTGGCGGATATTGCTGAGGCTTGTGATGTTCCTAAAAAGTTGACGTTTTCCACCATAGCTCATCCCAAAGTAAAATCAGAAATTCAGCCCCTTATTAAAAGCGTTTACAAAAAGCTCGGTATTGAAGTGGATTTTGTTATCACAGCTTCTTTGCGAGACTTAAAACTTATCGCCAATGGCGAGTTGATGGGCGCAGCAGTATTTTCTGAGGATATTATTAAAGGCATGGATGGCATTATTAAGGTTCATCCGCCACTGGTTACTGCATCCAATATGTTGTTGTGTCGTAAAGGTTTGCCTTGCACTGAGTCGGTGATCACTGAATTTTCTGAAGATAAGCCTATCGCGGTTTCACGCGCTATGTCAGATGTATTTACTCAGCATTATCCCGACTTTGATAAAAATAATTTACTGGTTACTAATGAGATGAAAAACGTGATTAATTTGATTGAATTTAATCGCGTTGATTATGGCTTTTATCCTATCTCAGACCATACTAAAGGTGGGTTACAGGAGTTACCTACTAATTTAGATAGTGAGTTCCTTTACGCAGTTTCCAGCTACCATGTTATTAGCTCGGAATTGGCTTGTTTAGAGCCTATGATTGAACAGGTTCTAGCAGACACTTTATTGGCGCTTGATTAAGCAATTTTAAAAAAAATTGAAGTAATTGCTTTAATATGCCGAATAATTAAACAAAAAGCTCGCTATCTTGAAAATAAACGCGTACAATGCGCGCCCTTTTGAACTCCCCCATAGTCAGGCAAAACCCGATAGTTTTGAGCAGGTTGGCTTAATTCAACATCGGTATTGATGGAATACAGCGTGAAGTTGGGGTCGAATGTGAGTATAGAATGACAGAAAACACCCAACTAACTTTTACCAATTTAGGTCTTAGCCCAGAAGTTTTAGAAGCCGTTAAGCACGTTGGTTATGAAACACCATCGCCAATTCAAGCTGAAACTATCCCACACCTATTAAACGGTGACGATGTTTTAGGTATTGCACAAACGGGTACTGGTAAAACAGCGGCATTTGCTTTACCAACGCTTTGCCACTTAGATCCAAAAGTTAACTCACCACAGGTTTTAGTATTAACG
Organism: Psychrosphaera sp.; assembly: GCA_965221615.1. Classification (GTDB taxonomy): domain Bacteria; phylum Pseudomonadota; class Gammaproteobacteria; order Enterobacterales; family Alteromonadaceae; genus Psychrosphaera. Next base: position 3,223,223 of record OZ244904.1, on the reverse strand, counting down.
CCTACTCGTGAACTAGCTATTCAGGTTGCTGAAGCGTTCACAACTTACGCTGAGCTAATGAAAGGCTTCCACGTATTACCTATCTATGGTGGTCAAGATTTCAGAACACAATTACGCGCATTAAAGCGTGGTGTACACGTTGTTGTTGGTACACCGGGTCGTGTTATGGACCACATGCGTCGTGAAACGTTAGATTTATCTAACCTTAAAACTATCGTTCTTGATGAAGCTGATGAAATGTTACGCATGGGCTTTATCGATGACGTTGAGTGGGTAATGGAACACGTTCCAGACCAAGCTCAAGTAGCGTTATTCTCGGCAACAATGCCAGCGCCTATCTTAAAAGTAACGCAAAACTACTTAAAAGATCCGAAAGAAGTTCGCATTAAGCCTAAAACTGCGAGCCACTCAAACATTACGCAGCAATACTGGATTGTGAACAACAACCAGAAGCTAGACGTATTAACTCGTTTCTTAGAGTTGACTTCGTTTGACGGCATGATCATTTTCGTTAAAACACGTCAAAGCACATCTGAGTTAGCTGACAAATTATCAGCTCGTGGTTATGCAGCTGCGGCACTTAACGGTGACATGAACCAGTCACACCGTGAGCAATGTATTGAGTCGTTAAAAGCGGGTCGCTTAGATATCCTTATCGCAACAGATGTTGCAGCACGTGGTATCGACGTTGAGCGTGTTAGCCACGTTATCAACTACGACTTACCATATGACGTTGAGTCTTATGTTCACCGTGTTGGTCGTACAGGTCGTGCGGGTCGTAAGGGTGATGCAGTATTATTTGCTACTCCTCGTGAGCGTCGTTTACTTAAAACTATCGAGCGTGAAACTAAGCAAACTATCTTGCCTTATGAGCCACCTTCAAACGAAGAAGTAACTAAGTTACGTGTTGCGGCATTCAAAGAGCGCATCGCTGACAACTTAGGTTCGCAAGACTTAGAGTTCTTCCAGCAATTAGCTTTCGAATTTGCTTCTGAGCACAAAATGGATATGGCTGAAGTTGCAGGTGCGTTGTTATTCATGGCACAGCAAGAAGCTCCATTACAAGTTTCTGGTTCATCTATGCCTGGTCACAACAATGCTGACGACAGAGGCGGTAGAGACAGACGTGACCGTGGCGAGCGTGGTGAACGCGGCGGCCGTGGCAGAGACACTGGCGTACCTATGCAAGCGTACAGAATTGAAGTTGGTCGTGAAAACAAAGTAACGCCAAAAGACATCGTAGGTGCGATTGCGAACGAAGCGAACATCAGCTCTAAGTACATTGGTAACATCAAAATCATGCCTAACTTCTCTGTTGTAGAGTTACCGGCTGATATGCCAAAAGAAACGTCTGACATTCTTAAGAAAGCACGCGTTCGTAACAAAGAATTAGACATCAAAGTTGACCCTCGCGGTGGCGAAGGTGTTGGTGGCGGTCGCCGTGATGGTGGTCGTGGTCGTCGTGACGACAGAGGTGGTCGCCGCGGTGAAGGCCGTAGAGGCAATCACAGAGGCCAACGTGACGGTGAACGTCGTGGTAGACCTCGTAGAAACAACGACTAATTAAAAAATTTATATCAAAGGCCAATAGATAACTCTGTTGGCCTTTTTTGTAAAAGCGATGCTTTTTAGTGTCGAAGCAAATTTCCCATGCAGCGCATCGTTAATTTAACTATAATGCGCGGCATCAAAACTAACTTTATTCAGAGGTCATTATGCGTCCAAGTGGCAGAACCACATCTCAAATTCGTCCAGTTACTATTACTCGTAACTTCACTGCTCATGCCGAAGGCTCAGTATTAATTGAAATTGGCGATACTAAGGTGTTGTGTAATGCAACTGTTGAAGCGGGCGTACCTCGTTTTATGAAAGGCCAAGGCAAAGGTTGGGTTACTGCTGAATACGGCATGCTACCGCGTTCAACGCACACTCGTAACCAGCGTGAAGCAGCAAAAGGCAAACAGTCTGGCCGTACTATGGAAATTCAACGTTTAATCGCTCGTTCATTACGTGCAGCAGTTGATTTAAAAGAGTTAGGCGAAAATACAATTACTGTTGATTGTGACGTTATTCAAGCTGACGGTGGCACTCGTACTGCTTCTATCACAGGAGCATGTGTTGCTTTAGTTGATGCAATTAACCACATGCGCGCTGAAGGCATGATCAAAACAAACCCGCTTAAGCACATGATTGCAGCGATTTCTGTTGGTGTTTACAAAGGCACTCCAATCGCAGACTTAGAATACGTAGAAGACTCAGAAGCAGAAACAGACATGAATGTGATCATGACTGAAGATGCGCGTTTAATCGAAGTGCAAGGCACAGCTGAAGAAGAGCCATTCACGTTTGATGAAATGCAAGAGATGATGTCGTTAGCGAAAAACGCGATCACTGAGTTGGTAGACGAGCAGAAGAAAGCATTAGCGTAATATTTGATTTCTCTTTGCTGTTTGCACTGATCTCAGTATCAAAGGTGCTCAAGTATTAGTATACGTTCCGCGCCTTTGCTAATGAGCTAAGCGCAAACAGCTGCAGATAATTTCAAATATATAATTATGAGCTCTACATGAGCTTCTAATTCGAGGAATTTATGAAAGATTATCAAAAAGAATTTATTGAGTTTGCTTTAGAAAAGCAGGTGTTAAAGTTTGGTGAGTTTACCCTTAAATCTGGCCGTACTAGCCCTTACTTCTTCAATGCTGGCTTGTTTAACACTGGTCGTGACCTAGCGCGTTTAGGTCGTTTTTATGCTGCGGCATTAGCAGATTCAGGCATTGAGTTTGATGTGTTATTTGGTCCTGCTTACAAAGGCATTCCTATTGCGACAACAACAGCTGTTGCATTAGCAGATCACCACGATGTGGATACGCCTTACTGCTTTAACCGTAAAGAAAAGAAAGACCACGGTGAAGGTGGTTCATTGGTTGGCGCAGAGCTTAAAGGCAAAATCATGTTAGTTGATGACGTGATCACTGCTGGTACGGCAATTCGTGAATCAATGGAAATCATCCAGCAAAACGGTGCGGATTTATCAGGTGTGTTGATTGCGCTAGACCGCCAAGAAAAAGGCAAAGGCGAACTATCTGCAATTCAAGAGGTAGAACGTGACTTTGGTACTAAGGTGATCTCTATCGTAACTTTAGGTGACTTAATCAGTTACTTAAAAACCAACCCAGACTATGCAGAGCATTTACCAAAGGTTGAAGAATACCGCACTAACTATGGTATTTAACAAGCGATAAATCATAAGTAATCAATGAAAAGCCGTAAGTTAGGGGACTGACTTACGGCTTTTTGTTTATAAAGCAGCTTTTATTTATAGAGTTGCCTTATATTAGAGCGGCTTTATATTAGAGCTTCTTCATTTGCTTAACTGTTGCTTCCGTGTCTCTTACCGAGTTCGCAATCATTCTGAAGTTTATTAACGAAGCTTGATAAGCATCCATTCCTGGCAACTTAGCACCAGCTGTAGCATCCGATACAACTTGCACTTCGAAGCCTTGCTCCATTAATTCACGTAAATGTGACTCAGTACAAAGGTTTGATGACATGCCCGCTAAGATAACTTTATCTATGCCACGCTTACGTAGTTGCAGTACTAAGTCGTTTGAATCAGGGCCATACATCTTGTGCGGGCTAGTTACTACTGTTTTGCCATCATCGATGTACTTTTTGTACTGAGCTAACCAGTCAGCGCCTGAGCCTTCAAAATCTTTTACCGAAAGAGGATCTTTACGGTCGAACATCTTGATGCTGTGCATTAGTACTTCTAGTGAGCCTTCATGTTCCCACTCATGGTCATGTGGATAGTAGTAGTGCGGTGATACAAATACAGGAATATCTTCTTCCTTGGCTGTTTTAAACAGTTTGTCTATGTTTGCCACTGTATTGTTTTCTGTAACACTCTCGCCAACAACGCCCCAAGTCACTCCTTTTGGACTTAAGAAATCGTTTTGCGGATCCGTGATTACAACAGCTGTATTACCTGAAGTGAAAGTTACGCCAGGATCTGGCAAACCTGCAGCTTGAACTGTACTTGTAATTCCTACAAATAAACCAATTGATAATGACAGTTTTTTTAACGATAATTTCATCGCTTTCTCCCAGTTTGTGGTTGTGTGTGTAAACTCGGCAGCCATTATGATGAATTAATTGATACTTACAGTGGCGATAAGTCTGTTAAAAGTGTCAGGTAGTATTTTTAGGTCAGGTTATGGATGTATTAAGTGATATTCTTCAAGCACTGCAATTTCGCGGTAGTGTTTATTTCAGTACTTGCTTTTGTTCTCCTTGGGGTTTGGAAATAGCAAAAACCGATAATGCCTCTTTTCATATTATTGAGCAGGGTGAATGTTGGTTGCAGATGGATAGTTTGCCTGAGCCAAAGAAGCTAGTTGCTGGAGATATTTTGGTACTGCCGCATGGCACTAAACATCAAATATCCGATCACCCAGATAGCAGCTGTTTGAACGGCCAAGATACGGTGAAGCGTATTATCTCTGGTGATAATCCATTCGTTGGTGAGCAAGATAGTTTTAATATTCTGTGTGGTTATTTTGAGTATGCCCACGACCAACAGCTGCCATTTTTAAAATCTCTACCAGAGGTCATTCATTTAACTCAAGAAGACAGAGACAAGCTTTGCAGGCTAGACAGTGTGTTAACGCTTATTGTTTCCGAAGCTAGCATGGAACAGCAGGGCAAATCTGCAGTAGTTGATAGGATCACTGAAGTTTTATTTATTCAGGTGATACGCGCTTATATTCAGTTGCAAAACCATGGCGAGAATTACTTAGCTGCACTTAACGATAAACAAATTGCCAAAGCTCTAGCGGCCATTCATCAAAGCCCAGAACAGGATTGGACATTGGAAGGCTTAGCGAAAGAAGCGGGAATGTCGAGATCAGTATTTGCTAATCGTTTCCATCATTTGGTTGGTGAAACACCGATGAGGTATCTGTTAGCGCAACGTATGCAGTTGGCCAAAAAGCAAATAGCGACGAGTAAAGACTCGCTATTTAATATTGCGGAGCAAGTAGGTTACAGCTCGGATAGTTCTTTTAAGAAGGCGTTTAAGCGATTCTTTAATGAAACTCCAGCGTCTTTTAGAAGAAGAGGCTGATGTGGAAGTGAAATAAAAAAGCCGCAAGTTATAAATGACTTACGGCCTATTGTTTGCAGAGCTTAGAGCTTAGAGCTTAGAGCTTAGAGCTTAGAGCTTAGAGCTTAGAGCTTAGAGCTTACAGCTTATAACAGAGGCTTTAAGTACTTGGCTGTATGAGAAGCCTTATGCTTAGCTACTTCTTCTGGCGTGCCAGTTACTAGAATTTCACCACCACCAGAACCACCTTCTGGACCTAAATCAACAATCCAGTCTGCTGTTTTAATTACATCTAAGTTGTGCTCGATAATTACTAAGGTATTACCGTGGTCTCTTAGTCTGTGCAATACAGCTAGTAATTGCTCAATATCGTAGAAGTGTAAGCCTGTTGTAGGTTCATCCAAGATATATAAAGTTTTACCTGTATCACGTTTTGATAACTCTTTAGCTAACTTAACTCGTTGTGCTTCACCACCGGAAAGTGTTGTTGCGCTTTGACCTAAGCGAATGTAGCTCAAACCTACATCCATTAACGTTTGCAACTTACGCGAAATTGCTGGGATAGCATCAAAGTATTCACGAGCATCTTCCACAGTCATATCAAGTACTTGGTGGATGTTTTTGCCTTTGTAAGTCACTTCTAGTGTTTCGCGGTTGTAACGTTTGCCTTTACATACGTCACAAGGTACATAAACGTCAGGTAAGAAGTGCATTTCTACTTTGATTACACCGTCACCCTGACAGGCTTCACAACGGCCGCCTTTAACGTTAAAGCTAAAGCGACCTGCCTTATAACCTCTAGCACGAGACTCTTGTGTGCCAGCGAATAAGTCACGGATATTAGTGAAAATACCAGTGTAAGTAGCTGGGTTTGAACGCGGTGTTCTACCGATAGGGCTTTGGTCAATATCGATAACCTTATCTAGATTATCCATGCCTGTGATTGATTTATACGGCGCAGCTTCACCAGTAGTTGCACCGTTTAACTCTCTATGCGCAATTTCGTATAGTGTGTCGTTTATAAGTGTTGACTTACCTGAGCCTGATACACCAGTTACACAGGTCATCAAGCCTACTGGGATTTCTAAATCTACGTCTTTTAAGTTGTTACCTGTTGCGCCAGATAACTTAACCCAATTTTCGCCAACAGGTGTTCTTTCTGCCGGAACTTCAATTTTTCGAGCGCCAGACAAGTATTGGCCTGTGATTGATTCAGGCACTGCTTTAATATCTTCAGGCTTACCTTGAGCAATGACTTGACCGCCATGCACACCTGCACCTGGGCCAATATCGATAACATGATCAGCTTCGCGAATTGCATCTTCGTCGTGTTCAACAACGATTACTGTATTTCCTAAGTCTCTAAGATGGATAAGTGTTTTTAACAGTCTGTCGTTATCTCTTTGGTGTAAACCGATTGAAGGTTCATCTAAAACATACATAACGCCCACTAAGCCCGCACCAATCTGGCTGGCTAAACGAATACGTTGAGCTTCACCACCTGAAAGGGTTTCTGCACTTCGGGACATAGATAAATAGTTAAGACCAACGTTGACTAGGAAGCCTAAGCGATCGCGTATTTCTTTTAAAATCTTCTCAGCAATCTGTGCTTTTTGTCCCGTTAGTTCTATATCTTCAAAGAACTGACAAGCGTCACCGATTGACATATCAGTGATGGTAGGAAGGTCAGTGTTACAAACAAACACGTGACGAGCCTCTTCACGTAAACGGCTGCCATGACAGCTTGGACAATGCTGAGTTGAAATGTATTTAGTTAACTCTTCGCGTACTGAGTTTGATTCTGTGTCTCTGTAGCGGCGTTCCATATTTGGCAATATGCCTTCAAATGGATGCTTACGCGTAACCACGTCACCGCGGTCATTCATGTACTTAAATTGAATTTCTTGTTTGCCACTGCCGTTTAGTATTAAGTTTCGGTGTTCTGCTGGCAGATCGTTAAACGGCAAAGCTAAATCAATGTCGTAATGCTCAGCTAATGAAGTCAGCATTTGGAAATAGTAGAAGTTACGTTTGTCCCAACCGCGAATTGCTCCGCCTGTTAAACTCAAGTCTGAGTTAATCACTACTTTATCTTGGTCAAAATACTGCTTAACACCTAAGCCATCACAACTGCTACAAGCACCAGCAGGGTTGTTGAATGAGAACAATCTTGGCTCTAACTCCTGCATTGAGTAGCCACATTTTGGACAAGCAAAGTTAGCGCTGAAGGTTAAGTCTTCATCATCACCATCCATAAAGCTCACTTTGAGTATGCCCGAACTAAGCTCTAATACAGTTTCAATTGACTCAGCTAAACGTTGTTGAATGTCTTCTCTAACTTTTAAGCGGTCTACCACAACTTCAATAGTGTGCTTTTTGTGAAGTTCTAATTCTGGTGGATCGGATAAGTCGCACACTTCGCCATCAATTCTGGCTCTAATAAAACCTTGTGCCGCTAAGTTTTCCAGCGTTTTAACATGCTCACCTTTACGCTCTCTAACGACAGGAGCCAGTAACATGATTTTAGAACCTTCCGGCAGTTCTAAAATTTTATCTACCATTTGTGACACAGTTTGTGCTTCTAACGGCTCAGCATGAGTAGGACAAGTTGGCGTGCCAACACGAGCGAATAATAAACGCAGATAATCGTAAATTTCAGTGATGGTACCTACTGTCGATCTAGGATTGTGCGATGTCGACTTTTGCTCAATGGAAATAGCAGGTGACAAACCTTCGATGTGATCGACATCTGGCTTTTCCATTAACGATAGGAATTGACGAGCATAAGCTGATAAGGATTCAACATATCGACGTTGGCCTTCAGCGTACAAAGTATCAAACGCTAATGAAGATTTACCTGAACCGGACAAGCCTGTAATAACAATTAATTCATCTCTTGGAATATCTAAGCTGATGTTTTTCAGGTTGTGGGTTCTGGCACCGCGAACTTCAATTTTACTCATGTTTTACCATCTACTGGTTGGAATTACAGTATAGTATGCCAGCTTGTTAGAAAATGTCTAAATAAGATTCAAAAAATACAGCAAAAAACACAGGTAAAAAATTAATGGCAAAGGCAGCTAATTTCGCTCTATTTGTGCTACCATGCCGGCCGCAAAAAATATCGAGGTGAAGTATGGGCTCATCAGAGCAAGTCAAACTAAATTCATTAGAAAAAAGGGCAGCCGTTTCATTAGCGCTTATTTTCTCAATGCGCATGTTGGGCTTGTTTATGCTAATGCCTATCTTGGCGATTTACGGCCAAGAGTTAGAAGGTGTGTCGCCACTTTGGATTGGTATTGCCATTGGTGCTTATGGTTTAACTCAAGCGCTATTCCAAATTCCTATGGGCTGGTTATCTGACCGATTTGGTCGTCGCCCTATAATTATCTTTGGTTTAATCATTTTTGCAGTAGGCAGTGTGATTGCTGGCTTTGCTCAAAGTATTGAGATGGTCACTTTAGGTCGTGCAATTCAAGGCATGGGGGCAATTGCTAGCGCAGTTTTAGCCTTGGCTTCTGATGTAACTCGTGAAGAACAACGACCAAAAGTAATGGCAGTTATCGGTATGTGTATCGGTATGAGTTTCGCTGTTGCCTTAGTTCTTGGGCCAATGATAGCCACTTCTTATGGCCTTTCTGGTGTTTTCTTTATTACTGCAATTATGGCGTTAGCTGGCATTGTAATTGTACTTACTCTGGTGCCGGTTTCTTATACTCAATCTAATTCAGGTGAAGTCACTGCAAGTAAAGGCAGCCTAAAGGCTATGTTGTCTAATCCTCAGTTAATGCGCTTAGATTTTGGTGTGTTGGTATTGCACTGGATGATGACTTCTATCTTTGTTGCTTACCCTGTGTTGTTAACGAATACTGGACTTAATATTAATGAACATTGGCAGGTGTATCTGCCAGTGTTGTTGTTGTCATTTGTATTTATGGTGCCAATGATCATCATTGCGGCGAAAAAGAAGATTGAGAAGCCGATGTTCTTATTTGCTATCGGCATTATCGCCCTTGCATCATTTGTCATGACTTTATCTCAATCATTGTGGCCGTTAGTGGCGACTGTGTTTATCTTTTTCATTGGTTTCAACTTCTTAGAAGCGAGTTTGCCAGCCCATGTATCTCGTCTTGCACCAGCAGGTCAGAAAGGTACAGCCATGGGCGTTTATTCAAGTAGCCAGTTCCTTGGTGCTTTTTTAGGTGGCGTTTCAGGGGGTTACATCGCTGGCGAGTTTGGCTTCATTTATTTGTTTGCGGCTAACGGAATTATTGCGCTATTATGGTTAGTTCTGGCTTTAGGGATGAAGTTACCTCCAAGCTCAAAAAGAGTGTCAATTCAGTTTGAAGCAACGACAGAAGTCGACTTTCAACAAACCATAGATCAGTTGAGCGAATGCGAAGGAGTCATGGAAGCGACTCTAGTCGAAGATGAAAGCCGCATTTATTTAAAAGTTAACAAAACGGGTTACGACCAAGATGCCGTGTCGAAACTCGTAGAAAATATTAAGTAAGATCAGGAGAATAATTATGGCTCGCGGAGTCAACAAAGTCATTTTGATCGGAACCTTAGGTTCAGATCCAGAAGTAAGATATATGCCAAATGGCGGCGCGGTAGCCAATATTAGCCTAGCAACAAACGAAAGCTGGAAAGACAAGAACACTGGCCAAATGCAAGAAAAGACTGAATGGCACAGAGTTGTGGTATTTGGCAAATTAGCAGAAGTAGCGGGTGAGTACTTACGCAAAGGTTCTCAAGTTTACTTTGAAGGTAAATTGCAAACTCGTAAGTGGCAAGACCAAGCAACTGGCCAAGACAAGTACACAACTGAAGTAGTTGTAGACTTCGGTGGTCAAATGCAAATGTTAGGTGGCCGTGGCGATAATGCTGGTGGCGCATCAGCTGGTGGTTTCCAACCACAACAGCCTGCTCAACAACCTGGCGGTTTTTCTCAGCAGCAAGCGGCACCTCAGCAACAACAGCAAGCAGCTCCTCAACAGCAAGGTGGCTTCCAACCTCAACAAGGTGGTTTCCAACCCCAGCAACAAGCTCAAGCTGCACCGCAACAGCAACAACAAGGTGGTTTCCAACCACAACGTCAAGCTCCTGCAGCTCCACCAGAGCCAACTATGGACTTTGACGACGATATTCCGTTCTAAGAATCGGATCCTAGATGAAATTATAAAGGCTTGTTTTTACAAGCCTTTTTTATTGCAAATAAATCAGTTATTCAGCTCTTTATTGACCATGTCTAATCGATATTGAAACAGCTGTTGTTGCCATAAGGGATTTAGCTTGTTGGCAAGTTTAATTGCTGTTTGATGTGCCTTGATTGATTTATCGTACTGCTTTATCGAGTGGTAAACTTGTCCTAAACCGCTGAATGAGGCAGCTGACTCAGGGAAGTCATTGGTTAATGCTTGGTATAGTTCGAGTGATATCTGCTGCTTTCCTGAAGTGAAAAGCATATCCGCCAAATGGAGTCGTGTATCTTCTGGTACTTCTGTTGAGGTTCCGTATATCTGGGCACGCTTTTGGTAATGAGACTCCAAGCCACGCATACCTCCGAAGTCTAAGTATTCTTGATGGCTAGCAAAAAGAGGCGCTTGATAGCTATTAAAAACATGAGTTAAGCCATTGAATAAGCTAGGGATTGAAGTCGTAATATGAGTTTGGTTTGGGAAAAACTCATGATGCCAATCTAGTTTTTCAGGTGGCTTTTCAGTTAATAACTTAACAAAATAGTTAAATGCATCTGTATATCGATGAGGCTCTTCTGCTTCATTAGTTACAGCAAAGTAAAGAGACTTTTCCTGTGCATTTTCCTGTTTTCCGTTTTCTAAGATCTTGTTATAGAGCTTTACTTCATCATCCTGCAAAGGCGCACTTGCGAATATATAGTTTCTAAAAAGCTCAGGATGATTTGCCAATGTCTCAGCAGTAAACCAGCCTGCTTTAGTTTGACCAAAGAGGGTGTTTAACCCAGACGTTTTGTAATTTTTATCAATATAAACCATGACTTCATTTTTAATAAACCGAGTGAATTTGCTTATTGGCATGTCTGGGTCATGATGCATTTGAGCGTTATTCGACACCGCAACTATGATCAACTCAGGTATCCTTTTCTGGTCTTGCAACAGCCGAGTTGAAGTTATGGCGTGATTAAAGTGCCTGCCACCATCAATTAAGTACAATACAGGGTAGGATTTGCTTGAATTAGAATAATTCTTTGGCAGATGTACTAATAAACTTCGGTTTTCTCCTAGCTCTTTAGATTCGATAATAATACGACTGGCCTTGCCTATTGATATGTTTTCTTCTGTGAAAATTGAGGCAATAACAGGCATAGAAATAAAGGTTATTGCTAGGAATAATGTTGTTATCGTTTTTTTCATTTTACTTATCGCCATTTGAGTTGGTTGTTTTTACAATCAATACGCTATAAGCAACCACAAGATTATGGTTTGGCTCGAATTACTCAGAAATCCGCTTATCAACTTATAACTTATTAATACATTACAGCCGGGCTCTTAAGTCCCTAATGATGCTATTTACAATGACATTGCTAGTAAGGACATGCATGTAAACATTTGTAAAAGCTGTAGTTAGCAGCCCTGAAAGTTGTGTTACTGCTAGCCAAACAGAAATCATAATTGAGCTTTTTTGCCAACGAGGTATAGTCAAAAGTCATTTAAAAACAAAGATGACTTAGCATGACGTATAAAAATAATAAGCTATCGTTTCTCGTACTCTCTCTTCTTATTGGTGGAACAACTGCCGTTTATTGGGCTGAGCAAGAAGATCCTGAATTGCAAAATAAGCAATATCATGAACCTTCTGGTTCTTCTGGTCCTGCTGGACCTTCTCCCAAAGGTGCTGGCTATTTCTATTCAGCGAAGCGAATAAACCTTGATAATGATGTTTCTGCCCAACAAAACATAGTTAACGCTTTGCAACGAAAGCGAGAGTATTTTGCTACGCAAAGTCTACATAATGACAATATGGATACTTGGCAGCCCGTAGGTCCGAATAATATTGGAGGGCGCACCAGAGCTATGGTGTTTTCGCCTGGTGACGCAAATACGATTTATTCTGCGGGTGTTTCAGGTGGCGTATTTAAGTCGGTTGATGCAGGTAATAACTGGCAGCCTGTTGCTGATGATTTAGAGAATTTAGCCGTCGTGACTATGGCTATTCCAGAAAGCCAACCGGAAACCATATTTTTAGGCACAGGTGAAGGTCACTACGTTGGACGTCCTATCACTAGAAGTCGAGGCGTTGAGGGCAATGGTATTTATGTTAGTAATGATGCGGGTAACACTTGGTCACCTCTGTCATTTACCCTTAACAATGCTGATTTTCGTTATGTGAATAAACTGCGAGTTAATTCATCGAATGAGTTAATTGCTGCGACAGGAACAGGTTTGTGGCAATCGTCAGATTTGGGTGCAAGCTGGCAACTTGTTCTTGACCAAAATGATCGCACTGGTGGTTGTTTAGAAGTTGAAATTCACCCTGAAAATGAACAGGTTATGCTTGCTTCTTGCGGCAGTTTCTACGAATCTGCTGTGTATCGTAGTAACGATGGCGGCAGTTCTTGGCAAGAGGTACTTACTGACTTCGATATGGGTAGAGCCTTGATGAAGTTTGCTCCTTCACAACCATCTACTGTTTATCTTCTTGCTGCACAAAATGAATTTGGTGAGATCCCTCATGCACTTAAAGGTTTATACCGCTCTGAAGATGCTGGTTTAACCTGGTCATTAGTGACAGATATGAATTCATCCAATGAGATGAATCGATTAATCTTTTCTAATGTTTATACCGCTTTTTCATGCCCGAATAATACCTACAACCCTAATGGTGTATTTGGCCAAGGTTGGTACAGCAGCGTGTTGACGGTTGACCCTGTTAATCCAGAAACTATTTGGGTTGGTGGTGTCGATTTGATGCGCTCTGACGATGGTGGACAAAACTTTGGTCTAGCTTCGTTCTGGTGGGCACGGGATTTTGAGCCGGGTTTCGCAGAAACACTAGCTGATAGCTATGCTCACGCAGACCAACACGATTTAATGTTCCACCCAGATTATGACGGTGTTACTGAAACCAGAGTTTATTCTTTAAATGATGGTGGCGTATACGTAAGTGAATCGCCAAACGCTGAATTGGCAGCTACTCCATGTGATCCAGCAAGCACACAGATGCAATGGCAGCCGCTTAATAACGGTTATGCAGTGAATCAGTTCTACCATGGCGCAGTGTCGAAAGACGGCAGTAAAATTATTGGTGGTATGCAAGATAATGGCACTTACTTAAGTCAAAATGGCGCAGATTGGGTTCCTGTCGGCGGTGGAGATGGCGCTTATTCAGCATTTGATCCGACTAATCCGAATGAAATTTATATCTCTTCGCAATTTGCATTTTTGTCTAGAGTTAATTTAGTTACCGGTGCTTCAGCTCGACTAGATGACACCATTAACGAAGCTCGTCCTTTTATTACTCCTTATTTGATTGACCCTAATAATGACGAGCGTCTATTTTTATCAGCTTCATCGGTCTGGCGCTCAGATAACCGAGGTGGGCAATGGACACAAATATCAATTCCAAGTTATAGCAATGTCACTCTGGATTGGTTATCCGCTATTGCTGTGCAACCAGGATTGGCAGACAACCTTATCGTAGGAAGCAGTGACGGATTTATCTATAGGCATGATGCAGCGTTAACGGCAAACGGTAATTATGTGATGGAGAGTCAGCAAATAAGCAATGGCTTTATTTCGTCGGTGAGTTACCACCCATTTGAAATAAACAATGCATACACTACGGTATCAACTTTTGGTGAAAGCCATATTTATGCTTCCACTGATAATGGAGCTAGTTGGCAAGTAATTGATGGCGTGGGCGACAGCGCTTTCCCTGATATTCCAGCGCATGACATAGTTGCAGCACCTGAAGATGAGACAACCTTATACGTTGGTTCTGACTTAGGCGTTTATGTAACACGAGATGGAGGAGACAGCTGGGTACCTATGGGAGCCGGCTTGCCTAATACTCCAGTTGAAAGATTAATCCTAGTTCGCCAGCAGCGACAGTCTTCACTTTATGCTTTTACTTATGGACGAGGCGTGTTCAAGCTGGATTTGTCTGATGTTGAGAATTTATCTCCAGAAGCAGGTGGAGAGATAACCCCTGTAAGTTTATTTCAAGGGAACGGACTGAGAGTTGATCTAAACGGAGTATTTTTCGATCGCAATCAGGACAGCTTAAGTTACACAGCGGAAAATCTTCCAGCTGGTCTAGCAATCGATAACGATGGTGTATTAAATGGTAATGTGAATGAAGTTGGAACATTTAATGTTGAGATTTCAGCATCAGATGGAGAATTTGCAACTTCAGTATCTTTTACTATTACTGTAAATGAGAACCTAACACCTCCAGAGCCAGAAGATCAAAGCTCAGGCGGTGGGGGCTCCTTGTACTATCTTATCGCACCAGTCTTTCTGGTTAGCATGTGGCGAAGAACCAGAAGAAAACATTTAGTCTAGAAGAAAGCACTTAGTCTAGAAAAACACCTAGCCTAAATCAGTTTGAATGACTGAATCTTTATTGAGCCTATTTATTAGTTTATTGATAAATAGGCTTTTTTAATGCTCACTTCAAAAATTAAAAGTTTAGAGCAGATAAACACTTAGCAATAATCTAAGGGTGCGAACTTGTTTAACAGAGTTACGCCTATATATCTCGTAAACAGTTATTAAGAGGTATGGTTTAGCTAAATTCGTTAAACCTGTGTATCTGTCTATTTTAACCTCTCGTATTACACACCTTTTTAGCTGCTTAATTTATTTATAACTTTCATGAGGTAGATGATGGTATCAGTTAGAGCAAGAACAGATATTCAGGTCGGTGAAAACGGTGATATTGCTGCTGAAATCGTAAGTTTTAATGAGCTTAGCGATGGTAAAGAGCACATTGCTCTCATTTTTAAACAAGCAGATCAACAACCTTCTCCATTAGTTCGTATGCATTCCGAGTGTCTAACTGGTGACGTTTTTAACTCATCTCGATGTGATTGTGGTGATCAATTGAATGAAACCATCAAGCAAATGAGTCAAATGGGTGGCGTATTACTTTATCTTCGTCAAGAAGGTCGCGGTATTGGCCTTTATAACAAATTAGATGCTTATGAACTGCAAAGAAAAGGTATGAATACATACGAAGCGAACAAGCATTTAGGTTTTGGTGAAGATGAACGAGATTTCAAAGTGGCGGAAGAAATGTTGGCCGCTTTATCAGTATCGAACGTAAAACTAATCACTAACAACCCGAAAAAGATTAAGGCGCTCCAGCTTAGTGCTTTACATGTTGATGAAGTGGTAAATACTAAGGTTTACGAAAAGCCTGACAATAAGGCTTACTTGAGTGCTAAGAAGAGCGCAGGTGGCCATCAACTTCACGAACACTAGTAGCTGATAGACAGCAACAGTAGGGCTAATTGAAATTCACTAGCCCTACTAAATTTTTTTAATACAAACTTTAAGGGGTACTAGTAAATACAAGATACGCTATTCTGTAATAGGTAAGTTAAATTTGGTTGATATTTAATCATCTATTAGCTAAAAAATAACCCTATGAAACAATATCAGTGAGTTAGCGCAAATTGTCATCAATTAGCGGTTGCGAATAATGTATAGCACGAGTAGATTATCTTCCATAATAACAATAATAAGTATACGGATATGCAGTTTTCCCGAGTGTTATACAATCTGCTAATAAAGCATGCTGTTGCAAGTTTTTGCATCGCATTTTTATTAGTAAATTTGTTAATGGCAGGGCTTGCAAAAGAAGCATTAAAAACGCAAATCCAAAGCCAACAAACTTACATTCAACAATTCCTCAATATTTCTATTCCCGGTGAAATCGTTAAACCTTTATCAGACAATATATTGGGTTGGGGCTTACTCGACTCGGAAGGTAAAGAAATAGAACACTTCCGCTTTAGCAAAAGTTGGCATATGCAAGAAACGCATATGGTGGTTGAACAAGGTGAGATCATCATTACCCACAAGACCTTGTTTTCTGCTTATCTAATGGAACTTGCTATCGCCAATATCGTAATACTCCTTGTTTACATTGCTATTGCCGTATTCACTCATATTAATTTTTACCATCATTGGAAGGTGTTGATCCAACTAGAGGCTTGGGCCAACAGATACAATAAAAATAAGAAGTTTAAATTTTTAATCGGCGCAAGAGATTACTCTTTGGTTAATTCTATTCGTGACTTATTAAAAGAGCGAAGTGATGCGCAAAAAGGTGGCCACAAAGCAGATCATTTCATTCGAAGCCAGACATTTCTTGATAATAGTACAGGCTTAGGCAACCGTTTGTACTTCGAACATAGACTGGATTCTGTATTACAGCAGGACGACAAAGTTTATGGTGCAGTCTTACTTATTCACTATGGTGCAGTTCAAGCGGTAAGAGATAAAGATGGTAAAGATGCAGCGACGACTTTGCTGCAAGATTTTGCTGAGATCCTAAGAGAATATGTAGATGATACGGCACAATCTGTTGTATCAAGAATTAACACCGATGAATTCGCTATTTTACTACCTTTTGTTGATGGCACAGAAGTTGAGCGAATTGCTTTAAATGTATTGCGAATGAGCCAAAAAGTGGGGCTACCTGAATACGTTGATTTAAATACTATCTGCCATATTGGTGCTGATATGTACGATAGGGAAAACACGGCTTTCCAAATTATGGCTGAAGCGGATATGGCACTTCGCGCTGCTCAATTACACGGGCCATCAGGCTGGTTTATGTACGACTCAGGAGAGTTACCTCCTTCAGAAATAAAAGGTTCAGTGCGTTGGCGTACTACTATTCAAAATGCGCTTGATAGCAATAAATTTAAGCTTTATTTCCAGCCTGTTGTTGATAACGTTATGCGGGTTCACCATCACGAAGTGTTAGCTCGAATGGAAGATGGTCGAGGCGAACTCATCAGTGCCAAGGTGTTTTTCCCTATGGCAAGAAAGTGTGGCTTGATCCCTGAAATTGATAAACAGGTGTTAACCGCGATTGCTGAAACTATGGAGAAAAACCCGTTTACTCCTATTTCTGTGAATATTCATATTGATAGCTGGTTAAATAGAGATTTTTGTAATTGGCTGATCCGTTATTTAAAGCAGTACAGTCAGTTTGCTAGCTTTTTAATTTTTGAAATTTCAGAGTTTGAGTTATCTCGTCATAGTCGTAAGTTACGTTCAATTTTATCGGCGGTAAGGCGATATCACGTTCAGTTAATGGTTGATCAGGTTGGTTTATATGTAATTGAAACCAGCTACTTACAACAAAACTCTGTTGAGTATCTGAAATTGCACCAAAGTATCGTTAACAACTTACATGAAAAACCTGAAAACCAAATGTTTATTCGCAGTTTGCAAAGCGTAGTTGCAGAGAAAGGCTTAGTTGTATTTGCTATGGGCGTTGAGTCAGAACAAGAACTTGGAGCGTTAAACAGACTCGGTGTGACAGGTGTTCAAGGTCACTACATTAAACGTCCAGCAGAGATGCTACTTGCTGCCACAGATGTGGTGGACATTGACGGCGATAATCTAGACCTTTAAGACCTTGCAACCCTCCGGTATGAATGGCTAGTACTTGTTTGTCAGCAGCGAGCTCTTGTTCACATAAAGCGTAAAACAACTTGCCGGTATAAATAGGTTCGATAGGAATATGAGTTTGCTTGGCAAAAGACCAACAAAACTCGTTAAGTTCATCGTTCGTTTTGCCATAACCACCAAATAGAGCAGACGTAATGATAGTGAGTCTTTCTCCATACTTCTGTTTAAGCTCGTTAAGCAAAGGTTTGTCGTTTACCACAGCTACACCGATAAAGTTATGGTTTGGCAAATGCTCTAATAAACCAGAAATTGTTCCTCCAGAGCCAATAGCACAGGCAATGGTTGGCTGATGAGACTGTTGATTTATCTCTTGAACTAACTCCTTAGCCAACTCTTTTAATCCTAAACTGGCTAACTCGTTGCTACCTCCTTCAGGAACAAACAAATACTCAGGGTATTCTTGTTGCAATTGTGCAATAAACTCTGGCTCTCTGCGTAACCTATATTCTTCTCTAGTTAATGCGACGAGTTGCATGCCTTTATCATGAGCGAGTTTTAGAGTTGGATTGTTTAAATCAATGTCGTGGGTTCGAATAAATCCTAGGGTAGGTATATCTGCTTTTTGACCAGCAGCAGCCAGAGCTGCAATATGATTAGAAAACGCACCACCAAAACTGGCAATGCCTTTGTGATCAGAATTAACTAACTGCTTAAAGTTATATTTAAGTTTGCGCCATTTGTTGCCGGAAATTTGAAGATCTATCAAATCATCTCGTTTGACGGTCAAATTGATGGAATTGCCCTTCAAATTTAAAAAATTAGCATTTTCTAAGATAGTTATTGGATTTGAATCAAAAAAGTCAGTGTTCATATGCATTTAAAGCAATAAAAATGCGGCATTTGCTTGAATAACTAGGGGCATACAGGATACATTACTCGCAAGATGTTGAGAAGATTAAAAGTCTTGATGAAAGTTCAATTGCCAACCTTTTTCCAGAACCTGTTTAATAAGAAAGCAACCGACGAATATGTTGGGGTTGCTCTATACCCGTCATTTGTTCGTATTGTTAAGTTAAAGAAAAAGGAAGGCGAGGAAAAATTAGCTTGTATTCATGCAGAGCAATATCCGCTAGAAAGGCCTGAACAGTTAAGTGCTTTGCTTGAAAAAATCATTGCAGAGCAAGGACTATCAAACAGTGCTGTTGTTTTAGTTATTCCACCGGAAAAAGTGGAAAGCGTACAAATTGAAATGTCGGAACTGCCTAAGGTAGATATACAAGCTTCATTGCCTTGGAAGTTGAAAGAATTAGTATCGATTCCCCCACAAGACATGATTTGTGATTATATCGAAATGGACATACAGCCATTAGGTCAGCAAGCGAAAGCACAAATAATGGCAACATCGAGAACCTATGTAGAAGATATTTTAGCGCCTTTCCACAACAACAAGGTTACTATTGCTGGCATTACTACAGAGCAGTTTGTATTGGCTCGAATGCAAACTTTGGAAGATACCGCACAACTTATTTTTGTTCAGCACAAAGAAATGGCAGGTATTTTGCTCATCTTGAAAAACCAGCAAATTTGCTTTGCTCGTAAGATCCGAGGCACAGATGCCGTCATTAATATGGCACCTGAGCAGATAAAAGAATACGGCGCCGACATGATAGCTATCGAAATACAACGTTCGATAGATTATTACGAAAGTCAGTTGAAACAACCTCCTATTAAAGACGTTCTTATTGCCATAGCTGGCGCTAATGAATCCTTAGTTGGTGAGATTTTAAATACCAATTTGCCAGTAAAAACCCGAGCTGCCAAAACCAGCAGTGATATAGAAGATGAAACAGGGAAGATATCGTTAGCCTTTTTAGCAGCGTTAGGTGGAGCCCTGTATGCAAATCAAGAAGAGGGTAAATAGTGAAACATTCTGTTAACTTTTACCTAGATGAATTAAGACCTAAGGTTTATTACCTCACGGTTAAAAATATGGTGTTGGGCATTGTTGCCTGCGCACTTTTGATCTTTATTTGGCAACTTGTCTTAACTAATCAAATTGATAGCAGCAAACATAAAATCCGTGTAACCCAGCAGCAACTGACAACGGCTAAGGCAAAGTTAGATGGGCTGCAAAGTGAATTAGTAAAACATAACGATAAAGCAACATTTAACCAAAGAAAGCAAAGACTAGAAAAAAGTTTGGAAGCAAAACGCATGCTTTGGGAAGGTGTTGGAAAGAGAATAGAAGCTGCGTCGGTCAACTACTATAATCTAATGGACGAACTGACAAAGTTACACGAGGAAAATATCTGGTTATCTGAATTTAAGTTTGATCAAAACTCGGCCTTGTTTAGTGGCTTTGCGCTAGATTCCAGTGCGGTTACTCGTTGGATGACATTATTGCAATCAAGTGAAGCATTCAGAGGTAAAGAATTTAGCCATTTAGATATGAAAGCTTTTGACGATCACTCACTCGCATTTGTTATCGCAACTGAACAACAAGATGATTTGCAATCGCCTGTAATGGCAACGACTGGAAATATCCCTAATATGCCTGATATATCAGAAATTACTTTGCCACCAGGA
The DNA here is from genome assembly GCA_965221615.1 of Psychrosphaera sp. GTDB lineage: Bacteria > Pseudomonadota > Gammaproteobacteria > Enterobacterales > Alteromonadaceae > Psychrosphaera. Next base: position 3,202,904 of record OZ244904.1, on the reverse strand, counting down.
GTGATAGGCAATGAATAAGCTGCAAGAGCAATGGCAAACTTGGGAAGATAAGTTTATTGCGTTAACCCAAAGGGAAAAAGTGATAATCATATCGGCGGCCGTTTTTTTGTCGGCATTCGGTTTGTTCAAACTATTGATTGAACCTAGCCTTGCTGAAATTAAAAAGTTGGACATTCAAAGCCGTAATGTATCAAGTCAGTTGTTAACAACAAATGCTCAAGTGTCAGATATAGAGCATGCGTTAACAATAGATCCAAATGAAAAAATTAAACAAGAAATAGCGGTTATTCGGGAAGAAATCGCTAAGGTTGATGCCGATTTAGATGAAGTGATGACGGAATATGTTGCTCCAGAGCAAATGGCGTCAGCGTTAACAAATTTATTAATGACTGCAGATGATATTCGAGTAGTAGGTATGAAGGTGTTAGCTCCAGAAAAGGTGCAACACAATTCAGATGAATCTTTACCTAACTATTATCGTCACCAGTTTCAAGTTGAGATTGAAGGTGACTACTTTAAGTTAATGAAGTTTGTAGAAAAAGTCTCTGTTACTAGCAGTCAGTTTAATGTACAGAGTTTAAACTATAAGGTGCTACAGCACCCATTAGCTTTGATGACATTAACGTTAATCACAGTTAGTGATAATGAAAAAGTAATTAGGTTATAAAAATGAAACAGTTTTTTGTGATGGCTTTGTTTGCTTTGCCAAACCTTACAAGTGCTGTAGAAGTTGTTGATCCTACTCAGCCTAGGCAGATTTATGTCGCATCGGACGAAGAAATCGTCGATGAGGATATGGTAGATCAAGTTGACCTGATTCGTTTACAAGGAGTATTGGTTAGAAAAGGAAAGAGAACCGCGATTATTTCGGGTGAGCTCTACGGTAAAGGCGACAAAGTCGAAGGTTATTTAATCAAAGAAATACAGAAGAACCATGTTGTGCTAGTCGGTTCTGGAACCCAGAAACAATTATATGTTTATGAGTAAAATTACAGTGAAATCAACAAAATTTATTACGCTAGCTTGTTTGTCATCAGCGTTGACCGCTTGTGGTATGACACCTTCGGATATAGACCCTTCTGAGTTATTAGAGTCGAAGCCGAATAAGTTAGAAGAAGTTCATGAAATATTTGCTCAACAACAGCAGCCAAATAATAACGAGTTAGTGATACCTGATTCTGTTACTGCTGACTTGATGAGTACAGGGTCAACTTCTATTGATGCTTCTACTTTTGAAGAGCGTTTTAATATTGCCGCTAATGGTGTTCCACTTAAACCTTTCTTACAGGGGATGATTGAAGACTCACCTTATAGCGTTGCTTTTCATCCTAGCGCCAGAGCAAGTGTAAGTTTAGATCTCAAAGATGTGACTATTTCTGAAGTGGTTAGCACTCTTAATAGCCTATACCCAGTTGATATCCGCTTTAGTGGCAAAGTTATTCAAGTATTTCCGGCGATCGTAAAAACAGAAACGATTGATATTAATTACCTAATGCTTAAGCGTTTTGGTATGACGTCTACCAATATTAGTTCAGGCGGCATTGTTCAAAATGGTAATTCTGGCGGTGGCTCGTCTGGCAATAATTCTTCCGGTAACAACTCTAATAGTAGTTCTGGCTCTTCTAACAATAACGGTAATAACAACAATCAGAATAACCAAAACGGCCAGAATGGTGGTTTATCTTCGGGTAACGGTTCTAACGTTCAAACCTCCTCTGAATCTGATTATTGGCAAGAATTAGAAGATACGCTGAAGATGATCATGAAAGCGGCTCCAACAGACAACACTAGCGTTGTTGTAAGTCCGCAATCTGGCTTAGTAACTGTGCGAGGTTTGCCATCGGATATTCAAGCGGTAAAAGATTTTGTTAAACGTTCAGAAGAAAATTTATTACGTCAGGTGGTACTTGAAGCTAAGATTGTTGAAGTTACTTTAGACGATGATTATCAACAAGGTATCAACTGGCAAAATGTTATTTCCCACGACGGAGATACTAATTTCAATTTTAGTACTAATTCTTTCACTAACTTTGGTAATGAACTCTCATCACAGCTTGGCAGTGCTGCTACTTTAACGTTTTCTAACCTAGATTTTTCTGGCGTGGTTAACTTACTGCAGACTCAAGGTAATGTGCAGGTTCTTTCTGCACCGAGAGTAACGGCAACCAATAACCAAAAAGCGGTATTGAAAGCTGGTCAAGACGAATACTATGTAACTGAAGTGTCAAATACTACGGTTACCGGCACGGCGACAACTTCAACGCCTGAAATTGAATTAGAGCCTTTTTTCTCTGGTATCGCATTAGATGTGACGCCACAAATAAGTGAAGAAGGTGATGTTGTATTGCACGTACATCCTTCAGTTACCGAAACGTCAGAGCAGCAAAAAATAGTTACGCTTGATGAAGACCAATACATCTTACCGTTAGCTCAGAGTAATATCCGCGAATCCGATACTATAATCAGAGCTAAGAGTGGTGAAATTGTTGTTATTGGTGGCTTAATGCAGTCTGAAACTCGAGAGTTTGAAAGTCGAGTACCGTATCTTGGCGCTATTCCAGTGGTAGGTAATTTGTTTAAGTCGAAACAAGATGTAGAAACCAAAAAAGAATTAGTTATCTTAATTAAGCCAACGGTTGTAGGTACTGGTACTTGGCAAGAACAAATGAAGAGAAGCGCAGACATACTTAAACGCTGGTACGGTGAATAATAAGCATGTATTTGTATCACTTTGGTATTAAGGAACTTCCTTTCTCCTTAACGCCAAATACTCATTTTTATTTGGGTTTACCTAGCCATGATGAAGCAATGCAGGTGTTGACCACAGCATTGCAAACTGGTGAAGGCTTTATAAAAGTGACAGGCGAAGTAGGCACAGGTAAAACTTTGTTATGCCGTAAGTTGTTAAATGAAACACCAGATGCATTTAAGATTGCCTATATACCTAACCCTGCACTAACTCCAGAAGAAATGCGATTTGCCTTAGCAAGCGAGCTCGGCATTCGCGGTTTGACAAATATTAATCAACAACAATTAACGCAAAAGATTCAATTAAAACTATTGGATTTACAGAGCAAAGGCAAAGGCGTGATTTTAATTGTTGATGAGGCGCAAACTATTCCTTGGGAAACTTTTGAAGCTTTGCGACTGTTTACTAATTTGGAGACTGAGTCGAGAAAACTTATTCAAGTTGTACTTTTTGGCCAACCTGAATTAGATGAAATGTTGAAATCAGAAAGGTTGCGTCAGCTACGACAAAGAATCACGTTTTCGTACAAGCTAAGAGCACTTACGAAAGAAGAGCTAATGGCGTATGTTGAGCATAGAATGAAAACAGCTGGCCATAAAGGTAAACCTTTGTTCTCACAAAGTGCTAAAAAGGCTTTGTTCAAGTACAGCAGAGGTATTCCTCGCTTAACAAATATTATGTGCCATAAAGCTATGATGTTAGCGTATGGTTCTGGTTCACACGAAATAAAGCGCAAGCAAATTTTAGCGGCAGCGAAAGATACAGATGCAGTAAAACTATCGCATGGCGCTTTTATTAAATGGTTTATCGCGATTACCTCAATGAGCGCGATAGCGGTTTTATCTTATGTAAAATGGGGTTCACAGATTCAGGGCTGGTGGCAATGAGTGTTATAAATAAAATGCTAAAAGACTTAGAACAGAGAGATCAAGAGCAAGGCGAAGAATTTGACCCTAGTAACGCGGTTTATCAACCTGTGCAAAAGAGCAAATTACCAATTGTTCTAGCTGCTATGCTGATGGTTATTCTAGCTTTGGGAGCAGTGATTGCTTGGCTTTGGATGCTTTATAGTAAAGAAAGTAAAGTATCGACTCCAGCTGAGGCTGTAACTCAAACTGTAGCTAGTAGTGGCTCTGTATCTAATAGTAGCTCTGCGTCTGGCAATGCTTCAACTTCAATGAAACGTCCTGAAGCAAAACCCCAAGTTTTAAATAGCTCACCTGTATTACAGATGCCAGAAACCTCAATGGCGACGCAAGTTGCAGCAAATGAAAAATCAGCTGCGGCAAGTGAAGAATCAGTTACTGAACTTGAAGTCGGTAGCATGGATGAAATTAACGATTTTGCGGTTATAGAAAACGAGCCGCAAACTTCGTTTGAAGCGGCTCAGCCTGAGCAAGTTAAGAATGAGTCTGAAGTTGAAGCGCCAGCATTTAAAATCGAAAAGTCATCCAGCAAATTAACGCGTGAAGAGCGTGTTGAAAAGCTAATGACCAAAGCTCAAGAGTCATTTGATAAAGGCTATACTAGCGATGCGGTTGCTCAGTTAGAAGAAGTTTTGGCAGCCTCAGACGATCATGTTGCAGCCCGTAATTTACTAGCTGTTGCTTGGTATGGAAGAGGTGAGTTGCAACAAGCTGTTAATATCCTAAATGACGGTTTGAGTCGTTATCCAACTATAGAAGAATGGCGCTTAACTGCTGCAAAGATTTATTTTAAAGAAAACCAACTATCAGGTGCTTTTTCTTACCTAGACGCTGATTTACCTTCGGCAAGTTCTGAATATCAAAGTATGAAAGGCTCGTTAGCTCGTCAACTAAAGCGTTTTGACAAAGCTGAAGAGGCTTATGCAAACCTTACTCGGATTGAGCCTGATAAAGCCAACTGGTGGTTAGGTTATGCAATAGCTTTAGATAGTCAGAGTAAGTCACTGTTAGCTAAAGACAGCTACATGAAAGCTGTCGAAAGATCAGGTTTGTCACCTGCATCTGTCCAGTTTGCCCAGCAACGTATTGCTCAGTTACAGGAATAAAGATGGCGGCACCAAAACTTAAAAAGAGACTTGGTGATCTTCTAGTTGAAGAAGATATCATATCTGAAGAACAGCTTATGGCTGGTTTGGCGGCACAGAAAACTTCTGGTCGCAAACTAGGTGCAGTGTTAATTGAAACTGGTGCTCTAACAGAAGAGCAACTATTACGATTTTTAGCACAGCAGTTAGATGTTCCTTTCTTAGATATTTCAGATTGGCAAATCGAAGAGCGTTTAGCGAGCGAATTATCGGAAGTACACGCCAGAAGGTTGCGAGTTATCATTTTAGAAAGTGGTGACGAACACGTTATGGTTGGTATGTCTGACCCTGCCGACTTAGCAGCGATTGAACAACTGCATAACTTACTTGCACCTAAGCAACTGGAAATTGTTGCTGTTAGAGAAAGCCAAATTTTAATGGCGTTTGATTCTTTGTATCGCCGAACCAAAGAGATTGAAGAGTTTGCTCATCAGCTACAAGCTGAGTACGAAGAAAGCGCAGACTTTGACTTCGCAACATTAGGCTCTGACGGTGAAGAAGATACCGTTGTTGCTAAGCTACTGAGATCTCTATTTGAAGATGCAGTTCAAGTTAGGGCATCGGATATTCATATTGAACCAGATCGCGGTAAGTTACGCCTTCGTACTCGTGTTGATGGTGTATTACAAGAAAGTACCTTAAATGAAGTGAACATAGCTCCAGCGTTAGTTTTAAGACTGAAACTAATGGCGGGTTTAGATATTTCCGAAAAACGTGTTCCTCAAGACGGTCGTTTTCACATGCGTGTGAAAGGCCACGAGATTGATGTTCGTATTTCAACCATGCCAATTCAAGACGGTGAGTCTGTGGTTATGCGTTTGCTTGATCAGTCTGCAGGTTTATTGAGTCTGAACGCCACAGGTATGCCAGCGAATATTCTGGCGAAAGTTCGTAAGCTGGTTCGAAGTCCTAACGGCATGTTCTTAGTTACTGGGCCTACAGGTTCAGGTAAAACAACAACTCTTTACGGTTGTTTGAGTGAATTGAACGACCCTGAAAGTAAAATCATTACGGTTGAAGACCCAGTAGAATATCGTTTGCCTAGGATCAACCAAGTTCAAATCAATAATAAAATTGATCTGACATTCTCTTCGGTATTGCGTGCTGGTCTTCGTCAAGACCCGGACATCATCATGGTTGGTGAGATCAGGGACCAAGAAACCGCTGAAATCGGCCTGCGTGCTGCACTAACTGGTCACATGGTATTATCTACTCTGCATACCAATGACGCTATTTCTACTGCGTTACGTCTAATTGACATGGGCGCAGCACCGTATTTGGTTGCAAGTTCATTACGAGCTGTATTAGCTCAGCGACTAGTACGAAGAATTTGTACGACATGTAAAACACAACATACGCCAACAACCCAAGAAATAACTTGGATATCTAATATCGCAGGTATAGATAAACAAGGCATAACTTTCCACAAAGGTATGGGTTGCCAAACTTGTAACAATACAGGTTACAAAGGCCGTATTGGTGTGTATGAATTACTTGAAATGACCAATGACAAGTTGATTACTGCACTTAGAAATAGCGACACTGACGCATTTGCTCAAGCTGCTAAGTTAAATCCTGATTACAAAACACTAGGTCAGACAGCGCTTGAACTTGCTGAAGAAGGCATTACTTCGGTTTCTGAAGTTCTACGAATTTCAGAAGTAGTAAGTGACAACGCAACCTACAATACGTAAGTGAATCATCATGCCGTTTTTTTTATATCAAGCTAGAGATAAAAAAGGCAACTTGGTCAAAGGTCAAGTTGAAGCACCTAATGCCAATGCCGCGGCAGATATTTTGCTGAATCGACAGGAAATCCCAGTCAAGATCACCTTGACTAACGAAGACCAAAATAAAGACATATTGGGCGATTTATTTAGCCGAGTAAAAGTCGATGATTTAGTTGTATTTTCCCGTCAAATGTACTCGTTAACAAAAGCTGGTATTCCGCTTATCCGAGCAATTGTTGGTTTATCTGATACCACCAATAATAAAACATTGAAGCGAGTACTAAGAGATGTTGCAACACAATTAGAGAGAGGTCGTTCACTTTCTGCCTGTTTTAGTAGCCATGAAAAAATATTTCCGCAAATCGCAGTAAGTATCGTTCACGTTGGTGAAAATACGGGTCGTTTAGAAGACGCGTTTTTACAGTTGGCTGAATACTTCGAGCAAGATGAAGAAACTCGTAAGCGAATTAATGCAGCCATGCGTTATCCGATGATGGTTTTAATATTCATTACCGGTGCAATGTTCTTATTGAATTTAAAGGTAATTCCTACCTTCTCCAGCATGTTTAGTAAGCTTGGAGCTGACTTACCACTAACGACTAGAATCCTTATTTCGACATCTGACTTTTTTACTCAGTATTGGCAGTTATTAATAGTAGCAATTATCGGCGTAATTGTCGGTTTGAGAGCTTATGTAGCAACGCCTATAGGTAAAGTTCAATGGGACAGATACAAAATGAAAATTCCGTTTGTAGGGTCTATAATTGAAAGAAGTTTACTTGCTCGATTTTCCCGTAGTTTTTCGATGATTTTGGATGCCGGTGTTCCTATGACAACTGGGTTGAGTTTAGTAGCTGAGGCTGTTGATAACAGTTATATGGAAACTAGGATCAAAGACATGAGGCGCAACATTGAAAAAGGCGACTCTTTGTTGCGTTCAAGTGTAGCTAGTAATCTCTTTTCTCCATTGGTGTTACAGATGATAGCGGTAGGGGAAGAAACCGGAAGAGTGGACGAGTTATTAAACGATGCGTCCGAGTATTATGAACGAGAAGTAGATTACGATCTTAAAAGTTTAACAGCCAAAATAGAACCTGTACTTATTTCCATTGTTGCTGTGATGGTTCTGGTTTTAGCATTGGGTATCTTTACGCCAATGTGGGACATGATGAATGCTTACAAATAGCAGAGCTAAGTAAAAGGCGAGGTTATGGCACACCATTCTGTAAATACAGATGCAGTGATGGAAAGGACGCTATTTAGAAATTTGATAGGCTTTGGCTTAATGCTAGGTTTGTTATACGTTGCAGTGAAAGCTTTCACTGATGTAGTAGATGATGTGGTTGAGTCAAAATATGACTGGGTGGCGGAACGATTTTCTTTATCCATCGGTCATATACATAAAGAGTGGATGTTTAAAGGCAAGCCCAATGCATTAAGGTTGACTTATTACCTTAGCCGAGAAGAGACAACCACAATTGTCGCTCAGCTGAATAAAGCAGGCTGGCCATTAAATATAGCGAACAAAGACAGAGAGCTTAACTGCTTAAATTTATGGATGCTATTTGCTCACGAAGAAGGGCATAAAGAGAGTATTTTAGATTTAACTAGCCATTTAGAGGTAGTTAAGAAAGAAAAAGGTTGTGAGTATTATCACCAAGATAAAGGCTCAACTAGCTTAATTTTCAGTTATAACCTGAATAACGGAAAAGTTGATACATTTAAGCTTGATTAAGTGGCCAAGTTCTTGCTTAATGGGTAGTCAGATCCAATTACAAAGTCATTTAATTGTCGAATACGATGACTGAACAATGGCATATCAATAAAATTGACATAGGGATATTGGTGCAAATCAAGAAAATGGCACTTTATTCGCCCTTTTCTTGGAAAAACAAAAGTTAACGGTTAAAAAGTAATAACTTTTTATTTAGAATTAGAATATTGCTCCTTAAGAGGTATTGAAAATGAAAAAGCAACAAGGTTTTACCTTAATTGAATTGGTGATTGTAGTTATCATCTTAGGTTTTTTAGCCGTAGCAGCTATTCCACGTTTTATTGATGCTACAGATGATGCTCGTGATGCATCAGTTGATGGTGTTGCTGGCGGTATGGCAAGTGCTGTTGGTCTAGTGAGAGCGGAATGGGAATTAGCAGGTAGACCACCGATTGCAAACGCAATCTCTTATGATGGTCAAAATGTTTATGTTGGTGAAAGTGGTTATCCTACAAGTACTGTTGAGGGAACTGGAGAAACTGCTCTTGATTCAGCAGATTGTTCTTCATTGATTACTGGTTTACTGTCAAGTTCTCCTACAGTTACAACGAGTGCTACTGGCGCTGTAGCATTTGATTATTTCGCTCTTGTTGAGGAGGATGATACAAATGGTGATACTTGTCATTACTACTTAGTAGCTTCTTTGAGTGTGACATCAGCAAATCCAAACAATGTGACTGCTCCGACTGCTACTCCAGCGGCTGGCCAACAAGGTTTTACATATGACGTACGCTCTAGCCAAGTTAGAGTTTTTGATAACTAAAATTGAAACATAGGTGATGAAAATGAAACGTACAAATCAAGGTTTTACATTAATTGAGTTAATTATTGTTATCGTAATTTTAGGTATTTTAGCGGTAACAGCGTCTCCTAGATTTTTAGATTTACAAGGCGATGCAAGAATCTCAACACTAGAAGGTGTTCAAGCTGCAGTTCAAGGTGGCTCTCAAATCGCTTATTCAAAAGCTTTAATCGAAGGTCAAACTGGTGACACAGGTTCTTTCGACTTAGATGGTGATGGTGCTGCTGATGCATTAGTACATGGTTACCCAGATGCGAATGCAATTGGTGCAGTTATTGAAGCTGATGATTTTACAGTTGTATTTATTGATGACACAGCTCGTGTTTATCCAAGTGACTTAGATGCTGCAACTGGTGGCGACACAGCTACTGCTTTCACAGAAGGTGCAAACCACGATGCATGTTACGTAGAGTATGAAGAGTCAACAGCTTCAGGTGAAGCTCCAGAAGTTGATATTGAAACTTCAGGTTGTTAATCCCAAGCGTAAGTTAAAAAAGAATTTTAGTATTAAGAGGTATTTATGAAAACGAGAAGTCAAGGTTTTACACTAATCGAACTGATTATTGTAATTGTAATTTTAGGTATTTTAGCTGTTACAGCCTCTCCAAGATTCTTAGACTTAACTGGTGACGCAAGAGCTTCAACAGTTCAAGGTTTAGAAGGTGCGATTGAAGGTGCTGCTAGTATTTCTAATTCTAAAGCAATCATTCAAGGCCAGATTGGTGATACAGGTTCTCTTGATGTAGAGAGCAACGATGATGCATCTGACAACACGACACTAACAGACAATATCGATCTTGTTAATGGCTTCCCAGAAGCTGGTGAGTTAGTTCGTATGCTTGAAGGTGAAGCTGACTATACTGCTGTTTATAACAACGCAGATGCAGCTAATGCTACTATCGTTCGCTTCTATCCAGAAGGTGTAACTCCAGCAACTGCAGTTACTCTAGCTGGTGGCTCTGATTGTTATGTTACATATACAAATGCAGCTGCTAATGAGCGTCCAGCTATTAATTCTGAGACAGGCGATTGCTCTAGCTAATCAGCCTATGTAGAGAAGTATGATGAATAACAACGATAATGGTTTTACTCTTATAGAACTTGTCGTTGTTATTCTTGTTTTAACTATCCTTTCCGTTTTTGCTCTTCCAGACCTTTCTTCTGCTGATGAATATTCAGCAAGTACAGACAGAGATCAACTAGTTTCCTTGCTCAGAAGTGTGCAAACCAGAGCAATGCAAAACACTGAAAATATTGGTTCTAGTAATACAAAAAAATGCTATGGCGTTTCTTTTACCAATACCAATATCGGAATGCTGGCACAAAACAACGATGGTACCTGCCAAGCAAATTTTATTACTGAATCAAATGCAACTGATGGTTATTTGAATTTGCGAGTGAGCACAAATTACGTCGCACTTAATTCAGCCAATGCGGTAGTAACAGCAATAAGCTTTGACGACTTTGGTCGACCTTTTCCACAAAGTCGCTATCGAATTACTTTTAGTACTGACCAGTCCGTTCAATCTGCGTGTATAGAAAGTGAGGGGTATATTCATGCTTGCCCTTAACATTCGAAAAAAAATTCAATACGGCTTCACCTTACTCGAACTTACGATAGGTATTGCGGTTTTATCTGTTGCTTTAACTGTTATGACTGGTGCGCTATTTCCTCAAGCTGACCGAAGCACTGAACCTTGGTTCCAAGTTCGTTCCGCTGAATTGGCACATTCTATGATGAACGAAATTTTAGCCCGTAAGTTTGACGAGAATAACTTTGTTTTGGGCAACTTACGCTGCGGTGAATTCGAAACTGGAGCAACAACTTCAGTCCCTTGCGTCACACAGAATGCACTTAATACCTGCACATCTTTAGAGGCTGGTGAAACCTCTACAAATAGATCTACTTACGACGATGTAGATGATTTTAATTGCACTAGCTTAAGCGCTGCACAGTTAACTGACTTAACAGGCAATCAATCTTTAGCAAACCAATATGAAGGCTTTCAAGTTCAAGTTGATGTGTCTTATCTAACCGTCGATCAAGTTAAATTAATCACAGTGACGGTTACCCCTCCTAGAGGTGGCGATATTGTTTACAGTGCTTATAAGGCGAACTACTAATGAGTAGTGTAAGGGCTAGGCAAAAAGGCTTCACATTAGTTGAGCTAGTAGCAGTGATCATCATTCTTGGTGTGTTAGCAACTGCTACGACTCAATACATCATTTTTGGTACTCAGCTCTATGTCGAGTCTAATGAGCGACAACAAGTTTTATCCCAGAGTCGCTTCTTGATTGAACGAATGACTCGTGAAATTAGAGGAGCTATTCCTCATAGTATTCGAGTTGATGGAACTGGTAGATGTATGGAATTTGTGCCAGTAAAAGCTTCGGGCGCATACCGAATCACAGATACCACAAATCCTGTTCCTATCTCACCTAATGCATCTGCTGGTCAAATTGAAGTGATTAGCTGGGATGTTAATTTGTATGAGAGCGGCGACAGAATGTATATCTATGCAACGGACTCGGGAGAGATTTACCAAAACACTAATGCTCTTTTTGATAATTTCGCAGTGTTAGAGACTATTACTAAAGTAGACTCTGACTCAGCAGATCCGAGATACACTATGACATTAGCGAGAGTATCCGGCGATGAAGATGTGTTTGCCGACGCTTCACCAATAGAGAGATATTTTACCGCCGACCATAGCGTGAATTATTGTTTGTTTGCTAATAACGGCCGATTTGATGTTTACCGTTTTGAAAGTACTACTTTTTCTGGAACACAATCTGTACCTAATAATCCAACTGGTGTATTAATGGCAGAAGGATTAACAAATAATTTAGGTATTGTGGGGCAAGCGCCGTTTGAGTTTGTTGATTCAGCTCTAACAAGAAACTCAGTAGTTAATCTATACTTACAGTTTGAAGCTAATTTAGGCGAAAATATGTTTTATAATCATGAGGTTCATATTCCAAATGCGCCTTAATAGACAATACTCAACAGCTAAAAAACAACAAGGCGGTGCTTTGACGGTTGCCGTGTTTGTTATTGTTGTTATGTCTTTATTGTCTATTGCCATTAGCCGCTCTATTTCTGCAAGTTCGGGACAGAGTGCCCATGAGGTGTTAGGTACTAGAGCTTTGTTAGCCGCTGAAGCGGGTAATGAACTAACGTTAAATGCTATTTTCCCAAGAGCTGCTGGTGCAGCAGTGCCTAACCAAGCCTGCCCAGCAGATAGTTTTATTCGTTTTCCTGTACAAGCTGAAGGGTTGAGAAACTGTGTTGTAACAGCAACTTGCCGCAGCTTTAGTCCACCTGGTGCAACAGGTGACGATATTTATTATTTCTTAGAATCTACAGGTGTGTGTAAAGGAAACCTGCAAAATAACAACACTGACTTTGAGTGCCAAAGTACAGATTCTATCTGTGTTAGCCGACGTTTAGAGGTGGAGGCAAAAGCAATATGATGCGCAGTTTTGTCGTTTTATTTTTATTTAGTATGCTTTTTTCCAATGCAGCGATTGCTAATACCTGTGACACGGTATGGACATCAGAGTTTAATGAAAACTTTAGTGGAGAATTTAACTTACTCTACGACTTAAACTCGTCGAATAATGTTTACAACTTTAATAACACTAATGATTTTGGCTTATCTACAGGTACTTATGTTGCTCGTCGATTTAGAGTTAGGAATTCGCAGATAGCATTTTCTGGCAGTGGTCCTGTGACTATTTACGCTGATGAAGTAGTTATTGAAGGTTCTATTGTTAATCAGTATCAGCCGAATCCTCTAATTATTATCGCGAACGACGTTACCATCACAGGTTCGCAGGTGAATGCAGCGCTTTATATCTTTGATAATTCTTCTAGTGTTCAAGGAAGTAGTATTACTGGAGGAATTGCCTCTCCAAATAATTTGAACATTACCTATGGTAGCGGTTCAACCAATAACCTTTACTACAACTCTTTTTACTTTGACGACCCTGGTTTTGGTCAAGAATGTGGTGATAACACAGTAACGGATCATACATTTTTCGATAACTTTAATTTCGTTTCATATGCCAATAATCATGGTGAAGAAGATTGGGCAGGCCCATGGGTAGAGTCGAACGACGGTAACCCAAGCGCAGGCTCGGGTAATATTCGAATTGAAAACGGTCAACTACTGCTACATGGACCAAATAGGAGAATCTCTAGATCTGTAGATTTGTCATCCTACGGCTCCGCGACTTTAACTTTTGATTATCAATCTATTACTAATAATTACGATGATGATGTGTATCTAGAGGCTTTTGTTGGTACTGCTAATGGTAATGCAAACGGTCAGTGGGACCAGCTATATCTATTTGATGGTAATGGTCCTAACTCTGGATCTATAAGCATTGACTTGGCAGATTATCTAAGTAGCAATCTACAACTACGATTCAGAACAGATCAATATTTTGATGGAGGCAATGTTTGGTACGCCGATTATTTCTACGTAGATAATTTTGCCATTGATGCTGAGCCTGAAGTATTAACATGCCCGAACACTTCTGCTTATACAGAAATTTTCACAGATAATTTCTCCTCGGATAAAGGCGTTTACACTACTAACAACTTTACTCGTTCTGTGTCTGTATGGCCGGGGCAATCAATAGTTAATGATAATCAAGAAGATCAAAACGTAGATTATGTTATTTCAAACGGCAGACTTAACATTGAAGGTGCTGCTGGCAGTAACTTTGAAGGTAATAATGAATATGGTGCTGTATTACATGATTTGAGCACAGAGTTTTATGAACCAGAGAACATTACTGAATACAGTATTGAAGTGGATATGCTTGCGCCAACAGGTAACGATGGTTACTTGAATAATGATGTTGGTGTTGTTTTTGGTTATGAAGATGATAGCAACTACTACGTTATCAAATGGACTAAGTACGGTACTCGTTTTGCTAATGAAGCAACTTATCCTGGTACCTACAAAAACTTAGACCTAATAAAAGTTAGCAATGGTGTGGCAACTACCTTAGATTCAATTTCGAATTTTAACGCTGCTTATCCAACTCGATTCAAGATAACCGTTAATGCCGACGGGATTAGTATTTGTATTGATGGCGTTGGAAGTTTATCGGCCTCTGGCGAACAGCCTCCGCTTTACAAGTATGGTTACTTCACTTATGAAAATGAAGAAGGTGTGAGCTTTGATAATTTAGTAGTGAAGTGTAACGGTTGTATGCCTGTTTTACAGTGTCCTGACACCAGCAGTTATGATCTTATTTTTAACGATAACTTCAACTCAACAAACAATAACAACTGGCAATCCCATACTTTAGATCGCACCCAAGTGAGTGTTTGGCCAAATGACACGATTTACTCTGATAATCAGGAACAATCCGTTAGATATTCCGTTAGCAATGGCTTAATGAATCTTGCGGGCCGAGCTACCGGTGGACTTCATAATGAGTTCGGTGTGGTTATTCATGATGTTAATTCAGAGGGGTATGATAAAAATCAGATCACAACTTATTCAATAAACACCGATTTTCGTTCTCACTCTGGTCAAAGTAACAACAACGACGCAGGTGTTGTATTTGGCTATCAGAACAATAGTAATTTCTATGTTCTTAAGTGGACTAAATACTCATTCAACTATGAATTTAATACTAGTTTCCCTGGTAATTATCGAGATTTAGAAATCATAAAAGTGGTAAACGGTGTGCCTACTCAACTTGCTGTTGAACCTAATTTTTATGCTGCTGATGATATTGAACTGAAAATTACAGTGAACAGTGATGGAATAACCGTATGTATTGAAGATGAGAACATCCTTCATGTACCAAGTGAGCAGCCTAGTTTGGGGCAAGTAGGTTTCTTCAGTTATGACAATGATTACGGTGTTAGCTTTGATAATTTCCAAGTTTGGTGCCAAGGCTGTACAACCTCAAGCAACATCGACCATTATCGTATTATTCACCCAACTCAAGGATTAACTTGTTCTACTTACGATATTACTGTTGCTGCTTGTACCGATGCCAATTGTTCTAGTTATTCTACGGAAACAGTGACGGGTAATTTAAGAAAAGTGGCAGGTAGTAGCACGGTTGATATTTTAGCGTTAAATACCTCAACTGGAACGCAGACAACCACCTTTGGTCATGGAAGTGCAGAAACAATTAGCTTTAGCCTTATTAATCAAAATCCATCACCTAACAGTAACAATGTTTGTGTTGCTAATTCAGTTAATGGTGCAGTAACTAACTGTGAAATGGAGTTTGCCGACTCTGGCTTCGTAATTACAGCTCCTGATTTTGTTTCTGCCTCTGGCTGGCAAGAAGTTGAAGTGAAAGCGTTAAAGTCAGATCCTAATTCGCCTGGCTCATGTGCTCCTGCATTTTCAGGAGTAAGACCAGTAACGATCGGTTTTGCTTATGACACGCCAAACTCTACTAATTTGGCTAGTTTTGTAGAGTCGCCACTGTTGTATAACTCAACTAACAGCGGAAACGGTTTCTCTATCTCAGATAGTACTGTTATTGCTGAAAACCTAACTTTTGATGCTCAAGCTGAATCTAGTTTCTATATCAATTATGCAGAGGTTGGGCAGCTAGAGTTAATTGTATATGACACTAACGGCGTATTAGATACTGGAAGAGACGATTTTGTTGTCTATCCAGATGCTTTATCAATTGGCTTATCCGATGCTGACGGCAATTACTTAGGAGCCGCTGGCAATCTAACTCATTATGCTGATCAAACTTTTAACTTGGTTATTACAGCTGTCAATGAGTTAGACCAAATAACACATAACTATCAACCTGGAGACTTGGAATTAGCAGTAACTATGTTAAGTCCAAGCATAAGCGCTGGGGCACATGAAGTTGTTTTCCAATACTCAGATGATGACACTTTAACCGTCGATAATTCTTCTACTTGGCACTCAGTGCAAAATGAACTGGCACCAAGTTTCGGTTTAAATGGGTACTCTTTTGATAGTTCAAGCTTTAATAATGTTGGCTCTTTCTCGGTTAACATCAGAGATAATAATTACCTGAGTACAGGCCGTTTGATTGAAATTCATACCCAAGGAGAAGTACCTATAACGGCGGGCAGATTTATCCCAGCATATTTTGATATTGTCGATGTTGATGAAGTGGTAGAAGAAGGAAATGTAGCTTTAGCAAATACCGAAGGGACATTTAGTTACATAGGACAGAATATAAACTTTGTTGAAGTGCCGAAGTTTAACTATATTGCTAAAACATACAAAAACTTAGATGCAACTAATTATATATTTGATATGGCCGCGTTTGACTTTGATGAAGAAAACTATGTAGACGTGAGTACGACAACTGATGGCTCAGGTAATGTAGTTTCAGCACCATCACAATCGGAATATCCTGACTTAATTGTTGTACAGCCTGCCATTACCGTAACTGATGGCAGTGCCTTTGATGCTCAAATAGAATTTGAGATGAACGCTCCATTTACTTACGTTAAATCAGCGGCTCCATTTAATCCTATAACTATGGCATTAGATTTAGATTTTTCTATTGATGATTTGAGAGATGCAGACGATGTAGGTTATGACTCAAATGGTATCGATGAGTTAGTTCCGGCGGAAGCTTCACCAAATTATGAAAGTTATGGAGTTAATGTCGTAGGTGCTGAAGCTCGCTATGGTCGTTTGTCTTTACGCGACACTTCTTCAGGTTCACTTGATAGTAATCTTTATGTGCCATTAGTTATTGAATATTGGAATGGTGATAGATACGTCACTAATACAGACGATTCTAGTTTTGACTTCTCGGCATTAGAAGCAAGACTTATAAATTCAGCAGGTAATGAAGTTTCAGGTTTTGTACTGGGAAGTACAGGGATGATTATCTCAAATGGAACACCTGCTAATGGTGAAGGAATATTTGTACCAGCACAATCAGATGGTGACTATATACTTGAATTAACTACTTTTCCTGATTGGTTAAACGTAAACTGGGACGATAGTGGCAGTAGTGCGGATGTCATCAATGGAGATGACTGGCCGTCTGCAAACATTATTTTTGGGTCATTCAGCGGAAATAACCGAATTATCTATAAAAGAGAAAGGTAGTTTCAACAATTTGGGCTTGCGCTTTGAGTTGTAACTCAATAGCATAGCAGGTTGAGGAAATTTTTTAGATTAGTGATCAGGTTTGTCTGAGAATAATAATAAAAGTAACTTTGGGAACACAAGTACTATGTTGAAAGCTCCATTGGCGCTCCTATCTGTTTTAGTTATTGGTAGTGCAGTAGCCCAGACTTCGTCATCAGTCGAAGCGATTCAAGCGGATATTGCAAACAAACAAACCGAATATGACAATTACAGCTTAGCTTTACAGAATCAAATGGATCAGGCTAAGCAAATGAAACAACAGCTGACTAACTTACGAGACCAATCGAAAAAGTTAGAGCGTGAAAAGTCATTAGCACTTGAAGAGATGAATGCGCAATATCAGCGTATGATCGATGACCCTTCACTAGATATTGCAGCAGCAAGAACGTCGTATACCGAGTCAGTAAAAGCACATAAGCAAAATAAAATTGATATTCAAAATCAATTAACAGCAGTGCAAGAGAAAGAAAAAGAAGTAGCTGGCATTCGCGTTTCAAAGCATGCGTTATTAAACACGCTTGAAAGCTTAAAAGAAAAACTAAACAACTCTCGTGTTGAACGTTTATATGACCAGTTCAACCGTTCAGGCGAATTATCTGTTCAACATTCTTTAGACTGTGATTTAGAAGAAGTTATTGCTGAATGTATTCGTCGTACAGAACAACTTGCTAAGCAGAAAGCATCAAAACGTTACTTAGATAAAATTTTCTCAGAATTATCAGAGTCGGAATCTGCAAATCGCCAACGTAGCGCGGCTGACACTAGCGTTAAAGTTCAAAGCGTAAATATCACTAATAAAGGTTTCACTGGCACTGCAAGATACTCAGTAACTATGAACGTTTCACTACGCGGTAACTTAACTCGTAAACAGGCTTGTCAGTTATTAGAGTTAAACGAAAGGTACTGTGTTGAATATCCAACTGCAGCGCAATTGGTGGAAGAAAAAAAGATAATAGAGCCGGCTAAAGCGCAATACGACTCAAACTTAATGCACGAGTTAACAATTCGTTCAAATGTGTTTGATGATGAAGTGTTTATTGATGGCGTTAGCTATGGCTCAACAAAGTTAAACGTGATGTTACCGGCTGGTGAGCACGCTGTTGAAGTGGTTAAGCTAGGTTATCAACCGTATGTTGAAAAAATTGCGTTAACAGAGAATCGTACAGTTAGAGTTAACTTGAAAAAAGATACGCAAACTTTTGCTAAAGGCGAGCGTATTCAAGATATTTTAAACAATGACAAGCAAGGTCCTACCTTAATAGCGGTATCTGCTGGTGGTTTCCAGATGGGTGATATCACAGGCCGTGGTTTAGAAAATGAACGTCCTGTAGTGAGCTACAGAATTGAATCTTCGTTTGGCATTGGTGAAAAAGAAGTATCAGTTAAAGAATTCTCTGCATTTGTTGCTGCAACTAACTATGTTACTCAAGCAGAAAAAGGCGAAGGTTGTGCATACTACGGTGATGCAGAACCTGTATATGACATGGAAATGAACTGGCGTGACCCGGGTTACGAGCAAACAGAAGAGCATCCTGTTGTATGTGTAACATTAGATGATGCACAAGCATATGTAGATTGGTTATCAGCAAGCACAGATAAGAGCTACCGTTTACCGACTGAAGGTGAGTGGGAATATGCTGCAAGAGCTGGCACAGAGACTGATTTCTGGTGGGGCAATATGATTGGTAGCAACAATGCTAACTGTGGTTGGTGTGGTAGCGAATGGTCAAACAAAAGTGCTGCTCCAGGTGCTTCGTTCAAGCGTAACCCATACGGTCTTTACGACGTGATCGGTAATGTTTGGGAATGGAGTGACACAGGCTCTGATGTTGTTTCGGTTGTTCGCGGTGGTGCTTGGAACTTCGCTCCTAGCCTTGCAAGAGTTTCAACTCGACTAGAGATCGCTTCAGATTTCCGTTCTAACTATATTGGTTTTAGAATCGCTAGAGACAGATAGTAAGAACAAAAAATAAACAGAATTAATGAAAGGAGCTTCGGCTCCTTTTTTGCCAATATGGAAATATGGCCGTTGCTGATATTAAGGATGATAAAAAAGCAACAATGCGTTGAATAACCAATTATTTATGCTGCTTAGTATAAGCTGCCTCTAATAGGTTGAATATTTAAGCGAATAGTCAGAACCTGCTTGCTCAGCCCAGTATCCTTGGGTAAAGTTAGCGGTTATAGTTTTAAAAGAATTTCCATAGGATATGAAAGCGCCATGTTGAAGAATTTGCGCGGAATGTTTTCAAACGATTTATCTATCGATTTGGGAACAGCAAACACCCTTATTTACGTAAAAGATCAAGGTATTGTACTAAATGAACCTTCAGTAGTGGCAATTCGTCATGAACGTGGCGTTGGTGGACCAAAGAGCGTTGCAGCGGTAGGTACCGAAGCTAAGCAAATGTTAGGTCGTACACCTGGCAATATTAAAGCCATTCGTCCTATGAAAGACGGCGTAATAGCTGACTTCTATGTTACTGAGAAAATGCTTCAGTACTTCATTAAACAAGTCCATAACAATAACTTCTTCCGTCCAAGCCCTAGAGTATTAGTTTGTGTTCCTTGTGGAGCGACTCAGGTTGAACAAAGAGCTATCAAAGAGTCTGCATTAGGTGCAGGTGCTCGAGAAGTATTCCTTATTGAAGAACCTATGGCTGCTGCAATTGGTGCAGGTCTTCCTGTATCAGAAGCAACGGGCTCAATGGTTGTTGATATCGGTGGTGGTACAACAGAGGTTGCGGTTATTTCACTAAATGGTGTGGTTTACTCTTCATCAGTAAGAATTGGTGGTGACCGTTTTGATGAAGCCATTATCAACTACGTTCGTCGTAACTTCGGTAGTTTGATTGGTGAAGCAACAGCGGAAAGAATTAAGCAAGAAATTGGTTTTGCTTATCCTTCGAGCGACATCAAAGAAATGGAAGTTCGTGGTCGTAACCTTGCAGAAGGTGTACCGCGTTCATTCACATTGAACTCAAATGAGATCTTAGAAGCATTACAAGAACCATTATCTGGTATTGTAAGTGCTGTATTAGTTGCACTTGAAAAGTCTCCACCAGAATTAGCATCTGATATTTCAGAGCGCGGTATGGTGTTAACTGGCGGTGGTGCTCTATTACGTGATTTAGATCGCTTATTAATGGAAGAAACTGGTATTCCAGTTATCATTGCTGACGATCCACTAACTTGTGTTGCTCGTGGCGGTGGTAAAGCGTTAGAGATGATCGACGTTCACGGCGGTGATGTATTTAGCTACGAGTAAGCTTAAATCACAACACAAATAATTGAACGGCAGCGAATCATTAATGGGTTTGACTGCCGTTTTCGTATTTCAACAGAGGTCAGAATTACAATACTATGAATCCGATTTTTGGCGCTGGTCCCTCTCTACCCTTAAGAATTTCTATTGCTCTTGTTTTGAGCTTTCTCACCATCACTTATGACGTTTATACAGAAAGTTCGAAGCAGATCCGTGGCTATTTGACGACATTAGTTTCACCTATCCAATACATTGCAAGTTTGCCAGAAGAAATGCTGGATGCGACGTCACAATACGCGGCAACCAAACAGTCCTTATTAGAAGAGAATCAAAAGCTCAGAGAACTGCAATTAATTCAAAATGAAAAGCTACAACGTTTTGGTTTATTAGTATCTGAGAATGCAAAATTAAGAGCACTACTACAAACTAACGAACGTGTTGAAGCGGAAAAAACCGTGGCTGAGATCATGGCTGTTGCAAGCAACCCGTTTTCGCAATACGTGCTTATAGACAAAGGTACGGTTGATGATGTTTACCAAAGTCAGCCGGTACTAGACGACTTAGGTGTAGTAGGCCAAATTATTTCAGTTGGTACCACTAACTCACGAGTTATTCTAATTACCGATCAAACTCATGCCACACCAGTAAGAGTACTGCGTAACGATGTAAGAGGTATTTTGAATGGAACAGGTAATTTGAGCAGAATGGAAATGATTAACTTACCTCATGGAACAGACATTCAGGTAGGCGACCAATTAACAACTTCGGGCCTAGGCCAAATTTTCCCTGACGGTTATCCAGTGGCAGAAGTGACTGCGATTTTACCTGATGAGTCACAGCCATTTATGCGTGTTGTTGCTAAACCTATTGCTAAGTTGGATAGGTTAAAGCACGTGCTTTTGTTGTGGCCACAAGATAAAAAAGTAGTAGAGGGAGGTTTGTAAATGACAAAGCCTGTTACGTCACCTTGGTGGTTTATTAATATCAGTATTCTGATTGCTTTGATCCTCAGTATTATGCCTCTACCAATTGCTATTCGTCCGTTTTGGCCTGATTGGGCTGCGTTAATTGTTATCTATTGGGCAATGGCATTACCTCACAGAGTTAATATAGGAACAGCTTGGGTTGTTGGCTTTTTACTAGATATATTGCTTGGAACAATTTTAGGTGTTCATGCGTTGGCGTTAGCCGTAGTCACCTTTGTTGTTTCATCGAATTTTCAAAAGTTGCGAAACTTTTCGGTTTGGCAGCAGTCATTTTTGATAGGTGTGTTTCTAGTTTTGTATCACATCATAGTATTTTGGGTGAATCGCTTCTTACTGAATCTTAATTTCAGTGTTGAGTACATCATGCCTGCATTAAGCGGAGCAGTATTGTGGTTATGGTTGTTTCCGTTATTACGTTCTTTCCGTCGTCGTTTTAAGGTTAGATAAAGGTTAGTAAATCAATGCCACCAAAGATTATTTTAGCGAGTCAGTCGCCAAGAAGACGTGAGATGTTGAAGTCTATCGTTGCTGAGTTTGAGTTAGCCAGTGCCGATATTGATGAAACGGTCAAAACCGATGAGCAACCTGAGCAATATGTAACTCGTCTAGCTATAGAAAAAGCACAAACAATTGCTAAAACAAATCCAGATACTGTAGTCATTGGTTCAGATACAACTGTTGTGGCATTGACTGAAAACAACCAGCAAATCATTTTATGTAAGCCTGAGAGCTTGGCCGACAGCCAAAGAATGTTTGAATTGATGTCAGGCAAAACGCATCTAGTTATGACAGCTTTTGCTTTAGTATTTAATGACAAAGTTCGAGTTGAAAATGTGATCACTGAAGTTAACTTTAAAACAGTGACTGCAGAAGAAGTTGAATGGTATTGGAATACCGGAGAACCGCAAGATAAAGCTGGTTCATATGGTTTGCAAGGAATAGGCGGTAAATTTGTTAAATCAATCAATGGCAGCGTAAGTGCAGTTGTTGGTTTGCCTTTAGTAGAGTTAGAACAAGGACTGGTAGAGTTTATTAAAAATGAGTGTTGAATTACTAATCAACGTTACTCCTAGTGAAACTCGAGTAGCGCAAATTGAAAATGGAATGTTGCAGGAACTTCATCTGGAACGACAAAGTACAACAGGAATTGTTGGTAATATTTATCTGGGTAAAGTAAGTCGAGTATTGCCGGGAATGCAAGCTGCATTCGTTGATATTGGCTCCGAGAAAGCGGCGTTTTTACATGCGTCTGATATTATCACTTATGATGATGAAAAAGATCAGCTAACACCTAACTCGAATACTAATAATGCAAGAGACATTATTGAGCTAGTGCGTGAAGGACAGAAAATTATTGTTCAGGTAGTGAAAGACCCTTTAGGTACTAAAGGAGCCCGATTAACTACGGATATTACCTTGCCATCTCGTTACTTAGTGTTTATGCCAGATGCTAAACATGTAGGCGTATCACAGCGAATTGAAAATGAAAACGAGCGCAAGCGTTTAAAAACTATTGTTGAGCAATATTACGAAGAAGGTGAAGGTGGTTACATAGTTCGCACTGCTGCAGAAGGTGCTGGTGAAGAAGAGTTAGCGCAAGATGCAGTATTCTTGAAGAAGCTTTGGAATAAGATCATCAAGAAAAAGAAAAAAACGCGTAACCAAGCTGTTTTATATGAAGACTTAAGTCTGGCATTTCGTATTTTACGAGATTTCGTTGCGGGTGAATTGGAGCGAGTTAGGGTTGACTCAAAGTTAATGTTTGGTGAACTAACAGCTTTTACCGAAGAGTTCACTCCGGAGTTAACTAAGAAGTTGGAATACTATCCAGGTGAACGACCTATCTTTGACATGTTTGACGTTGAAGCTGAAATCAAGCGAGCTTTGGATAAAAAGGTTGAGCTTAAATCCGGTGGTTATCTAATCATTGACCAAACCGAAGCAATGACAACAATAGATGTAAATACTGGCGCGTTTGTTGGCCATAGAAGTTTAGAAGACACTATATTCAATACCAACAGTGAAGCTACACAAGCGATAGCAAGACAATTAAGACTAAGAAACTTAGGTGGCATCATCATTATCGACTTTATCGATATGGAAAGTGAAGACCACCAACGCCGAGTACTCCACAGTTTAGAAATAGCGTTGTCAAAAGACAGAGCTAAAACCAACATCAATGGCTTCTCTGCGTTAGGTCTAGTTGAAATGACTCGTAAGCGTACCAGAGAAAGCTTAGAACATGTACTTTGTGGTGAATGTCCTACTTGTCGAGGTAGAGGTTACATCAAAACGGTGGAAACCATTTGTGCTGAGTTGTTACGTGAAATCGTGCGAGTAAATAGAGCTTATGATGCTGATCAGTTTGTTGTTTATGCATCACCTGCAGTATCTGAAGCATTAGAAAGTGATGAGTTTCACAATTTGGCTGAACTTGAGGTATTCATCGGTAAACAGATTAAAATCAAAACTGAGCCTATGTATAATCAAGATCAGTTTGATGTAGTTATGATGTAGAGTAAGGTTAGATGCAAGAAGTTAGTGCTCTATTAGAAGATGAAGCGGCAACAGTCGCTTTTGGTAAGAAACTGGCAAGCGCAATTACTAAAGGTGCAGTTGTGTACTTACACGGTGATTTAGGCGCAGGTAAAACCACGTTTACTAGAGGCGTGATTCAAGGCTTAGGCCATATAGGTAACGTAAAAAGCCCAACTTATACCTTAGTGGAGCCATACGAGTTATCCAATGTTAGTGCTTACCACTTTGACTTATATAGATTAGCAGATCCTGAAGAACTAGAATTCATGGGTATACGTGATTATTTTAATGACGATGCAGTATGTTTAGTTGAGTGGCCAGAAAAAGGCCAAGGTTTTATCCCACAGCCAGATTTAGATATAGAACTAGAGTACCTTGATAACAAGCGTCAAATTCATTGTGTAAGTCGCAGTGAAAAAGGGCTAGAATTACTAAAACAAATACAATAACGAGAATTGCGCTAAATGAAGTTTGCTGTACGTTTTACAACATGGCTTATGTTGCTTACTGCTTTGCTAGTAAGTAGTTTTGCCTATGCGACAGCAAAAGTTAAAGGGGTTCGTGTTTGGCCTTCGCCTGATTCTACTCGTATCGTTTTAGATTTATCTGAACAGACTAAGTACACCTACTTTTCTCTAGAAAACCCTAATCGCCTAGTCGTGGACTTGCAAGATAGTAAGCTAACTGCCAGCTTAAAAAATTTGTCGCACGACAGTAAATTATTAAAAAAAATTCGCTCTAGCAAAAAAGGCAATAAAACCCGTTTAGTGTTTGATTTAACCAAAAAAATCGAACCTATGTTATTTGCCTTAACTCCGACGGCTCCTTATGGTCATAGACTCGTTATCGATTTATTAGATACCAAGTCAAAGGCGCAAAAAGCAAAAGCCGCGAAAAAGAAACCGAGAGAAACAAATCGCGATATTGTCATCGCTATAGATGCCGGTCATGGTGGTGAAGATCCAGGTTCTATTGGTGGCAAAGGTAACTATGAGAAAAGAGTAACATTAGCAATAGCGAAGAAGCTTGAAGCTAAGATCAATGCCGAAAAAGGATTAAGAGCCATGCTTACTCGAACTGGTGATTATTACGTCACTTTGCATGGCCGCACCGAAAAAGCTCGACGAGCAGGTGCTGACTTATTTGTTTCTATTCACGCTGATGCGTTCACCACACCTCAGCCTTCTGGTGCATCAGTTTGGGTTTTAAGCTTGCGTAGAGCAAACTCTGAAATAGGTAAGTGGCTTGAAAAGAAAGAAAAACACTCACAGCTTTTAGGTGGTGCTGCAGATGCAATCAAAGATACTAAAACAGAAAGGTATTTAGCGAGAACATTGATTGATATGTCAATGGATCACTCAATGGAGCAAGCTTATACAGCCGCTGATGAAGTATTAGATGAGTTGAAAGAAATTACCAAGCTGCACAAAAAGAAAATACAATCAGCAAGTCTGGGAATGTTAAAGTCACCAGATATCCCGTCAATTTTGGTGGAAACAGGCTTTATTTCTAATCATAAAGAAGAAAAGCTGCTGACCAATGACTGGTTCCAAAACCGAATGGCAACTGCGTTGAATAAAGCAATTAAGAGTTACTTTAGAAAGAATGCGCCAGATGGTACTTACTACGCCAGTATTAAAGACATTAAGCACAAGGTAAAACGAGGTGAATCCTTGTCTCTTGTTGCGCAGAACTACAACGTCAGTGTCAGCAAACTAAAAAAAGCCAATAATCTTAAGTCAGATAAAATTCGTATTGGTCAGGTTTTATCTATCCCTCAGTCCTAATACGCACGACAACTAATGCCAATTCAAGTTTTACCTCCTCAATTAGCGAACCAAATCGCAGCGGGTGAAGTGGTTGAAAGACCTGCTTCAGTAGTTAAAGAACTCGTAGAAAACGCGCTAGATGCGGGTGCTAAGCAAATAGAGATCGAAATTGATAAAGGCGGCCACAAGCGAATTTTGATCCGCGATGATGGGAAAGGGATAGACAAAGAAGAACTTGCTCTAGCGTTATCACGACATGCTACAAGCAAAATTACTGATATCGAAGATTTAGAAGCTATTGTCAGTTTAGGTTTCCGTGGTGAAGCGTTGGCGAGTATTAGCTCGGTGTCTCGTTTAACAATGACATCAAAGCCTAAGCAACAAAAAGAGGCTTGGAGTGCGATTGCTGAAGGTTTGGATATGGCCGTTAAAGTATTACCTGCAGCACATCCAAATGGCACCAGTGTTGAAGTGTTAGATTTGTTTTTTAACACACCTGCAAGACGTAAGTTTCTGCGAGCTGAAAAAACAGAGTTTTCTCATATTGAGAGTTTGATTAAGCGAATTGCTTTAAGTCGTCCTGATGTCACCTTTATTCTTAAGCACAACAATAAACTAGTAAAAAGATATCGCAGCCAAGCAAAAATTGAAGACTTAGAGCAACAGCAATCAAATCGCATTGCTGAGGTGATTAACCAAAGTTTTATTGATGCTGCAAATGCAGTATCGAGTCATTACGACCAAGTGAAAATTGCCGTTTGGGTGAAGCAGCCTAATTTATGTGTATCCGTGAATCCGGCGCAGTTTTCCTTTGTAAATGGCAGGATGATGCGTGACAAGTTGATTCAGCATGCTATTCGCCAAGCTTATGGCAGTGAACTAGGTTCAGAGCAATTACCCGAGTACGTCGTATTTATTGAATTACCAGCACAAGATGTAGATGTTAACGTTCATCCAGCAAAGCATGAAGTGAGGTTTCACTATGCTAGGTTGTTACACGACTTATTAGTTAAAACTATGGAAGAAGCTCTAGCTGGTTTTAATCAGCAGCAGAGCATAGCGGAGGTTGCAGCTCCAGACTGGCTTGAGACTTCAAATCACAACTACCAACAAGCACAAGAAGCAACAGAAATTGTAAAATCAGAGCTTAAACCTCAGCCTGATTCACAAGCTAAGCCATATAATTCAACGGGCAAGTCAATGGATAGCTCAATGAGTGGCTCGGCAAGCTCGACAAACAACCTTGCAAGCTCAAATTATTCAGCCAAGTCAACAAACCCATTTCCGGGCTTAAAATCAATATCTAATGAACAAAAGCAAGCAAATTTGCAGACGTTTAAGCCATTTGATAGAGAAGTTAGAGTTGATGCTATTGTCCCTACAGAACCTAAGACAGAAGCTGCAGTTTCAATCAACCCTCAGCAACAAGCTGAATCGATAGAAATTTTGTTTGTAGAACAGCACAGGTATTATTACTTCAAGTGGCAACAAGCACTTTGGTTAATCGATATTGAAACCCTAGTTGAAAGAACTGAAATAGAAATAAGCGAACAACAATTATCAGCTTCGCCTCTGTTAGTGCCTGTTAGACTAAAATTATCGAAAGATGAAGCCGCTTGGTGTAGTCAACATGCGGAATTTTTGAGTCAGCATGGTTTTGATTGCAAATCGCATCTAGACTTCCTTGTAATCAAACAAGTGCCTGCTATTTTGCGAAACTCTGGCTCAAATCATACTCTACCTTCATTCTTTAGTCGTTTAATGTCGCTTGAAAAGCCTGATTTATCTGAGCTTAAAGCGTTAATATCAGAAGTAAAATCTGATGGTTTATCGGCTGAACAAAAGCAGCAGAAGTTAATTAAGTTTGTTACAGAAAATAAACTAAACTTACAGCAAGTAGCGACCAAGTTAGACGCTCAATCCCTTATTAAAGGTAACTAAATGACCCCACACTCTGAGCAATTGCCCGTTATTACAATAATGGGGCCTACTGCGTCTGGTAAAACAGACTTAGCAATGAAACTATCTGAAAAAATTAATGGCGAATTAATTAGTGTTGATTCCGCATTAATTTATAAAGACATGGATATAGGCACTGCGAAACCAACTGCGCAAGAGCTTGAAAAACACCCTCATAAATTAATTAGTTTTTTAGACCCTAAAGAAACTTATTCTGCTGCCGATTTTAGAAGGGATGCTCTTTTTGAGATTGAACAAGCATACTGCAATGGTAAGACACCAATTTTGGTTGGTGGCACCATGATGTATTTTAAATCATTGATCGAAGGCATTTCTCAGTTACCTGAGGCAGACCCAGCAATAAGAATGGAAATCGAAGCTGAAGCCAAAGAAAAAGGGTGGGATTTCCTCCATAAACAGTTAGCTGAAGTGGACCCTGTTGCTGCGGAACGTATTCATCCAAACGATCCTCAGAGAATCAACCGGGCTCTAGAAGTGTATCGAGTCAGTGGTAAAACCATGACCGAATTGCAGAAAAAAGAAAAAGAGTCTTTCCCGTATCCGGTTAAACAATTCGCGTTTCAATGCGAAGATAAGAGCCTGCTACACCAGCGAATTGAAAAAAGATTTCATTTAATGCTGGAGCAAGGGTTTGAACAGGAAGTTCAGTCCCTATATAACAGGGGTGACCTACATTTAGATTTACCTTCTATGCGAAGTGTTGGTTATCGACAAATGTGGGAATACCTTGAAGGCAAGCTGGATTGGGAAGAGATGATCTTTCGAGGCGTGGTCGCAACTAGACAGTTAGCAAAGCGTCAATTGACTTGGCTCAAGAATTGGAAAGACATGACGCCTTTAGTGATTGGACAAGAAAAAGAAAACTTGCAACGTATTGGAAAGGCGTTAAGCTAGTAGATTGAAAATACAATATTTTTGCTATTTCTACTAAGAGAAAAAGAAAAATAACAGAATAATAAGGATAAGCGATGGCAAAGGGGCAGTCTTTACAAGACCCATTTTTAAATGCGTTACGCCGTGAGCGTATTCCGGTATCGATTTATTTGGTAAACGGTATTAAGTTACAAGGACAAGTTGAGTCTTTTGATCAGTTTGTTATCTTGTTGAAAAACACACTTAGTCAGATGGTTTATAAGCATGCAATTTCAACAATTGTACCTGCTAGACCGTTCCAAACTAATCCACATTATCAAGGCTCGAACGAGGAGCCGGCAGATTAATTTCGTTCCACACGAAATTAACCCTGAATCTAATTGTTAAGGAAATGGGTCACACCCGTTTCCTTTATTTACACATATAAATCGCCTGTTTTTATTGTGAAATAGCGAATGTGCCCCATATACAATATTAATCTTTATCAATAATCATCTGTCATTGATATAAAACCCATTTTTCAAAAGTGCGTAATATGCTTTAATTGTGTTAACACAAGCGTGCGACAACACTTCAACTAGTAATAATAGGATATACATTTGTTTGATAGGTACGAAGGCGGTGAACAGGCCGTTTTAGTTCATGTTAATTTCTCTGATGAAAATGATAGAGAAGATTTAGAAGAATTAGGACTGTTAGTCTCTTCTGCTGGTGTTTCTACTTTAGCTGTAGTGACAACTTCTAGAAAAACACCAGATGCAAAGTATTATGTAGGCTCAGGTAAAGCCGAGGAAATAGCTCAAACCGTTAAAGCGGAAGGGGCAGATATTGTTATTTTCAATCACGCTTTATCACCTTCTCAAGAGCGTAATTTAGAAGCGCTATTCCAATGCCGAGTATTAGATAGAACAGGCTTAATATTAGATATTTTTGCTCAAAGAGCGAGGACTCACGAAGGTAAATTACAGGTTGAGTTAGCGCAGCTAAGACACATATCGACTCGTCTAATTCGCGGTTGGACTCACTTAGAGCGACAAAAAGGTGGTATTGGTTTACGTGGACCTGGTGAAACTCAGTTAGAAACGGATAGACGACTATTAAGGGCTAGAATTTCCCATATTTTAGGCCGTTTAGAAAAAGTAGCGAAACAACGTGAACAAGGTCGTAAATCAAGAAAGAAAGCAGAGGTGCCAACGGTTTCCCTAGTTGGTTATACCAATGCGGGTAAATCAACTATGTTTAATGCAATTACTGATGCTGAGGTTTACGCCGCAGACCAGCTGTTTGCAACCTTAGACCCGACGCTTAGAAAAATTGATGTAGTAGATGTGGGTGAGACTATACTTGCAGATACTGTAGGCTTTATTCGCCATTTACCACATGATTTAGTTGCTGCATTTAAAGCAACCTTAACTGAAACTCGTGAAGCTGATTTACAGCTGCATGTTGTTGACAGCGCTGACCCAAGACGAGCTGACAACATGGAACAAGTAGCAGAAGTATTAAAAGAAATTGAAGCGGATGATATTGCACAATTGGTCATCTTTAACAAAATTGATCTATTGGACGATATTGAGCCGCACATTGAATATAATGACGACGGCTTACCTGTAGGAGTTTGGTGTTCAGCCAGAGATAACCAAGGCCTAGATTTAGTGTTACAAGCTATTTCAGAGATTTTAGGTCAATCTATGGTTGAAATGGACTTATTGTTACCGCCTTCTGAAGGTAAGTTGAGAGCAAGTCTATACGCCTTGAACGGCATACTGCAAGAGCAAATCAGTGATCAAGGTATGTGGCAAATGCGTATTAGAATATCGACGGTAGATGAGCAAAAGCTGAAAAAACAGCTAGGCTATGGCATTGAAAAGTGGCAATTCGACCGCAACATTTAACCTGATACTCTATTTTTCATAGATAACATAGAGTTAATAAGATAAATTAACCCAGTTTTAGTTTGACAATATTGGAGTCTGTTATGGCCTGGAACGAGCCGGGAAACAACAACAACGATAATGATCCGTGGAAAAACCGTGGCAAAGACCAAGGTCCACCGGATTTAGATGAGTTATTTAAAGATTTAGGCAACCGCTTCAACGGTTTGTTTGGTGGTAAAAAACCAGCAAGTCAAGGTGGCAAGCCGCAAAGTGCATTCGGTTTAGGACTTATTTTAGTTGCGGCCGTGGTTATTTGGGCTCTATCTGGTATTTATACCATTAAAGAAGCAGAAAACGGTGTTGTTTTAACATTCGGTGAGTATTCGGGCGTTCAAGACCCAGGTATTCAGTGGAAAGCAACATTTATTCAAAAGGTTATTCCTGTAAACATTCAAACGGTTCGAAGCTTACCAGCAGCTGGCTTTATGCTAACTGAAGATGAGAACGTGGTTCGAGTGGAAATGGAAGTTCAGTATCGAGTTCTAGATCCTAAGCAATACTTATTTGCTACACCAGATCCTGACCAAAGTCTTCGCCAAGCGACAGATAGTGCATTACGTTATGTAGTTGGTCACTCTAAGATGGATGACATCTTAACTTCTGGTCGTGAAATGGTACGTAGAAAAACTTGGGAAGAGCTAGAAAACGTAATTGAGCCATACAACTTAGGTGTTGCTATTGTTGACGTTAACTTTAAAGACGCTCGTCCACCTGAAGAAGTAAAAGATGCATTTGATGATGCAATTGCCGCACAGGAAGACGAAGTTCGTTACGTGAACGAAGCTAATGCATACGCTAGTGAAGTAGAGCCAATTGCTCGTGGTCAAGTTAACCGTATGATCCAAGAAGCGACAGCTTACAAGCAAGGTAAAATCCTTGCATCACAAGGTCAAGTTGCTAAGTTCGATCAATTACTTCCTGAATACAATGCTGCTCCTGAAGTTACTCGCCAACGTTTATACTTAGAAACTATGGAACAAGTATTCTCTAATACTTCTAAAGTTCTAGTTGATACTGAAGGTAACGGTAACATGATGTATCTACCTTTAGATAAGATCATGCAACAGCAAAACTCTACTTCAGCAACACAGCAGAAACGTCCGGTAAATACTTTTAATACAGGTTCTAATTCAACAACACAGCCTGTAACTAGTTCGTCTAGCAGAAGTGGCCGTTCAGATCGTTTTGATAATGGGAGAAACTAATGAAAAACTTTAGTGTTATAGCTTTAGCCCTAGTTGCGTTTTTATCTTACTCTTCATTATTCGTGGTAGAAGAAGGTCAAAAAGCTTTCGTATTACAATTCAGTAAAGTTAAGCGTGATGCTAACGGTGAGAGCGTGGTTTATGAACCAGGCCTACACTTCAAGCTGCCATTAATTGAGCGTGTAAAGCGTCTTGATTCACGTATTCAAACTTTGGATGACAGTGCAGACCGTTTTGTAACAGCTGAGAAAAAAGACTTAATCGTAGATTCATTCATCAAATGGAGAATCTCTGACTTTGGTACTTATTACATCAGAACGAATGGTGGCAACAAGCAAGTAGCGGAACAGCTACTTAAGCAAAAAGTAAACAACGCATTAAGAAACGAGTTTGGTACACGTACCATCAAAGAAATCGTATCTGGAGAGCGTTCTGAACTGATGCAAGCTGCTGTTGAAGAAGCGAAGAGTTCAAGTGACTTAGGTATCGAAGTTCTAGACGTGCGAGTTAAGCAAATTAACTTACCTTTGGAAGTTAGTAACTTTATCTTTGAACGTATGCGTACTGAACGTTTGAAAGTAGCAAAAGCACACCGTTCAGAAGGTCGTGAGCAAGCTGAAATCATCCGAGCTGATGTTGATGCTCGCATTACAGTTATGCTAGCTGAAGCTGAGCGCGAATCACAAACCCTGCGCGGTGAAGGTGATGCACAAGCTGCAAAAGTTTACGCTGACGCATTTAATAAGAACCCTGAGTTCTTTGCATTTGTACGTAGCTTAGACGCTTATAAAAACAGTTTTAACAATAAGCAAGACGTGTTAGTTCTTGAACCAGACAGTGACTTCTTCAAGTATATGAAGTCAACAACTGGTAAGTAATAACCAGCTTGGTTTTAGAATAATAAAAGGCTCCTATAAGGGGCCTTTTTTATTGGCAAGCGGTAAACCTTTATTGAGAACCAAGTCGGTGGGCAAAGTAAGTCAGTAGTTCCTGCGTAGGCTAAAAACAGTCATTTCAGCACAAACTAAAAAACGAAACCGCAATGTCAGTGTAGGCTAAAGAAGCCATCCAATACGGCTCAAAGAGCGAAGTCGTCATCCCAATACGGCTCAAAAGGCAAAGCCGTCATCCCAATGCGGCTCAAAAGGCAAAGCCGTCATCCCAATGCGGCTCAAAAGGCAAAGCCGTCATCTCAATACGGCTCAAAAGGCAAAGCCGTCATCTCAATACGGCTCAAAAGGCAAAGCCGTCATCCCAATGCGGCTCAAAAGGCAAAGCCGTCATCCCAATACGGCTCAAAAGGCAAAGCCGTCATCCCAATGCGGCTCAAAAGGCAAAGCCGTCATCCCAATGCGGCTCAAAAGGCAAAGCCGTCATCCCAATACGGCTCAAAAGGCAAAGCCGTCATCCCAATGCGGCTCAAAGGCAAAGCCGTCATCTCAATACGGCTCAAAAGGCAAAGCCGTCATCCCAGTGTAGACTGGGATCTCTATTCTTTTTACATGGATATTAACGAACTTCCGGTTGATAAAATTCGGCAATTGTAGCAAGTTGCTGTGAGGTTACTTTAGGAAAGTCTGTTCTATTAGCGTACTTGTGAAAAAGAGGCTCAAAGATATTGCTTTGGCTTAATCTATCGAATTGCCTAACTAATCTGATACCTCGGCTATTCTTTGTTAAGCAGCAATTCACATATGCACTAATAACTTGGTTTAAACTTTTTCCTTGCTGTTGTAACGCCAAGTCAGCTTCTAAAAAGAAACTAGCTCCAGACCAATAAACTCGTCTATAAGCCCTTAATTGCCACATATTGTTTGCAACATCTTTAAGTCTTCCTGGTTTGGTCATGGTAGTGCGTCGGCCTCGTTCAAAGCCAGCATTCATGCGCTCAATAAATTGTTTTCTGCTGAGCAAGTTGGCTTGGAACATAATAATGTATTGCATGTAGGTAGCGAATCCTTCGCCTAACCAAAAAGAAGAATAGTCTAAGTAAGGCAAATATAAGTGAGATACTTCGTGGTAAAAAGTCCAGTCGTTACTTAGTGCATTGAGGCTAGCGTTTGGTGCTACATGAAGTTGTATTGTGTCAGGCTCTCCTCTAACTACTTGCCCCCAAGGAACGGGTTGACGATTGTTATGATGCCTTAGTACAGATATAGGTAAATGTTTCTGTGGAAATGGCGCAATGCTATGTTCAACAGCAGATAAGCCTTGGCTCAGCCAAGTTTTAATAATTTGCTCTTGCTGACTGTTAAATCTTGCTTCTAACTGTAAATCAATTTTTGAGTTTTCTTGAGCCGCCATTTTCGGTGCTATCCAACAACTCATCGAACAGGTAAATACAAGCAGTAATCGATTAATAACCATAATGATAAAGCCCATTCTGATAGTTAATAACTTTATATACATTACTCAGAAATGGAGCCAAAGGTTTAACGGTGAACGTGCGGATAGTTGAGTTGAATATTAAAGCGCAAAAAAATTTGTTATTAGACTTTGCTTTTTTATTCAGTTTTAGCGAGTAAGCAAGCTAATATAGCGATAAAATAAGAATAATTACTCTAATTATATCAGAAGGTTATAAAATTCCTTTTTGCTATAGTAAAAAATCGGGTGATTTTTGCCCTATACCTCTGGTAGAATCCCCGCCTAATTTTTTCTGAGCGAAAGTGAAATGGGTAAAAACGTAGTTGTTTTAGGCACTCAATGGGGTGACGAAGGTAAAGGTAAGGTCGTAGACCTGTTAACTGATAAAGCCTCTTATGTAGTGCGCTATCAAGGTGGACACAATGCTGGTCACACCTTAGTTATCGACGGTGAGAAAACCGTATTACACTTAATTCCATCTGGCATCTTACGTGATGGTGTAAAATGTATCATCGGCAACGGTGTTGTATTATCACCTGAAGCTTTAATGAAAGAGATTAACATGCTTGAAGAGCGTGGCGTTCCAGCAAGAGAACGTTTATTAATTTCAGAAGCATGTCCATTAATTCTTCCTTACCACATTGCACTTGACCAAGCTCGTGAAGTGGCTCGTGGTAACAAAGCTATCGGTACAACAGGTCGTGGTATTGGTCCAGCATACGAAGATAAGGTTGCTCGTCGCGGTTTACGCGTTGGTGATTTATTCAATCCTGAACAGTTCAAAGAGAAACTAAAAGAAGTACTTGAGTACCACAACTTTACTTTAGTTAACTACTTCAAAGCTGAGCCAGTAGATTTTGATAAGACATTTGCAGATGCAATGGCAATTGCAGATATCTTAAAAGCTATGGTTGTTGATGTAACAGATACATTGGATAAAGCTCGTCAAAACGGTGAGTCTATCTTATTTGAAGGTGCACAAGGCACGTTACTAGATATCGACCACGGTACATATCCATATGTAACTTCTTCAAATACTACTGTAGGTGGTGTTGCTACTGGTGCTGGTTTTGGTCCTTGTTACCTAGATTATGTACTTGGCATTGTAAAAGCTTACACAACTCGTGTTGGTTCAGGTCCGTTCCCTACAGAGTTATATGACGGTTTAGATAAGCAAGACCCTGTTGGTAAACACTTAGGTGACAAAGGTCATGAGTTTGGTGCTACTACAGGTCGTTTACGTCGTACTGGTTGGTTTGACGCAGTAGCAATGAAGCGTGCGGTACAAATTAACTCTATCACTGGCTTCTGTTTAACTAAGCTTGACGTTTTAGACGGTTTAGAAGAAATCAAAATTTGTACGGCTTACAAGCTAGAAGATGGTTCAATCGTTGATGTTCCACCTATGGCTGCAGAAGGTTACGAGAAAGTTGAACCTCAATATGTATCTATGCCTGGTTGGAGCGAAAATACATATGGTGTGACTAGCTTTGAAGCATTACCGCAAGCTGCTCAAAACTATATCAAGCGTTTAGAAGAGATCACTGGCGTGCCTATGGATATTATTTCTACAGGTCCAGACCGTAACGAAACAATGATCTTAAGAAACCCGTTTGCTGAGTAAACTCTAGCAAATTACGCTTAATTACATTAAAAAGGCTGCCATCTGGTGGCCTTTTTTAGTATAAGGAATAGACTAATTACTAATGCAAATTGGCATAAAATAAGGTGAAGGAAGGAAATCTATGAAGTCGTTATATCAGCCTCTACTAGCAACGTGTTTAATTGCTTTTGTCTCAGCTTGTTCCTCAGGCGGAAGCGAAGATACATCGGCAGAGCAAGATAACTTAGATTTGTTTACGTATTTACAATCTGATTACTTCTGGAACGAGTCCTTACCGAGTGAAATTAATACCTCAGCTTGGGCAACCATGCCTGAAGCTATGAATGCATTACGCGCCCCAGAGGATAAATTCAGTTATGTATTAACTAGTGATGAATACGATGACTTTGTCGCTTCAATATTTTTTGGATATGGCTTCTCTCATCAAGTCAATTCAAGCAACGAC
This sequence comes from Psychrosphaera sp., assembly GCA_965221615.1. Taxonomy (GTDB): domain Bacteria; phylum Pseudomonadota; class Gammaproteobacteria; order Enterobacterales; family Alteromonadaceae; genus Psychrosphaera. The sequence continues at coordinate 3,166,648 of OZ244904.1, read as the reverse complement.
GGTTTGCTAATTCGTTATACTTTTGAACAAGGTTCAGCTCACCAAAATGGACTGCGTCGCGGTGATACTATTATTCAGGTTGACGATACAACCATTGCTGATGCGCAAGCCAATCAAACCGATTTATCCGATCTCTTTGGTCCAAATGAAGACGGCTATACTATAGATGTGATTTTCCAAAAGCCAGACGGCAGTCTTGTTGAAACTCAATTCAGTAAGTCTGAGATTGTTGCAAACACAGTAATGGCAGCTCAAGTGAAGGAAGCGAACGTAAACGATGAAACTGTCAAAGTAGGCTATCTGGTCTTTGATTCATTCAAAGAAAGCTCAGAGCAAGAGTTAGAAACGGCATTTGATATGTTTGATACTGAGGGCGTGGAAGAGCTTATTCTTGACTTAAGATATAACTCAGGTGGCAGAATTAGTATTGCTCAGCAGCTTAGTCACCAAATAGCAGGCACTAACGTAGCAAACCAAATTTTTGTTCAGTACATCCACAACAGCTTACAAACAGGCCGAAATAATACAGAGTTTTACAGCTCTTCAACAAGTTACGAAGAACTGAATTTAGACAGAGTGGTTGTTCTTGCATCTGGAGCAACTTGTTCAGCTAGTGAATTAGTTATTAATGCATTAGATCCATTTATTGAAGTGATTGTAATTGGCGATGAAACTTGCGGTAAGCCTGTTGGCATGTATCCAACGCCTATTAATGATTGGGTGGTATTTGCGATTAACTTCCAAACTCAAAATGCTATTGGCTTTGGTGACTACTTTAATGGTTTAACTCCTGATTGCGCACTGGAAGAAACTATTCCTGGAGATTGGGGTACAGAGTCTGAGGCTTTATTAGCAGAAGGTCTTTATTATTTAGAGAATGATAGTTGCAGTAACCAAGGTACGGTTACTGGTCAAAAGCTTACTCAAAAGAATAAAATTGATTTTAGCCAAGGCCCAATTAAGTTAAGAAACGCTTTTTAAATCAAGTTTGGTGAGTCCTAAGCTGGCTTGAAATTTGCTTTGTTCTGACTATTATTTTTTATGTTTGGTTTTTACGCCGAGTGTATATTTCAAGTCGTTGAATATGAAAAGTTTATTTAGTTTTATTATCGTTGCCATTGTTTTGTCTTTGCCCGCGTATGCTGAAGGGGAAGGACAATTATTGCAGGCTGTTCAAATCTACAGTCAAGATGAGCTATTAGATTTAATAAAGAAAAATGAACACTTAGAACGAGTAAAAGCTGACCGATGTCAGTTAACCCGAGATATCGAAGATAGAGCCGTTAAACTAAAAATTCCAGCTTATCAATTTTTATACGGTGATATGTTAGCTTGGGGTGTTTGTATTCATAGAGATCCCAAACTTGGTTTGTTTTACATAAACAAATCAGCTGACCAAGGTTTAGTAGCGGCGATTGAACAGTTGGGTCGTTATTACCACATTGGCCGCTTCGTACAAAAAGATATGGAAAAGGCCTATGTTTATATTCAAAGAGCGGCAGAACAAGGCAATTTAAACGCTCAACTTCGTTTAATTGAAATGCAGCTGGCAGGTAATGGCAGCCCTTATGATTACGAAAATAGTTATCGTTGGTTACACCACGCTATTATTGCTGACAAAGCAATGCACAAAAAAGCAGAAATGCTGTTAGCTGATTTAGCTAAGTTAATGAATCCAAAAGCAGTAAAAAGAGCAAAGCGAAGCTAAATAACCTGTTATGTCCGCGCTAATTTTGTTTGATGTAGAATGACTATAGCTACACAAATTTCGTTTATTCTCCCAACTCTGGACAAGCTCTGAATGACGAATTACTTATACAGATTGGTATAAAATAGTATTTCGTTATGTCTTATCCCGAGTTCAGGTTAAATAACCTTACCATTTGTACAGAAACTTGTTGTTAGAGTCCTAATATTCTTTGGTCAATTTGTGTTGGCTAGTTATACTATTAGCAATTCAAATTAAATTTTTAGCTCTAAGAAGTTTTAATGCCAAAACATGACCCGAACTATGCTCGGGAAAAGCAAAAGTATGGAACCCCTGTTGCCAGTCGTGAATTCATACTTGAACAAATTAAAAAAGCCAACTCTCCTCTCGGTTTCAGTGAACTTATCAAATTATGCAAAGTGCAAGATGATGAACTTAAGGTCGCATTGAAAAGACGCTTAAGAGCAATGGAAAGAGATGGCCAGCTTATCTATAACAAGCACTCTCGTTACCAAATTCCTAATGAAGATGACTTTGTATTCGGTAAGGTAATAGGCCATAGAGACGGCTTTGGGTTTCTTCAACTTGATGGCAATAAACCGGGTAAAAATGACTGGTATATAAGCCATAGCCAAATGCGTAGCTTAATTCATGGCGACCGAGTAGCAGCACAAGAAATTGGCGAGTTTAAAGGTAAAAAAGAAGCCAGAATTATAAAGGTTGTTGAACCTAGACAAGCTCCTATTGTTGGCCGTTACTTTGTCGAAATGGGTGTGCAAATAGTTATTCCTGATGATGGCAGAATCAAGCAAGAAATTTTAATTCCTAACGGCGAAGAACTAGGTGCTCGTCATGGCCATATGGTTGTTGTGGAACTTACTCAAAGGCCGAGTAAAACAAATACTCCAGTAGGCAAAGTAACTGATGTTCTTGGTGAACACATGGCGCCAGGAATGGAAATTCAAATTGCTCTGCGCAACTATGATATTCCTCATGACTGGCCGGATGCAGTAAAGCGATTTGCCAATAAACTACCAAAAGAAGTGCAAGAGTCAGACAAAGCAGATCGTGTTGATTTACGCAATTTGCCTTTGGTAACCATAGATGGTGAAAGTTCTAGAGACTTCGATGATGCTGTCTTCTGTGAAAAGAAAAAGTCGGGTGGCTGGCGTCTTTACGTCGCAATTGCTGATGTTTCTCACTACGTAAAATACAATTCTGCATTAGACAAAGAAGCAATAGAAAGAGGCAACTCGGTTTATTTTCCTGATCAAGTTGTTCCTATGCTACCAGAAGAGTTATCCAACGGCTTGTGCTCGCTTAATCCACAAGTTGATCGCTTATGTTTAGTGTGTGAGATGACAATTGCTGAGTCAGGCAAACTATCGGGTTATAAGTTTTATGAAGCGGTTATGCATTCGCATGCTCGTCTTACTTATACAAAGGTTGCTGCTATGCTCGATGGTGATGCCGAGCAAATCGAACGCTATCAAGAAATATATCCGCACATTATAAACTTGTATGAGCTATTTAAAACGTTGAAACAAGTGAGAGCAGATCGCGGCGCATTTGAGTTCGAAACTATCGAACCTAAGTTTGTTTTTAATGCACAGCGTAAAATTGATTCTGTAGAAACTGTTATTCGTAACGATGCTCACAAGATCATTGAAGAATGTATGATCTTAGCGAACGTTGCGACTGCTAAGATGATTGAAAAGCATAATGCTGGTGCATTATTCCGCGTACACGATAAACCAGATCCAAGTAAACTAGCTAACTTTAGAGCTTTCTTATCAGAGCTAGGTGGTGAGTTAACTTTTAGTAATGAACCTTCACCTAAAGAGTTGAGTGAACAGGTCAATAAATACTTGTCGCGCCCAGATGGTGAATTGATTCAAACTATGATGATCCGTTCTATGCGCCAAGCTGTGTATCAACCAGATAATATTGGCCACTTTGGTTTAGCGTTAGATGGATATGCTCACTTCACCTCACCAATACGTCGTTACCCAGACTTAATCGTGCACAGAGCGATTAAAGCGATTATCAAGGGACAAGGACAAAAAACGTCTGGTGAACACGCTTACGATGATGAAGAACTAGACTTCTTGGGTGAGCAATGCTCGATGACAGAACGTCGGGCTGATGAAGCGACAAGAGATGTTGAGTCAGCATTGAAATGCGAATTTATGCAAGATCACATATCTAATGAATACATGGGGGTTATCTCATCTGTAACCTCATTTGGTATGTTTGTTCGATTGAATGACTTACATATTGAAGGTCTTGTTCACATTACAGCGTTAGGCAACGATTATTTCCATTATGACAACGAACGACATTTACTCATTGGAGAAAGAACTCGAAGAGTTTATCGATTAGGTGATGAGGTTGAAGTTCGAGTGCGCTCTGTGGATATGGAAGAAAAGCAGATTGATTTTGAACTCGTTGGTATTACTAGTTCAGCAAGAACTCGAACTGGCGGTCGTTCAGGTAAAACTCGATTCCCATCGGCGAAGGAAGAAACACCAGCAATGTCAGTGCGAGAGCAGCTGAGAAGAGGCCACGTTCCAGGTGGACAGACTCGTGCTGAAGAGAAGAGGTTAGATAAGAATAGGAAGTCAGATAAGAGCAAGAGATCAGATAAGAAGTCAGAGGAAGATAACAGGTCTGATAAACGCAAACCAAATAACAAAGGCAAGAGCGCTACCAAAAAGGGCAGAGCAAAGCCAAAATCAAGAGCTGCAAAACGAGTTGCAGCACGTAAAGCAACTAAGCCGAAAAAATCAAAAAAGAGATAATTAATGAGTGTTGAATTAGCCTATGGCATCCATTCTATTTCCGCCATTATTGAGCGTGAACCAGAACGACTAATTGAGATATTTGCTTTAAAAGGCCGCCAAGACGACCGTGTAACACCAATTATTAATGAGGCATATTCACTGGGTGTTTCGGTGCAGTTTATGTCTCGTAAAGCATTAGACGACAAATCTAAAGGTGAGCAACATCAAGGCATTATGGCTAGAGTTAAAGCGGCTAAACAAAAAGATGAAGCTGACTTAAAAGATCTACTTGATCAGAAGCAAGCTTCTGGTAAAGCGCCATTTCTACTAGTTTTAGATGGAGTTACAGACCCGCATAATTTAGGTGCAGTGTTAAGAACAGCAGATGCAGCTGGTGTGGATGCTGTGATTGTTCCTAAAGATAAGTCAGCTAAGTTAAATGCAACTGCGCGCAAGGTTGCTTGTGGTGCAGCTGAAGTTGTGCCGCTGATTGTGGTAACTAACTTAGCTCGAACGTTGAAAATGCTGCAAGATGAACAAGTATGGATTATTGGCACAGCAGGCGAAGCAGAACAAGATCTGTTTGAGATGAAATTTGATGGACCGTTAGCTGTTGTAATGGGCGCTGAAGGTTCAGGTATGAGAAGATTAACTCGTGAAAACTGCGACCAGCTAGTTAAGATACCTATGGCGGGTTCAGTGTCTAGTTTAAATGTCTCTGTTGCTACAGGTGTCATCCTATTTGAAGCGGTAAGACAGAGAAGCTAGTTTTTCAACAAATACGTTGAACTGCAGGAAAAGCAATGATGAATAAAGAAATTAATCCAGCAGTTCACGGTCTTTTTTAAACAGTACAAATAAAATAAAGCGTTATTATGTTATTGATTAGAGTATTTTTATTATCCCTATTATTTAGCTTTTCTGTCATTGCTGAAGAAGAAACAGAAGAGCAAGCGGCGGAAGATAGCAACATAGCTCCAGCTTGGTCTTTGAAAAAAGGTGATGATGTTTATGGTTCAGAGCAGCTACAAGGCAAACCTTATGTTCTTCACTTTTGGGCAACTTGGTGCCCATACTGTAAGAAGTTACAGCCTGGTTTAGATTCTATTTCTAAAGACTATATTGACGATAATATTCCAACTTACGCAGTCAGTTTTTGGGAAAACAAAAGAGCTAAGCCAATTAAAGAAATGCAAAATCGCGGCTTAGACTTGAATGTACTTGTACAAGGCGATGAAGTTGCTAAGTCCTTTAATATTCAAGCTACACCAGCAACTCTTTTTATCGATCACAATGGTGAAATATTGGTGAAGTTAAATACTTCTGATCCAAACGACCCACAACTTCGCCTAGCTTATGAATTGCTAAAAGATAACTTCAAAAAGAAAGATGAGCCGGCACCAGCAGAAGAAGAAACAGAATAATCCTAATAAATTGAGAGCTTAACCGCTCTCAATTTGTTCTTTAGCAAAACATATTTTACGTTAACGCTTCATTAAGAAAATTTGCTTCTAATCCAACACCACTCGGTGAATTGAAGAAAATCTGTGTCATCCCTATTTCTGGCAATGAATCAGTCTGATAATTGATATTACGTGCAGCCAGTTTGCTCAAAAGTGAGTCTAAGCCAGTTAATTGAAAAGCAATGTGGTCAAGACAACCTTGGGATTGATTAGGACTGTGTAGGTTGCTTTCGGTGAGGTGAACTAATGCTTGTTCACCTGAGTACAGCCAATATCCATTTCTTGAAAACTTGGGCCGAAAGCCAACCTTTAGATTAAATAACTCACAAAAAAATTCCTTTTCTTGCAATAACATATCACTTGGTGCGCTGATATTAATATGCTCAATAATCATCCCTAATTCCTTAATGCTTGGTTGTTATAAATTAACGCCAAAGCAGGATAGTACAACCATTTATGTTATTGCGTTTCATTGTGTGTCGAACTTTTTCAGCTTCACGCTTTCTGTCGTAAGGACCTAAGTCAACGCGATACCACATGCCAGAAGTTCCTTGATGTTGCCTAACAATTGATTCATGTCCTGCAAAAGCAATTTTAGCTTTCAATGCTTCAGCTCTTTGCTTCGAACGAACAGTTGTGCAACGAAGGACGAATGGGCCTTTATCCTTTAACTCTCCACTATCAACAGTAACTTCTTTGTTTTTCAGTTCATCAATAAACTCCCACTGCTCATCATCTGGCGGTGGTGGCAAGCTTTTCTCGGCTTTAGTTTTCTGAGCTGGCTTCTTAACTTCAGCTTTATTGGTATCTGAACCTTCTTTTAAAAAGAACAGGAAATAAGCAAACGCAGCAACAAGTAAAATTAGTATTACAAGCTTAACGATAGGAAAAGGGGCCTTTGCTGGCTGCTTTGCACTTTTGCGCGGTTGGCGCTTAGGTTGACTTACATAGTCTTTATTTTTCATAACTGACAGAGATCCAAAACTACCTGCACTAACTTAAATCTACAGGATCAACATCGATAGACCAGCGGATTCTATTACTGTTTTGGATACTATCCAAGTTTTCTATTAACCAATTGGTTACTTTATGTAGATAATTGCGAGATTTGCACTGCAAAGTCAGCATATGTCTGTATTTTCCTGCACGTTTCGACATAGGTGCTGGCATTGGACCTAACGCCATAAGCTGTTCAAAATGGCTCAAATGAGGAGTTAAGTTGGCCAACCAATCACTAGCCAACTCAGAGTTGGTTGCCTCTGCTCGTATAATTATTTGATGAGAATAAGGCGGCAAAGCCAAATCCTCTCGCTCTGTTAGCGCATACCTTGCAAAGTCTGAATACTGGTTGTTAACTAAATCTTGAATAACAGGATGTTCTGGGAACTTTGTTTGCAACCAAACTTCGCCTTGTTGATTGCCCCGTCCAGCCCTTCCTGCTACTTGAACCACAAGTTGAGCTAATTTTTCAGGTGCTCTGAAATCACTGCTAAATAGGGCTCCATCTACATCCAAAATACCGACCAAATTAACCTTAGGAAAGTGGTGGCCTTTAGCTACCATTTGAGTACCAATAATAATCTGCGCTTGACCTTGCTGAATTTGCTCTAGTTTATTCTCGAATTCGCCTTTTCGAGCTGTACTGTCTCTATCAAGTCTAACAATACTAGTATTAGGAAAAGCTTCTGATAAATACAGCTCTAACTGTTCCGTGCCCACTCCAACAGTCGTTAATCTTGTAGAACCACAGTGTTGGCATTGTCTTATTGCGGGTTGTTGATCACCACAATGATGACAAATTAATTGGCTTGTCGTTTTATGGTAAGTGGTGAAACCTGAGCAGCGGTGACAATCTGTCAGCCAATGACACTCTTCACACATCAATACTGGTGCATAACCTCGACGGTTAATAAATAGCATGACTTGCTTACCATCATCCAAGATCTGGCGAATACGAGCTTGTAGTGGTTCTCCTATACCAGAGTTGGACTGGCATCGATTTAAATCCAATAACTGCATTTTAGGCAATCTACTATTACCTGCTCTTTGGGTTAGTAGTAAGTGGTGAAACTTTCCAGATTTGGCATTTGCTAGAGATTCTAAGCTAGGAGTTGCAGTACCTAAAATAACGGGAATTCTAGCCAAACTAGCTCGATATAAGGCGATAGAACGACAGTGATACTTGAAACCATCTTGCTGCTTAAATGAAGCATCGTGTTCTTCGTCAATAACTATCATGCCTAAGTCAGAGAAGGGTAAAAATACTCCAGAGCGAGTTGCGATAACAATTTTGGCTACACCTGAGCGAGTATTTTGCCAAGTATTGAACCTTTGTTTATCTGTCATATTAGAATGCCAAAGCGCTACTTCGACATTAAATCTAGAGCGAAAACGCTCAATGGTTTGCGGTGTTAATCCTATTTCTGGTACTAGCACCATCACTTGTTTTTGAGCAAGCAAGACATCGGCAATGACTTGTAAATAAACTTCGGTTTTGCCTGAACCTGTAATACCGTCCAAGAGATAAGTATTAAAGCCATTTGCTGAGTTTATTGCAGATACGGCAACGGCCTGTTCGGTATTCAATTGCAAAGCACCTTGAATATCTGATTCGGCAACGGTGCGAACTTCAGGGGTAAACATTTGCCAACTAGCCCAGTCTTGTTCGATAAATTTGTTAATCGTTGCGCTCGTTATTTTTTCTTCTTTAAGTTGTTCTTTACTGGCTGGCGCTTGTTGTAATAGCTTTTGTAACTTTTTCTGTGCTTTGGCGTTTGCTGGTAACTCTTTAGGAAGAGAAGTTTGAGCTTTCAAATGTTTATCTGACAGGTCGGAAAGAGCATTGGCTTCTCTCAATAATTTGGGCAAAGCTGTGTGATAAACATCTCCCAAACTTTGTTGGTAATAACTGGAAGCCCAATTTAATAATTTAATATCTTTTGCCGAAAAGCATGGCTTTTTATCTAGAACTGAATTAATCGGCTTCAATTTTTCCAGTGGAAACTCAGAGTCATCTTTTAAATCGATAGCAATGCCAACTAAAGATTGGCGACCAAACGGCACTAATACTCTGGAACCAGGCTCTATCTGCTCTATTTCTATACCATTTTCGTCGACTGCTAGATAATCAAAAGTCCTCCTTAAAGGTACAGGAAGGGCTATTTCTAGTATTTTATTGTGAAATAATGACATTAATGGGTACAAAGCCTATAGATAGGTTGACAACAAATAAGCAATCACTTACTTTTAACAAAGTATAAGTAAATTGGCTGATATACTCATATTATGAATGTAACTCGAGTCTCTTTAATTCAATCCTGTTTATTGGCGTTCGCCATGATCGTTTTATCGTTTAACATCAATGCAAAAGAAGCTCGGATATACTCCACCGAAGGATACTGCATTTTAGCGTTTGAGCAAGTTGATAATAGTTATCTAGCGCAATATGAAAAACGATTAGGCTTTCGTCCTAAAGTAAAACTTTGTAATCGAGTAAACCGTTTAGTAGCGGAGTTCCAACCTGATAGTTGGAACTACAAATTCGGCCAACCATATCCAGGTAGCAGCATTTATTTGAACCCTGAACAAGTGGGTAAGATAGAACAAGCTAGAGAAAAACATCGCCAAGCGTTAAGGTAACTAGTCTCAACTCTACAAGCGAAATATGATTTCGCATCAAGGAGTTAAATTGCTGCTTGATCTTTGTTCAGTAAGCTTTATAATTCGCGCCCTTAAATTTTATTAACTTCGTATGGTATTCGGCAGCAATGACCGTTTGGCGATACGGCCTAATCAAGGTAACCCAAAATGCAAAAAGATATTCATCCTAATTACGCAGAGATCAACGTAACTTGTTCTTGTGGTCACAAATTCGTTACTCGTTCAACTGTAGGTAAAGACTTGCACTTAGATATTTGTTCTGCATGTCACCCTTTCTACACTGGTAAGCAAAAAGAAGCTACTACTGGTGGTCGTGTTGATAAGTTCAAAAACCGTTTCGGTATGTTGGGCAAAAAAGCTTAATCAGCAGATTAAGTTGAACGAAAAAAAGCACCTAAGGGTGCTTTTTTTGTGCCTAGAATTTAAACAAAAAAAAGGTTATGGTAAAAGGTGAGTTAATTTAAATGCACATAAGGAAAGTGAATGAAAAATTATATGACTCTTGCATTATTACTATCTTCTGGTGTTAATGCTGCTGACTATGAGTACAAACTAAATACTAGTTTGGCTTCTTCTGGGAACAACTATGACAACTCCTGTCAAACAGATGGTGGAAAGTACTACTCGTCATTAAAAGCTATTTATGGGTGCCTAGCTAATGAAGACTTAACTAACAAGTCTGTTGATATTCTAGTAAGTGGCGACAACAATCACATTGCTGACTCTGTCTTAAACTGGAGGATAAGCGGGTCAAAGAATTATCCTATTACTATCAAAACTGAAACAGGCCAAAGCAAAGCAACTTTATCAGCAAGCTACGATGAAAACAGATATAAAATTAGATTCGTGGACGTTTCTTATATCCACATTGATAATCTGAAGTTAAAAAACTTTGGTGTTGGTTTATATCTTGAAAATGTAGATAACTCGAAAATAACCAATAGCGACTTCTTGAAGGACAGGCTTTGGGGGCCCGCTGGTGCTGGCAGTTTATGGATTGGGGTCGGAGCAAATGACGTTGGTGTAGATTACAGTGAAAACAACTTAGTCGAAAATAATACATTTGTTGAATTAGAAATAGAAAACTTCTGTACACAAAGTAAATATCACAACATTTATGTCTCTCGCGGCAATAAAAATACTAGCATTATAAATAACTACTTTAATGTGAAAAGTTCAGGTGTCGCTATCTCATTCAATCACGGCTACCAGCTTGATAACACAGTTGCAAACAATCACTTCAGAATGACATATCGAGAATCACAAAGCTGGCAAAATACAGATGATTGTCCAGTTCCTTTGTTACAAAGTAATGGCTGGAGTACTGCCGTTGACGCTGGTGGCGCTATTGGCTTGAGAATTCAGAATGCTAGTACTGATACTGTTAAAGGTAATAAGTTTCTAAAAAACTTTGTAGAGACAAATGTAGCTATCTATCTTGATGATGACAATATCACTAGCGGTTACGGTCTTGAAGGTAAAATAGATATTCAGTATTACAGAAGTCTATTTGACCAAAATACTTTTAGCGGCAATAGATTATTTGATTGGTTATCAAATACGTAAGATTTAGAAAATAAAAAAGCACCTAAGGGTGCTTTTTATGTGTCTGATACTTTCTACTAACAGGTTTCACCATGATCACATTTTGTTGTGCGACATAATTTATAGTTGCGCCAATGTGACAGTACTAAGATGAATGAAGCTACTACTGTTGCTACCTTTTCACCAAACTCACCTAAAAAGTCGTGACCAAAAAAAGCGGCAAAAAGTAAGATTGTTAAACCAGAAGCTATGCCAGATAGAACCAATTTGTCTTTGTGTTTTGCACAACCGATAAAACCAGCAATAACACTCATAGGCACAATGAGAGCGACAAGAGCGATATGGAATTCATGGTTGTCTGCAGATAAATGAGAAAATGCAGGTACTGTTGCCAAAATGATAGGTAATAGCGCACAGTGAATTGCACATAGTGTTGATACGCCAATTGATACTCTATCTAAAACAGATTGTTTCATACGAACTCTTAAATTTTATAGGTAATGATATATTGTAACACTACAGGTGGAGATGTGCGAGTCCTGAGGAAGAACTAATGAAACTTAGGAATTTTAGAGGCTAGTCTATTTGCTGTTTACTTTATGATTGTTATTGTAAAGATAGACAGTGAAGCTGGTTGGGAAGACGCCCCACTGTCTATAATATTCTAAGCTTCTTGCATTGTGTGCTGGTGGATGCGGACTGTTATATCGTCGCTTTCTTTTTTCCACGCCACATCATCGGCAAAGTTTTTTACTGCTTGAATGACTTGGTTTACAAATGTGCCGTAGTTATTGTTCTTTTCATCCGATTTATCAGCAATATAGATAAAGCGAATCGTATCTACTAACTTGTCGCCATGCCAATCAGAAATAAATCTATTTTCGGCATTATCTGGATTGACTAAAATAGACATTAACTCGCCTCTGACTTCTTCTTTTTCTTCTTCGTCATAACGAACAAACGGAGAAATACCACTGCCAATCATGCCAGCTTGATTAAGGTCAGTCGCTTCTAATGACTTTTTAAATGGAGTTTCAATATTCTTATAAAAGTTATCGAAAGGTTTTTCGTCATCGTAATTTATATCTGCTCCTTTCAATAGGCGTCTTGCCATAGGAACTGAAGCAACAGCATAGGTAATCGATGTATGGTCGGGTTTAATTGGATAGCCTTGGGCGTCGTATCTATCCGATATTTCTCTAAAGCTATGCGTGATAGTGTCTCTTAGGCCTTTTTCTTTCGCAAAAGTATCAAAAGTTAGGTGTTGATGATCTCTTACTTTCACATCACCTTGCTCTAGTCCAATCTGAGCTGAAAATTCGTTGATTGCACTTATTACTTTATTGTGGAATTTGCCTGAGTTAAGGCGAAGTTCATCTCCTGTGGCTAAGAATAATACCTTAACTTTGCGAGCTCTCACTGCACCATCATAGTAAGATTTGAAAATACTGTTATGAGCAGGGCAATAGAAAAAGAAGGACTGTTGCTCAGTGTGCAGCACTTGCTGTTCTCCAGAGTATCGAACTCGGATTAGTTTGTTATTTGCAATAAAATTTGCATGACTTAACCCATGTTTTTCAACAACTTCGAAAATGGTATGAGAGAGCTTGCGGTAGAATACCTCGTAAGGTTTGTCAGCGTTTTCGTCAATTTTCCCTGAAACTTGCTCGATGAGTTTATCTGTCAGCATAATTTCAGCCAAAATATATTGATTATCCCTAGCATTATTTGGCAAATAGACTCTTTCGTTAGCTCTATGCTTTCTTAAAATAGATCCTGCTCTTCTCATTCTCACTTCCTATTAGATTGATGTTTACGCGAGCATTGTACTCATCCGTTTTAGTAAAACTTGGACTTAGATCAAACTACTGTGAGTATTCTATTTCACTTTATGTAAGTTCGCTGAAGTTTGATACTCGTTACGAGAGTCTAAAGAAAATAATAATCTCTGTTGGTGTTTGATTAAGATAAGCGAGAGTGCTTTGATTTCCGGACTGTTAGCATGTATTTAGGATAAACTTCTGTAAAAAAACGCTGCCACTTTGTTGTTTTTTTCTGCATATCTCATAACTGAAAATATAGAGTATCTACTCGAATATAATAGAGTAATAATTTAAAATATGAGAGTCGTTATTCTTCGAGTTATTCATGAAAAAAATTGCATTTGAATGGTATGCCATCATTGAAGGCTGCTTTTTGGCCGCGTTGGGCTTATTCTTTTTACAGTCTAGTAATTTGCTTGTTGGTGGAACTGCCGGTATTGCGGCAATATCAAATAAAGCTCTAACTTTGACCATGGGAACTTGGTTTTTCCTTGTAAACGTGCCGTTTTTTATTATTGCATTAAAACAGATGGGGAAAGCTTTCACTATCAAGAGTTTTATCGGCATATTTATCGTTTCAGTATTAACCGATACGCTCAACTTACTGATAAACATAGATAGTATACCTATTTGGCTAGCGTCCTTTATCGGTGGTGGCTTGATTGGTATAGGCTTGTTAATTTTATTTCGCCACAATACTTCACTCGGTGGTGTAAATATTTTGGCTTTATACATAGAGAAAAAACACGGTATTCACTCCGGAAAAATCATCTTAGCAACGGATATGCTAGTTGTTCTGCTAGCTCTAAAATTTTATCCGTTAGAGCAAATTGCTTACTCTATGATTGGCTTTTTTGTTCTCACTTCTGTAATTGGTCGTTACCACAAAAAAGCGCCAATTAGCCAGCAACAAAAAGGACAAGAAAGCTCAAAAGTAGGTTTGCAAGAGCTTAAAGTTGCAATGAAATAAAAGGGACTTTTACTGGTACCAGTAAAAACTACAAATGTCGGATTGAACATGCTTTAATAACCAAATTCATTGGTTATAAGAATAATGCTTATGTTTGTCCGGTATTTGTGTTTAGCACTGTTAATGCTTACCCCGTTATCTGCATGGTCTTCAGACCAAGAGCCTGTTACTTTCTATACCGAAAATTATCCACCTGCTAACTTTGTTGCCAATGGCATGTTACAAGGGATCACTGTTGATTCACTAAAACTCATGTGGCAAGAAATGGGGTTGCCCGAACATGATATTAATATTGTGCCTTGGGCCAGAGGATACAAAAATACGTTATCAGCGCCTAATACCGCACTTTTCACTATGTCGAGAACAAGTGCCAGAGAACCTTTGTTTAAATGGGTTGGGCCTTTATTTAAGTCAGTCCATGTTTTGATGGCTAAAAAATCTAGCAATATAAAAATTAATAATGTCGGTGACTTATTTGATTATCGAGTAGCGACGATTCGCGGAGACATTTCCGAAATATCACTTCAGCAGATAGGTTATCCAGACTACAACTTGGCTAAGGTTAATGAATTGTCTAGAGCGTTTTTTATGATGCAATCTAACCGAGTGGATATGTTGATGGTATCGATTCACGGCTTCGAACATTTAACTCAACAATTTAATGTCGATATTGCCGATTATGAGAGTGTTTGGACGGTCAATACTGTCGGTAACTATATTGCGTTTAACAAAGAAACGTCTGATGAATTAATACAGAAGTATCAAGAAGCCTTGAAGGCGACCGCTGAGCAGAGAGCGCAAATTAAGAAAAAATATAATTTATCTGAATTGGAATATTAGCTAACTGGAATATTATTGTGCTGTTGCACTCCAACATTCAATTTAGTTGATAAAATCAAAAGTACTGACATCACCAGTTTCTGCGTTATAAATGAATCCCATATATTCAGTTGGTACTCTATCGCGGGGATTATCATCGTCTGATGGTATGCTTTCGATTAGATAGTAATTACACTGATCTCCAGCTGTGTTGTCGTTGGTGCGGGTTACTAAAATATCAAAATTAGCTCTGTCAGTAGCGTTAGGAGTACCACCATTTACTCTATCCACTATAGTCATAGTCGTATCCATAACGTCGGTAAAAACAGTAAGGCAATCTGCGTTGTTGTTAATGTTGACTCCTGTATCACGACCAGCAGAGCCAACGGGCCAACCTGTGTCAGAATCAACAGTGACTAGTCTACCGTCGTAATTAACTTGCGGGCCTCTACGATTGTTGCCATTGGTATCCTCAGGTCGTCCATTCACTTCCCATAACAATTGAGCACTTTTTACACCTTGTTCAAAAGCTGCCGCCACTGCGCTAAGTTTACTTGTTTGAGCATCACTAGAGACGTCAATAAAACGCGGTAAAGCAGTCACAGCTAAAATGGCCAAGATGACAATAACTATGATTAATTCAACTAATGTAAACCCAGATAACTTCTTCATTTAGCACTTAAATAATGTGTGTTGCTCTATATAATATAAGGCATTAGCACATAACCTGCCAAAAAGTTGATCTAAATCAAAGGATTTCACATGAGCCAAAATTCTATTCAAGGCGTTTTCTTAGATGCTGCAACACTAGGAAGCGATATAGACTTATCCGTTTTAGGCTCAATGTCTTGTCATTGTTGGGATACAAGTTCACCAGAGCAAGTAATAGCAAGGGCAAAAGATGCTGATTACATAGTTACCAATAAAGTAATAATTAATAAAAATGTAATGTCACAGTTGCCAAAACTAAAACTCATTTGTGTTGCAGCAACAGGTGTTAACAACATAGATATACCTGCTGCTAAAGAACTGGGGATCACTGTCAAAAATGTGACTAACTATGCTGGTTCTTCAATCGCACAATTAGTGTTTAGTTTATTATCTGAATTATTGCTCCACACTAACCATTACAGTCAATTAGTTAGAGCTGGAAAATGGAGTGATAGTCCCCACTTTTGCTTGTTTGATAAACCTATTATTGAGCTTACTGGAAAGACGATAGGTTTAATTGGTTACGGTGCGTTAGCTAAATCTGTGGAAAAGGTTGCCTTAGCCTATGACATGAAAGTGCTCATAGCTGGAAGAAAGGGACAGAGCAAATTAGATAGCAATAGATTGCCGTTTGAACAGGTACTTCGACAAGCTGATATTGTGAGTATTCATTGCCCTCTAACTGCTGATACAACAGATCTGATAGCAGCAGAAGAGTTTGCAATTATGAAACCCTCAGCTGTACTCATTAATACGGCTAGAGGCGGAATTGTTAACGAAGTAGCGTTACTACAAGCACTCGCGAGTAAACAAATTGCAGCTGCCGCTACAGATGTATTAACGGTTGAGCCGCCAACAAAAGATCATCCTCTATTGTTGAACCAACCTGATAATTTAATCATCACCCCCCATATCGCTTGGGCTACGCGAGAAGCGAGAAGTCGAGTTTTAGAAAAAGTTGTAAACAACATCAAGGAATTCTTTGAGTGATGGCTATGCTAATTATTGACGTCACAGCTGTGTGGTGGCAATAATGAGTGATTGAGGGCGAGTGGTTTTCGTTCTTAACGAGCTGTTTTAGTGAACCAATTTAAGGGAGTGATAATGGTATTTCTAGAACTAGATAGTAATTTTTACCCTCTTGATGAAAAGCAAAAGGAAGCGACCAAGACCTGCCCGAAATGTCATAAAGGCGAACTTAAAACACGAGCTGAATTGCGCTTTGTTCACCTATTTCACTTTCCTATTTTTCCCATACACACATATAAACAAACATATTGTGGTCGTTGCTATAAGGTACTTGAACGCAATCCGCTTAAAGAAAAAGTAATTCCAATATTGCACTTGGCGTCGAAATTTATAGGACTGTTTGCCATTTTACTTTTTCTATTGAATTGGTGGTCTTACTCTCAAGAACAGAAATTAAAGGAGTTATCGTATTTAGAGGATCCCCTTAATCACGATGTTTGGCTAATTAATGAAGCTAAGCAATTAAATGAAGTAGACCAAGAGGATAGATTCAGAGTTTTCCAAGTCGTTAACTCAGACTCTGAGCATGTAAATTTAAAAGTAAGCCAAGTTGTTTATCTTTCAGTGAACAGTACAAAAAAGGCAATTCGCTTAGATAACTTGATGATAAGAGGGTATTTTTCCAAAGAAACAGTAGCCTTGGCTAAATCTGAATTAGTTAAATTAAAGCAATCAGGTGTTATTCATTCGGTTCATCGGCCGCAGAATCTATCGTTGTTTGGGGGGGTGGTTATGATGCCTAGTCTTCCTAAGCCAATAGTCCCAACTCATAAACCTAATCCTTTGAATCAAGATGCGATTGCTCTATACCAAGATAGGGAATTTGAAGCTGCGGCAGAGTTGTTTGAGCAAGCTGCCAAACAAGGTAGTGCTTGGGCTCAGTACAACCTTGCTAACATGTACTTAGAAGGTGAGGGTGTAGACCGAAATGTTGATATCGCTAGGCAGTATTTAGAGCAAGCCGCAGCTCAAAATCATAGGAGAGCTCAAATTGCACTTGCTGAATTGGAGTAATATGACTTTTTATAGTTGCTCTAACTGCCCACATAAGTCGCAATAATATTGCGACTACCGCCGTAGTCTCTATGTTCCCCTAAATAAATACCTTGCCAAGTTCCAAGTAAAAGTGAGCCGTTATTTACAGGAATCGAAATGGCACTGCCTAAGGTTGAGGCTTTTATATGGGCTGGCATATCATCAGCGCCTTCGTAGGTATGTCTGTAATAAGGAGCGTTTTCAGGTACAAACTTATTGAAGTGAGCTTCCATATCTGAGCGTACTGTTGGGTCTGCGTTTTCGTTAATGGTTAGCGAAGCAGAGCTGTGTTGGATAAATAGATGCAGAATACCGATACGGCAATTAATGAGTTCAGGTAACTGTTGCAGTATTTCTGAGTCAATTAAGTGAAAGCCGCGAGAACGCGGCTTTAAAGAAATTTGTTGTTGCCAATTAGCCATTGGATAACTTAATTATTGTTCATCCAATACATCAAAAGAAACTTCGATAAAGGCTTTACCGTTATCAGAAGTGAATGGAATTACTAAAGTTTTACCTTCGCATTTATGGTTGATAGTGTGGTCTTTACCCGATATCACTATAGGTGTTGCCATATCAAAGTCGTAACCTTTATCACCTAAGATATTTTTAGCGCCACCAGTTACCATATTAGTGATCTCACCAACCATATCTGTTACTTCTTCGTTAATCTCTGATGGTCTATCACCAAGCATTTTTTCCATAATCGACAATGCTAATTTTGCTTCAAAGGTAACCGATAGTGAGCCTTTAGTTTGTGGGCCTGCCATACCGATAACACCAGAGACATCACCTTTAGAAACTTGGTCTTTTTTGATGCTTGGCTTGCCTGGATTGAGCTTAGTCATTGCCATCGTTTCTAAGACATTCATTAAGGAGTTTAAAAACGGATTGATAAATTCAACATTCATAGTGGTAAAATTTTCTTCCTAAGAATTTCGCGGTTTTGAGATTATTTTGCAGTGCCTAATATGAAATAACTATCACTTCAAATGAAGAGCCTACTACGACTACCTACTTCTTCACACTTCAAGAGATAAAAGATAAATAGTCTTAGGTACAAGTTAGATCTTATTGAGTTCTAATTCAACCTGAATTCTATATTAGTTTACGTTAGTTTAACTTTTTTGGTTCTTACAATCATACATTCTTTGATCAGCGGCATCAAAAAGCGATGACAAATTAGTGGTATCGTCAGGAAATATAGAGGTACCTATGCTTACTCCAACTTTGATAGTGTGACCCGTCACTTCAAACGGTTGCGACAAAGAACGTTCTATTTTTTCTTTTATTCTGTCTATTGCTGCGTCTTCAGATAGTGGACTAATTAACACAACAAATTCATCCCCACCATAACGAGCAAGTATATCTTGTTCTCTTACATTTTTGCTGAGTCTTCTAGCAACTTGATACAGGATTTTGTCACCAACTGCATGACCGTACGTATCGTTTACATCCTTAAAACCATCTAAATCGCAAAACAGCAAGGCAAATCTGTCTGTTCTTCGAGAGGCGTTCTGTGTGAGGTTCTGTAATTTATTTTCTAAAAATAAGCGGTTTGGAATATCAGTCAGTGCATCGGTATTAGCCGATTTAGCTAAAATGGTTTCAGCACGTTTAAATTCGGTGACGTCTTTGGCGATAACAATAACGCCTATTACTTGGCCATTTTCCTTAGAAATATGCGGCAGGTACGAAAAATATAAATAATATGGGTGCTCTGAGTTTTGACCTTGCACCCAAGCATCGGAGTTAATCGGTTTTTTGTTCTCAATGCACTTTTTCAATAGCGGACTGACAACTTCTGCGATGGTACGGTTATTAAAAACCTGTTTCGGGGTTTTTCCTATAAGCTCAATAGGCCTGAATCCCCAAAAAGAAGCGTAACTTTTGCTGACGTACTGATACCTTTTATCCAAATCAATATAGGCAAATAAATCAAAACTATGGCTTAAAACGGTATTAAAGATCTCTTCATAGAAATCGCTTTTTTCCATACTTTCCTCAAAATTTATCAGCTTAGGTCTATAGTAAACCGATGAACTAAGAAAAATATAGTTAATAATGGCGTTTTTGGGTGAAATAAAATACCAAGTTGTCCTGAAGAAGGGTAGAATACCGCCCCAAAATTTTATGATTTAATTTTAAACGAATAATTCGAGAGATAAGAGAGCACAGACTGTGACCGATAAGTTAAGAAATATTGCCATCATTGCCCACGTTGACCATGGTAAAACTACCTTGGTTGATAAACTACTAGCGCAGTCTGGTACTTTAGACTCTAGAACCGATATGGACGAGCGAGTAATGGACTCGAACGATATCGAAAAAGAGCGTGGTATTACTATCCTAGCGAAAAACACTGCGATTGACTGGAACGACTACCGTGTAAATATCGTAGATACTCCAGGACACGCCGACTTCGGTGGTGAAGTAGAGCGTGTAATGTCAATGGTTGACTCTGTATTACTGATCGTAGACGCGCAAGAAGGTCCAATGCCGCAAACGCGTTTCGTAACGCAAAAAGCATTCGCACAAGGCCTTAAGCCTATCGTTGTTATCAACAAAATCGACAAGCCTGGTGCCCGTCCTGATTGGGTTATGGACCAAGTATTCGACTTATTCGATAACTTAGGTGCAACGGACGAACAGTTAGACTTCCAAGTTGTTTATGCTTCAGGCTTAAACGGTTGGGCTTCACTTGAAGAAGGTGAAGAAGGTACTGACATGACTCCACTATTCGAAACTATTATTGACCAAGTACCTGCGCCAGACGTAGACGTAGATGGTCCTTTCCAAATGCAGATCTCTCAGCTTGATTACAGCTCATACTTAGGTGTTATCGGTGTTGGCCGTGTAATGCGTGGTTCTGTTAAGCCTGGTCAGCAAGTAACTGTTGAAACTGCTGCTGGTGGCACTCACAACGGTAAAGTAGGTAAAGTATTTGGTTACTTAGGTCTAGAGCGTTATGAAGCGGACAGTGCTCAAGCTGGTGATATTATCGCTATCACAGGTTTAGGTGAACTTAAGATTTCTGATACTGTATGTTGTCCATCTGAAGTAGAAGGCTTACCAGCTTTATCAGTAGATGAGCCTACAGTAACAATGACATTCCAAGTAAACACTTCACCGTTTGCTGGTCAAGAAGGTAAGTACGTTACTTCTCGTAACATCCTAGAGCGTTTAGAAAACGAACTAGTTCACAATGTTGCATTACGTGTTCAAGAAACTGATGATCCAGATAAGTTTAAAGTATCAGGTCGTGGTGAACTTCACTTAGGTATCTTAATTGAAAACATGCGTCGTGAAGGTTATGAGTTAGCGGTATCTCGTCCAGAAGTTATCATGCGTGATATTGATGGCGAAAAACAAGAGCCGTACGAAACTGTAACTATTGATGTTGAAGAGCAGCATCAAGGCGCAATCATGGAAACAATTGGTTTACGTAAAGGTGAGCTAACTGACATGGCTCCAGATGGTAAAGGCCGTATCCGTATGGACTTCATCATGCCAAGCCGTGGTTTAATTGGCTTCCAAACTGAATTCATGACATTAACGTCCGGTTCAGGTCTTCTTTACCACACATTCTATGAGTACGGTCCACATAAAGGTGGTGAAATCGGTGCTCGTAAGAACGGTGTACTAATCGCTAACGCAACGGGTAAAGCACTTACTAACGCACTATTTAACTTACAAGATCGCGGTCGCCTAATGGTTGGTCACGGTATTGAAGTATACGAAGGTCAGGTTATTGGTATTCATAGCCGTGACAACGACTTAACGGTTAACGCACTTAAAGGTAAGCAGTTAACTAACGTACGTGCATCAGGTACTGATGACGCTCAGGTTCTAACTCCACATATCCAAATGACATTGGAACAAGCAATGGAATTCATTGATGACGACGAGTTAGTAGAAATCACGCCAGAGAGCATCCGTATTCGTAAGAAGCACCTTACTGAGTCAGAGCGTAAGCGCGCAGGCCGTGCTAAGCCAAACGATATTTAATCGTTAATTAAATTCGATAGTAAAGGCTCCATTTGGAGCCTTTTTGTTATTAATCTGTCTTTTTAATTTAGTTGACTATTTATTGAGGTTTCTATGTCTTATCCGCAAATAGGCTTTGGTAGTAAAAAGCCGCGATGGGTTTTGCATATTGCAAACCGTCCTGAGCTAGAAGAGTTTCAACACGATGTTTATAAAACTTTGTCCAATGGAGAAGCCGCAGAAATAATCACCGCGACTTCAAATCATTGGCGTAAGGCCTTTTCTATTATGGCGAAGATTAGTTTTGCTTTATTTGAAACTGGTTGTGATAGTTGGCAAGAGTACAGAGATACTAAATTGCTAACGGAAGAAGGTTTTGAAGCAATCGATTTTGAGCCTTATCAAGCCTCAACCAACTCTCAATTAGCCCTTATTTGTGGTTTTGGTTATGCAGAGCAACAAGTTGATTTACAGCGCTTAATACCACACATAAAACACTCTAAGTTGCTCATTGATGAAGAAAAGAATTTTATTGTGACTCCATACTTTGATTGGCGACAATTAACCAATGAGATTTTGGCAAGTTTGGTCGCAGTGATGGAGTCAGTGGTAACAGATCAGTAAAAAATCGTAAAGTAACCCGTAATATTCCAGTTCAACGGGCAGTTATTCCGATAAATAGAAGACATTACCATTTAGTTACAGTAAAGTAGCGACAATTTTGATCGTGTCGAACCTAAGTATGTCAAATTATAAATGGGCGGAAGCGACAGAAGAAAGTCTGTTTCGCATATTTACAATTCCAGAGCAAGAAGACTCTACATTAGCCAAGATAGAAAAAGAAGTATCGCAAAACCTAGATGGTTTTTTGCGAGATAACATAGTGGCTTTAGAAAAGCCGTTATCGGAAATAGAACAAGACTTCTTAGACTCTAAGCTGCCTGAGCAACCACAGTTTGTCTCTGATTTAGCTGATGAGTTATTGCAAAAATTAGTTGCTCAGTCAGTTCATACTTCATCGCCAAGTTTCATTGGTCACATGACCTCGGCTTTACCTTATTTCTTACTACCTCTGTCTAAGTTGATGGTGGGACTGAATCAGAATCTGGTTAAGATTGAAACTTCAAAAGCCTTTACTCCACTTGAGCGTCAAGTCATTGGGATGTTACACCGAATCGCTTACGGTACAACTCGTTCTGAAACTGAGAACAAAGACTTTTATCAAGGCGTGATGCACAGTGCTGATGCGTCATTGGGAGCTTTCTGTTCAGGTGGTACTGTTGCTAACATTACTGCACTTTGGATCGCTAGAAATAGTCTGTTAAAAGCTAAAGACAACTTTAAAGGCGTTGCCAAAGAAGGCTTATACCGAGCAATGATGCATTACGGTTACGAGCGACTTGTTGTGCTAGTATCCGAGCGTGGTCACTATTCTTTAGGCAAAGCAGTAGACCTGCTAGGTATTGGTCGCCAAGATATAGTGACGATTCCGACAGATGAAAATAATAAAGTTCGCATTGATTTACTTACCGCTAAAATCGATGAGTTAAAAGCACAAAACGCAGGCATTTTGGCCATCGTTGGCGTTGCTGGAACAACTGAGACAGGTAGTGTTGATCCATTAAATGATATGGCTGATCTGGCTATTAAGCACAATATCCATTTCCACGTTGATGCTGCATGGGGCGGAGCGACTTTATTATCTGAAAATCAAAGAAGTAAGTTGGCGGGTATTGAACGCGCTGACTCAATCACGATAGACGCACACAAACAAATGTATGTACCTATGGGTGCTGGCATGGTGTTGTTTAAGAATCCACATTCTACAGATGTAATTGAGCACCACGCTGAATATATTTTGCGTAAAGGTTCGAAAGATTTAGGTTCCCATACACTTGAAGGTAGCCGTCCTGGTATGTCTATGCTGGTTTATGCCTGCATGAAGGTGATGGGACGCCAAGGTTACCAAATGTTAATTGATCGAAGTATCAATACGGCTAACTATTTTGCTGATTTAATTCAGCAAGATGATGATTTTGAATTAATAACTGAGCCTGAGCTTTGTATTTTAACTTATCGTTATGTGCCTAAAGTAGTTAAAGATTATATGGATTCTTGTAATCAAGAAGAGAAAGAGATCATCAATGAGTTACTAAATGATCTGACCCGTTTCATTCAAAAGAAACAAAGGGAATCTGGTAAGTCATTTGTTTCTCGTACAAGACTGACGCCAAAAGCGCATAATGGTCAAACTATCACAGTATTTAGATGTGTATTAGCTAATCCGCTGACGACAGAACAAATATTGCAAGATATCTTAGAAGAACAAAAGCAGATAGCAAAAGAGAGCTGGCGTAGCCTTCCTGCTATTTTAAGTAAAGTTACTCAGTAGTATATTAATCCACAAAATAGCAGTTGGCGTTTTTGGTCAACTGCTACCAAACCTTAGCGTATCTAATCGAAAATTTATTGCCTTCAGAGCGATCTTCACCAGCGGTTTCCGTAAAGTAATTCAAATAAACAAAGTTGCCTTTGTAAGAATATTTTAGCCCTGGACCTATGCCTAGGATTTGCTCTTTTGAATTATCAACTTCATGGCCATTGAGCTTATCTTGCGAGATTTGTTTTAAGTAATAACCCGCAACACCTAAGCGCCAGTTATCATTCATTGCATAGGAAGTTGCAAAGTTTAAGTGCATGGCTTGGCCAGCTTGTGAGGTATTAGTATTTAAAGCGGGACTAGGCTCATTGTTTTTACTGTTGTATAAGTAGTGTAATCGCCCGCTGATTTCCCAATTACTACTAACCATCCAAGTAAACGAATAATATGGATTAAAAGTGAGATAGTTATTACCCACATTAATAACTCTGGCTTCGTCGTAACTTCCTGTTGGCAGTGTAAAAGATAATGCAACTCGTTGAATTAAGGGCTTACCAAATAAGGTTTTGTCCATCCATTGAATCATTAAAGGACTAATTTTGATGTCACCAATTTGTGTGTCTTGGCTTGTTGGGCCGAACTCTAAATCCAAATCTAGATTTACATAAGGAAGTAAGATCTCAGCTCCGTAAAAGCCTCCAAGTAGCTTTTTATCAGATATGTAAGCAATGTGCGTCATTGCAACTTTGGACGTGACTGAGTTGTCTCCAGCGCGAGTGTTGCCTTGATAGTCATTAAAATCTTGAGCATCAAAGTAAGTTAGTGTTTCTTGAAACAACCAAGCATTAGGTTTTGCTAGACCATCTTGAAAGTTGGAACCACCTAAATTCACTTGTGGCAAGCTGACGTTTGCTGATGTTAATGAAGACGTTGCTAGAAGACCAAAACAAAGCAAAGTGTTCATCAAGTGTTTTATTGCCATGATAAATGTCCAAACATTATGATTAACAAGAGGTTACTAGACTGTGTTAGCAACTGTTTGGTTTGGATCAAAATACCTGCTAAAAACAAGTCTGAACTTCAAACCTCATAGTCTTTGCTAGATTTTTTTATTATTTAAAGGTAAAACCTACACCATGTTTTTATATGACGTTCCCTTCTCTAGATGAAATACCTTATTGTTTTTATTGCTCTGCTACTGTTAACAAGTTGTAAAACGACAACAGAGTTAAAATCGCTAGAGCAAGTTGAAAAACTGGTTAATAAAGTAAAAACCAACCCTCAAGATGTAACTGGCATAATTGAGCAGGGCAAACGAAGCAAACAAGCCTTGTCTGGCGACGTAGCAGCTATTAAATCATTATTGAAACAGCTCGGTTCTTTAGTCAAAAAAGAATGGGGAGAGCGAGAAGCTAAGCTACCGAGCCAAAAGAAATATGTTAAGTACAGTAACAATTACCAAGCAAGGGCCATTGTTGATTTTGATAGTGGCTTAGTAACGGTAGAAACTATTGCTAATAAGGATGCTACGAATAAGTTAAAACAGGCAATTGTTACTACATTACTAACGCCAGCAGATCCTAGGCAAAATGATATTTTTTCAGATCAAGCTCCAACCTTAGGTACTGAACCTTTTTTGTATCAGCAGGTAGTAGACCAAGATAATCAAGCAATCAGATATCAATGGCGTGCAGACCGTTTCGCTGAGTATTTAGTAGAGAATAAGTTGACTCGGCGTAAAGCGAACAACAAAACTATTCACCAGGTTAGTTTTTCATTGGTTAATGACCATCAAAGATTCAGGCAATTACAATTTAGTCAGTATGTACTTGCATCTGCCAAAAGATATAACGTAGGGCCTGATTTGATTTACGCTATTATCGAAACTGAGAGTAGTTTTAATCCGTATGCGGTAAGTGCAGCTAACGCCTATGGACTCATGCAAGTTGTTCCAGCAACAGCAGGTAGAGATGTTTACGACAAGATCAAGAATCGTCCCGATCAACCGAGTAAATCAACCTTATTTAATCCTCAGCAGAACATAGATATAGGCACAGCCTATTTATCCATACTCAAACAAAACTACTTGGTTAAGATTCGCAACTCGACGAACAAAGAATATGCGGTTATCTCAGCATACAACGGTGGTGCAGGAAATGTATTAAAAACATTTCATTCAGACAGAACAACAGCCATGAACAATATCAATAAACTAAAACCAGAATCTGTTTATTGGGCGCTTACCACTAAACACCCAAAAGCTGAATCTCGTAACTACTTGAAAAAAGTGAACAATAATAAAGCAAAGTATTAGGAATTGCTTATGTGGACAAAAATTAAAACTCAGCTCTCTAAAGGCTTTTGGTCGACATTAGCTATGATTATCGTATTCATGGTTGCTGGCCCTGAAATCATGCTGGGTATGGAATTGATGGCGATGGTTGAGTTGCTAGGAGCTTCGACTTTTGTACTCGCCTATTTTTATGGGTTTAAGTTATGGTTAGAAAAAGCTGAGCAATCTCTGCGTAAGTTTGAATCTCACTCTGTATTCTTTATTCCGACGCTAAACACGTTAAAACAAATGCCTGAAATGATACTTCACGCTGTACCTGAGCGGATATTAGTGATGAGTTTTTTAGCTTTTGTGACTTGTACAATGGGATATGCTTATTTTGATATGTTTATTAGGCTTTAGAAAAGCTAATAAACATATCTTGTTGCCCTTATTGCTAGTTCTTATTGGTTAGCTCTTATTATTAGCTCTTATTACTAGCTTCGTTTTATCGTTCAAAACAAAGGTTATCAATAAGCCTTGCTTTACCTAGGTAGGCTGCCCCTAGAATAACAATTTTATTGGTTTCAGCCGTTAACGGTGCAAGTGTTTCAGCGTGACGAATTTCAATATAATCCGTCTTTAAACCTGCTTCATTGATTAGTTCAGTACCAAGCTCGGTTAATAACTCAACGTCGTTGTTACCAGCTAATAAAGCAGATTTAATTTGCTCTAACGCGATATTTAGTGCCGGTGCTACTACTTTTTGCTCAGCGCTTAAGTAACCATTTCTTGAACTTTTGGCTAAACCTGAGTCTTCACGAACCGTTGGCACTCCAACAATCTCGATAGGCATATTCAGATCGGTAACCATAGTTCGAATAACTCGGAGCTGCTGGTAGTCTTTCTCACCAAACACAGCCACATCAGGCTGCACCATGTTAAACAATTTACTAACTACGGTTGAAACGCCACGGAAATGGCCTGGACGTTGACTTGCTTCAGCAATCAAAGTGAATTCAGTATCAGGCACTTCTACAAATGTTTGTGTAGATAAACCGTTTGGATACATTTCTTTCACGTCTGGGTAAAACACAGCATGATTATTTTCAGCTTTTAGCTTTTCGCAGTCGGCATCAAAAGTACGAGGGTAAGCATCTAAATCTTCATTTTCACCAAATTGCATAGGATTAACGAAGATTGAGGTGATAACTACATCCGCACTTTTATGTGCTTCTTTAACTAAAGTTAAATGGCCTTCATGCAGGTTTCCCATTGTTGGCACGAACGCCAAGGTTTTACCTTGCTGGCGTAATTGCTTACGCCATTCTCTTAATTCGGATAACTGATTGAAGATCAACATGTATGGTTTGAACCTTTAGTTGAACGAACGAGATTCATCAGGGAAAACACCAGATTGGACTTCCTCAATGTACGCAGTTACTGCTTTACGCATATCGCCAGTTTGTTCGATATAGTTCTTTGAAAACTTCGGAATGTAACCAGAGCTGATACCAAACATATCGTGCATTACTAAAATTTGCCCATCTGTTAAGTTACCTGCGCCTATACCAATAGTAGGAATAGTAACTGCGTCGGTAATGGCTTTAGCTAAATCAGTAGGGATGCATTCAAGGACTAACAATTGAATTCCAGCGGCTTCTAGCCCTTTGGCATGTTCAATCATTTCTAGCGCTTTTTGGTTATCTCGACCTTGTACTTTAAAGCCACCAAAAACATTCACTGATTGAGGTGTTAAGCCAAGGTGACCACACACAGGAACGCCGTTTTGAGTTAATTGTTTGATAGTGTCATATAACCACTCACCACCTTCCATCTTAACCATGTTTGCGCCAGCGGCCATAAGCTCATGAGCGTTTTTCATTGTTTCGTCGAGGCTGTGATAGGTCATAAATGGCATATCAGCAATAACCAAGGCGTTTTCAACGCCAGCTCTAACACTCTTAGTGTGATAAGCTATATCTTGGTTTGTTACGCCTAATGTACTGTCTGCTCCTTGCAGAACCATGCCCAGAGAATCACCAATTAATAATGCGTGAACCCCTTGTTCATCAAACAGCTTAGCGAAGCTTGCATCATATGCTGTTAACGCTGCTATTTTCTCACCTTCTTGCTTCATCTTAAGCAATTTAGAGGTCGTGATCTTTGCCATGATAAACCCTTATTGTTTTTATATCAGGTATTACAGTGCCACCATGCCATTTAGTGGCACTTTTTCTGTTAGTGACTGCACCTCAGTTCCACAAGGAAGGATTAGATCAGGCGTAATATCTAGTAGGGGGTAGATAACAAACTCACGCTCAGTTAATCCATAATGAGGCACGGTTAACGTCTCGTCTTTAATTTCCTGTTGATCATA
The DNA here is from genome assembly GCA_965221615.1 of Psychrosphaera sp. Taxonomy (GTDB): domain Bacteria; phylum Pseudomonadota; class Gammaproteobacteria; order Enterobacterales; family Alteromonadaceae; genus Psychrosphaera. Next base: position 3,138,083 of record OZ244904.1, on the reverse strand, counting down.
AAGCAAGATATCTAAATCTAGTGTTCTTGGACCCCAATGTTCACCGTTGCGAACTCTGCCATGATTGAGTTCTATTTGGCAAGTGTAGTCAAACAATTGGTGTGGAGTTAACTCGGTTTCTAACAAAGCTACAGCGTTAACGTAATCAGGTTGATCAGCAGGTCCCATAGGCTTACTGATATAAATCTTTGAACTAGCAACAAGTTTAGTATTTTGTAACTTAGTCAGCTCATTTAACGCTGTTTTGACCTGAGATATTGGGTCATTTAAATTGGCACCTAAGCCGATGTAACACAGTGCCATTATTCTGCCTTTTTACTACTTGGCTTTTTGTTATTGTAACGACGGCGGCCGCGACCTTTTGTAGGCTTTTTGCTTCTACCATCTCTACCTTGGTTAGGCCTGGTTAGAGCTGTGCGTTTGCCCTCGTCAGACTCTTGGTATTCTGTCCACCACTGAGCTAATTCAACTAACTCACCACCTTCAACTTCAGCTCTTAGCAATAGGAAGTCATAAGATGCTCTAAATCTCGGGTGCTCCATGATTTGAGCAGGGCGTTTCCCTTTAATCTTGGTTAATCTGTGCTGGAATTGCCAAATCTCTCGCATTGTTGAAGTAAAACGCTTAGGTATAGCAACCGTTTGTACAGCTCTGTGTAACACGTCGTTCATTGCAATCTGGAATGCATCATATGGATGCAACCCACTTTCATGCTCTAGTTCTTTAGCGTGAGTTTCTAATGGGTACCACAATAGTGTAGCCATTATGAATGCTGGTGATACTGACTTCCCGCTATTTATGCGATCGTCTGTATTGGCAAACATAAGATCTAAAAAGTGTTCTTCTTTATCCTGAATATTACCTGACAGTACTTGGTCAACAACAGGGAAGAAATAACGGAATAAACCGTATTCTCTTAAAGAACGATAGTTGTCTTGCGCTTTGCCTGCTAAAAACAGTTTTAAACTTTCATCAAATAAACGGGCTGGTGGAATGTTTCTCAATAAGTGAGCTAATTCAAAAATAGGGGTTTCTGTACGTTCTGCGATTCGCATTCTTAGCTTGGTAGCAAATCTAACTGCACGGAGCATACGAACTGGGTCTTCACGGTAACGAGTTTCAGGATCGCCAATTAAGTTAATAACACCAGCTTTAATATCTTCCATGCCTTCGGCAAAGTCATAGATGGCAAAGTCTTTGATGTTGTAATACAAAGCGTTAACTGTGAAATCACGACGCTCTGCGTCTTCTTCAATCGTACCGTATACGTTGTCTCTTAAAAGCTGACCTTCATTGCTCTGCTTTGAAGTTTTAACATCTTCTTTTTGTTCGTCACTGTGGTGACCACGGAAAGTTGCCACTTCAATAATTTCGCGGCCAAACATAACATGCGCTAATTTAAAGCGACGGCCGATAACGCGGCAGTTATTAAAGCAACGTTTAACTTGTTCAGGTGTAGCATTAGTCGCGATATCAAAATCTTTTGGCTGTAAGCCCAACAAAATATCTCTGATACAGCCACCGACTAAATAGGCGTCATAACCGTTGTCTTTTAAACGGTATAACACTTTTAGTGCATTTGGGCTCAACTGCTTTCTGGAAACTGGATGTTCATTTCGGGCAATTACACTGGCGCCATCTATATGTGCAACAGCACTAGGCACAGAGTCTCGTCTGCGAGGTTTTTTTGTTCCTACAGATTTTTCTTTTGACTCTTGATTTGAGAACCATGTAAATACTTTTTTTAACACCAAATGAACTCTTTTTTATCTATTTTGCTGAACAAGGCGGCGCATTTTACAGCAAATGGAGACCAATACCAATTTATCTATACTTGGTACATTATCGGCGGTATATGAAAGATTATTTATGATGATTGGCATTAGATAATAATTTCTGTTTTTTGCGGTAGCTGGCTTAATTTCCAGTTATTGCTGGCCCATTGAATAATTTCATCAACCGGGGCTGCAACAAGCTCAGGATCTGGGTTCAAGCCTAAAAATGATAAGGCTGAAATAAGTTCAGGTTGTGGATTGTCTATATTGATAGCTTGAGCGTGATTTTGTTTACTGAGTTTAAAGCCTGGTTTTGCAACTGCTAATGGCAGATGAAGGTATCTTGGGGAAGTAGCATTAAACAGTTGATATAAACTTAATTGACGAACGGTAAGCTCAAGAATGTCTGCACCTCGAACCACTTCAGTGATGCCTTGGTCTATGTCATCAACTACGACCACTAATTGATAAGCGAACAAGCCATCGCGACGTTTAACAATAAAATCTTCGCTAGCAAAATCAGACGGTGCTTGAACATTTTGATAGAGTAAATCTTCAAAGTGTGTAACTGGATCAGGTATGTGGAGTCTAATTGCTTGTTCATTAAAAGGAAGTTGCTTGTTAGCACATGTACCTTGATACAAGCCTCCTGCCTGCTTTATTTGCTTACGAGTACACTCGCAGGCGTAAATAGCTTTTAACTCAGATAAATAATCAAGAACTTCTTGATAACGATCTAGCCTGTTGCTTTGGACTATGCAATTTCGATCATTTGGTTGCAGAGAATCAGAGGTTCGTACATCCAAATCCCATTTCATACCAAACGCTTCTAAACCATCTAAAATTTGGTTAACCGCGCCAGCTTGCTCTCTGGGCTTGTCGATATCTTCAATACGAACAAACCATAAACCTTGATTGGCTTTTGCCTGTAGATAACTACCTAACGCAGCGACTAGAGAGCCAAAGTGCAAAGGACCGCTAGGACTAGGAGCAAAGCGCCCACGATAAGTCTGGTTTTGCGTTAAAAACGATTGTTGGCTAGAAAATGGGGAGTGCACAAAAGAAAAAGGGGTTAAGGAAAACCTTAACCACCCATTTGTTTTTCTTTAATTTCAGACAAAGTCTTACAATCAATACATTGGTCAGCAGTTGGACGAGCTTCTAAACGGCGAATACCAATCTCGATGCCACAAGTCTTACAGAAACCAAACTCATCAATTTCAATTAAGTTCAATGTCTTTTCAATTTTCTTAATTAATTTACGTTCACGGTCACGAGTACGTAGTTCTAATGCAAATTCTTCTTCCTGAGCAGCTCTGTCAACAGGGTCTGGGAAGTTAGCTGCTTCGTCTTGCATATGAGACATGGTTCTATCTACTTCTTCGCGAAGTTGGTTACGCCATGCTTCTAAAATTTTTCTGAAATGCTCTAACTGAGCATCGCTCATATATTCTTCATCTTTGCCTTCTACGTAAGGCTCAACGCCTGCTAAGGCTAATAATCCCAATGATTTTGTATCTGCCATGCGTTGTTAATCTCCTGATATTTCAACCGGTTAGCGCATAAATGTGTTATTTTTGTCCAGTAACCAGTAAACAATGCTAAAAAAAGGGCGGCTATCTATAGCAAAAAATATATAGCCACGCAATCAATTTCATTGATATTGGCGAAAATCGTCTAAGATTCAGGCCAAACAAACTCACTAGTCGAAATGACTTTTATCTCATCCTGACTAATATGGGTATGCAATACTAAAATTTCTACCCCAACAGCGTAAGCTTTTTTCAATTCTTTAGCATATGTGGGATCTATTTGCTCTGCAACTGTCACAGATTTTATCCCTGTGTGCTGCACCAAAAATACTAATATTGCTCTATTACCACTCTCAGCTACTTCCGCCAATTCTCTAAGATGTTTTTGGCCTCGAGTGGTGATTGCGTCAGGAAATCCTCCCAAACCCGTTTTATTATCTAGTAATAAAGTGGTGGATTTAATTTCAATATAACAGTCAGCTTTGTTTGGATCTGAGAGTTTGATATCTATTCTGCTGTTTTCACTACCGTATTTAACTTCAGTTGCTAGGGTTTCATATCCTGATAATTGTTCTACTAAGTTTGATTCGATCGCTTCTTTTACTAAATGGTTGGCTTTGCCAGTGTTTACGCCAATCAAATCACCTTGTGGATTGCTTGATAATTCAAAGGTATTCGGATATTTACGCTTTTTATTGTCACTGGTGCTGAAGTACACCTGCACACCAGGTTCAGCACATCCTGTCATTGCACCAGTATTTGGACAGTGGATAGTGATTTGCTGCCCAGAATCTAATTCAACGTCTGCTAGGAAACGTTTGTAACGTTTGATTAATTTGCCAGACTCAAGACTTGGTTGGTACTTCATTAAACAGCCTTATTGCATAAATGTAGGAAAATACTGAAGCAGTTATGTTAACACTGCACCTTTGTTAGGAATAGATTTCATCTTTTGTTAGTAGTAGGTGGCATCTTCACCTGTCAGTTACTCAGACTCTGGCAATCTATCGACAATTGTTGTTAATTTTATAGGTGTACGATGAAGTTAAGTAAAGCTTGGCGTTATCTTTTTATGTTTGTGAGCGCATTGTTTGTAACCGCTTATTTGTCCGCTTGTGCATCATTAGGCTATAAACCAAGCGATAATAAGCTGGTACAAATACAAAAGTCGCCAAACTACAGTTTGGAACGCTCTCAGTTTATCAATTATGATCAGGCTAGTGTGGATCAAAGGTCAACTCGCCCTCGCAGTCTTAGCTTTATTTGGGATAGCCTGATGAATCGCGATAGAGGTGCTCCAGTAATCGAATTGCCTCACGTAGAGCCAGACTTTTCAGAGTTTTTAAGTGAAGACAAAGAATTAAAAGTTATATGGTTTGGTCATAGTTCATTTTTGCTAAATATTGATGGCAATATTGTTTTAGTTGACCCTGTGTTTGGCTCAGCTGATCCTCTTGGTTTCTTTGTCGAAAGATTTCAGCAGGCTGCTGCTGATATCAGCGAATTACCAAAAATTGATTACATTTTAATTTCTCATGACCACTACGATCACCTAGAAATGGACACCATTGAGTACTTTTCACAAAAAGACGTTACCTTTGTTGTACCTCTTGGAGTTTCTTCCCATTTAATTGGTTGGGGAGTCAATCCTGAAAAAATAGTTGAAAAGGATTGGTGGCAGAGCACAGAGTTTGCGGACGTTAAATTTACTGCGGTTCCATCACAACATTTTTCAGGCAGAGAAGCACCACATCAAAATACAACACTATGGGCGTCTTGGGTTATTCAAACAGAAAACAGCAAGGTCTTTTTCAGTGGTGACACCGGTTATCACGACCAGTTTGAAGTAATAGGTGAAAAATATGGCCCTTTTGATGTTGCCTTTATGGAAACTGGACAATATTTCTCGCTTTGGAAAGAAGTTCATTTATTTCCTGAGCAAGCGATAAAAGCGTATAAAGAACTGCAAGCCCAAAGTTACTTTCCGATTCATTGGGGCGTCTTTAAACTTGCACCACATGCATGGGATGATTCAATCAAAGAGATCACAAGCTTAGCTCAACAAAATCAGATCCCTATGTTTGCGCCTAAAATGGGCGAAGTGATCGATTTACAAAAACCTAAGCCAGTTGAGCCTTGGTGGGAAACAATCGCAACAACAGGAGCTGAATAATGGCTAAGTATCTAATTATTATTGTAAGTTTACTATATGCTGCCACTTGCATGAGTGCTAGGGCTGAGCCTCAAATGAAAGCTGAGATAGATTCTCTGTTATCGATAATTAAGCAGTCAAAATGTGAATTTGAAAGAAATGGTAAACGTTATCAGCCGGCAGAAGCCGTCGAGCATATAATGAAGAAATATGATTATTATGAAGATGATATCAATAACGCAGAAAAGTTTATTGAATTGGCAGCAAGTAAAAGTATGTTATCGAGTAAAAGTTATCTGATCCATTGCCCAAATCAAGCTTCGGTTACAAGTAAATCATGGCTGTTGGATCAGCTTTCAACTATTCGTAAAAAAAGTTAGCTGTAAAGCAAAGTTCACTTATTTAAAATTAATTTGATTCGTCAGCACACCTGACGAATCAAAAAATATTCTCTACAATTCAACCAAATAGTTAAATAAGAGAATCCAATGTCAAATAAGCTACAAGTATCTTTGTCATCGCAATCTGCTCCAGCTCCTTGGGGTGAAAGCCACTCATTAAGTAATTCAGCGTCGGGTTACGTTATCCATGCAACAAGTTCTGATGCTGCAACTAAGCTTGCAACAGTACAAACCTCAGCTCGAAAAATTCAAGGTCTAGGTGTTGACCATGTGGAATTAACTGGGGAATGGGATACTGAGTCTCAGTGGTCTTTCTATCAAGGCTTTGTAACTGCTAAGCATGACCAAACAGTAGTTTGGGCTAGTGGTGATAACACAGAATTAGACAGCAGAAAAAAAGCATTTGATTGGACTCGTAAGGCAACGAATTTACCTCCGCAAGATATGTATCCACTAGCGCTTGCTAACTCTGCCGTTGAGTTTTTATCTGAAATCGCACCTGAGCATGTAAGTCACGAGATCGTAATGGGTGATGACTTGCTAAAAGCGGGTTGGGTAGGGACACACTCTGTAGGTAGAGCGAGTATCCATCCTCCAGTTATGTTGACTCTGGATCACAACCCGACAGGAAACCCTGATGCACCAGTAGATACTGCTTTAATAGGTAAAGGTATTACTTTCGACAGTGGTGGTTACTCAATTAAAGCATCGGAAGGTATGTTAACCATGAAGTGTGACATGGGTGGTGCTGCAACGGTTACTGGCGCATTAGCTCTAGCAATGTTACGCGGTTTGAACAAGCGCGTGAAACTAATTTTATGCTGTGCTGAAAACTTAATTGCGGGTAACGCATATAAGCTTGGTGATGTACTTACTTATAAAGATGGTACGACAGTAGAAATCGTAAATACAGATGCAGAAGGCCGTGTTGTACTTGCTGACGGTTTACTACACGCGGGTGAATTAGGTGCGAAAAACATTATTGATGCTGCAACATTAACAGGTGCAGCTATGATGGCAGTTGGTCAAGACTACAACGCTATGTTTGGTTTAGACAAAGCTATGGTTAGACGTGGTTTAGACGCAGCCGAGCAAGAAAATGAAGGTGCATGGCCATTACCTTTAGAAAAATTCCACCAAAACAACTGTCCATCAGCTTACGCTGACACGGCAAACAGCCGTCCACAAAAAGGTGGCGGTATGGGTGGAGCGTCAAATGCAGCCGGCTTCCTATCTCGTTTTGCGCCAAACGATGGTGCAAATTGGTTACACATAGATTTAGCGGCAGCGTTCCACAATAACAATACTGGTAAATTCGCAGCTGGTGCAACTGCAACAGGTGTAAGAACTATTGCTCGTTTGTTAGCTGACTAATCAGTTCTATAAGATTGAAACAAAAAAGCGCAATATCGATATTGCGCTTTTTTTGTCTTTATTTTTGCTTTTTCAGCAAGCGATATTTATGTAACACAGGTTCAGTGTAGCCACTTGGCTGTTTGGTTCCTTCTATAACTAATTCTGTAGCAGCTTTAAATGCAATTGAATTATCAAAGTTTGGAGCCATGCTTTCGTACAATGGGTCATTAGCATTTTGTTTATCTACAACAGCAGCCATCTTCTTCATAACTTCTAATACTTGCTGTTCGTTACAAATGCCTTGGTGTAACCAATTGGCTATATGCTGACTGGAAATACGACAAGTCGCTCTGTCTTCCATTAAACCTACATTATTAATATCTGGTACTTTAGAGCAACCGACACCTTGGTCAATCCAACGAACTACGTAACCTAGGATGCCCTGGGCATTATTCTCTAGTTCTTTTTCTACTTGCTCTGGCGTTAACTCATTCGGGTTTGCCATTAGTGGTATTTGCAAAATAGTATCTACATCAGACTGAATCGTTTGATTTAACTCTGTCTGAATGCTTGGTACTGATATTTGATGATAGTGAATCGCGTGCAAGGTTGCAGCTGTAGGTGATGGTACCCAAGCTGTTGACGCACCAGCTTTGGGATGAGCTGTTTTGGTTTCCATCATATTTGCCATTTGGTCGGGTATTGGCCACATGCCTTTACCTATTTGAGCCTTACCTTTAAAACCGGTAGATAAACCGACAGCTACATTTGATTCTTCATATGCAGCTATCCAAGGTAAAGACTTAAGCTTTGCTTTAGGATTAAACACTCCTGCTTCCATACTAGTATGAATTTCATCGCCTGTTCTGTCTAAGAAACCAGTATTGATAAATACAACTCTATCTTTGGCTGCTTTAACACAAGCTTTTAGATTTAGTGAAGTTCTGCGTTCTTCATCCATGATCCCCATTTTTACTGTATGGCGAGGTAGAGATAAGAGATCTTCAACTTTGTCGAATACGTCATTGGCAAAAGCAACTTCGTCAGGACCATGCATTTTCGGTTTTACTATGTAAATCGAACCAGATTTTGAGTTGTGCATAGGTGCCGTTTTATCTTTCAGCAAATCAATTTTACCAATAGCTGATGTGATAATGGCATCCATAATACCTTCTGGAATTTCTTCTCCGTTTACCTTAATTGCAGGATTCGTCATTAAGTGACCAACATTGCGAACAAACAGCATGGAACGGCCTGCTAATCTAACTTCAGAACCATTAACGCCAGTGAACTTTTTGTCTTGGTTCAATGAACGAGTAAATGTTTTTCCTGCTTTTTCCACGGTTTCATTTAAGCTGCCATCCATCAGCCCAAGCCAATTCTTATACACTTGAATTTTATCTTCAGCATCGACAGCTGCAATGGAGTCTTCACAATCCATAATCGTCGTAATTGCAGCTTCTAGAGTAATGTCTTTAATGTGAGCAGAGTCTGACATGCCAATTGGATGATTAGCATCTATGTTAATGATTATGTGTAAATTATTGTGTTTAAATAATAATTCCGTTGGATTGTTTGCTTCACCCAAAAAACCGACAAACTGTTCAGATTTAACTAGCTGCGCATCAGTGTCAGTTAAATGAACGGTTAGCTGGCCATCTGCAACAGTAAATCCAGTGACTTCTTTGTATGAACCACTTTGCAGAGGTAAGTGAGTGTCTAAAAAGTTTCGACCGTAGGCGACAACCAACTCTCCTCTAACAGGGTTATAGGTAGTGCCTTTTTCAGCTCCGCCTTGCTCAGATATAACATCAGTTCCATAAAGTGCGTCATATAAGCTTCCCCAACGCGCATTTGCTGCATTTAAGGCATATCTAGCATTCATTACTGGAACGACAAGTTGTGGACCCGCCATAGTTGCAACTTCTTCATCTACATTGGTACTGCCAATTTGAAAATCGCTTGGTTGTGGTTGCAAATAACCGATTTCTTCTAAAAATGCTTTGTAGTGAGGAAAGTCTAGCTTCGGATTTTCAATGTGATATTGATCGAGTTTTTGTTGAATCGCGTCGCGAGTTAATAATAAGGATTTATTGATTGGCATGCTCTCAACAGCAATATTTTCAAAACCTTGCCAAAAGCTTTCAGGTGCAAGATCAATTTTTGTTAACACTTGCTTATTAACGAATTCATAAAGTTCCGAGTCTATGGATAACTGGCCAGATTGCACATTTTCTCTAGTATTCATAAGGTCCTCAGGAATAGTTCCCAGTCAAAGATCAATTGAATTGATTCTAGAGTTAACAGAGTAGATTCATCTAGTTTAGTTTTAGTATATTCATCATAAATATGGTGAATGAAGCTATAAGCTATAAGCTATAAGCTATAAGTTAGGGTTTTGCCTACAGCTTAGGTCCTGAACTGAATTTAGGATGAGCTACTTAACGAGATTCTGAACTGAATTCAGAATGAGCTACTTAACGAGATTCTGAACTGAATTCAGAATGAGCTACTTAACGAGATTCTGAACTGAATTCAGAATGAGCTACTTAACGCTCACCTATTCCCTATTTCGACAATTAGTCTGCGTAACCAGATGTGACCTGCATCGTGGTGCAACAGCGGTGACCAAGCCATTTTCAACGCAATAGGTGGAATATCAAAAGGAGGTTCTAGCACTGCGATATCTGGATTATCAGCATAAAGTTCGGTTGCTTTAGTCGGCAAGGTAGCAATTAAGCCTTGCTCTTTTGCAAGCCATAAAGCCATATGATAATGACGAGTGAATACACGTATATCGCGCTTTTTGCCTAACTTAGCCAGCTCTACGTCTACCCAGCCTAGCTTTTGTACTTCATTAGGATCTATACCTACTCCGACACCAAAGCCTGTTTTACTTACCCACACATGCTGGTGGTCAAGATAACTTTCTAAATCAAACTCAGGAAGGCATGGATGCTCCTTGTTGACCATACAACTGAAGGTGTCATACCAAATTACTTTTTGGTGAAATGACATAGGCAGTTCCTCGAAGCGATTAATCGCCATGTCAACTTTGCCTAACTCAACGTCATGAAAACTTACATCTGAAGGAGTTACTATGTCTAAAGTAACGCTTGGCGCTTTTTGTCTTAGCTCTCCGAGTACCTTTGCGATTAGTGTCGTTTCAGCATAGTCGCTCGACATAATTCTAAAAGTTCTGTTTGAAGTAGCGGGGTCAAACTCGGTTTCAGGTTGAATTGTTGCCTCTAATTTCGATAGTACATCTCTAACAATTGGCTGAAGCTGCAAAGCCCTTGCTGTAGGCATCATGCCTTCAGATGTTCTGACCAAAATAGGGTCTGAAAACAATTCTCGCAATCGCTTTAAACCATTACTCATGGCTGGTTGAGTAATAGAGAGTTGGTCAGCGGCACGAGTTACGTTTTTCTCTCGTAAAAGTACATCCAGATATACCAATAAATTAAGATCAATCTTACTAATATTCATTCTGTGAATCCCGCAGATAGTAATTATTTATTAGATGAATTGTATGCCTATGCCCTAGAGTTGTCATCAACAGTTTTGCAAACATGTTTAATTTTTATTGCGGCCTTGAGCTAAGACAAAGATGAACAGGGTGCAAGCGGTGGAACCCTACAAGCTGCTTATCTCAATAAGAGAACGACTAGTCAGCTAAATAAGAAATAAAACGAGGATGTGGACATGTCTTTATACAATAACGATATAGAACTAGTACAAGCAGTAATTGAAGCACGTGGAAAATCATGGGATGCGATTGATGCAGAGTCAGTAGCAAGAATGCGTGCACAGAATAGATTCAAAACAGGCATCGACATCGCCAAATATACAGCTGATATCATGCGTACAGATATGGAAGCTTATGATGCGGATAGTTCAAAGTACACGCAATCATTAGGTTGTTGGCATGGCTTTATTGGCCAGCAAAAAATGATCTCTATTAAAAAACACTTCGGCGGCAGTACAGAGCGTCGTTATTTATACCTTTCAGGTTGGATGGTTGCAGCGCTTCGCTCTGACTTTGGTCCTTTGCCAGATCAATCAATGCATGAGAAAACTTCTGTTCCGGCACTAATCGAAGAACTTTATACTTTCTTACGTCAAGCTGATGCTCGTGAATTAGGTGGTCTATTTAGAGAACTAGATTCTGCAAGAGAAGCTGGCGATGAAGCTAAAGCAAAACAAATTCAAGATAAAATAGATAATCACCAAACTCACGTTGTGCCTATCATTGCTGATATTGACGCAGGCTTTGGCAACGAAGAAGCAACTTACTTATTAGCGAAAAAGATGATTGAAGCAGGCGCTTGTTGTCTACAAATCGAAAACCAAGTTGCGGATGAAAAGCAATGTGGTCACCAAGACGGTAAAGTTACAGTTCCTCACGCAGATTTCCACGCCAAGTTACGAGCTCTTCGCTATGCATTTTTAGAATTAGGTGTCGACAATGGTGTTATTGTTGCTCGTACTGATTCATTAGGCGCAGGCTTAACTAAAGAAATCGCAGTAGTGAAAGAAAAAGGCGACTCTGGCGATATCTACAACTCATTCTTGGACGTTGAAGAAATTGGCGTTGAAGATATGCAACAAGGGGATGTGGTATTTAACAAAGATGGTAAATTAGTTCGTCCTAAGCGTTTACCTTCTGGCTTGTATCAATTCCGTCAAGGCACAGGTGAAGACCGCTGTGTATTTGATTGTATTGAAGCTCTAAATGCTGGTGCAGATTTATTATGGATTGAAACTGAAAAACCTCATGTTGGCCAAATTGGTGGCATGGTCAATCGCGTTCGTGAAGTCATTCCTAATGCTAAGTTAGTTTACAACAATTCGCCGTCATTCAATTGGACGCTTAACTTCCGCCAGCAAGTATTTGATGCTTGGAGTGAAGAAGGGAAAAATGTATCTGCATACATTCGAGGTGATTTAATGAATGCAGAATATGACACAACTGAGTTGGCGTTGGCAGCGGACGAAAAAATTAAAACATTCCAAGCTGATGCCGCGCGTGAAGCAGGTATTTTCCATCACTTAATCACGCTACCAACATACCATACTGCGGCATTATCAACTGATAACTTAGCTAAAGAGTACTTTGGTGAACAAGGTATGCTTGGTTATGTTGCAGGTGTTCAACGCAAAGAGATCCGCCAGGGAATAGCATGTGTTAAGCATCAGAATATGGCAGGTTCAGATATGGGTGATGATCACAAAGAGTATTTTGCTGGTGAAAATGCACTTAAAGCCTCTGGTAAAGATAATACAATGAATCAATTTGGTTAATTGATAAATCCCAACCGACCTATCAAAAGCTCAGCATATCGCTGAGCTTTTTTTTTAAAGAAATGTAAAGTTTGGTTAAGTACGTTTGACACTGCACCTAATTTTCTGTTTATTGTGATCCACTATTTGTTTTTTGTTTATTATCAAAGAGTAAGTTGTAAAACAAAATACTTATAGTCGGTCGAATTACGTGACATCCATATTTTGGATTCATGTTATGTGGTTTAACCTAGTTTTGAATCACAAGGACTATTAATAAAAAATAATAAAGGAAGAAATATGAAATTTTTAAAGTCGAAAAAATTAGCAGCCGCAACAGTATTAGCTGCAACTATTGCATCAGCATCTGTTTATGCCGGTTGTGTTGAGCCAGCGTGGTGTGGATTAGTTGGTGGTGTATCACCTCAGTGCATATGTGCAAATAAATAGAAAACTTCATTTGTGAAGATATGATTTTGTTAGAGTGCCTTTGTAAGGCACTCTAAGTTTTTTACTCTAGTGCGCTAATTAAGGCGCGTAGATGTGTAGGTTGTAACCATAGTAGTCAATTGTTACAACAAAGTGCTTCAAAATATCGTAACCAAGTAATCCTTTAGATTGCTTACCAGAACTAATTCTAGTCATTCCACCATCGCTAGAGCGCTTCCCAACATTGCTTACTTCACCGTCTGCTGGTATCTGTACATCAATGTTATCTAGTGTATAAGGGCCAAAACCTAATGAGTCTACACTGAAGCTTTCAGTGTTAATCATTGAATTTACTCCAATAGAAGCGGTTTCAGAAACATCATCAGCTTTTTTTAACCAACCATGATCTTCAGCATAACTTCGCTTGATGTAAACGCCACCGGTACTGCCTGTATCAAACGTTAACCAGAAAGGTTCGCCTTCAACATCAACTTTTACTACCGCTAGAGAAGAGCCTCTTTGGCGCTTCATTTTAACATTACCTCGTTTATTCATATCGACTGAACCTCTAGGTAGCACTCGCATTAACTGCTTAGGGTAGTCTAATTGAATAATAAAGTTTCTAAAAAATGGGGCGCCTAAGATAATACCTATATCGCCTAAATTACCTGAAGGAACATCATCAAATTCCAAGTCAATACCAAAAAACTTAATTGGCACATTATTGTAAACTTGAACTTCACTAGTGCTGTTCGCGCCTATGATGGTCATCTTTCCGGCTTTATTTAAATTTTTACCATACTTCTCAGCTAAAACTGCATCTACCATGTGAACTTCAGCACCGCTATCTAACATTGCTGTGCTAGGCGTTCCATCAAATTCAATGTCAAAAGTGACATGGCCGTGATGTATTTTAAAAGGAACCCACTCGCTAGCATGAGAGGGAATAGTAAAGAAAAGTAGTAAGAAAAAAGTAAGTAAAGCGTGCTTCATAAAATCTCCATATAGTTAGTTAATTTCCATGTCCACATAATGTTAACAGATATGTACCTTTGCCTCAAAATGAATTCCCTAAGAGGGAAAAATATTTCTACTAATGGTTTATAAAAAAGGTGGAAATGCTAAGTGGTTATTAGATCTTAAACAAACTATTGTGGGACTTTACACTTTTGTACTTGTAGTCATTCAGCGAGATCCATATACTCCGCCCCGATTTTTATATACAAGGAGTTTATCTATGAAAAACAACATCTTATTCAAGTCATCAGCCCTATCAATTATATTAATGGCGGTAACAGCTTGTTCGACTACTGCGTCAAAACAAGAAGACACAGTTAAGAAAGTGGAACAAGCTAAGCCTGTAGCCATGAAGATCACTGCAGAGATTGATAAATCAGGACCAGCAGAACCAATCAAAAATGGCGGCATGGTTGTTGGCTATAAGTACAAGCGTAGCTTTATGATCCCAGCGGAAAAAGGAAATTATTTTGGTTTTAGCTACACTGCAAAACAAAAACTTGAGCTCGAAGCTGGTGAGAATAAGGTTCAGTCTGAAATTAAGTCACATGTACCTGTGACAATCAAAGTTATTCACCCAGAAATGAAACAAGCTAACGGCAGTACAACTACAGAATCGAGCTGGCAAGATACTTTATACTTCGGCCGACCAAATCACACGATTTGGCAGTTTGAAGCGGATAATGAGTTAGTTGGTGGCAAATGGACAATGAGCGTTATCTATGATGAGAAAGCGTTAATTGAGAAGAATTTCTTTGTTAACAAATTACCTCCTATGCCTAAAAAACTAACATCAGTTTGTAGTGCTGACGAAAGCTTATATCCTGCACCTTTAGCTAAAGCACATAAAGCATGTTGTACTCAAGATGATGCGCAAGCTTGTTATAACTTTGCATGGCGCGGCGTTGAACGATTAAAAGACATGAAAGGGGCGGTTCTTTATTATGGTCGAGGCTGTGATTTAGGTGATGCTTCTTCATGCCGTACAGCTGGTCAAAAAAGTACAGATGATGCGGAAAAGCATAAGTGGTTTGAAAAAGGCTGCAAGTTAAAAGACTTTGATAGCTGCTTAGAGATTGGTAAAACTTCTTACTAATTATTGGATGAATAACTGATCATCTAGCAAAATTGGTTTAGCATAAAGGCTCGATTGTTCGAGCTTTTTTGTAGGAAGAATATGTATTTAGGAAAGTGCCTTTGCGGTAGCGTTGAAGTAAAAATTAACGGACCAATCACAGATATCATTCATTGCCATTGTTCACTTTGCCGTAAAAACAGCGGTACAGCTTACGCAACTAATGGTTTTATTAATGCCAATGAATTTGAAATTGTTACAGGCAAAGAGCTGTTAACTAGCTTTTCTTTTAAACCTGGTCGTAATAGGCATTTTTGCTCTAAGTGTGGCTCACCTGTTTATAGCTCAAATGAGCAAGCTCCAAATCGATATAGAATACGTTTAGGGTTAATTGATTCAGACATCGAAGAAAGACCAATTTCCCATAACTTTGTTACATCCAAAGCTAATTGGGAAGAGCTAGACGCTGAGTTGCCAAGATACGAAACGTTTGAGCCGACAAGAAAATGAGTGAGCTGTAAGCTATAAATTGTAAGTTGTTAACTTTTTTGTGTTCTAGAAGCTGAATTAAACCCTGTTGGAATCGAGCTATGATCACTGGATTAAATCACATCACTATTGCAGTAAGCGACCTAGAAAAGTCGTTAGACTTTTACACTAATTTACTTGGGTTTAAGGGTCACGTTAAGTGGGATAGAGGTGCTTATCTATCGGCAGGTGACTTATGGTTTTGTTTATCGATAGACACACCTGAACCTAAGTCAGATTATACACATCTAGCGTTTGATATTGCTCAACAAGACTTCTCTCAATTGGCTAAAAAGCTTGTCCAAGCGGATGTAGAGCAGTGGAAACAGAATAAAAGCGAAGGCGATTCGCTTTACATTTTAGACCCTGATGGCCATAAGTTGGAACTACACTCTGGTAGTTTAGAGTCAAGACTAAGTGCTTTAAAAACAAAGCCATACCAAGGCTTGGTCTGGCTGTAAGAGCATTTAAGCTCTTACAACTTACAACTTACAACTTACAACTTAGATCCTGAAATAAATTCAGGATGACCTGTTTAACGAGATCTTGAATCGAGTTCAAGATGACCTACTTAACGAGATCCTGAAATGAATTCAGGATGACCTACTTAACGAGATCCTGAAATGAATTCAGGATGACCTACTTAACGAGATCCTGAAATGAATTCAGGATGACCTACTTAACGGTCACTTACAGCTAATTTTAATCCTTTCCCTCTTTTCTATATTTGAGTTGCAATCCTTGCAGGAAATTTCTCAGTACTTGGTCTTTGCAAATTCGATAATGTTTATGATCGACTTTACGGAAAAAAGCGCTTAATTCATGTGGACTTAGGCGAAAATTAGCCAGCTGTAATACTGCGAGCATGTCATCAGAAGTATAGTTAAGTGCTATTTTTAATTTTCGCAAAATTAGATTGTTGGTTAACTCAGTTTCAGGCTTTGGTTGAGGTCCTTCTTTTTTGCCTCGTTTGTGACTGATCAGCCCATTTAAAAAAGTGGCTAACATAACATCTGGCATACTTTTGTATTTAGGATCATCATCTTTTTTAAGCCAAGGGCCGATTTGTTCTTGGCTAACTTTAATGTCAGCTAATGCAAACAGCTTAACCATTTGGCCATTATTGAAATCAAAGATATATCGAATGCGACGGATAACGTCATTGTTGGTCATGAAAACCCTTAGAAAATAGTTAGATTTGCTTATAACGCGATAAGCAAATTGTTAGTTAATCGTCGTTTGCTTTGTATCGGATGGAGTTTACGAAATAGCAATCTTTGCCACTTGGTGTTTGCACCCATACCTCATCATCGACTTCCTTGCCAATGAGGGCTCTAGCCATAGGCGCGTCAACACTTATCCATTTGTTGTGAACGTCAATTTCATCAGGACCAACAATACGGATCTTCAATGCTTCTCCTTCTTCATCTTCCAACTCGACCCAAGCTCCAAAATATACTTTGCCTTCTTGCTCTGGACTTGGATAAATCACTTTGAGTTGCTCTAAACGTTTGGTTAAAAATCTCACTCGACGATCGATTTCGCGTAAGCGCTTTTTACCGTAGATGTACTCCGCATTTTCACTTCTGTCTCCTAACGCGGCAGCTTCAGAAACAGACTGAGTGATACGAGGTCTTTCGTCTTTCCATAAAAAGTTAAGTTCTTTTTCTAACTTGTCGTAACCTTCGCGGGTTATATAGTTGGTTTTAGCCATTGAATTTTATTGTTTAGTCGCTATTTTATATCACTCTCATTCAGACGAATTTAACCTGTCTAGCAGGTTTAAGCAAAGGACTTCATGTTATATGTCTACTAATCAAGCTATTGCTCAGCAGATCGCTGGCGAATTATCCGTCCGTCCTGAACAAGTTGTTGCTGCTGTTACCCTATTAGATGAAGGCGCAACTGTGCCATTTATCGCTCGTTATCGTAAAGAGGTGACAGGTAGCCTAGATGATACTCAATTACGTAACCTAGAAACGCGTTTAACTTATTTAAGAGAGTTAGAAGAACGCAGACAAGTGATCCTGAAATCAATTTCAGAACAAGAAAAGCTTACCCCAGAACTAGAAAAAGAAATTTTAGCCGCTGACAACAAGACCCGCTTAGAGGACTTATATTTACCATACAAACCTAAGCGTAGAACTAAAGGCGAAATTGCAAAAGAGCAAGGTTTAGAGCCTCTTGCCGACAAACTATTTGCAGATCCGAACTTAGATCCTGAGCAAGTCGCACAAGACTTTATTTCTAGTGATGTAGCTGACACTAAAGCTGCACTAGATGGCGCTAAGTACATTCTAATGGAGCGCTTCGCTGAAGATGCTGACCTACTAAATAAGATACGTCGTTACTTAAAGCAGAATGCTCAACTAGAAGCAAAAGTCATTGCTGGTAAAGAAAAAGAAGGTGCGAAATTCCAAGATTATTTTGATCACTCAGAACTAGCAATGAAAACTCCTTCGCACCGTGCTTTAGCTATGTTACGTGGTAGAAATGAAGGCGTGTTACAACTGACGTTGAATGCTGATCCTGAACAAGAAGCACCAGTTAGAGAATCTCACTGTGAAGAAATTATTGCTCAGCACTTAGGTTTGAACTTCAACCAAAAGGCGGCTGACAAATGGTTAAAATCAGTAGTACAGTGGACTTGGAAGATCAAAGTTGCGATGTCGATGGAAAACGAATTGTTATCTGAAATTCGCGACAATGCTGAACTTGAAGGCATTAAAGTTTTCGCGAAAAACCTATCAGACTTATTAATGGCAGCACCTGCTGGCGCGAAAACAACAATTGGCATCGACCCAGGTTTCAGAACCGGTTGCAAAATCGCGGTTATCGACCACACAGGTAAGCTGTTAGATACGGCAACTATTTATCCTCACGAACCACAAAATCACTGGGATAAGTCAATTCGTACTATTGAACATCTTGCTCGTACTCATAAAGCAGAGCTCATTGCTATTGGTAACGGAACTGCATCTAGAGAAACAGATAAATTAGCAGGTGAAGTGGTGAAAGGCGCACCTGAGCTTAAACTTACTAAGATCATGGTTAGTGAAGCTGGTGCATCAGTTTATTCTGCAAGTGAATTTGCGGCAAAAGAATTCCCTGATTTAGACGTATCAATTCGTGGTGCAGTGTCGATTGCACGTCGACTGCAAGATCCATTGGCGGAACTTGTGAAAATTGAACCTAAATCTATCGGTGTAGGTCAATACCAACACGACGTCAGTCAAAGCGCATTATCGAAGAGCTTAGACGCGGTTGTGGAAGACTGTGTAAACGCAGTAGGCGTAGACTTAAATACAGCCTCTATTCCTTTATTAACAAGAGTATCAGGCTTGAACAAAACGTTAGCGACCAATATCGTTGCGTTTAGAGATGAAAACGGCAGTTTTACCAACCGTAAAGACTTAAAAAAGGTAGAACGTTTAGGACCAAAAGCATTTGAACAATGTGCAGGCTTCTTAAAAATTGCTAATGGCGACAACCCGTTAGATGCATCTTCAGTTCACCCTGAAGCTTATCCTGTGGTAACTAAGATAATTGATTCTACAGCTAAGCCGATTAATGACGTGTTAGGTAACGCCGATTTCTTAGGCAAGCTAAAAGCAAACGAATTTACTGATGAGCAATTTGGTTTACCAACTGTAGAAGACATTATTCAAGAGCTAGAAAAACCAGGTAGAGACCCAAGACCAGAGTTTAAAACAGCTGCATTTAAAGATGGTGTTGAAGAACTTAAAGACTTAAAACCTAATATGATCTTAGAAGGTGTGGTAACAAACGTTACTAACTTCGGTGCTTTTGTTGATATAGGCGTTCACCAAGATGGTTTAGTACACATTTCTTCGTTAACAGACAAGTTTGTTTCTGATCCATCAGAAGTAGTAAAAGCGGGTGAAATAGTTAAAGTTAAGGTGCTTGAAGTAGATATTCCTAGAAAGCGTATAAGTTTAACTATGCGCATGGACGAGCAAGCGAGTAACAAGCCTGCTAATAATCGCTCAGGCTCAGGACAAAAACCGCAACGCAGAGAAAATAAACCTAGAGGTGGCAACCAATCACTTGGTGGCGGAGCTATGGGTAATGCATTTGCTGACGCATTTGCCAAAGCAAAAAAGAAGTAAGCGTTTAGCGATTGGTAAAGGGGCTGTTTAGCCCCTTTTTATTTGAGTAAAGTCATTGCGGTGTAGACTGCAGTCTCAGGCGAAGCCTAAAAGGTCATTGCGGTGCAGACCGTAATCTCGGCGAAGCCGAAAGAAGAGATACAGATCATGGCCTTCGCCATGATGACGGATAAAACGGCCTTCGCCATGATGACGGATAAAACGGCCTTCGTCATGATGACGGATAAAATGGCCTTCGCCATGATGACGGATAAAATGGCCTTAGCCATGATGACGGATAAAAACGGCCTTCACCATGATGACGAATAAAAGCAGTCTCCGCTCAGACAACAAAAAATGAGGTTCTTAATCTCTCTTTTAACTTTTCGAAACAATAACAGTATTGAACTTTTGCTGCTAACCCTCTAATGTTCATTTTTTGTTAGTGAACAGAACTTACCTATACCTAGTATGAACCTAAAATCGAACAAACTACGGACAGTGATTTGCCAGCTACTTTTATTATTTGGTTTGTCGTTTCCTGCTTTAAGTGACGATAAAACAGATAAAGAGTCCTTTACCTGGCAATTAGATTTAGGTTTGAGCTTACAGCATCAAACATTCATTGTAGATAGTCTTGACGAAAGCAACGATGAAGCCGCTCTGGCCGTTTTGTTATCTGGCGGGATTTATTACGATAAGCTATTTATTGAATCTTCCCCTTTTAGTTCAAGGCCTCTAACTGTTGGTTACACTCTCAATGAAACAAGAAGTACCATGGTTAATCTTGTTGGCATGTCTTGGTTTGCAACTATCTCCGAAGATAAACAAGAGCAAGGCAATCGTCTTGACGGTATTAAGAAAAGAGAGAGTGCTTACGAAGTTGGTGTTGAGTACTTAAAACAATTTAAAAAGTCAGATTTGAGAATTCGAGCATTGCACGATGTACTTAATCGACATAATGGCTTTTTACTTTCGTTAGATCAGAGCAGACCTATATACAAAAAAGACTGGCTGATTATTCCATCTTGGGGCGTAACCTATTTATCGGAAAACTTAGTTGATTACTACTACGGTGTTGGCCCAACAGAAGTAACAGCCGAACGTCCTTTGTATTCACCAGATGCAGGTTGGAGTTTAACCGGCAGAATTTATATTGAGCATCCGATTAACCAAGAGTGGACTATGTTTGGTTTTGCTAGCTACTCTAAGTTCAGTAATTCAATAACAGATAGTCCAATTACCTCAGTGAGCAATGCAACACATACCATAGCTATGGGAGTGTTATGGAGCTTCTAACTCGATTTCGAGCCATTGCCTTAATTGGGTTTTCTAGTTTGACACTTAGTTTAGTGTCAATGTCTACTTATGCGCAGGATGAATTTGGCATTAGGCTAAAAACCACTGAGCCGACATTAACAGCTAGTCCAAATATTTGTGAACTACAAAGTGATGAAAGGGCGTGCACTGCTTCTATTGCGTTAATTTGGGAAGTTCCTAGAGCGGGTAATTTCTGTTTATTTCATGAGAAAACTCAAACGCGATTAGAGTGCTGGCAAAATGCTTGGTCTGGTATTCATCAATTTTCTTTTTCATCTGGTGTGACAGAAGAAGTTTGGCTGATCCGAGAAGATACTGGGATTATGCTAGTGCAAACCGAAATAAAGGTAATAGGTGCAATTGAGCAAAGAGTTCGAGCTAGAAGACGCAGTGGTTTTTGGAGAATATTCTAAATATAATAGATACTTAGACCAAAGTTTTTGACAGCTTGTTACATTTAACACGACTTTTTACAGCTTCCCACAAAAGCTTACGTAAAGCATAAAGAATCATACTAACTTCCTACCTAAACTAACCCTCGTCAACACAACTTAGTCAACGAGGAATCGACAATGAAAAAATCATTATTAATTGGATTAATCTTATCAGCGAGCACTGCAGTATCAGCAAATGAATTGAGTAAGCAGAACTTAGTAGAGCGTTCACTTACATTAAAAGACAGTGAAGTGGCATTATCAGGTGGTTTGTATTTTGGTGAAACAGATGATGAAGACGACACAGGTTTAGGTCTAAATGCAGCATATGGTCTTACTGACGAATTAACTATTCACCTAGGTGGAGTGAGATATAAATACCTTCCACGCTACAACGATGGCAAAGGATTAGAGCTTACATTCGGTGCAGGTTACAAAGGCCACATGGAGCGTAATAACGATGATGTGAAAGGTTACGGTGCTGATATCACAGGTAAATATGTGTTCTCACGTGACTTAGCTATGGTGTTTGCTGCAGAATATGTTTTTTGGAATAATCCGGGTAGCGACAATTCATCTGAAAACCGCTTTTCTGTTGGTGCCTTGTATCAGCCAATTGAGCGATTAACGTTTTCTGTCGATTACACTCACAGAGATCTGAAAGATTTTGTCCAAAACAATGCTTACACAGCATCGGCTGGTGTGAATTATGCGCTGACAAAAAATACCGATATAGGTCTTACTTACGCGTATAGTGATTTTGATGCCGAACAAAATGGCTACGATATTGATTCTGCGTACCAACGCAATTATGGTGCATATATTAACTATCGCTTCTAATCGTAATGAAATAAGCACGTCGCTGCTGGCGGCGTGCACAGGGAAACAAAACAGTGCAATCACAAAACAATATGTCAGACATTCACGTATTTTTGGTTGAAGACGACGATAGCCTAGCTAATTTAGTGAAAGACTACTTAGAGTTACAAGGCTATCGAGTATCGATAGAAAACAACGGTGATAATGCCGTTTCCCGTATTCTTGATGAAAAGCCAGATATCGCTATTTTAGACATTATGCTACCAGGCAAAAATGGCTTGGACATATGCAGAGAACTACGTGCTCAAGTTGATTTACCAGTGATGATGCTGACTGCTCGTACTGATGAAATCGATCAAGTAGTTGGGTTGGAAGTAGGTGCAGACGATTACATCTGTAAACCAGTTCAACCTAGGTTACTAATGGCGAGAATTAATGCGTTATTGCGTCGCTCACAGCACTCTCATTCGGATTCGGAAGAAAACAGCAACGAATTAAAATTTGGCAAACTGTTAATTCAAGCCGCAAAGCAAGAAGTTTACTTTGCAGACGAAGGCTTGGAATTAACCACTAATGAATTCGAGTTATTAGTTCATTTTGCTCGCAATGCTGATCAAGTATTAACAAGGGATGATTTGTTAAGTCAGCTACGTGGTTTTGGTTATGATGGCTTAGATAGAACTGTCGATATGCTGGTATCTCGACTGCGTAAAAAGCTGGGAGATGATCCGTCAAAGCCAAGAAAAATCAAAACAGTTTGGAAGAAAGGCTACTTGTTTGTATCAGATGCTTGGGAATAAGCAATAACGATGAGAAACCTGTTTTTTCGATTATATCTATTATTAATTCTTACTTTTGTTGGTTTAGGCTGGAGTTTGGACCAACTGTACGAGCAAGTTTCAGATAGCGAGGAAGTACTAACTGACTTGGACTTGCATCGCGGTACATTGTTTTTATTAAACCGTGAACTTGCTCGGCTTCCAGAAGAAAATCACAAAGACTACATGACGGCGTTATCGCCGAGTTTTGGTTATCCTGTTTCGTTACTGACGGAAAGTGAACTAGAGTCGCAGTTAGAAGCTCAAGGACAAATTTTAACTGACTCTCAACACTCTTTTTTAAAGCAGGGTGGGCAAGTATCGGTAATTGATGACAGCACTGGCTTAAGCTGGTTTTTACAAAAACAGACTAGGTCGGAACATGTTATTTTGTTTGGCCCAATTAAGTTGGTTGCTGAGAGCGAAAGCACTTTATTCAGTGCTGTTTTTCTTATTTTATTAGCCTTTATCGTATTCCTTTGGGTATGGCCTTTGTCTAAAGGATTGTTAGTGTTAACCAAAGCTGCACAACGATTTGGCGAGGGTGACTTTTCAACTCGTATTACTGACAACGTGGCTAGACCTTTAAAACCTGTGGTAATGAGATTCAACGATATGGCAGGGCGAATTCAACGTTTAATTCGTTCTCACAAAGAACTATCTCACGCGGTTTCCCATGAATTACGAACGCCAATTGCAAGAATCCGCTTTGCTATGGAAATGACAAGAGAGCTGCCAGATTCAGACAAGCGCGAGCACTACTTTGAAGCCATGAATGACAACATTGAAGAACTCGATGGCTTAGTTGATGAATTGCTAACTTACGCTCGATTCGATCGAGAAGAGCCTAAGTTGGATTTTGCAAAGCAGTCAATTGAAGTACTTGCCAAAGAAGTTGTTGCTCGATTCGAAATGACAGAAGCCAATCTGAATTTTCAAGTAACAGCAGCTACTCGTTCAATTGTTGCCGATTGTGATCATGACGGTATCTCTAGAGTGCTAGACAATATTTTGCGTAATGCGATTCGTTATGCCAAAAACGTTATCGTGGTTTCTGTGAGAGAACATAATGGCAATGTTGAAATTGCCATCGAAGATGACGGTCCTGGCGTACCTAAAGCTAATTGGGATAGTTTGTTTGACCCATTTGTTCGATTGGATAAAAGTCGAGACAGAAACTCTGGTGGTATTGGACTAGGGCTGGCAATAGTACGTCGTTACATGGAATGGCACTGTGGTACTGTAGAAATTCAAGATGCAGATATTGGTGGTGCGAAGTTTATTTTAACTTGGCCGTTAAAACACAATAAATAAGTTAATCATCAGCGACAACGTTATAACCTAAATCTTGCATACATTTGATAATGTAATCTCGTTGTTGTTGATGGCTATATAAAGAACCGCCTGTAGCACCTACGATAGCACCAACAATTGCATTACTAAGCACATCTCCATTGTCTTCTAACACACCAGCTAAAGCGCCTGCCGCTGCACCAGCTATGCCGCCTTCTGTCGTTTTATCTAAGTCTTTATTTTTGGCAGCTAAACTCTGACAACTTTTTAAATCCACTTCATAGTTAGCAATATCGTCTCCTTGTACCTGTGGCCTGTGCTCTAAACCCGTTGAAGCACAGCCTGTTAACAACATAACTGTAGCAATAAAGGTAACTTGAAACTTGGATTGAAATGGCATTGTGTTCACTGCAAAAACTGGATTAAAACAAGTATCGCATAAAAATCTGACAAAAGTGTAACACTGTGTAACAGACACGGAATAATACCAATCCAGATTTACATATTTTGACAAAAGCGCTACAGCTTCATACAGCACTTCGTTTTGCCAACTGCCATCATTAATAACATCAAAAGTGTTAGAGGAAGTAATGATGAAGCAACAAACTAAAAACCTAATCAAGCCAACGGCGTTAGCATTTGCAGTGACCTTAATGACAGCTTGCACGAATATGAATTACGGTGCGAGTCATAGACCTATTGTTGATGGCGGAGACTTAACTAATTACGAACATGATCTTACAGAATGCCAAGCTGTAGCGGAGCAGAGGGATTACCTAAACGACGAAACTAAATCAGATGCAATCATAGGTGGAATCATTGGTGCGATTGCTGGGTCTGATGGCGATCGCGGAGACATTTTAGGTGGCGCTATCGTAGGTGCTGGAGTTGGTGCGGCAGGCAAAGCTTATGACACTAGAACTGAGAGAAAAAACATAGTGATCAATTGTATGCGCCAAAGAGGTTATAACACGGTTGAATCGTCTCGCTAATACGGTAGAAGGAACAAAAAAATAAAAGGAATAAGAGGCACAAGAGAAATAAAAAAGAAAGGAAGCAAGAAATTGACAAAAACAGATAGAAAGAAAAGCGGCTGAGTTAATAGCGAAGCGAGAGCGTTTATCTAGATCAAACTTTATTTAGTTAATTGTTATTGATAATGATTATCATTAACTAATTTGTTAAGGTTATGAACAGCCCTAAGTTCATTAAAAATTAACAGAGGAAAAACTAATGAAAAAGCTACTTAGCCTACTTTCTATCATTGCTTGCTCTATGATGGCAACGCCAGCGTTAGCAAATGATTGTGCAATTACTGTAGTAAGTAATGACATGATGCAGTTCGACAAAAAAGCAATTTCGGTGAGTAAGTCTTGTAAAGACTTCACTGTAACACTTGAACACTCGGGTAAGTTACCTAAAACGGCAATGGGTCATAACATAGTTATCACTAAAGCAGCGGATGCTCGCGCTGTTGCTACAGATGGTATGTCAGCGGGAATTGATAATAGTTATGTTAAGTCTGGTGACAGCAGAGTGATTGCGTTAACGAAAGTAATTGGCGGTGGTGAATCGACTTCGGTTACTTTTCCCGTAAGCAAATTATCTGCTGGTGAAAAATATAAATTCTTCTGCTCATTCCCTGGTCATATCGGCATCATGATTGGTGATTTGACACTGCAATAAAATTATTAATAAGAGGCATGGAATCCCTTTTGTGTCTCTTTCTCTAATTTGGTTAACTAGCTGATTAACAAAAGTTATTGTCTTTAATAAGCAAAAAGAGGCCTGTTTTCTTCACTTAGGGAGATTCCCTAATTATTTAAATATTATAATTTTCTATTGATTTTGTTGTTTCAGGTACATATATTCTTCAGCCTGTTAGCAGGGATGCAGTTTATTTGGGATCTATTAACGCTATTCTAAATAACCCGTTCAAATAGTTTATCAAGGAAGAACATGTAGTATTTAGTTCCTACCTTTCTACTCCTTTTCTATCTAAACAACTGTAACAAGTCATATGAGAACTGCGCTTCTCCTTTGATTCTCTGCAGAACGATTTCAATAAGTAATATTCTGGGGAAAAAATGAAATTACAATCAATGACTATGAAAACTTTGTGTGTGGCTGTCTCACTAGCCTTGGCTGGTTGTGGTGGAGGCGGAGGTGGTTCTTCGAACTCAGCAGACTCATCCGGTACTGATTCAAATGGTTCAGGAAGTGGCACAACAACTTCGGCCGCGCCTGTTGTAGAGGTAAGTGCAAATGAACTGACTGTGCTTGCTGGTGAAAGTGTTAACTTTGATATATCTGCTTCAGATGATGAAGGGTTAACGTCTTTTAATATGAGCTGTGAAAATGGTTTGAGCCTATCGTTGTCGAATATTTTGTCAGGCACTCCTACAACATTTGAAACTACTCCAACAATTACTGCAGCAAATTACGCAACAGATACAGCGAGTCAATGTGAAGTAACTTTTGGAGATGCTGATAACAATTCAGAAACAGTTGAAATTTCAGTAAATATTACTGGTGTAAATTTAGCTCCTGAAGTCACAGTAAGTGATGATACAGAAGTAAACTTGGGGCAACAGGTTTTCATGTTAGCAGAAGCAACCGATCCTAATGTTGATGGCGGTATTGCTACTTATCAATGGGTACAAACGGCAGGTACTGAAGTTGAACTATCTGGTGCTAATACAAACAATGCCAACTTTACAGCTCCAGAAATACCATACGATGAAGTATTAATATTTGAAGTAACAGTTACTGATATTCATGGCGCAGAAACAAAAGAGAGTGTTAATGTTTCTGTTTTTGGTGTGGCATCAGCCAATGTGGATGTTCTATTTCCAATTGATGGCGGTACAACTGTGCTTGCTGAAGGAGAAGAATTAGTTGTATTCGGCAATGCCGTAACCGCAATTGGTACTCAGTTAGAGACGGTAACACTAACTCATGGGGCTAATACTGTAAATATTCCTGTTGCTGATGATGGCAGCTGGAGAGGGACTATAGCGTTAGAAGCTGGAGAACAGTTAGAAATTAACATTTCAGCAACCAACTCTCTTGGTTTTGAATATCAAGATACCTTGAATCTTAATCGCTCAATTGATTTTTCTGGTGAGTCGGTCTTTACAAAAAGTAACTCTGGTGTTGTTGGTGCAGCTTTGCATAGCGAAGCAAACACCCTTTATATTCAAACTCAAGGAGATACTATAGGAACAACTCAATTACTTGAGTACGACATCATTGAACAAGACATTTCTCAAGTGGAACTTACTGATGTTGATGTAAACACGATAGATTTAATTCAAAGCACCAGAGATATTGAATTAGATAAAGAAAACAACGTAATGTACGTTGCCAACAGCCGCTCTATTTTTGCTATTGATCTATCAAATAATGAAAGAACACAAGTGCATAGTGGTTTCTTTGGTATTTCTGATATTGATTTAGACCCAGCTAATAACTTGATTTACGTAGCAGATAATTCATTTGGTGCCTTAGGAAAGTTAGATTTAACCACAGGTGAAGATGAATATTTCGAAGCGAGTAGCAATTATTCTGCAATAGTATCAGTTGATTATTTAGAGTCTGATAACTCAATTATTGTATCTGCAGCTTCTGCGAATAATTCACCATTCTCACGTGTTGATTTAGACGAACAAACTCCTTCTCCTGATTTTGTAGGTAGTGCGGATACTGAATCTGTTGAAAATTTAACGTTTGAGCTAGCGGTTACCAGTGACGGTAGCAAAGCCTATTTTGTTGATGCTAGCACGAGTTTAAAAGTGATTGAGTTTGCTACTCAAACGGTTCAACGTCTACAAAATGCTGTTGCGGTAGTTTCTGGCTCTCCAACTTCTCAAAGTGCTATAGAGTTGGATGAGGAAAAAGGTCTTTTATACATAGTTGCTGAAGATCCTTCTGGAGAAGGTAACTATACATTAGTAGTGGTTGACCTTGTTTCTAATGAAATGATCAAAAAACCAATCTAATTTAAACGCTAAGTAGCAAAATCAAAGGCCACTTAGTAAGTGGCCTTTTTAATATAGATTATTATCGTTTAGCCAAATAACTCAAAATGGCTCCAACCAACACTATCCACACGGATAGCCAACATCCCCAAACGACATAACTAACGCCAAGCTGCGGTTGTTGCTGTAAAAAGTAATGAGGAAGGGCAACAAACAAAATACCTAACGCCTTTAAAATGTTAATGTTTTCGTTTGTCGGTTGCTTGTTAAACACAGTTTTAAAGTGTTTATTTTGGCTTAAAGCAAAACAAATAATGCTTAGCAAAGAGAGTAAATTTGCAACTAACACGCTTTCACCTTTAGTTGTGAACTCGCAACTTCACTTTGTACGCTAGCTTTGTTTCGTTTTGACAGATAACGCGAAAGTAATAAGGCAAGTATTCCCGAAATAATGAAAGCTAGTTCAATAGCAATAAAGGTTAGGTTGCCTGAACTTATCGCTGTAGCTAAGTAACTTGGTAAGCTCAACATATCCATAACTGGTAGTAAGAAACAAGCAATAGCAAAAGTAGTTAAACTGTAGCGCCAGTAAATATGAGACTTAACCAATAGCGCAAACAAACCACAACAGGCCCAAGCAGAAAACAAAGCTAGCAATTCATAATTAGCTCTATTGTCCATAGCTACGGGCAACAAGCGATTAGCCCAAAACAAAGCAATGATGCCTATTGGTAAGCCAATAAACATAGCTTTGTTGCTCCAACTGATCAGCCGAGTGCCGCCGTGAGAAACTTGTCTTTCTACTCGGCTGTTAAGCCACAAAATTGAACCTGTAGCGATAAGAACGCAGCTTAGAGCTCCAAGAATGAAAAGCACGAATCTAAGACCTGTGTCAGCAAATTTAGCTTCATGTAAACCGAGGAAAACATAACTAATCAATTTAGGGGATCTAGGTGCTTCAGTCTGATGAAGCAACTCACCAGAGCTTGCATCAAAAGTTAAAGTTTCGCTTTGTCTAGAGAGGTCTTGCTTGTTGCGATAAAAAACTAAATAGCCATTTTTATCGTAAGGATAGTAATAACTGACCCAGCTAACGCTGTGCTCCTCTGGCCATTGCGTCTGCACTTTATTAAGCATTGGCTGGATATCACTGATTGCTTGTGCTGACTCTCCCAATGGAGAGCGAGAAAAGCTCGAAGGGCTGACTTGTGAAGAGAGTTGTCTATAACCTTTGTCGTAATGGAAGTTTGCAGAAGCTGGTACGTACAAAGAAAGGTAAAACAACAAGGCGCTGAAACAAATCACAAAGCAAAAAGGCAAAGTAACAATACCAACTATTGCATGAATGTCAGTTAGTGCTCGTTTTAGATTTTGCCAGCGCAATACAAAGAAATCTTTAAAAAACCTTCGGTGAGTGAAGATGCCTGTAAAGATGCCAATCAACATTACAAATGCAACTATGCCAGTAAGATAACGGCCACCGTAATTACGTAATTCGAGCGTGTAATGGAAGTGAACAAAGAAGCTGCCACCTACCGTTTCTCTTGGCGCAGCTGTTGGTTCACTCAGAGTTTCTCTTTGTCCTTCTCTTCTACCTTGCCCTGGGTATTGCCAACGGATCTCGGCTTTAGGATCCCGCGCACTTCCTAAATTTATATTCCAACGGCTAGCGCCTTCTGCTTTTTCATTTAGCGAAGCTAATGCCAATGGAATGGTTTCTTGCTGAGGCTGTTGCAACAGTTTTTCAGGTTGCATCCACATATCAAGTTCGTCTGCGTAGTAACTCAAAGTTCCTGTTACAAATACCGCAAAGATAAGCCAAGTTAATAGGAGGCCAGAATAGGTATGCAGCCAGATCATTGAACGTCTGAAATTACCTTTCATTAAACAATCTCCACTGGGAAAAGATAATAAATACTGATAAACGCGAGGTTTACTAACACTAAATCACGTACAGAGTGGATAGCTTTTTCGCAACTGAAACACCAAATAAAAGCAGCAAAAGCAAATACATAACTCAACATTAAGCCTATAAACACGGCATCGTGAACATTGCTAGTGAAGAGCAGCATAGATACAGGGATCATGGCGAAGCTCGCACTAATGCCAACGGCGTAACCACCAAAAATGGCCATAATCGTGCGCAACAGCACAGGGAATGAAAACGTCATAATGTCTACTTTATTCAGAGTTGATGACCAGTGATGAGATAAGTCGAAACTTGGCTATTTACTGGTAACTCTTCGCTGAGTACGAGGAATTTACAAAGCTGGAAATGATAATTGTTCTCAATTGTTGAGTAAAGTAAGCAGAAGTACTTACAGTGTTATGGATTACTTTATAATAAGGAGCAGCCGAAAAACGTCATTGCGTTGTAGAACGCAATCTAGAGCAGTTATCAGAGGAAAAGAGGGAGATTATGACCTCCGCCATAATGACGGTAACAAGCGGCCTTCGCCGTAAGAAAAACCGTCATTGCGTTGCAGAACGTAACCTCAAGCGAAGCCGAAAAGTCATTGCGGTGCAGACCGCAATCTAGAGTAGTTATCAGAGGAAAAGAGGGAGATTATGGCCTCCGCCATAATGACGGCAGCAGCGGCCTTCGCCGTAAGAAAAACCGTCATTGCGTTGTAGAACGCAATCTAGAGTAGTTATCAGAGGAAAAGAGGGAGATTATGGCCTCCGCCATAATGACGGCAGCAGCGGCCTTCGCCGTAAGAAAAACCGTCATTGCGTTGCAGAACGTAACCTCAAGCGAAGCCGAAAAACGTCATTGCGTTGCAGAACGCAATCTCGGGCGAAGCCGAAAAGTCATTGCGTTGTAGAACGCAATCTAGAGTAGTTATCAGAGGAAAAGAGGGAGATTATGGCCTCCGCCATAATGACGGCAGCAGCGGGCCTTCGCCGTAAGAAAAACCGTCATTGCGTTGTAGAGCGCAATCTCAGGCAAAGCTGAAAATGTCATTGCGCTGCAGACCGCAATCTAGAGTAGTTATCAGAGGAAAAGAGGGAGATTATGGCCTCCGCCATAATGACGGTAACAAGCGGCCTTCGCCATAATGACGATAACAAACGGCATTCGCCATAATGACGATAACAAGCGGCCTCCGCCATAATGATGGTAAAACCTGTACTACAAAGGAAGCTCTCGTAGCTTTTCTAATCTTTCTGCGATTTGTTTGCTCACTAGAAGTTTGGGATCTGTCGTTACCTGACAAATAGGAAATGCTAGGGCAAAGTCGATAGTTTTGGCTATTTTTGGTTGTTTGGCTGGTAACTCTATTTCTAATGTTTCTGCTAATAGGTTGATTAGCTTTAATACAGTAGGCTCTTCGACTTTGTTGTAACTTGCTAGAAGGGCGTCGATATATATTGCTTTTTGGCCTTGGGTTTTAATAATAAACGCCGTGTCTACCCAAAAAACATATTGCTTAATATCTTTGTTGCTGAGCGACAAGCTTGCTCTTTCAGCTCTGTTAGCTAGACGATAAAAGTTGTCCCAATCCTGCTGCATATAAAATGCGAATAACAAATTGACCAAGTTTAAAGCTGTGCCTTTGGCTCTCGCCATTTCTTCGTTTAACTTCAACGCCACTCTAAAATGCGTTTCCGCTTTTTTGTAGTCTCCAGCGTAAACGTTCAATAAACCTAAGTTGTTTTGTGCTGCTGCAAGACCTATTTCATTATCTGCTTTTTTGCTTAACTCGATATTCATTTCAAAAATACGCTGAGCTTCAGCATAGTTATCTAGAAGTAGATAAGTGAGGCCTGCTGAAACACTGTTGCGGTTGATCTCCAGCTCATCGCGAGAAAATTCAATCGCACAACGGCCTGCAGCAATGGAGGATTGATAATCTTGGTTAACGCGATACCAAAGCGACATAGAATTTAACACTTCGTGGAAGTAGCGTTTACTGTCGGGAAAGTCTTGAGTGTTGGCCATAGAACGGGCAAAGTGAAAGATGCGCTCTGAGTCGTAAAGATAAACTGAAGACCAAAACCCAGCTTTATAATAGAGAAATTGATAATACTCAGAGGCTTGTTCTAAAAGCGCTTTATTGGCTTCCAATAACTCTACGCTATGCATGGGTTTTACCATGCTAAAGTCCTTAGCTTCTTCAATAATAGACAACAACTTTTGATCCGCTTGAGTTGTTTCCTTTGCAACAAGATGACAACAAAATAAACTTGTTATTAACAAAGTGAGACAAACCTTAATTCGGCTAGCAGCGTTCAACATCGTCATCATTTCTCCGGTAACTCCTTCTAAACGGAATTGCATTGACTAAAATGCAGCGCACAGATGATATTTGCAACCCCTTATTTATTACATAGGATTAATCCCTAAGTTTTGTTTGTGGGGAAACTTTTATCGAGTCGCCTTCCTTGACTATTCCATTTTTCGTATGGACAATTTATGTATACGTAGAGTGAAAAAGTGAGGTTATTGGTGCATAAATCGTCCATGAATTGGGATGACGTTCAGTTTTTCTTGTCTGTTGCTAGAGCTGGCAGTGCAAGAGTTGCGGCGCAGAAATTAGCGTTAAGTCATTCAACTGTATCCCGACGTATCGAAAATCTTGAAACTACCTTAGGCACTAGGCTTTTCGAACGAGGTGTAAAAGGCTATCGACTTACCTCTGAAGGTGAATCTATGCTTCGCTATGCAGAAGAAGCGGAAGATGTACTTACAAATGCTGAACTGCATTTGCAAGGACTAGACACCGTACTCAGTGGAGACATAAGAGTTACCACGCCAGACGTTATTGCCAATAGTTTGCTGATATCTGAGATCGTGAAATTTACCCGAAAATACCCAGATATTAATATTGAATTTAATGTCACTAGTAATGTTTTCGAGCTGATGCGCGGAGAAAGTGATATTGCGATACGTATTATGGAGTTTGGCAACCCTGTACCAGAGCCGTTAATTGGTAGGAAACTCGCAAATATCGCGAGTTGTTATTATGCCAGTGATGAGTACTTGCAGCTTCACAACCCAGATAAAGCGGATACAACAGCTAGATGGATTGGCTGGGGTCACTCTGATAAGTTTCCTCAATGGGTGAAAGAATCCCCTTATCCAAATATTCCAACTCAATATTTAATGAACCAAGCTGGTATGCAATTAGAAGCAGCGAGAGCAGGAGTGGGAATGGTATTGCTTCCTTGTTTTTTTGCCGACAACGCAATGGGCATTAAAAGGTTGCCAAATTGTAAACCACGACTGGATCATGAGGTCTGGTTGTTATCTCATCCTGACCATAGAGAAGTGGCAAGGCTAAAAGTGTTTAGAGAGTTTATTGTTGAGTTGTTCGAGCAAAAGAAAAAAACGCTAGCGGGAGAATAAAGTTTTAGAAAATAGATTAAAGCATTCATTTTATGTACTTTTCCGATAGTCGTTTTCAATGACTATCGGAAAGTGCAAGAGCAGTGGTTTTGAACAAATGAAACAAACCGCTAAAAGTTATAGTTAAGAATTGGCGGGATCCCAGCCAACTCTCCCAAAGCCTGCAAGGTTTTTTCTATTTTTCGGCTATTCGGCCCATCCGTGAGTGCAGGCACTCTTTTCATATCAGTATCGTAATTTGATGCTTCTAACTCATTCGAAAAACCATAATGGTTTACGTAATGAGCTTTGTCTCGAACATGAGCTGAAAGCCTACCTACCGCTTCTATACAAACTTGTTCACTAAAGCGGTTAAATCCGCAATAGGTGAAGGTTTCACGGACATATTTATCACTTAATTCAATAAAGTAGTTCATTATCTGATGGTATAAAGCATTAGCATGAATAGAAGAAAACACTAAAGTGAATTCGTGTTTAACCAATTCAGGCAGGTAGGTTTGCTCCCCAGGCATCAGTTCAAAATCAATAATCCACTTAGTACCGTGTAAGTGCAGTTCTTTTGCCTTTACAGATGCGTCATTAAAGCTCAAGTCACATAAAATACTATTGATGCCTTCGGTTGATCTTATGCTGTTTTGGCAATTTTGTTGTTGAGTAACCAACGCCGCGTTGTTTGCTAGTAGTGGTAAATCATGATGGTTGTTAAATGGCGTAACTTGTTTTTGTTCGAGCTTTAATCGAACAAGCTCTCTTATTTCATGTTCTCTAGCGGTTTTGATTGCTAAAAATGCAGTCTGAATAATCTCAGAAGTTGGCAACTCAGTCTCAACTCGCCACTTTCTGCCATACACTATTTTTCTGTTCTCCTGAGTTGCGGTGCATTTATAGTTATCAAAGCCAATTATGCCAACTTGCAGGTAAATGGAATCGTCGTTCTGACAAACAAAAATAGGAAAGCTTTCATCAAACTCTATTTTAGCAACCACTTCTTCAACGCTTTTTAATGTGTGGTTAAAACTAAGGTAATGCTGTGGGATGCATGAAGTTCCATTTTGCAACTTTACCTCTGGTGCATTTTTAATTGGAGTTTCGAAATCCATACTGATTCTTATACCTTATCAATTCATTTAAAACACATTTGGTGCAGTTTATAAAAGTGGTCACTCACTGAATACACCAGTAAATGCACCATTGTGTTTCTTTTGTGCAACATTCAAACGGACCTTGTTCATATATACTCTCGCCAAGCAAATTTGATCACTATCTAGCCGAATAAACACAAAAACGAGCATAAATTTTTGCGCTTATTTCTTAGGTTCAAATAGCTAATTACACGAATTAAACAGGTTGAATATTGTTAACCAAACCATTGAGAGTTTAGAAATGAAGATAGTTAATGTTGTAGAAGTAAAACGAAGCCCTGCTGATGTATGGCAAATAGTGGCAAAAGAATTCGACCAAGCTCATAAGTGGATGGGATTCGTTGAAAATTCTTATGCTGTTGAAGGAAGTCAAAAGTTAGAAGCTGCGCCTGTGACAGGCAGAGTTTGTGAATTCACCAAAAAGCCAAACGGACTTAGAGCGAGAGAAAGCATTCTACGTTATTCAGAAGAGAAGATGAGTTTTGACTTTGATGTGGTACCAGAAAACGCACCAAAAGTGTTTCCAGTTAAAAAGAACATTGTAACCATGTCCGTTAAGCAAAAAGGTAAAGATGTAAGCGAAGTGTCATGGATTTCCAATATCGAACTATCGACATTCGGCTACCTCATCTATCCCCTCATTAGATTCAACTTATCAAAGAGCTTCGCAGGCGTGTTGAAAGATCTGAAAACTTATATGGAAGCTGACGCTAAGTAAGTATGTGTGAAAACTTGTAAAGGGAAGTTAAATGGTGCCCCCATCTGGACTTGCAATAGAGATTAAGCTCAGAGCATAGAGAGTAAGTCCGGCGCTCTAACCAATAGAGCTAGAGGGCACTGTGTTTTTGAGATCTCAGAATCGAAGTATTAATTGCATTTTGTAACTTTTGCGGCTCATCTGTTCCTATCATTATAATATCCCCACTTTTTAGCTGAATCTTAACGGCTTTTAGTCCCGAAACATTATATAGGACAGCGTCACCTAGATATCTGATACCAATGCCATTGTACCAACTGGTTTTTACAGTTGAGGTAGAGTGAACATCTATAAGAGGGATGTTTTTCTTTAAAAAATAAGGACCAAAAAACCAGACTATATCTTTATCTGTCACTTTGACTGTTAATGTAGTCATTAAAATCATACATATACCGATAACTCCAAACATAAACCAAGAAGCTTTGGTATTTAGCATAATAGAGAATGTAACAAGTAAAACGATTATCGCGGCGTACCCTATTTGAGTGTGGCTATACATAATAGTTACTCCTTACTTGTGAATAGAAAATCGTGTAGATATCCAACTGTGAACTCACCTTAACTCCTTGAAATGTAATAAGGATACAGTAACAAATTTAATCTTTAATTATCTGATGAGGGTCATGTTTAAATTTGTTGTTTGATTTATATAGCCAAAAACATAGATCGTAAGCATTCGAATTCTGGTGTATTTGGAAGAGGATAACTCAGTAGTAGAAGAATGGATTGTCAGAGGTGATCAGACAAGCTGCTGATAACAGTAAATGGAGTGATTATTTAACAGCAATGGGTGGTGTATTGGCTAAGCGCAAAGAGCACTCTGTAAAACCTGCATATGAAGTTAAAGTAGATAAAGCAACAGGTGAATGTAAAGCAAGCTACTTCGATGGAGTGTTAGTTAAAGCGTTAAAAGGTATCAGATATCAAGGTAAGTTAATTGTGACTCGATTCTTTGATTGGAGAATAGAACGGTCGCTAGACCGTTCTAACTTGGAGTATTGTAAATAACTGTACTAAATTATATTGCAAGCATGTGACCAAAACAATGACCAGTCTATTTGGAACGCAATATTAGAAATATTGAAAATGTACAAAGCTAAAACAATGGCTCCTATAAGTTTTAAGAGATTCTTCACTTTTTCGTGATAATTTGCTTCCTTGTTTAGTTCTATAAGAGAATTTAAACTTTCTATATCAAAGATCTCATCTAAGTCTTGCTTATCAAGCACATTCTCATACATTTTTTTGGTTTCATTCATTCTACTTTTTATATTATCACTCTTCTTTTGAGTTTCGTTCCAAACCATTTCGATATAGTAAATCGCAGCGATAATAAAAGCGATCGAGAGTATCGTTATATCTAGTGTAAACAGGGGTAATCCGCTTTTTTTTGCATAACTTTTAATAATAATTACTGTAAAAAAGTAAGAAAAAATTGCTAATACAGCATTGCGAGAATTAGATATATAAGAGTCATAAATGTCAGTGCATTTATTTGATAGTGTGAATATAAATTCACTAATTTTATTTTTAACTTCTATATATTGTTTGAGATTATCTTTTAAGTAAATTTGATAATTAGAAAATAAAGATTTGACTAGTTTGTTGTTAAAAGTATGTTCATAACAAGACGTATTTTTTATCGAAATTAAGTTTCTTGTTAGACCTAATTTGTCAGCAAAACTATTATCAGCAAAGACCCATTCATAGATGATAAATATATGGTCATGTATAGCTAATACCTCTGACTCATTGGGTAAGTTATAGTGAGCTGCATCATATCCATCAAAAACAAATTGCGTCTCTTCACCGTCTGTTGTTCTTGAACTTAATAACTTTAAGCAATAAAAAACTGTTAGTTTCTTGAAGTGGTTTGAAAGTTCTTTTGATGTATCTAAGCTTTTAGACATTTCGAAGGAGTCTTCAGGCGTATAATTGAGCGCTTTTTTAAATTCTAAAGAATTTATAATTTTTACATCAATATCTTTCTGCACGTGAGGGAGTGACGTTTTATTTTCCTTATTATCACCAATTACCGCAATCTCGTTAAACTCACTAAATACATTATCCCAATGCATAAGTAATGACTCTACATCGTTTGGTAATTTTGAAAGATAATCAGTTGGGAAAAATATATATAATATTGACCCGTTTGAGTTTTTGTCCCCATCAATTTTAAAGTCAACAGTATCGAAATCGTCGTTAATCTTTAAGTCTCTTCTAACCTTATCTATATATTCACTCTTTGAGGCGACTTGTTTTATACTGGCTACTTGGTCTTTATATAGACTCAGTTTAATAGCTGCATATTTTTCAACTTTCTTTGTTGTGGAATCTAGAAGAGCTATTGCATCTTCTAGCTTGTCGATAGAGGTAAAACTAATCGTATATGAAAAAGAGCCGTTTTCTTCCGTAATTTCGGTTTTCATTTATTTTTCGTTTATTTTTAATGTTTTAAAAGAGTCTGTACTTTGTACTGTTTTAACTAAAACGTAACTGTCATTTTTTATAGTGGCGGAGTATATATTTTCTGTACTTCCATGTGCTGTTAATTCTATGTCTCCATCGAGTTTATATACTTTCTTGGCTCTAGCTCTTACTTCTTTTGTAACAATGTTAAATGTTCCGTCAAACTCACCTTCATCCATAACTTTCTTGAACTTTTTCTCTATGTCTTTAGTTTTTACTTTGTTCGACATTGGATCATAGTGAGTTATTACTCTTTCAACCATTTCTTCATATTTAAATACTTTGGTTGTTTTGAAGTAGCTAATCAGGTTATTTCTAATATCTGTATGGTCTTCTGGAGAGTGCTTGTAGATGTTACTCAACGAGGACTCAAACAACTCAAAAGCTGCTGATGTATTTTGAGAGTCATTTCGCACAAACTCTGCCTTTAAAAACTCATCCCACCAAAATTTAGAAATAGAACTATTGCTATCAGCCAACAGTAGAGAGTCTTCTAACTTACTGTTGTCTATATTAATTAGGCATGATTTGAGCATGGCTTTGTCTACTGATAAACCTAACTTTTGTTCATAAGTTTTTTCTTCCAAAAACTTCTCGAAATCGATTTTGCAAACCAGCAGAACTTCCTGAGCTTCAGTTTTAAACCTTGTTATAACTAAGCTTCCTTTTTTTAACTCCTTCTTTAAATTTTGCAGTTTTTTATTGTAGGCTTTCTCACTGTCAAGAAGAGCTTGTGCAATTACATTTGCATTTTTATCTACGTCAGTACCAGTCAGAATTTTTGTTAATGATAGTTTTACTATTGAATTTATCTTAAATTTAGCAGCTCGTTTTGAAGAGCTTTTTCTAGTATCTGCTGCGATAGTTTTTAAGAATTGAAGTAAGTCATTTGTATTCATTCCTTTCAATTCAACGGGAGTGTAGCTATTTGTAGTTGGATCGATATTAAAAATTCTTGGCTCTAGAATTATAGGTGTAGCAACAGTCATGGAGTTCCCTCTCTTCGTTTTTTTTGATTTAAACGTGAGTGTGGAAAAAGGTCAACATTAAACTTTTGTAAAGTTGCTATAAATCAAAGTTTATTTAGTGATTAATAACTGGGTAAGTCTTTAAAAATGGTGCCCCCACCTAGACTTGAACTAGGGACCTACCGATTATGAGTCGGGTGCTCTAACCAACTGAGCTATAGGGGCACTGTGTTTTTATGGTTGAAGTTAGGAGATAACTTCAAAAAACGGCTGGCAGTATAAGCAATGATAATGCGCTTGTCATCATAAGATTTTGTTCTTAATAATCATTTGGCGATTGTTTAAGCAGTTTTGGTGTAAAGTAGAATGCACTGAGTCAAAACTCCTCGTATATGGTAAAACATTGGCATTTCGTTTTTGTTGAGTTATAAAGCTTTTCGGACTTTTATACCTTTTTCGCTATTTCTTGCAATTAGGGGTGAATGTTTTCCGGATCTTACCGATAATAAAAAGAATAAGAGTGTATTTAGCTGACTTGTTGTAAGCGCAAAAATGCCGAGGTGAAGAAGTCGAAGTATGTTAGAAGATCTGTCTTTTGTAAGTGAAAATAATACAGTGTACGCTGTAGTGAATTGTCACGCTTCGACAAAAGCGCTAGACGCCGACGAATTTATTGCCTGCTTCGAACAAAGTGAATTCTCACAATCCCAGTTAAAAAAAGAACTCATTGATGACTTTATTGATGGTGCTAATAGCTACATCGAAAAAGTGCATGAAGAGCTCGAAACCCCTGGTCCATACCGTTCTCCTATGGCGGAAACTCTGGACGCTATGATCACTATTAGCGTGTCTCGCGATAAAATGTCTGCCAAAGCCAAGATTGAATCGGCTTGGGGTGGTAACAATGTCGACTTGGATAAATTAAAGCAAGAGTGCGCAAGTGTTGGTGTTAAGTTTGGGGTAAAACGTACAAAAGTCGAAAAGCTTTTGAATAAAGCAGCGAAGGGGGCACCGGGCGATATTTTTGAAGATGTGATTGCTTTGGGTAAAGAACCTAAAAATGGCAAGAACGCTTTTTTCAAACCGCTTGTTGAACTGTTTTCTGACCGAATTCGCAAACCTACCACGCTTGAAGATGGCAAAGTCGACTTAAAAGACTTAGGCGATATTGAAACGGTAAAACCGGGTGAAAAGATTTATCAGAAGATTCCTTTTACCTTCGGTATTAATGGCAGCAACGTTTTGGGCGAAGTGTTAAAAGCCGTTCCGGGTAAAGATGCAAAACTGGAAGAATCTGCCGGTACTGTTATTGACCCAGACGATAAGAATATTCTGTTAGCTAAAAAAGAAGGTTTAGCTCGCTTAATTGAAACTCGAATGGAAGTGGACGATGTTTACACTTTAACTGAGTTAACGCCAAAACAAGGTCACGTTAAGTTTAACGGTTCTGTTGTTATTCTTGGTGATGTAGCGCCAGATATGAAGATTGTTGCGTCAGGCGATGTGTTGATTGGTGGTTTCGTTGAATCAGCGTGTATTCGCTGTAAAGGTGAGTTAACAGTATTATCAGGTGTGTCGGGTAAACCATTGGATGAACCTGACGGTAAACGCCACAACAATTGTTTATTAGAGTCGAGCCACAGAATAAACATCTCTTTTGCTAACCACGCAGACATTTTCGCTAAGCGCGATGTTTTTGTTCATAAACAAATCTCTCACTGTCATTTAACCGCAGCTTCGTTGACTGTTGGTAAAGGTGAAGTGCCGCAGGGCAAAGTAATTGGCGGCCATTATCTAGTAAGTAAATTTGTTGAAGCGGGTTCGATTGGTGCGCCATCAGATACAGATACTCATATTTCGATGAATCGCACTTACACTGTATTTAAAGAAAAAGAAGCTCATTTTTGGCAGCAAGTAGAAGAGCAGCAAGAAAAGATAGAAGTGTGGAACAAGAAGCTAGCTGCTTTACACCAAGAAGAAAAAATCCTAGCGGTGAAGTTTGAAATTTCGCAGCTAGAAAACATCATAGATAAGAACAACCACTACCGTAAAACTCTGTTACATAGACGTCGCGAATACATGTCTCAAGTGTATGTAAAAGCGAATCACTCCCTCCACGGCGGCTTGCATTTTAAGTTTGGCAGCAAAGGCACAGTTAACGAACGTCAAACAGGGCCTTCGATTGTTAGGCTAGACGAATACAAACTAGTGATAGAGCCGAAAACAAGCTAGCTCAGCCTTTTGCGCTTAATTTAGTTTCAATTAGCAAAACTTTGTAACAACCTAATTTCTCTAAGTCTTTGGCAATTAGTTATATTTCTTTTATATTCCAATTAACAGATTTTTGTATTTGGAAGGAATTATGGAACAAGAAACCACCAAAATCTTGGTTGTTGATGATGATATGAGACTGCGCAGCCTGCTAGAAAGGTACTTAACTGAGCAATCTTTTATTGTAAGAAGTGCAGCAAACTCTGAGCAAATGGATAGGTTACTAGAACGCGAAAACTTCCATTTAATCGTATTAGACTTAATGTTGCCGGGCGAAGATGGTTTATCTATTTGCCGTCGTATTCGTCAAAATGGCAGCGAAATTCCAATTGTTATGCTTACCGCTAAAGGCGACGAAGTTGACCGCATTATCGGTTTAGAAATCGGCGCTGACGATTACCTTGCTAAGCCTTTTAACCCTAGAGAATTATTAGCCCGTATTCGCGCTATTTTACGACGCCAGTCGAAAGAAGTTCCGGGTGCACCAAAACTTGAAGAAGAAATTGTTGAGTTTGGTGAGTTTAAACTCAACATGGCAACTCGCGAAATGTATCACGGTGAAGAGGTTATGCCGCTAACAAGTGGTGAGTTCGCAGTATTAAAAACCTTGATCAGTAATGCTCGTCAGCCGCTTTCTCGTGACAAGCTAATGAATTTAGCTAGAGGTCGAGATTATTCAGCGTTGGAACGAAGCATAGACGTACAAGTGAGCCGTCTACGTAAAATGATTGAAGAAGATCATACCAAGCCTAGATACATTCAAACGGTGTGGGGCGTAGGTTACGTATTTATCCCTGACGGCAAAGGTTAGGATAAACTCGGTTTACAATGAAGTTACTACCTAAAAGTGCATTTAGCCAAACAGTATTTCTGATTGGCTCCTTACTTCTGATCAATCAAATCGTTTCTTTACTCAGTGTAATGTTTTACGTGATTGATCCGAGTTATCAGCAACTTAACAACTTGCTGGCTCGCCAAGTGAAGGTCTTATTTATTTCCGATGAAAAAGGCATTCCAATTCCAAAGGAGCTTTCCAGAGAGTTCATTCAAGCAACCAAGATGCAAGTTTACAATCAACGTGAAGCTGAAATGAATGGTTTGAATGAGGCTGAGTTGTTCCCTTATTTCTCGCATCAAATGTCACAAGAATTAGGTGGTGACGCTGAAGTCCGAATTTACCAAGGACAAGATTCGTTCTTTTGGGTTCGTCCTCCTCAAGCCCCCGAATATTGGGTGAAAATGCCGCTGGATGGGTTTGAACAAAAGAATATTTCCCCGTTAACCATTTATCTTATCGCTATAGGTATTTTGAGTGTGGCTGGTGGCTGGGTGTTTGTCCGTCAGTTGAATCGGCCACTGAAAGCTTTGCAAGATGCAGCAGAAGAAGTTGGTCGTGGAGAATTTCCTGAGCAGCTAAAAGAGCAGGGGGCAATTGAACTAGTTGCAGTAACCCGAGCTTTTAATCAAATGTCCGCGGGTATTAAACAGTTAGAAAAAGACCGTAATTTGTTGATGGCTGGTGTGTCTCACGATTTGCGCACGCCATTGACTCGCATTCGTTTGGCAACGGAAATGATGGGGCCAAACGAAGACTATCTTAAAGACGGCATTGTTAGCGATATCGAAGATATGAACATGATAATAGATCAGTTCATTGCATTTATTCGTCATCACAAAGAAGAAGCGTTAGTGGCAACCAATATCAATGTGTTGGTTAATGATGTGGTTGAAGCAGAGCAGCAAAGCAAAGACAGGGTATTTGAAACCGAGTTAAATAGAAATATTCCTATGCTTATGATGCGACCGGTCGCGATTAAGCGAGTAATCACTAACCTAATAGAAAATGCACTTAGATACTCAGATAAAGAAGTCAAAATTTGCACTCAAGTTGATGAAGTACAACAAACCGTAACCTTTTGTGTTTCTGACAAAGGCCCAGGCATTCCAGAACAACAAATCGAAAGTATGTTCGAACCTTTTTCTCAAGGTGACAGTGCCAGAGGCGGTGAAGGCAGCGGCTTAGGTTTAGCGATTATCAAAAAAATAATAGATATGCATAATGGTGAGGTAAAACTAGAAAATTTACCTACTGAAGGATTAAAGGTCACAGTAACTTTGCCTCTAATCAAAGGTGAGTAGATACATCTAACTTCAAGTTTTGTCAGTTATTTGTATATTTTTTCGGTTATTTTTTGACGGGGCTGTTATCTTTTATTTATCTATGAAAAACTCAATCCCTTATTTTGTTTCCAAATAGCAACAGGAGCTAGCTTATGAGATTAGTTAGTAAGTTAAGTTTATTGTTTGTATTGGCCTCAACAGCTAGCTCGTACGCAGCAGAACAAGTCA
Organism: Psychrosphaera sp.; assembly: GCA_965221615.1. Taxonomy (GTDB): domain Bacteria; phylum Pseudomonadota; class Gammaproteobacteria; order Enterobacterales; family Alteromonadaceae; genus Psychrosphaera. Next base: position 3,094,456 of record OZ244904.1, on the reverse strand, counting down.
ATGTGGTAAAGGCAGAGCCGACAAGGCAAAAGCAGTTACAAAACAGTAAACAAGAACAGGCATTTATTCTGCAATTAGCCGCAAAATCTAAAGTGGCATTAAAAGCTGAGCTGATGCAAAAAAACAACTTATTATCGGCAAGCTCAGTTTCCGCTAATAGTCTCCAATCTCAGCAACAAGTCATTTTAACTCAGCAGCAAAGTGTTACTAACAAACTAAAAGCAATGAGTGCAAATGCTAAGGTAGTGAGAAACTACACTGGCGTTGCCAATGCGTTAGCCGTTGAAACCAGCTTATCGGTTGATGAGCTTAAGCAATTAAGTGATGTTGTTGGAGTTTATCCTGTTAGACGTTACCAAAAGAAATTAGCTAATGCTTTACCAATTATTAATGCTCCAGATGCTTGGGAATTAGTAGGCGGTATGGAGCAAGCTGGTCAAGGCATTAGAGTTGCGGTAATTGATTCGGGTATTATTCCAGACCATCCATTGTTTGCAGATAACGGCATTCAAGCTCCAGCGGCATCAACATTACCAAACGACGATTACTGTCGAACGACAGATGCTAGCTTTTGTAACAACAAGTTGATTGTTGCTCGTTACTACATGCCTAGTTTTGTTACACCTAGTTTTGGTGAACATGAATCTCCACAAGGTTTATCAGGGCATGGTACACACGTTGCTGGTATTGCAACTGGCCGTCAGGTGACTGCTACAGGTGGTGAAGTTATTTCAGGTGTAGCTCCAGGAGCTTACTTAATGGCTTATAAGGCGCTTTGGGGACAAGATGGTGAAGGTACTGATATTGAGTTAATCGCTGCATTAGAAGATGCGGTTGAAGATGGTGCAGATATCATCAATAACTCTTGGGGCGGCAGCAACGGCGTTGACCCTATTAATTCTTTGTACAACAGCATTTTCCAACAGATTGAAGCGACTGGCGTATTACTGGTAACTGCAGCTGGTAACGAGGGAGAAGATTTACAAGGGAATATTGTTCCTCAGAGTATCGCTTGTCCAGGCTGTGTAGAAGCTGGGATAACCGTAGGCGCAACAACTACAGACTTAGCTTTTGGCATTCCTTTAACAGTAGGTTCGGACACTTACTTTGCTCAACCAAGTGACACTTTTTCATTATCATCTACCTTATCAGCGACTGCTACAGTAGCTCCGGCAGATAATACGTTAGGTTGTTCAGCATGGGATGAAACCATTACAGGTACCATTGCGGTTATTAATCGAGGCACTTGTACTTTCGAGCAGAAAGCAAACTTTGCTGAACAAGCAGGCGCAGTAGCTATGATCATTGTTAACAATGTATCTGGCGCTAACATTACTATGTCGATGGGAAGCGCGAATTTACCTTCGGTTATGATCACACAAGCAGAAGGTGCTGAACTAACAACAACGCTTGCAGAATCTCCAGCGACAAATATTTCAATAGCGGCTAACCAATCACTTGGCACTAGTGAGCAGTCACAAGACTGGTTAGGCACATTCAGCTCGTTAGGTCCAAATGGTGATGACTCATTTATCAAGCCAGATATGGTGGCTCCTGGGGTAAGTATTTTATCTGGTACTTCGCCAGAAGATATCGCCACTCTGGGCGACGATTATGCTCGCTTTAACGGTACCAGTATGGCAACGCCTATGGTTGCAGGTGCAGCAGCTATTTTGAAGCAAGAGAATCCTTCTTATAACGCAATCGAGCTAAAGAATATTCTTGTTAACTCTTCTGATGCTGTGGTGTTAGATAGAGCAGGTGAAAGAGCTGCTACTGCGTTTGAAACTGGTGCAGGTAGATTGAATATTACCAATGCATTAGCAACAAACGTTTATGCAACATCGCCTAATATGGCGCAAAAAGAATGTGTGGTTAACTGCTCGATAGATAACTCATTAGCATTTGCCGGTACAGGTGAAGCTCAAACTTGGACTGCTAGTGTTGAATTTGATAACTCAGCGATTACTGCTCAAGTTCTACCTACGCAGCTGACACTTTCCACAGCGCAACCACTACAAAATTTCTCTGTTGATGTGAGTGTTCCTGCTGCAATGGAAGAAGATTGGCACTTTGGCCGTGTGCGTTGGACTAACGGTTCAGGTCAAGTTATTAACCAAGCGATTGCGGTCAATAATGAACAAGTGAACTCAGCGCTTCTGCAAGCAAACGTAACGGATGTGGATGCAGATACTAAGATGCTGACTTTAAATAGCCAAAACTTAACGTCTGACCCTGTGCTGAATGTTGAATTGCAGTTAACTGGTGGTGCAGAGTTTGTTAGCAGTAGCCTTGATATTGATAATGCAGGTGAGACTAATATCACCACGAATACAGCACAACGAATAGAGCTAGATGCTAATGTTTCGTCGGGCAACGCTGCTATTTCATCTAGTCCGCTACCTGTAACTATTGATTTAACAGAAACAAACGTAGAGCCATTCCTTTGTGACTTTGACGGTGATGATGATGGTTGTGACGAAGTATTAATTCAATACGGCTTTGACTTTATCCATTATGGTCAGCAATACAGTTCTTTATTACTTAATGACAACGGCATTGTGATTGCGGGTAATGACTTAGCTCAGTCGAATTTATCTATTAACGAATCGCTTCCTAATGCTGCGGTGCCAAACAATGTTATTGCGCCATTTTGGACAGATTTTGATTTAACTAACCCGAATTTAGCTGGTGACACTGGTGGCGGTGAGTTTTACGTAGGTCTAGTCGAAGTACTAGGTAGAAACTACATGATACTGCAATGGAATAAAGTGAAATTGTGGATGGATGCATCTCAAGGCCGTACTCCTGAATATTGGGGAGTAAGCAATGAAGATGTTGAATTTACTTTCCAGCTTATTCTTGAAGAAAACAGTGAGAACAAGTGGTTCCGATACATAGACATCCCTGAACAACCGAATTTTTATTCGGTAGGTTTAGAAAACCAAACTGGCACTGCAGGTTCTACTTATTGGTTTGATGGTGCTGGAGAAAGCCAAGTTGATTCAGGAGATGGTTTAAGCATTAGTTTTGCTGATTTGGGTCAGTTACAAGTTCAAGTGGAAATTGATAGAACAGATAGCGGCAGTTTCTCTAGTGATGACGAGTTTACCGTTAGCGAAGATACAGCAACTAACTTAAACCTAGTGTCTAATGATTTGGCTTCTTCAGACTTCGCTAACTTGCAAGTTGACGTTGCTGGAGTGAGCTATATTGAACAGTTATTCGAAGGTGAAGCTGGTGTAACTCTTGATACTTCTTCATTAAGTATTACTGCACAACCAGAAAACGGCCAAGTGACTATCTTAAATGATGGCTTGGTTGCCTATGCTCCAGCGGCAGATTTCTCTGGTAGTGATAATTTCAGCTATAGCATTAGCAACAGTGCAGGCGACACTTCGAATTCAACTGTAGCTGTAAATGTTGTTGCTGTTGATGATGCTCCAGAGATCACTAGTTTAACTGGTCCTGAATCAATTGCTGCAGGCGCTTCAGCTACATTTAATGTGACTGCTACTGATATAGATACAGACAATTTATCTTACTCGTGGGATGTGCCAGGACAGTTAAGCGTTACTAACTTTTCATCAGATGAACTAACGGTATCTGCGCCAAATAATCTTACGCAAAATACTCAGGTAACGATTGAGGTTAATGTGACTGATGGGACAACTACGGTTTCATCATCAATAAGTGTGACACTGTTAGCAGCAGAAAACACAGGCGGTGATAACAATACAGGTTCGGACGGAGGCTCTTCAGGAGGTGGTAGTTTGGGCTTTGTTATCTTATTTATGTTAGCTGGTTTGATAACTCTTCGCAGACAACCTAAGTTGTCTGCGTATAGAAATAAGATTTAATTAAAATAAAAGGCTATTAAGCTTTATTTTCTTCTTGTTCAGGAGCTGAATCTTCAGCTCCTTCATCTGACTCAGTTTCTTCCTCTTCATCTTCTAGCTCATCCGTTTCTTGATTTAAGCTTTGTACTCCGTTGAGTAATTCGGCTAGTAGTTTAGGAGCTATATTCGCGTAGAAATTAGTTGAGAAGTCTCTAGCTTGCGTAGGTATTTTTTGTGCTGTTGCTTCGATTTGATTGATCAGTTCTTCACTTTCCGGCGTAGAGCTAATGACTTCCATTATGGTTGAGAAGATATCAGTTAGGCTTTGCAAAAATGTTAGATTGGTTTCGTTAATTGTTTGAAAAACAAAAAAGTTACTGGATAAAGAAGAGTACTTATGTCTTACTTGTGGCGATACTAAGCCATCATTAGTAAGCTTATCAGCCTGTTCTTTAAATAAGCTTTGAATATGCCTAGCCTGCTCGTTAAGAGAGCTTTGCTTTTCTGCGTTCTTTTTGGAGTCCTGCATATATGAGTAGGTAACACCTATGATAAACAAAACGAGGACAACAATTATGCTACCAAGAACATACAACATGTAACTTAATTCCTAAAATGGGAAACTTCGAGTTCAATCATTTTAAAGAAACCGTAACAGAAACAACAGTAGTTTACCGTGAGAAAATACAGAAATTTACCAGACGAAAATATTAAAGGCTTTAGTTGGCAAGCAATAAAGCTGTTGAGCCCATATTTGATTGAACATAAAGCTAGAGTAGGTTTGGCCTTGTTTTGCTTGGTATTAGCCAAAGTAGCGAGTGTTGGATTACCTTTTATTCTCAAGCATATTGTCGATGACTTAGAACAAATGAATGATGCTGTGGCGATTGCGCTTTCGGTGCCAATTGCCTTGGTTGTAGCTTACGGTTCAGTACGATTTTTTAACGTTATTTTGGGTGAAATTCGAGACACATTATTTGGTCGCGTAACGGAACGGGCGATGCGAAGAGTGGGGTTGAAGCTGTTCCAACACTTGCATACTTTGGACTTAGACTTTCATCTCAATCGCCAGACTGGTGGCTTGTCCAGAGATATGGAAAGAGGAACCACAGGGATTAGCTTCTTAATGCGCTTTATGGTGTTCAACATTGTTCCTATTCTGTTAGAGATCTTGTTTGTTACCGCTATTTTCTTTACTCAATACGGCATTGAGTTTGCGGCTATCACATTGCTATCTGTATTTGCCTATATCTTTTTCACTGCCATTGCGACTGAGTGGCGAACTAAGTTTGTTAGAGAAGCAAATGTGGCAGACTCAACCAGCAATAGCCGTGCGATAGACAGTTTACTTAACTATGAAACCGTTAAGTACTTCAACAACGAAAAGTTTGAATCTAACCGTTACGATGTTGAACTTGCTGCCTGGGAACAAGCCCGTAGAAAAAATCGCTTAACCTTATTTGGCTTGAACGGAGGTCAAGCGTTGATCATCTCCGTTGCTATGACTCTGATGTTGTTGTTGGCAGCAAATGGCGTTGTGGAAAAAAATATGACATTAGGTGATTTTGTGTTGATCAACGCCTTTATGATGCAGTTATTTATGCCTCTTAACTTCCTTGGTTTTGTATATCGTGAAATTAAAGGATCTTTGGCCAACATCGAAAAGATGTTTGAGCTTATTGGCAGAGTCCCGAAAATTTTAGATCAGGACAAATGTGCAGAACTTAAGGTGGAAAAAGGCGAGTTATCATTCGAGCAAGTTTCGTTTAGTTACAACCCAGAAAGATCGATTTTAAACGAGGTTGACCTTGTCGTTGGGGCTGGGCAAAAGTTAGCTATTGTCGGCGAAAGTGGTTCAGGTAAATCAACCATGGTGAAGCTTCTGTTTCGTTTTTACGATCCAAACAAGGGCAGAGTGTTAATTGATGGCCAAGACATTAAACAAGTGTCGCAAGACTCTTTGCGCAAAGCCATTGGTATAGTGCCGCAGGATACAGTGCTGTTTAACGACAATATCTTTGAGAATGTTCGATACGGCAAACCAGAAGCGAGTGATGAGCAGGTTTGGCAAGCTATTAAGCACGCACACTTATCTGACTTTATTGCTAAGTTGCCAGAAAAAGAAAAAACACAGGTAGGTGAACGAGGTCTGAAGCTATCTGGTGGTGAAAAACAAAGAGTAGCCATCGCCCGCACCATATTGAAAAACCCGCCAATATTGGTATTTGATGAAGCAACCTCTTCTTTAGACTCAGGTTCAGAACAAGCTATCTTATCTGCTTTACGCGAAGTCGCAGTTGGCCACACATCTTTAGTTATCGCCCATAGGCTTTCAACAATTATAGATGCAGACCAAATTGTGGTTATGGCTGATGGCCAAATCGTCGAAGCTGGTACTCATCAAGAGTTATTAGATAAAGGTGGTAAGTACGCCAAGATGTGGATAATGCAGCAGGAATCCAATGAATAATAAAATGTTAACTTTACTTTTGCTCTTAATTGCAACTGCCTTTTCCCCTATGGTTGTAGCTGATAATGCCGCAACCTGTGATGTATTGGCTGAACTGGATTGTGATAATCAATTGACCGATGAAGAGTCCGGCACTTTGGTACTTGGGGTTGGTGTAGGCTCTGCTATCGGAGTCCCTGAATACATAGGCTCGGATGAAACTAGAGGTTATCTATTGCCTTTGCCTTATATCAGCTATAACGGTCCTAGATTAAAAGTTAGCCAAAGCGGTATTACAGGCAAACTATTTAATAGCGAGAAGCTGTTCTTATCACTGAGCTTATCTGGCGCGATCCCCGTTGACAGTGATGACAATAGAGCTCGTGAAGGAATGGAAGATCTCGAAGCGGTTATCGAATTTGGTCCTAGCCTGAAATACTTCTTCAAAGGCCAAGAAAACACTGATGACGCTGTGTTTTTTGATTTTAATTTTAGACAAGCAAGAACCCTGTCATTTGATTCATTAGATATTAATGCTAGCCCTTCACTAAATTGGCGTAAGCAGTTGGATAAAACGATTCTAGGCGGAAACGTTAGGTTAACGAGCCAAATGCGTTGGGAGTTTGTTTCTGATGACTATGCTCAGTATTTTTATGGTGTTGAACAAGAATACGTGACCGAAGAGCGAGAATTTTATCAGGCACAAGGCGGTTATGCAGGCTATCGTATTAACAATAGTGTGCGCTGGCAAAAAGATGATCACGTGTTTTCATTCTTTGTTGGCTACGCCAATATTTCTGGAGCAAAGTTTGCCGACTCGCCATTAGTAAAAAGACACAATCATCTTTATGCAGGAGCAGCTTTCTTTTGGTTGCTAGATTGGTAGTATTACTATGATTAATAAAGTTTTTATTAGGGATTAAACCATGTGTCAGGGTGTGATTACTGAACTTAATATTTATCCGGTGAAGTCGCTGCAGGGGATTTCGTTACAGCAAGCTGAATTGACTGAGCGAGGCTTGAAGTGGGATAGGTTTTGGATGATTGTCAATCAAGACGGCCAATTCGCGAGTCAGCGTCATTTAGCTAAAATGGCACAAATAACCACTGAACTTTCTGATACTTCCCTGATTTTGTCTCACCCCGATGTTGAACCTTTGCTTGTCCCTTTGCATTACCAAGGAAGTGGCATTCTCAATGAAGCCAAAGTTTGGAAGAGTGAATGCCAAGTTTTAGATGAAGGGGAGCAAGCTAGCAACTGGTTAACACAAGTGTTAGGTAGTTGGCGAGGCCAAAAGTTAAGTTTAGTTCGCATGGCACAGGACTTTTCTCGTGCGGTAAGTACTAAGCACACAGATGGCGCGAATAACTCAACTTACTTTGCTGATGGTTATCCTTATCTCATCTGTAATACGGCTTCTTTAGATGCTTTAAACACTGAGCTGGAAGCGCAAAACGAAGCTGCTATTCCTATGTCCAGATTTAGAAGCAATATAGTTGTGCAAACAGAGCAGGCTTTTATTGAACATCAAGCAAAGTATCTTGAGCTAGCGACCGAGAACCAGAACAAATTACATTTATGCAAACCTTGTGAACGCTGCAAGGTGACAGCAATAGATCAAAAAAGTGGTGAGGTTGCTTCAGCAAAACAACCATTAAAAACACTATTGGCGATGACAAACGTTGAAAAAAAAGGCGCGTTTTTTGGTCAAAATGCCGTTATTTCTGAATCGAGTAAGAATAACGGAAATTGTACAATTTCTCTTGGTGACCTCGTCGAATTTAACGGTTAGAATGCAACTGGTAGAATGCAACTGGTAGAGCCAGTTTTCTGCCGCGCTAATACCAGTTTTTTAAACTGATTGATATTAGGTAAAACCCTTATTTTTATAAGTTTTTTTCTATTTTGTTATTTATAATTTGCGGGTTTTGTACACCAAATAAGCAGTGCTTGCCTTATAATGCCTTTCGGCTTTTTGCCTAAATTATCCTACGCTAAATAAGATGATTATGAGATTTTGTTGTCATAGTCCCTAATTTTAGTCTCGATATAGGGTACAAAAATAAGAATAATAATAACGGCCATCAATACCGGTCACGGAAGAGGTTTTCTTGAAATACATTTATGTAGAACATGATGACATAGAGCAGTTTAGCGAACATATGTTCGTTGACGCTAATGTATATCAAATGTCACAAGGTCCTTCAATTGGATTTAGAAAGTCTTTAGTGCTGGAAAACACGACTCTGTTTTATCGTCAGGAGAGCGCGGCGTTATTAGCAACATGTTCAAGTCTGCCGGATCAGTTTCTGATCGCTATCCCATTGCTTGATATTGTGGTTAATGGTCGAGAACTCACCATGGAAGAGTTGTTTGTTATTGGCCCAGATGAAATTATTCATCATCCGATCCCTGAAGATTTTCAAGCTTTTGGCATTTGCTTTACTCGTGAACAAGCATCGCAGTACTTATCTCCCGAGTTACTTGATGTGATCACAAGTAATGCAGAAGCCATTCGAACAAACAAAGTAGCATTACCTTTTATTGCTGAGTTTAAAGCTGAAGCTGTAACCTTATTTGAACGCTTGTTCGCAATTCGAGAAATAGCTTCTAGGCAGCAAATAATGGATTATGAAAAGGCTTTGTTCGGTCTGATTGAAAGGCTATTTTCACCGCTGCTACAGAACAATAAAAACAGGGGACATTTTAACGGCTCTCGCCGCAATATTGTGAGCCGAGCAATCGACTATATAGTTGAAAATGAACTTGATGATATTTCTGTGCAAGAACTTGCAGACAAGTGTTATTGCAGTATGCGCAGCTTAGAATATGCCTTTAAATCAATCTATCAGATCACGCCGAAGCAATATTTAAGCGTAAGACGTCTGCACATAGTTAGAGATAAGATAAAATCGCAAGAGTTTACTAATTTGAAAGATTTAATGCTGGATATGGGGATCTCAAACCCTGGCCGCTTTAGCGCTCAGTATTACAAGCTTTTTGGTGAGTATCCGAGAGAAACTTGGCGTCGCTTCAAACTCTAACTTAGCCTGAGTTCAGGTTAACTTATTCGATATAAACACTTAACCTTTCTGATATCTATTGCTATAAAAAGTTATTGTGTACTTTTTAGGCGTAGCAAATGGCAACTTTTTCAGACCCAGATTTACAGCAAAGGATCAGAGACTTAGGCGCAACTCTAGGCGACACCATAGCACAAGAGCTAGGCCAATCTTGGCTTGAGAAAATTGAAGAGATTCGGTTAGCTGGCCGCAGCTCAGCACTTGGTGACCAACAAGCAACTCAAAAGTTGAAACTGTTGTTTGCTGAGCTTGATGATAGTAGTTTGCTTGTTATTGCCAGAGCATTTAGCCAGTTTTTAAATCTAGCAAACCTAGCAGAGCAAGAGGCGATTAGTTCAAAAGTACGAGCAAATGTACTAGATCAATTGTTCAGTAAACTCAAACAACAGCAAGTCCCTACCGAAAAAGTTTTAGATGCAATAGCCAAACTCAATATTGATCTTGTTCTCACAGCTCATCCTACCGAAGTTATTCGACGCACCTTGATCCACAAATACAGCGAACTCAACGATTGCTTGGCCAAATTAGAGCACGAGCATTTAAGCAATTGGCAACGAGAGCAGTTAAGCCAAAGAATTGCTGTACTGATAACACAAGCTTGGCACACCGATGAGATCAGAGTTGCTAGACCAACTCCAGTAGATGAAGCTAAGTGGGGACTTGCGGTTATCGAAAATAGTTTATGGCAAGCTGTCCCTGAATTTCTGCGAGAGTTAGAAGCCAAGCTTAACAATGAGTTCGGAATAAATTTACCGCTTGACCGAGTGCCGGTTCAGTTTAACTCTTGGATGGGAGGAGATAGAGACGGCAATCCTTTTGTTACCGCAAAAGTTACCCAAGAAGTGCTTTGGTATGCAAGACATAGAGCAGCAGAGTTATTTGCTCACGATATTTCTCTGCTTAGTGCAGAGTTATCAATGTCTGAGTGCAACCAAGAAGTGACTGATTTAGTCGGGGACTGCAAAGAGCCTTATCGAGAGCTTTTACGTCCATTAGAACAAAATTTTCGACACAGTTTAGCTAGTTTGAACGAATGTCTGTTCGAGCAAGACGAAACAACAAGTAGCAATCCTATTTTAGTAAGCCAAGAGCAGTTACTTGAACCATTATTACTTTGTTATCGCTCATTACATCAATCAGGATTAGCCATCATAGCGAACGATAAACTGTTAGATACCATACGTCGTGCTTATTGCTTTGGTGTGCATCTGCTGAAAGTCGACATAAGGCAAGACTCAGAGCGACACTCTGAAGCAATTACTGAACTGACAAAACACTTAGGAATAGGCGATTACAGCACTTGGTCAGAACAAGAAAAACAAGCCTTTTTGTTAGCAGAGTTGAATTCCAATCGCCCCTTAATTCCATATAACTGGCAGTGTTCGCAAGACGTTCGAGAGGTACTCGATACTTGTCAATTGATTGCTCGTAACGAACGAGAAGCCTTTGGCATCTACATTATTTCTATGGCTAGCACACCTTCAGATGTACTGGCTGTTGCTTTATTGTTGGATGAAATGGGCGTTGCTTGGCCTATGCCCATAGCTCCGTTATTTGAAACTTTAGATGATTTAAATAATTCAGAACAGGCAATGACTGCACTGTTTGATCTGGCTTGGTATAAGGACAGAACGCAAGGCCAACAGTATGTGATGATAGGTTACTCCGATTCAGCTAAAGATGCAGGTGCACTGGCTGCGGGTTGGGCACAGTATCAGTCACAAGAACAGTTGGTTAACTTATCTGCAAAGCATGGCCTGAAGCTTACCTTGTTTCACGGCCGAGGTGGTACGCTAGGGAGAGGCGGCTTACCTGCTTACGATGCTATTCGCTCTCAACCTCCTGGTTCATTGGATGGGGGATTCAGAGTAACGGAACAAGGAGAGACTATTCGTTACAAGTTCGGCACTGTGAAATTAGCCAACCAAAGTTTGATGATTTACGCAGGGGCGATCATTGAGTCTTTATTATTACCATCTCCTATGCCTAAAGCTAATTGGAGGCAAGCTATGGCACAAATGGCTGAAGAAGGATGTAATAACTATCGAGCAATAGTACGTGAACATCCTGATTTTGTTCCCTATTTTAGAACTGCCACTCCAGAGCAAGAATTAGGCAAGTTACCTTTAGGAAGTCGACCAGCAAAGAGAAAACCACAAGGTGGTGTAGAAAGTTTGCGAGCTATCCCTTGGATATTTGCTTGGGCACAAACTAGGCTAGTGTTACCTACTTGGCTGGGGGTTATGCCTGCAATTGAACAATACATAGCAGAGGGCAACAAAAAAGTTGTTGAAGAAATGTTGGAGCAATGGCCTTTCTTCAAATCGAGACTATTGATGTTAGATATGGTGTTTGGCAAAGCTGACATAGGCATTAGTGAAGCGTTTGAGCAAAGGTTAGTGCCAAATGAGTTAAAGCCGATTGGCATAAAGCTTCGACAAGAACTGGTTGCAGGTATTAAGTTTTTACTGCAGTTGCTTGAACAGCAAGAAGTTATGGAAAAAGATCCGATTGGCAAAGAGTCAATGCAAATTAGAGCCACTTACTTACAACCTCTGCACTATTTGCAAATTGAGTTACTAAGCAGGATCAGAGCGAATAGACAAGATACTGAGCTACCGGAAACTTTAGAGCAAGCTATGATGGTGACAATAGGCGGTATAGCGATAGGAATGCGTAACACTGGCTAGGATTGAGACTATTTAACCATTGTAACTTAATAGTTTATAACGTATAAAAAAACAGCATATAGATTAATAAGACACTGTTTGGATGAAAGTTACTTTTTATGGGGTTAGGGGGTCTATTCCTACTCCGGGTTCAGAAACGGCTCGATACGGAGGCAATACTCCTTGTGTGGTTTTGGAATCTCAATCTGGTCAAAAACTGATATTGGATGCTGGTACAGGATTACGACTAGCTAGCTCTGAGTTTGAAAACTATAACGAGCCTATTCACTTGTTATTGAGTCATCATCATTGGGATCACCTGCAAGGTTTTCCCTTTTTCTCACCTATATTCAAGCCTGACTGCCAACTTACAGTTTATCCCGGAGATACACTACCTGAGCATGATACTGCAATCATCGATCAGATGAGCAAGAGTTATTTTCCGGTTAAGTTCCATCAACTACCTAGCCTGGTCACAGTAAAAAAAGTTAATTTTACTTTGCAGCCTTATGAAATTGGTGACTTTTTTATTCAAGCGCAAAGAATGAATCATCCAGATGGAGGAACGGCATACCGCATTACTTGTGATGATAAAGTTGTGGTTTATGCAACGGATAATGAATTATCTCCGCCGGATACGCATAATTTTCATGCTTTTTCACATTGGGTCGAGTTTTGTCATAAAGCGGACTTACTTATCCATGATGCTCAGTATTTAGATGGCGAAATAGGGCAAAAGCAAGGCTGGGGACATTCATCGATTACTGAAACTCTATGTCTAGCTGAACAAGCAGAGGTAAAACTGCTATCCTTATTTAGTCACGATCCTGCGCGCACTGACGATCAATTGGATTCATTAACATCTAGGATTTTAACGGACAAGCCTAGATTTAGCTTTTTCTTTGCTAAAGAAGGACGAAGGATAAATTTATAAAAAGAGTAGGTTTAGCTGTTAACACACAAACATAAACAAGCTCGAATAATTTGGATTAATTTTAAATGATTGGGAACATTAAACTGGTACTTATCTGGGTTTTATTAAGTATCAGTATGGCGGTATGTGCCGAACCAATGACCTACAAAGACACCTTGGTAAAGCTAAATGAGTTGTTAGCTAAAAAAGACTACGAACAAGCATATCAAGTGGCGGATGAGCAAACTTTTGAGCATGGTGGTTTACCAGAGTTTGACTTATTGGCTGGGTTTGCGGCTTTTGGTTCAGAGTACTATCAAGAAGCTGTGTTTGCTTTTGAAAGAGTGGTATTAGAGCAACCAGACTCATTTTTAGCTCGGTTTTACTTGGCACAAACCTATCAAAAAATGAATAACCTAGCGGCTGCTATCAACGAATTAGACTATTTATTGTCTAAGCCTATGGCAGAAGAGCAGCAAGAGCGAGTTGCAAGGTTGAAATCTCGGTTTGAGAGCTTAGCTGAGAGCAAAACAAAGAAGTGGGGACATAGTTTTTCCGCAGGTATTGTGTACGACACAAATGTTAACTCAGGTACAACCGAGGAGCTCGCATACTTTCGCAACCCAACTCAACAAGAGCAAGTATTGCCTGTGCTGTTGACCGATAGTTCACAAGAAAGTCATGATTGGGGTTATAATTTTTCTTACAGTGCCTATTATCAACATCAACTCAATCAACACCAAAAAATTAAAGTAGATGCAGCTATAGCCCATTACGGTTTTGTCGACTTAAACCAATATCGCCGCAATCCAATTAATTTTAGTGTTAGTTTTGAACAGGCATTGGACCAAGGCAAGTTAAACACTAGTATTTATACCCGACCTTTATTGCTCGAAAGCCAAGATTACCGCACTGAAAATGGCATTAGCATGTTATGGCAACAAGGCATTGATAAACAATCAAGTTTCTTACTAAGTGGCGCCTTCTCAAGAGTCACAAAAGACCAAGTCAATGATCAAGATTTTAACCGCACCAAATTGGCAGGCACTTACTTGTATTTAACCAAAGTGATCCATGGTTTGACTCTGCATTGGTATCAAGATGTTAGTGACAATGCTCTATATCAATATAATGATAAAGACGTAACAGGGGTTATGTACCAATTAACTTGGCCAATCAATAATGCAATGTTGTTGAGCAGTTTTGCTATGGTTGAAAACCATAAGTATAAAGCCCATCACCCTTGGGCAACGACAGAAGATAATCAATTAGTAACCAGAGATGAAACCTTAACCACACTTACATCTCAGTTAACTTATAAAGCCTCGGAAGATACATCGCTTAAACTACACGTAACGTTACAAGATAAGTCGAGTAATTTAGCTTTGTTTAGTTTTAATCGAGCCGAGTTTGGTGCCAGCTGGCACTATAAGCTTTAAGGAGAAAGAAAATGACTCTACGACTTCTTACTTTATTAGTTGCTTCTGCATCGTTGCAAGCTCATGCACAAGTGCAAGCAGGTAAAACCATGATTGCCAAAGGGGCTGTTGCAGCTGAAGCTGAACAGGACTCTCGTAAACTGAAGCGTCGTTCTCCTATTTTTGACAACGAAACCGTAGTAACAGGTGATAAAAGTAAAGCTCAGTTACGAATGGTTGATGGTGGCATGATAGCTCTAAAGGAAAACAGTGAGTTAGTTATTGCCAATTATGATTACTCGCAAGATTCGGGAGAGGGCTCAGTTGCGATAGAACTGCTTAAAGGTGGTTTGAGATCGGTTACAGGAAAAATTAAAACTGAATCGGGTGATTATAAGCTGAAAACACCAGTCGGCAGTATTGGTATTCGAGGTACCCATTTTGAAGTTGAGATCATAGAAGGTGATATGTTTTTAGCTGTTTGGGATGGTGCCGTTGATCTTACAGTTGGCGTGGGTGATAACTTGGATACCGTTTCTTTTGGTGACGGTGAAGACTTTTCCTTTGGTGTCGTTTCGTCAGATGGAGAAGTCACAGAATTGCTAGAAGCTCCAGAAAACTTTAATCAAGGCCATAGTGAAGAATCGGAAGAATCGGAAGAATCGGAAGAATCGGAAGAATCGGAAGAGTCGGAAGAATCGGAAGAATCGGAAGAATCGGAAGAGTCGGAAGAATCGGAAGAATCGGAAGAATCGGAAGAATCGGAAGAATCGGAAGAATCGGAAGAATCGGAAGAATCGGAAGAGTCAGAAGAATCGGAAGAGTCAGAAGAATCGGAAGAGTCAGGTGAATCAGAAGAGTCTTCTAGCTCAGAGAGTGAAGAAGGCGATGATACTAGTTCAAGCTCAGAACAAGACTCGTCAAGTAGCGACAGCAGTGGTGATACTGGAACAGAAGGTGACATTGAAGATTCAACTGATCTAGATGTTACTTCTGATTTAGACGAAGGGCTTGAAGATGGTGCGCTTTCACAAGACACAGGGGATATAGATCAAGGGTTAGAAGATGAAGCAGACAACTCGTTTCTAACAACAGACGAAATAGACAATATTGGTGGAACCTCCTTAGAAGAAATTGTCAGTCAAAGATCAGGTGTCTTTACCTATGACAGTTTAGTAGATGCTGATGTCACTTCATCCTCTGGAGCGGTTACTGATTTTCAAATGAGTATGACCATTGACTTTGATACCGGTGCAGTTCCAACAGGCTCATTATCTATGAATGATGATGGAGGAGAGTGGTTTGCTGCATTTAGCGGTTTCTTAACTGGTGCAGATATCGATTTAGACATTACCTTTGCTTCGCATGGGGATAATTTAGCAGATGGTGAAATCAATGCGTTTTTTATAGATGAAACCAATTCAGTATCTGGAGACTTCAGTTTGTTTGAAGTGAGTAATCCTAGCGTTAATGCTTCCGGCGTGTACAGAATAGAGTAGAACAAATTATGAAACTCACAATGATCAAACCTATTCTTTTACTCTTATTATTAACTTTGTTAACTGCTTGTGGTGGCGGTGGAGAAAGCTCTACAGCTAGCGAAGAGCCAAATGAGGAAGAGTTAGACTCTGGCCCGGTGCAAATAGATCTGAGAAATATTGCTCCTGTTTCTGAAGTTGCAGTACAGAAAGTTGCAGGACGAACTATTAGCGCTAGTGATGTTGTAGAAGCAGGTGTGTTAAATGGGCTAGGAGGTTTTAGAAACCTAAGCAGTAACACTCAATTTACAGGTAACATTTCCGCAGCTGTAGATGTTAGCGATGTAGACGGTATCGCAAGAGTCTTTATTACATTTGATGGCAGGGATTCTGTAACTAACCTGTGCCAAAGCAGCTGCGGCACTGAGTATTCGGGGATTATTGTAGGGTTAAATCCTGCAAGTTTGGGATTAACTAGCGGTCAGCATAATTTTGAAGTATGGCTAGAAGATCTTGGTAATAACGTTCAACGTCTAGACTCAGTTCCTATCGTTTGGAACCCTCAGGTTATCTCAGGAGTTGTTGCTGAATTTAGTGAGCAGCAAACAGGAGCTATAAATGTAAGTTGGCAGCCAGTATCTGGCGCGTTGAGATACAATCTCTATTTTGCTAGTGAAGCTGGAGTTAACTCACAAAACTACAACAATCTTGACGCTGGTGGAGCGCGACTTGCGCTTAGTCAAACAAGCGTAACTTTGACTGAAAGAGAGACAACAGACAATCATTATTTTTTAGTTACTGGTGTTGATGGCAGTGGTGAAAGTGCTTTTTCAGAACAGCTTGCTCTAATCGGCGGAGTAGTAATTGTCGCACCAAGTGTGAACCCTGATGAAATTAATGTACTTGAAGATGCGTCGGTCAGTTTTGATGTACTTGATAATGATGAACCAAATGACAATGAATACACATTGTCTATTGTCAGTGGACCACAACAAGGCAATGCTCAACTTACCGATGAAGGAATATTGAGTTATAGCCCAAACGCAAACTATTTTGGTTCTGACCAACTTGTTTACCAAATTGAAAACAGCCAAGGAGTACCAGCTGAAGCTACAGTTTTGATAGATGTTTTACCAGTCAACGACCCTCCTGAAGCTGTAGAGGACATGTATACCATGAACGATCCTCAAGCTGATTTGATTGTATCTAGTCCGGGAATTATCGCAAATGATATTGAAATCGATGGTGATGATGAAAGAGCCTTATTGCAAACCGAAGTTATTGCTTCCGTTCAGTTTGGCTCTTTGTCTTTAGAGAGCGATGGTGGCTTTACGTATACTCCTGATGAAAGTTTTACTGGATATGATGAGTTTAGTTATTTGTTAACAGACTCAGCAGGTGCAAGCTCTTCAGCGATTGTGAGAATTCAGGCATCAGGCGTTAATGGCTTTGCACCTGTTGCATTAGCCGATCAGTACACGGTGAATGAAGATGAATTATTACAAATTGATGCGGCTGCAGGAGTGTTATCTAATGATTTTGACCAAGATGACGAAATTGATCAATTAGTATTATCTGTTGCAAGCACGCCTGCAAATGGAGAGCTAACTCTAAGGTCCGACGGTAGTTTTGATTATCAACCAAACGAGAACTTTTCTGGCGTCGATAGCTTTGCTTACATATTAACGGATAGCAACGAAAATACTGCACAAGCTAACGTTGATATTGAAGTTATTGGGCAGAATGATCCCCCGGTGTCTCTACCTGATGTTTACGCACTTATCCAAGTGGGGAGCTTTTCAGTAGGAGCAAATAATGGCGTACTTGCAAATGACTCTGACCCTGAAAATGATGAAATAACTGTAGATCTAGGGTCTGTTACTCAACCTTCATCTGGTACGTTAGAGATTGCGCAAGATGGTTCATTCACCTATACACCTAGCGATAACTTTTCTGGAACGGATAGTTTTACTTATAGTGCTACTGATGGTGAATTATCTAGCGCTGTAGTTACAGCTCAATTACAGGTCCCAGCTGTGCGATTTACTACAGGTAATAATCTTAATGCTGAAATTTACACTCGTAGCCAAGTGCCAGCAGATGTTGTCTTTTCCAGCAGCTTGTTTACTGCTTCTTCTGGTACTGTTGAGGTAGTAGAAGATGTTGCTGTGTATGTACCTGATTCTGATTTTATTGGCTTAGCATTAATCACTGTAAGTTACAGCACACAAGGTGTGGATGTGGTAGATAACTTCTACATTGATGTAGTTAGCCCTAACACTGAGCCTGAATTAATAATAGAAACGACAGAGTTTGTGATTGTTGAAAATACCACTGAAGTTACTCAGGTTAGTGCTGTCGATGCTGATGAAGATCAGCTAACTTACAGTTTGGAAGGCGAAGATTCATTATTTTTTTCAGTTTCTGAAGATGGTGTTATTCAGTTTGCATCAGCACCTAATTATGAACAGCCAAGTGATTCAGGAGCTGATAATACTTATACAATTGATGTTGTAGTAACTGATGATGGCGAACCTGAGCTGAGTGCTAGAACAACGCTAACGGTTGAAGTGACTAATGTAAATGAAGCGCCTAGCATTACATCTACTGCACCAACAACTGCACGAGAAGGTTTGTTATATCGCTATCAAGCAGAAGTGTTAGACGAAGACGATGAAAACAACGGATCAGATTTAACTTGGACTTTATTAGGTCAGCCTGCAGGAATGTCGGTTTCTTCACAAGGAGAGGTTACTTGGCAGCCTCCTAGTAATACAAATAGTGTAGTCCAATTTACGCTTACTGTTGCTGATGGTGGAGAAGATGGTGCACAAGCATTCTCGGAAAATGTTTCTATTAATCTAATCTCCTCTGACGATCCTCCAGTTGCAACTGGTGAAAGTATTACAGTAGCCCAAGGACAAAGTATTACTTTTAACTGGATTGATAATGATGTCGATGAAGAAGGTGATGACATAAGCTTTAACAGCTTTGTGACTTTACCAAGTTCAGGTACGGTAATTGACAATGGTAACGGTACGTTTACCTATACTCATGATAACAGTACAGGGACGTCGGACTCTTTCAGTTATAACGTTATAGCTAACTCACTAGTTTCAAATACAGCAAGTGTAGATATAACTATAGGAGCAGCTAATGGAGCTCCATCGATAACATCTGCCAGTTCATTTGTTATCAATGAAAACTCTGTAAACTCTTTTGTTGCCTATACAGCAACGGCTACTGATCCGGAGAATGACACTATTACTTGGAGCATAGCTTCAGATCCATTAAATATATTTGCAATTGATAGCGCGGGTCAGCTTTCAGTTGCTAATAATTCACTATTAGATTTTGAAACTACACCTTCATATTCAATAGAAATAAAAGCGGAAGATGACGCTGGAGCTGGTGACTCTCTAAATATTACTGTGACAATTAATGACGTAGATGAAGCACCTAAAATTATCGCGGGTACAACTTTATCTTTGAGCGAAAATTATCCTACTGCTTCTAGTGTCGGCTCTGTCTTAACTGCACTAGACCCAGAAGGCGATATTTATGATATTACTTTGATTGACTCTAATGGTTTGTTTCTTGGTTCTCCGGATACTTTCACTCTGACGGAAGCGCCAATAGGTACTTATACTATATTTGTAAATACACCTATCGACTTTGAAGATTTAGTGACTAATGCAAGTGGCTTTGACGAAGATTCGAATTCATTTACCTTCACTTATACGATAACAATTAAAGCAGCACAGTCTAATGACCCGAGCTTGTATACAGAGCAAGATGTTGCAATCGTGATCAACGATGTTGTAGAGAACACAGAATTAGCGGTACAAACTAACTTTGGTAATGACGGCTTTTTATTCTTTAATCCATATACAGATATCAATAACAATGAATATCTAATCGATGCCAAGATTGACAGGTTTAACAATGTTTACGCTCTAATAAGAGTTAAAAACAGCACTAATGGTGATGAGTTTGTTGTTGCAAAATATCAAGATGGAAAACTAGATCCGACTTTCGGCCACAGTGGAGTTAAACAGATATTCACTAGTTTCCAGAACGATCGCAACGTTCTGAAATTTGCTAACAGCACTAATATAACGGATATCAAACCATACAAATTGACTGTACACGACAATGCTGGCTCGCCTCACGATGGTAAGGTTTACATTGTTGGTGGAGAAACTATTGCGGGAGTTGAAAGTCCATTTGTTCTTCGTTTAAATGCGGATGGTCATTTAGATGATACCTTTGACACTGACGGCAAATATGAAGATGCCACTTTAACGAATGTAGTCGGTATCGATCTACTAATCCATTCAAATGGTGACTTGTACTTTGCCAGCAACACTGCAAGTGCGGGCAGCAGTACCTTATATGTTCAACCGTTAGATGCTGATTCAGGAGCAACGTTAGGCAGTTATGGTAGTTATGACTTTTCGGCTGGCTACGACACTTTTGCCAAGTCATTGATGGAAAACAGTGCTGGAGAACTTGTAGCTATAGGTTACTTGTTCGATAGTTCCACTGCTAACGACATTTTTGCTGCTCGACTCAGCGAAACTCCAGCAGATATTGCTGTTTCTGTCGTAGCTAATTCAGTGCAGTATGACGTAAAAGATGTTTCTGTTGATACACCTCATTCAGAAGACTTTGTAAATGGTGCACTACAACTAGATTCATCTACCGCAATTATTTATGGCTCAACAAATTACAACTCAAGTGGCTACCAAGACAGCTTAATCACCAAAATTAATCTAGATGATTTAACTCTATTTGGTGATTCAGATACCGAGTGCTCTACCAATGGGAATTGCTTTGGTTCTGAAGATTCAAACTCAGATACAAAACCAGACGGCGTTTCAATCATTAGAACTTCAACAACTGGCGATGATGAAGTAATTAGTGCTGCGGTTAATAACAATGGCGATATTAGTTTTATCACTAAAGTTTTTGATGCGGCTCTGTATTCTTTAGTTGCAAATCAGGTCGATAGCGTTGGTATAACAACAACTGCATCGGCAAATATGTTGGCACAAGAGCTGGTAGAAAAGGTTGGAGGTTCTACAGGTGGTGTTACCGATGCTGAGGTATATGGCGTTGTTTTGCATGATGTGACAGATACAAATAACGATATCCATCTGATCAGTTCAAAAGAAGTTGATAACCTTGAAGGTCCAGAAATCGAAACTTGGATTACTCAATATGATAATACGGGTAGCTCTGATCTAAATGGGGATACTGTCGAAAATGACATAGCTATTGTTAAAGACCACGATTCCTCTGAAGTTGCCGATTTCCAGTTGTTGTTAGAACCGTTAAATGACGCTGTTATTAATGAGCATATATTTGGTTTTACCCAGACAAATGATGGAGTACCGATTTCTGGCGTTTCAGCAACTCGATTTGATAAGAATACAGGGGAGTTAGACAGCGACTTTAATAACGGTGCTGGGATAATAGAAAATCAGCCAGATAGTATAAATACTAAATTCTATACTTTGGGCGGCCAAGTTATGTTGCTGGACCAAACTTTTGTCTCGGCTGTAGTGGAAGACGATGAAGGGACGGTTAATATTGTATTGACCCGAACTCACTTTGACGGCTCTGCATACAGCGGTGCAGATTTACCATCAGGTACACTTAATATTCCTAAAGAGAGTTCGCCAGAAGTTGTTAAATTGTTATATGACAATGCTAATGACCGTCTGTTTGTTGTTGGTCGAGATGATGAGTTTTCCGATGTGGCGACGGTACAGGCAATGGTCATAGGCATTGATATGACAGATTGGACAATCTTGTTTGATGTTAATGTCGATGTTATGAATAACAATAAGTCTAATCAGGTTTTTGATGCCGAACTGTTATCTGATGGCTCTATTGTATTAGCTGGTAATGCAGATAACGGCACGGTTAATAATGCGTTTTTACTCAAGTTAGAGCTAGATAATGATGCTAACCCGACAGACAATATTATTGGTTTGGAAGGAACTGTAGGAGATCTTGAAATAAATACAGCCTTTGATGCGGATATTTTTGATAGTGACGGCGCGATTATTTTAGACATGAGTGCAGGCACTGATCACACTACATTTACCCATCTTGAAATAGCTTCAGACGATAGTCTGGTTGTTACTGCTAGTGACGAAGCTGGACCTGCTGATCATCTATTTAGATATGAACCTAATGGCAGCTTGGAATATAGTGTTGATACCAGCTTTAATGATGCATATGAAGCACAGTACTCCGAAACTTTAGCTTTAGGTAATATCAGAGTTCATTTAGCTCCTTTGTCTTCGAGTGGGCTAACAGGTGAAGCATTAGTCGAAGATATGCAGATTTTTGGTAGTCAACTTTGGATTGCTGGTTTTGCTGGGTTTGGTGAAGGAGGATATGCCTTTGTTGGTAAATTTGATGCGTTAACGGGGGCTGCAAACGACACCTTTGGCCAATTTAGTTTACCTGGATACTTTGTTCCTCAAGCTAGGAAAGACTGTACAGGGGTATCATCTTCATACACGAGTTTGTGTAATGCATTTCGTTCTCGTCGATTAATGTTACCTCTAGTGGCAGAGTTTATGTATCTGGCACTTACCCAAGAGTAGATAGCAACGGCCTAGATGACAAACAAGATGTGTTTGTTATTAAATTTATCGAAAGCCAAGACGATTTTGCCACATCATATATAATTAATGACGGAGGGTGATCATGAATCGTGATCACTATCTAATTATGCTAAGGCACAAAATTTAAGATGAAAGTTACCTTTTATGGCACTAGAGGCTCTTGCCCTACACCTGGCTATGACACGTTAAAGTATGGCGGTAACACCGCTTGCGTACTGATTGAATCGGCGGGCGGCGATAAACTAGTTTTAGACTCTGGTACTGGGATTAGAGTACTAGGTGATGAAATGGTTAAGTCATCTGAAGATGTGCACTTGTTGTTATCTCATAATCACCATGATCATATTCAGGGTTTTCCGTTTTTTAAGCCTGCCTATCAAGCTGAGAGAAATATTCATATTTATCCGAGTGTTACTGAGCCAGATCAGCCTAAAGCTATCATTGAGCAAATTAATGGCAGTTACTTTCCGTTAGATGAACATGAGTTAAGAGCTAACATTCGTTTTCACCAGCCAGACTGGAGTTCTCAGCCTATATTAATAAATCACTTTCGAGTATTTCGCAGAGAGATAAACCATCCTAATGGTGGCTCTGCTTATCTAATTGAATCTGGCAATAAGCGAGTTGCTTACGTTACTGATAATGAACTCAGTCCTCCAGCGAATGCTGCAACTTCGCCTTTTGAGTGGAAAGAGTTTATTTTAGGTGCCGACTTAGTCATACATGATGGTCAATATATAGAGCAAGATATGCCGCTCAAGCATGGCTGGGGCCACTCATTAATTCCTGAAGTTATTGATCTAGCCAATTGCAGTCATGTTAAACGGTTGGCAATCTATAGTCATGACCCTGATCGAAAAGACCAAGAGCTCGACTTATGGCAAGAACGCATTGATTCGATGGATTTAGATACTCGGATCTTTTTTGCAAAAGAATTACAAACGGTACATTTCTAGTCTTACAATAGTAATGAATGCATTATGCACCCAGTTAAATGGAATATTTAGTGATGGCGACAAATAATAAGAATTCATCAGTCGATCCCTCAATAAGCAGTGATTTCACCGAGTCGGCTCTACAGCACCTTATAGATATTGGTGCTGAGCTTTCTACAGAAGAAGATACTACTACTTTACTAGAGCATATTTTAGTGAGTGCTAAACAGTTGGCTAACGCTGACGGAGGCACAATTTATTCTATTACTGAAAACCAAACATTGAAGTTCGATACCTTGATGAATGATACGCTCAATATGTATATGGGCGGTAGTTCTGGTAAAGATATTCCATTTCCTGAAATCGATATGTACGTCGGTGGTCAGCCTAATTACAACGCACTTGTTGCATATGCTGCTGCAACAGATCAAGTCATTAACATTTCAGATGCCTACGAAGCTGGCGATTACGACATGAGCGCAGCTAGAAAAATGGATGAAAAAACAGGCTATAGAACAAAGTCTGTACTGACTATACCGATGAAAAACCATGAGAAAGAACTTATCGGTGTACTGCAATTGATTAATGCTCAAGATGAAAATGGCATCATTGACTTTAGCATAGATGTTGAACAAATCATTCGTTCCCTGAGTTCCATGGCTGCGGTTGCGTTAACCAATAGACAGCTAATTGATGACATGGAAGCCTTGTTTCAAGCTCTGACTCGTCTTATTGCAAGAGCAATTGATGAAAAGTCACCGTATACAGGCGGACACTGCAATAGAGTACCAGAGCTCACTATGATGATAGCTGAAGCGGTATGCGACACCGATGCAGGACCTTTAGCTGAATTTACAATGAACGACCAAGAAAAGTACGAGTTATCGGTAGCGGGTTGGTTGCATGATTGTGGAAAAATCGCGACACCAGAATATGTGATGGATAAGTCGAGAAAGCTAGAGACTGTGTTTGATCGAATCGAACTTGTAGATTGTCGTATTGAGTTAGCTATCTCTCAGCTAGAGAACAAATACCACAATGACATTATCAACAAGCTTAAGTCAGGGCAAGCAACAGCTCAGTTGGAACAGGAACTTGCAGAGCACAAAAAAATATTAACTGAGGCAAGAGAATTTTTGCGAGCATCGAACATTGGCGGTGAGTTTATGGATGAAGCTGACCAACAAAAAGTGGCAGATCTGGCACAGCAATATCAAGTTGTCATTGATAACAAATTGCAGCCTCTTTTAACCAGTAATGAAGTGGCTAATTTAAGTATTGCAAAAGGAACATTGCTGCCTGAAGAGCGTGAAATTATTAACAATCATATGGTTGTGACTATAGACATGTTGCAATCGTTACCCTTCCCCAAACACTTGCGCAGAGTTCCTGAATACGCTGGTGGTCACCACGAAAAGATGGATGGAACTGGATATCCTAATGGACTTCGCAAAGAGCAAATGTCTGTACCTGCTAGGATGATGGCTATAGCTGATATTTTTGAGGCTTTGACAGCAGCGGATAGACCATATAAGCCCGCTAAAAAATTAAGCGAATGTTTAAAAATAATGGGTTTTATGACACTAGATCAACATATAGATCCAGATTTGTTTAATATCTTTATAGATAAACAAGTTTACATGCAATATGCTTATCAATTTTTAGACAAAAGCCAGATAGATAGTGTGGATATTAAGAACATTCCAGGTTATCGGGTAAGCAAGTAAGCACAATAGGGTGTGATGTGACAATAATAACAATCCGGAGTCTGCAACGACAATTCACATTATTGTTGCTCACTCTTTTTTCTACATTAGCTTTTTCTCAGCAAACTACTATGCTGGAAACGCTAGAAAAAGTAGAAAAGCTTCATTTAATGAAGCCTGATGAAGCGTTGCAGCTTACCTTGGAATTAAGCCAACGGTATCCTAAGCAGCATCAACCAAAAGTTTGGCTAGCTCGACTCTACGCGCAGTTTTCTGATTATGAAAAGGCATTCAGTTACGCTCAGCAAGCATCTGAGTACGAACTAACTCATCAAGAACTGGCCTATGTAGAAATGGCGATTGGCTATTTCTATACATTTAAACAACAAAAAGAAAGTGCCATTCGCCACCTATCGTCCGCTGTGGAAGCTGCATTAGCATCTCAAGATACCGAATTGTATGTAGAAATGCTTAGCATTAAAGCGGATATGATGATTTCTTATAGCCACGTAGAGCAAGCTATGCAAGATATGGCTTTGGCCTACGATAAAATTGAATTAGTGAGTAAACCACAAGTACTTGCCTCTTTGTACAACACAATGTGTTCAATTTATATCGAAACAGGACATCCAGACAAAGCCATTGAAGCTATGAAAAAATCAGTTGGCTATGTTGAACAAATGAATAATGTGCAGCAATTGTCCGTGGTTTACTTTAACTTGGCCGACTTGTTTATTAAGACGAAAAAGTATGAACAGGCTCTTTCGGCATATAAAAACTCAGAGTTATTTAGTCTACGCTCTAATGACGAAATTGGGGTCGGTTATGCCCAAATGGGAGTTGGTAGCGCTTATCTAAACTTGCAACAACCGCAAAAAGCGATAGCTGCCCTTACAACTGCAGAAGCTGCTTTTGTAACGCAACAACACACCAGAAACTTGATCCGTATTTATGGTGACTTGGCCAAGGCTCACTTGCAACTTAAGCAATTCGAAAAGGTTCGAGCGAGTTTGGAAAAACTAAACGCGTACTCTAATTACAACAATATAGATAATCGCCGGATATTTTTAGATGCGAAACAAACATTAGCTCAACTGTATTTCGCTTTGGGTGATTATCGCTTAGCGTTTGAACAACAGAATATGTACATAAACGCACTGCGTGAACTTCACCAAGTAGAATTGGAAGAAGTGGATAAGAGTATATTTGCCCGTTTGAGTGACACTATCATAGCGAGAGAAAACCAAGTTCTTAAGCTAGAAAATACACTGAAAGAAAACGCCTTAGATAAACAAAAACGACAATCTAATTTTTTGTTAACGGTCGCTATTTTTTCGATCATAGTGACTGTATTTGTCACCGCTTTATTGCGTAAGAATAGTAAGTTGAGTGAACAGTTAGATAAACTTGCCACCACAGACGATTTAACTAAGTTGTATAATCGTCGTAAAATTATGAGCTTATTGTCTGACCGTTTTATAGCATTCAAACAAGAGCGAGAACCACTTTATCTTGCTTTGTTCGATTTGGATTGCTTCAAGAATGTAAATGATATTTATGGTCATGTAGTTGGCGATAAAGTGCTAACTGAAGTAGCTAATTGCGCGAGAGAAACTTTAGGGAAAGAGCAAGATATTGGACGTTATGGTGGCGAAGAGTTTCTAGTCGTTATGAACGTTGGTAGTTATAAACAGGCTCATAGCAAACTAGAAGTATTTCGCGAAGCGGTTGCTAATCTAAAAATAGAAGGCTTAGATGTACAAGTTACTGTAAGTGTAGGTTTATCAGAAGCTGTGGAACAAGATCAGTTCCAAACTGACGTTATTCACAGAGTTGATAAAGCCTTGTATGCAGCTAAAAAAGCAGGCCGCAATCAGTTATTAGGACAATAATTAGGTGCTGTTTATTCTAAAAAAACAAAGTGCCTCAGATAACAAAAAGCCGGATGTTTCAAATCCGGCTTTTTAGTTTTTTATTTAAGCTTTACCAGAATAACTTCCAGCCTTGCCACTGAGTTTCAAAATCCTCTAGTGGACTTCTACTAAAGCCAGAACGGACAAACTGGTTCATCTTACCTTCCGTATAAGCAAGAAGCATATTAGCCAAAGCTGACTCGTCGATAGGGAAGTTTTTTCCTTCTCTAAGTTTTCTTTCTCTTAACACTTGCTTGAATTGAGTTTCCAGCTTTTCGAATAATGCGGCAACTCTTTCTCTTAATCTATCGTGCTCGCCCATCAGAGCGTCACCAGTCAAGATAGCTGTGATACCACGATTCATTTCAGCAAAACCTAAAATAAGCTTGAGAATGTTATAAATACGACCTTCTGTCGTTTTATCTTTTTCTAAGATAAGGTTGATGCGCGAGAGCAAAGTGCTTTCGATAAATTCAATTAAACCTTCATACATTCTCGCCTTACTAGGGAAGTGGCGATAAAGAGCAGCTTCAGAAACGCCAACTTTTTCCGCGAGTTTTGCGGTAGTTATTCTTTGTCCAGAATGGCTCTCCAACATTTCAGCCAAACATTGTAGGATCTGTTCTTTACGATTTCCTTTTTTTCCAGCAGGCATAGTGTTCCTCAGTGATCTTGATTATTTCGTTTGCTGTACAACTAATTCGAGTAATTCTCTAGCTAATGATAATTTATCATTAAGAGGTAAGTCCTTACTACCATTTTTCCAATATACTTTAAGAGCATTTTGCTCTGAGTTAAAGCCTTGACCTTGAATAGATACGTCATTTGCACAAATCATGTTCAATTTCTTTCGACTCATTTTGTCTCTAGCATAGTGCTCAACATCTTGTGTTTCAGCAGCAAAGCCAACGACGAAAGGGCGTTGTTTTGAAAGTGCAGCAACGTCGGCAACTATGTCAGGATTTTTCACCATAGTTATTGTCATATCATCTGCCGACTTTTTAATTTTTTGTTCCGCCACGGCTTGTGGACGATAATCAGCTACAGCTGCGCACGCAATAAATATGTCTGACTCGGTGGCACAGGTTAAAGCGGTTTGATGCATTTGTTCAGCACTAACAACATCCAGTCGAGTTGCATTATCCGGTGTTGCAAGATTTACTGGTCCAGTGACTAAATTTACAGTTGCACCTAAATCAGCAGCGGCTTGGGCAATAGCAAAGCCCATTTTTCCACTTGAGTGGTTAGAAATGTATCGAACAGGGTCTATTGCTTCTCTTGTTGGGCCCGCAGTTATAGTTATTGTTTTGCCAGCTAAGGTTTGTTTTCGAGTGTCGAAGAAGCTAATTGTGTTAGCAAGGATTTCTGCTGGTTCTAACATACGTCCAGCGCCAATGTCTCCACAAGCTTGTTCACCGCTAGCTGGTCCCCAAACATGAATGTTTCTTTGTTTAAGTTTAGCTAAGTTGTCTTGTGTTGCGGCATTAGCATACATTTGTTGATTCATCGCTGGGCACACAACTACAGGAGCTGGAGTAGCCAGTAAAAGTGTTGTGGCTAAGTCACCAGCAAAGCCTGCTGCCATTTCAGCGATAATGTTGGCAGTCGCTGGGGAAACTAAAACTAAGTCAGCCCATTTGGCAAACTCTATATGACCCATTGCAGCTTCTGCATTAGGGTCGAGCAAATCTTCTGCTACGGGTTCTCCACTTACTGCCTGCATAGTCAAAGGAGTGATGAATGCTTTTGCTCCTTTGGTCATTACAACCTTTACATTCGCACCTTGCTCTTTGGCACGTCTAACAAACTCTGGCATTTTATATGCGGCGATTCCGCCAGATAGGATCAGTAAGATATTTTTGTTTGCTAATGAACTCATGCTTGTAACCAAAATTGGTAAATTTGATATCCGTTGCTATAGTTTTCTTGAGGCAAATATCAAAGCGTAATAATTGATACTCACCGCAAATTGTACAAGGACGCATACAATAACGGTTTTCGCCGAATGACTCCATTAAATATTGTCATTTCAGAAGAAAACTAAACCATCAAGGAGAGGATATGGCAATTCATCAATGGTCGACAGAAAAACAACCTAGAGAGAAATTACTGCAATATGGTGCCGAATCTTTATCTGACACAGAATTGCTCGCTATATTTTTACGAACCGGTGTGAAAGGGAAAAGTGCGGTAGGATTATCTGAATATTTACTTGAACATTTCGGTTCACTCAATGCCATTTTCTCAGCCAATTTTGAACAGTTCACTCGGGTCAGAGGCATGGGAGCTGCTAAATTCGTTCAATTTCAAGCGGCTCTAGAGTTATCCAAGCGCTATCTTGCTGAATCAATGAAGGAAACGAACGTACTCGACTCACCTGATGTAGTAAGAAAATACTTACATCAAACATTGAAGAATGAGCCTTATGAAAAATTTCTGCTAATTCATTTAGACAACCAGCATAGAGTGTTGAAACAAGAAGTTCTGTTTACTGGCACTATAGATTCCGCAGCAGTATATCCAAGAGTAGTGATAGATTCTGTTATTACCAATAAGAGTGCAGCGGTTATTTTCGCACACAACCATCCTTCTGGTGTGGCAGAACCCAGTCAGGCAGATATTCAAATGACTAAAAGATTAAAACAAGCTTTAGCTCTAATTGATGTTAGAACTTTGGATCACTTTGTCGTCGGTTATCAAGAGGTGGTGAGCTTAGCTGAGAGAGGGATGCTTTGAGCAATTAGAGCCAATTGCTCAAAGCTAATAGGCCTTTAATTAGAAGTAGTGCTGGTATGAAAGGTTTAGAATATGATCATCTTCGCCTTCTAAAGAGCCATCTAACTTAGACTGTAATTCAAGAGAAACTCGTTGGTTATCAGACCAATTATATTGGTGTGAATATTCCAACAATATTATTCTTGTTTCTTCATCTACTAGGTAGTGGCCACCAAATTCGCTGTTAACGTTTGCGTTTGAACTGTCTTCATTTAAAGTTAAATGTTTCAGCTTCATTTCAACAAAATGTTCTGCATTGGTAAGAGTTAGACCAAAAACATGACTAGTAGAGTCATTATCATACTGTGAACCTATAGGAATGCCTTCATAACGATATCCACTGTTATAAACACTATGTTCATATAAGCAGTTTTGTACCGCAGAGTTTGAATTACAAGATAGGTTTGAATCTGTGGTTTCAAAGTAAACTTTCACTAAACCTCTCTTGGTATAGAAATGTGAACTCAGACCGAACATGTTAACTCTATCGGCAGGAAGAAGACCACTTGTAGGAGCGTCTTCTCCGGTCAGTTGACCATAAAAGTTCATGTCTAGATTAGACATTTCAAATTGCAAGTTGAAGTCAATGGACGCTAGCTGATTACCAAATTTACTGCGCAGTGAATGATCGCAGCTTGATTCGCCGTTAACACAAAATTCTTCACCAGTGATTACATCAACAAAAGCATCTAAACCATTGCTATAGCCGTCACCACCCCACTGGGCTACGTGGCTCAAGCCTATTTCTAAATGCCTTAAAGGTTTAAAGTTAAAACGAGTTGACCACAATAAAGCGTTTGGAACTGCTCGATCTGATTCGAGTTGAGCCATTTGAGCCTTAAAACCCCAAGGACCTAACCATTTCACGATAGGCAGTGAAGAACGCTTAAATGAAGCTCGTTGCAAACCAAGAGTCGGAGCTGCTAGCGCATAGTCAGAATAAATTAAACTTGAGTCATTACCTGGCCCCCAAAACTGATCTAAAGCACTCAGATAAAATAACCACCCACTTTGCTCTAATGCTAGATAACTGCCTGTAAACTCACTGTTGGCTACATCAGCATCAATTTTTGCTTTTATCTTATCTCCGTCATAGCTAGTACTAACGCTTAGACTTGTATCATTTGATTGTCGCCCAGATTGTGCTGGTAAAGAGTATTCATCTGTTGCAACTCGAACAGATACCTGTGTCTGTAAAGACTTATTGTATTCGTTGAGCAAGCGATTAATAGCAGCTTGTTCAGTTAAGGTTAACCTTTTAGTTGTTTTTAACTGAGGTAAAATTGCGCTCCAAGGGATAGGAAAAGTGGTGATAGGTGTTTTAATGATCTCTCTTGAAGATAAAAACTGCAGGTCATTCTTAGCCATACGATTAGAAGACTCTAGCCATACATCAGCATGTGAAAAACTAGAAGTCAGTAAAAGTAATGCAACAAAATATTTCATATAAAAATCGCTTAAATGATTAACAATCTAATGTTTGAGGCTGCTAGGGTCTCAAATTTTTGTCTAATTAGCCATCATCAAGTCGTATCAATATGTAAAATGTCGCAGAAATCAGGCCGGTTGGTCACATTGAACTTGTGATCTCGTTGTTAATAAAAAATAATGGCGCACTATAACAAAGCTGAAAGTGAGCTTTTGGCTAGATAAAGGTAACAAACGTAATGAAATTCAAAGTCTTTTTGATCAACTTAGATACTAGTGAAGATAGATTAGCACTGTGTAAAAAAGAGTTTGAAAAACTAAATGTAGAGTTTGAAAGAGTATCTGCTGTTTATGGCAAAGATCTATCTGAGCAAGATATTGAGCGTTGTTATGATGAAGTTGGAAATACTCGAAAATATAAAAAGCCATTAAGCTCAGGTGAAGTAGGTTGTTATCTTAGTCACATAAAGTGCTGGCAAAAAATTGTAGATGAAGAATTAGATTACGCTTTAATTTTAGAAGATGACTTTATTCTTGATGAAGCTTTTAACGAATTCAAATCGATCATGCCCAAGCTAGTGAATTGGGACTTTATTCGCCTTGCTTTTTCGTGCAAAAACTTAGGTATTTCAAAGCGTGAAACCATTACTAATGAACATGATTTGGTTTATTACCGCAAAGTTCCAATTAACACTTTGGCACAAGCCGTTTCCTTACAAGGTGCGAAGAAATTACTTAACAATACAAAGCGCTTCAGTCGCCCAGTAGACGTAGACATAAAACATTATTGGGAGCTAGATATTAATGTTTTAGCTATAGTTCCTCCGTTAATAAAAGATAGACAACAGTCTGAAAGTGTCATCACTAAAATTTCTGGCGGTAAGGGACGAGAAACTAGAACTGGAATTTGGCGAAACTTAAAGTATGTATTCAGCTATAAACTAAAAATGCTTTATTTTAATTTACGCCAACCTAAGCTCAGCAAGTTTATCAAATAGCTTCTAAAGGTTATTGGCTAAGGTAGCCAATAACCGAATTTCTTTCTCATTTTTAAATTTCTAATTAAATTCAATGGCAGAGGTTTAGACTTTTTGCCGTGATTTATCATCTCAACAGCCGCATCTACAACCCTTTGAGCTGACTTTCCATCTTTGTAAGGATGCATAGCATCTATTTGTTGAGCAATTGCATCAAGGAGACTTGGTGTTGGTGAAAACGCTAATTCAATCGACTGCTCTAACTCAGAAGGTGTTGTAATATCAATTAAACACGCTTCTGGTGCTACATTTTTATAGGTGACAACAGGCTTGTTTAAAAGAATAAACTCAGTAATGATTGATGAAGTATCAGAAACTAGGACATCAGCTGTTTGCAACAAAGACGCTACTTCCGCAGTTTCTACAATTTGCAATTTGTCATGCTCAATCGCTTTAAACTGCTCTACTAATTCCTTTGCCATTTTAGGATGAAACTTAACTAACCATTGATAATTCCCTTTTTTACTAAGAGCTTCTATTTCGTTAATTAGCTCTGGAGCACTTGTCATCGACGGAGAAAAAGTTGGAGCGTACATAACACAAGGTAATTCAGGGTTGGCTCTTGCAATAGGTTTAGCTTGAAACAAGTGATCTAATTTCGGCCAACCGGTTTCTACCACATCGAAGTGTTTATGCTTTTGAGCTAATTCATTAAATTTATCGGTAAAGAACTTTCCTTGCGTACAATATAAGTCAAAACAGTCTCTAATCCTGAAGTGTCCTTTCTTTTTCCACTCAAAACCATGGAACAATTGAACTTTAATGCCTGGGATTACTCTAGGTACTATATTTCCGGGAACAAATGTTGCATTGGGATTAAATTTTATAGCTTCGGCTAAATCTGTTGTGAATTTTTCATCTTTGGTGAATAAATGAGTATTTACTTCGTTGCCAAAAATACACCAAAGTATTTCGTCGCCTCTTTGATGAGCTAAAGTTTGAATAGGTCGTAGTATTTCAAAAGAATAGTTTTGAGAGATGAATAACAAAAATCGCATTGGGTTAGCTCAAGTTCACGGAAAACAAATACTGAATAATAAATATTGTGAGTTCGATTAACAATTGTATTTAATGGTACTTACTTCTGTTTTATTATCAAATTAACTAAATAAGTCGTTGTTATTTTATGAAAATCGTTTTTGATACTTTAAACCTCTACTATCTTCCGCAATATATGCCTATCTTCCATGAATTAACATCTAGAGGGCATAATTGCGAGTTTGTATTTTATCATGGGGTTCATGATGAAATAATCAACCGGATCATCAAGAATTGTAAGATCAAAGCGATATGGGTTTCTTGTGATAAAGAAGCCATCCGCCATTACGAAGATGTGGTACCAGATTGGGTATTTTTTGCTAATTCATTCTGTTATCTAGATCGTCTTCATAAGGTGTCTAAATCTGTACAGTTAGGCCATGGCATAGGACCTAAGGCGAGTTACTATACTAAGTCTGATACTCCTATGACAGTTCGCTTTGTTGAGGGACAAGAAAGACTGAAAAGATTTCATCAAATGTATCCAAATGATACGTTTGTCGATGTGGGGTTTAGTAAATTAGATCCTATTATCAACGGTTCTGTTGCTAAATTTGACTTGTCAGCTTTAGGTCTTGATGAAAACAAAAAAACAATTTTATACGCCCCAACGTTTTATCCTTCTAGCATTGAATGTTTTCCGAAGAATTGGCCTGAGTCTTTTAAAGACTATAATATTTTAATTAAGCCTCACTATTTTTCTTTGAGTAAAAAGAGATATATAAAGCAGCAACAACTGTTAGAGCACTGGGCCCAATTCGAAAATGTTTATTTAGCTCAAGTACAAGACTATAATCTAGTACCGTTTTTGGCTACAGCGGACCTGCTAATTAGTGATGCTTCGTCTGCCTTATTTGAATTTGCTGTATTAGATAAGCCAGTAGTTTGGTGTGATTTCTTGAAATTGCGCTGGAGTTATAAAGGACCTTTTTCTTACAGATTTAAACGAAGAATGGATAAAGATTACGGTGAGTTTGCAGACATTGCCGTACATGTGAAAAAATACTCGCATTTGAAGCGCACTGTTGAAGAACAGATAGCGCAGCCTGAATTATTGCAAAAAGTTAGATTGGAATTTGCTCAACGATTGGCCGGGAAGCTAGATGGTCAGGCTAGTCGTCGAATTGTCTCTTATTTAGAGCAGTACAATAGTAACTAGAGGTTAATTATTTTTTCTAATCAGATATAGAAAAGATAAATAGCCTTGATAAGCAATTAGGATTTAAAATGAAGAAAATCGGATATACAACCGGTGTTTATGACTTGTTTCATATTGGACACTTGAATGTATTGAAGCGCGCTAAGCTGGAGTGCGACTACCTTATTGTTGGGGTAACTAGTGATGAGTTATCAATGTCAGCTAAAAACAAAAAGCCGGTTATTCCATTTCAAGAAAGATTAGAAATTGTAGAGGCTATTAAGTTTGTTGATGAAGTTGTACCTCAGGTAAACTATGACAAAATGGAAGCTTGGAATAACCTTAAGTTTGATAAAATGTTTGTTGGTGATGATTGGAAAGGCACCGATAAATGGAATCAAATAGAAAAGGATTTTGCTGAAGTAGGTGTAGAGATCTGTTATTTCCCATATACGACTCATACCTCCAGCACTAAATTAAGAGAAGTTTTAGACAAACTAACTGGTTAGTATGAAAAAAGTTATTACTTTCGGCACTTTCGATGTATTCCATGCGGGGCATGTAAAGATATTAGAAAGAGCCAAGTCATTGGGTGACTATCTAATTGTAGGGGTGTCATCTGATGAACTGAATTTTGCTAAGAAAAATCGTTACCCAATATATTCTCAAGCCGATCGTTTACACATAGTTGAGTCACTCAAATGTGTAGATTCGGTATTTGTTGAAGAGTCGTTAGAATTGAAAGAACAGTATATCAGAATGTTCGATGCTGATGTTTTAGTGATGGGTGATGATTGGGCTGGAAAATTCGATCATTTTAGCGATATTTGCCGAGTTCATTACTTCGAAAGAACGCCTTCAATTTCGACGACAGAAATCATCGAAGTAGTAAGAAGTACGGGTAATGACAAGAATTAGCTTATAAATTGAGCTAATTGCGATCTTAATTGGATTTTAGCTTGATCTTCAGGCTTAAAAACTGTATAAATTGCGCCCTTTCGAGAGCCCGGGCCAGAATTAGTCTTCCAGGCTAATTTGAAATGGCTTTAAGAATTATTGTTTTGGAGTAAATTGACATGTCAAGAGTTTGCCAAGTTACAGGTAAGCGTCCAACGGTAGGTAACAACCGTTCACACGCTCGTAACGCAACGAGACGTCGTTTCTTGCCAAACCTACAAACTCACCGTTTTTGGGTTGAGAGCGAGAACCGCTTCGTTAAATTACGCTTATCTACTAAAGGTATGCGTATCATCGATAAGAAAGGTATTGATACAGTGCTTGCAGATATGCGTGCAGCTGGTCAAAAAGTTTAAGGAACTAAATCATGCGTGATAAAATTCGTTTAGTTTCAACGGCTGGTACTGGTTATTTTTACACTACAGATAAAAATAAAAAGAACATGCCTGAAAAAATGGAAATTAAAAAGTTTGACCCTAAGATCCGTAAGCACGTGATCTTTAAAGAAGCTAAAATTAAGTAAGCTTCGTTCAAACAAAACTTTTGCAAAAGTTTGTAAAAACCCAGCCAAGCGCTGGGTTTTTTTATGCCTCAAAATCAGCACAGAATGGCTAATTTAATAAACTAGCATTCTCTTTACCTTAATTTTTAACTGATATCTTGATAGGCTTAGTAGTAATATAACCTTGCCAATGTAAATCTATGCGCTTATCTAGTCGAGGCTGGAACAATGTTCTGATTTTTGCCTCTTTGTTTATGATTGTTTTATTCAATACTACCCACCAGAAACTTATTGAAGGGGATAGTGATACTCGGAGGGCTTCGTTAGTTGCTGAACAAGCGATTATTCAAGTTATTGACTACAGTGGCGTGAAATTAGAGCGAATTGGTGCAAATTGGCGAGTCCAGTCTTCATTAGAATTACCAGCTGTTAATGCGCAAGAGTTAGTAAGTAACTGGCAAGGTTTAATGTTTGAAGTGTTAACGTCTGAACCAGAATTGTCGGCTAATTCATATTCTTTGCCTGTGCTAGTAAATGCAATAGGTGTAGATTCTCAGCTTATTTTCCTTATTCATATTGAACCAGAGTCTGGTTTAGTTTATTTCCACAACAAAATAGATAACTCATGGCAGTTAGGTTCACTAAACGAACTATTATCGCTCGTCCCGTCTAACTTAATACAAGAGGTGAAATAATGCCTGAATTACCAGAGGTTGAAGTCAGCCGATTAGGCATTTCTCCGCATATTGAAGGAAAAAGAGTAACTAAGGTTACTGTTCGCAATCCGAACTTAAGATGGCAAGTTCCTGCTGAAGTGCAAAAGCTGGTAGGTGAACCGGTTCACAAAGTTGCCAGAAGGGCTAAGTATTTACTACTAGAAAGTAGTGAAGGTAGCGCTATTTTGCACTTGGGTATGTCTGGTTCTTTGAGGTTCATTGATAATTCAGTACCTGTAGAGAAACATGACCATGTTGATATTGAGTTTGAAGACAGCCATGTCTTGAGATTGAATGACCCAAGACGATTTGGTGCTTTTCTGTGGCAAGAGGTAGGCACAGAGCACGAATTACTGACTAAGCTTGGGCCAGAGCCATTAACTGATGATTTCCACTCAGATCTTTTGTTTGAAGCTTCAAGAGGCAAGGTAACAAAAGTCAAAAATTTCATTATGGACAATCATATCGTAGTTGGAGTTGGCAACATTTACGCAAATGAAAGCTTATTTAAAGCCGGAATCGATCCTAGACGCCCAGCGGGAAAAATATCGAAAAAGAGATACCAAATTCTTACTGAAGAAATAAAGAATACATTAGCGTTCGCTATCGAGCAAGGTGGTACTACGCTGAAAGATTTCACCCAAACTGACGGGAATCCAGGATATTTTGCCCAAGAATTATTGGTGTATGGTAGAGCGGGAGAAGATTGTGTGAAATGTGACTCAGTACTAAAAGAGGTGAAAATAGGGCAGCGGGCTACCGTTTTTTGCCCAAGTTGCCAAACATAGCGAATAAAGCTATCTTGCTTACTTCGCACATAATAACAACAAATATTCGGGGTCAAAGATGGAGTTTTTGCAGGAACTTAAACAAACGTTTGCTTCAGGAAAAACCAAGTCACTTAATTGGCGTAAAGAGCAGCTATTAAGTTTAAAAAGGTTACTGCAGGAAAATGAAACGGCTATTTATAAGGCCTTGGAACAGGACTTAGGTAAATGTCAGTTTGAGTCTTATGTTTCCGAATATTCATATGTCCTTCATGACATCGATTTATTTATTAAGAATGTAAAGAAATGGAGTAAAACCAAAATTGTCGCTACTCCAGTCTTGGCACAACCTGGTCAAAGTAAATTAAGACCTGAGCCGTATGGCGTATCGCTCATTATGGGAGCTTGGAATTACCCAGTTCAACTCGTTCTTAGTCCTATGGTTGCTTCTATTGCAGCTGGCAATTGTGTAGTTCTGAAGCCTTCTGAATTAGCTGAGGCCACTTCTAAGCTATTAGCTGAGTTAATCCCTAAGTATATGGATAAAACGGCTATTGCTGTATATGAAGGCGGAGTAACTGAAACAACGGAACTGTTGCAGCAACGATTTGACCATATCATGTATACAGGCAGTGAAACCGTGGGCAAGATTGTCATGCGGGCTGCTAGTGAACACTTAACGCCAGTTTGTTTGGAACTTGGTGGTAAAAGTCCTTGTATTGTTGATGACAATACCAACTTAAAAGTTACTGCAGATAGAATTGTATGGGGCAAATTTATTAATGCAGGACAAACTTGTATTGCTCCAGACTACATTCTAGTTACACCAACCCAAAGAGAGCCTTTAATCGAAGCAATAAAAGAATCGTTGATAAAGCAATATGGCAGAGACCCTAAGTTATCTAAAGATTACGGCCGTATCGTCAACGAACGACATTTTGAACGTTTGGTTAGTTATTTAGATGGGCAGCAAGATAATTTAGTTGTTGGTGGACAATCCGAGCAGGCACAGAAGTACATTGCTCCAACCATTTTATTAAACCCTGAACTAGATAGCAGGGTAATGCGTGATGAAATTTTCGGACCTATTTTGCCTATTATTGAAGTCGAATCTATTGATAATGCTATAACCTTCATTAACGAACGTGAAAAGCCATTGGCCTTATACTTGTTTACTAATGATGATGCTGTTGTAAACCAAGTAACAGAACAAACAAGCGCAGGGACTCAATGTGTCAACGATGCTGTTATTTTTATGGTTAATCACAGATTACCATTTGGTGGGGTAGGAAATTCAGGTATGGGCTCTTATCACGGTAAGTGGGGATTCGATACCTTCAGTCATCTCAAACCTATTATGCATAGAAGTTTTATCGCAGATGCTCCAATTCGTTATGCGCCATACTCGGGCTGGAAACTGAAATTGCTTAAACTACTGCAAAAAATTTAGCGGAGTTTTTGGTCGTGAAATGATGCTTCCGATAGTTTAACTATGTACTCCGGTGGAGTGAGCTTTAGCCTTTTATATCTTTAAATCGTTTTTGGAACACAGGCATAGTTCGCTCTCTATCGTCCCTATGACCATTGTAAATGCAATACACCGCGTCCTTGGTCCGCGAAAAAACATCTTCAGTGCAGTACTTGTCTGCAACTTCTGCGTCAACATAAATCAGGTCCCCAGGCTGACAAGCCCAGGGATTTTTACCAACGTAAACCTTCTCACATTGAGAATACTCTTTGATTTCTGCTAGAGGAGGCTCAAATAAGTAGCCTCGCCATTGGTACATAATAAACAGCCCAGCTGTTAATAAAATAGCCAAATACAAAGCGTACTTACTTACGCTATTCATTATTAGTGCCCTTACAGTTTCGCAAAATAAACACTTGCTGCTGATTTAACTTTAGGAGCCAATAAGAAAGCCGACAACATAGTTGGAATTGCCATCAAGCCATACATGCCAATCATAAAGTTAAACACTATATCCAAAGTAGCAATACAACCTATCACTATGGTCGCTAGGTAAAACACCTTGTAGTACTTTCTTTTTTGCTCACCAAGCAAATATACAAAGCATTTTTCACCATAGTACCAATACGTAAACATAGTACTTGCTGCTAGAAATAGGATTTGCACAGCCAGTAAAATTTGGCCAACCAATCCTAACTCTTGACCAAAAACTTGCATGGTTAACTCTACACCTTTGACTCCCTCAACGTCTTGCCACATGCCAGAAGCTAAAATAACAAGTGCTGTGCAAGTACATACAATCAAGGTATCGACGATTGGTCCAAGCATGCCAACTAAGCCTTCTCTAATAGGCTCATTAGTTTTAACGGCACCGTGAGCTAAAACTTCAGTACCAATCCCTGCTTCATTGGAAAAAACACCTCTTGATACACCAATAATGATCACACCCAACAAACCGCCAGAAACAGCTTGTGGATTGAATGCTTCGGTAAAAATAGAACCAAACAATGCAGGTAACTCACCAAGGTGGTTGAACAAAACTGCAAATGTCATAAGTAGGTATAAAATTGCCATGGTTGGGACTAAGCGAATAGTCACGTAGGCAACACGTTGTAAACCGCCAAGGATAACGCCTGCCACGACAACAGTAATGATAACCGCCATAATGGAATTAAACATAAAAGCTGAAGATACCCAAGCATCAGGTACTAACTCCTCACGAAACGCAGCGGTAAGTTGATTGGCTTGGAAGGATGGAATAGTTCCCCATAAACCTGCAAAAGCAAACAATATCGCTAGTGGCTTCCACTTTTTGCCTAGTCCCTCTGTGATAACAAACATAGGACCGCCATGAACTTCACCTTTGTCATCTGTTTTACGGAACATAACACCCAAGGAGCAAGTAAAGAATTTGGTAGAAACTCCCAGTAATGCGGTTAGCCACATCCAAAATACCGCACCAGGTCCGCCAGCTGTTATTGCTAATGCTACACCTGCAATGTTTCCCATCC
The DNA here is from genome assembly GCA_965221615.1 of Psychrosphaera sp. Classification (GTDB taxonomy): domain Bacteria; phylum Pseudomonadota; class Gammaproteobacteria; order Enterobacterales; family Alteromonadaceae; genus Psychrosphaera. Next base: position 3,054,071 of record OZ244904.1, on the reverse strand, counting down.
CCACAGTGCCAGCCAAAGCAGCAGATAAAGCTTGAGCATGAGTTAATTGACCCTTTTCTGAGTCTTTGTCGTATTTACCAGTTAGTAGCGCTAAACCATGTCCTATGTATCGAAAAGGTTTTAGTTTTGAATAAAAGGTAAAAAATAAACCACCGCCAACAAGCAAAGTGATCATGGGCATACCCCAAACGAAACTAGAAAAAGCGGAGGTCGCACTTGCCAACCAATCCATAAATTTATTCCTTATTGTTATTATTTTTTTGCCAGAGCCAGATAAATAATCCAGATAAAGCCAGTAGAGGTAAACACATACTTAACATGGCTTGCCAACCAAAACTTGTGATCACCCAACCCGCAGAAAGTGATGCTACGGCTTGGCAACTGAACATGACTAAATCATTAAACCCTTGCACTTTATATTTCTCAGAAGAAGAGTAGCTTAACGGCAAAAGCGCTGTTGCAGTAATGAACATAAAGTTCCAACCTATGCCTAAAAGTACTAATGCACCCCAATAATGCACATAATGTTGACCGGCAAAGCCGACAATAATGCAGGTTAACAATGCAGCAATGCCAGCGTACAAGATAGTTGCTTGGCCGAAGCGCTTAATAAGAGCACCAGTAAAGAATGAAGGTAAATACATTGCAATGATATGACTTTGGATCACCCACTTAGTATCCGCGATATTAAAGCCGCTGTGAGAGTGCATACTGATAGGTGTGGCAGTCATGATAAAGCTCATTACACTAAAACCTACAGTCGCTGAAATAATAGAAGCCTTAAACACTGGCTGTTTTATTATTTGTTTTAACGTTCTGGTGGTTTCATGTTCCTGACTTTGGTGTTTATCAATTTGTTGATAAAAAACAAGAAAAATAATAGATATAGTGAGTAATACTGCTACACCTAGGAACGAACCTGCAAACTCATAAGCTAACCAGTCTTTGCCTTGGTATGCTATTTCTGGCCCTATAAAAGCAGCTAACAATCCAGCGAGAAGTAAGATTGAAACTGCACTGCCTCCTTTGTCATCAGCAACCGATTCCATAGCTGCAAATCTAAATTGCTGAACGGTTGCTAAGGTAAAACCAAATAAACTGATAGAGATACAAAAGAGCCAAAAGGATTGTTGGTAGATAGCGTAACTTGAGAACAAAGCATTGATTATTCCTAAGGACACAGCTAGTAAAAAACCTCTCTTTCTACCTAAAATCGTTAGCACTTTAATGGCTGGAAGCATAAAGAAGGCGATGCCAAGGATCATGCAAGCCACAGGTAAAGTAGCAAGAGCTTGTGTTGGAGCAAGCTGCAAACCAATAAAGCCACCAACAAAAACAATGACAGGACCTATGGAGCCAATCAAACCTTGGGCAAACATTAATAACCAAACGTTTGGATGAAGTTGTGGAACAAGGGAATTTTTTAGCAATGGCGTACTCTAATGGAAATAGTGGTAATTAGTTTTTATACAGGTTATAAAAATCAATGGCTTAATTCAGCTACTTTTTAGCGAATTGAGCGATTTTTATAAAAGTTTAACTTCTCGAAAAGGATTCATTATGAAAACGACAATGATTATATCGGCAGTCCTTGTGAGTATGTTGCTTGCACCATCATCAGCGTTAGCTGAGAAAGTGAAAGTAAATTGGTTTGAACCTAACAGCTATACCGATGTTAAGCCAGTCAATGGTGGTAAAGAAAGGTATAGAGCGAAAGTATTTAAGCAACTAGAGCAGCACTTCGAAAAAGAAGCGCAAAAAGTATTACCGGACGAGTTAAGTTTACGCATTAAGGTTTTGGATTTGAATCTGGCTGGTGACGTTACTTTTAACGTAGGTATGAACCAAGAAATTAGATACATTAAGCCCATTCACTGGCCTGTGATTGAATTTGAATATGAACTGCTAGAAAACGGCAATGTAGTAAAATCAGAAGCAGTGACACTCAGAGACATGGCGTTTATGGATCGCTTATCAAATAGAAGCGGTAGTACATTAAAATATGAAAAACACCTAATTAGCGATTGGTTTTATAAAGATATTAAAGCTATGTTAGCTCAGTTAGATAAACGTAAAACAGCCGTCATGTCTTAAATTAAGCAAGTGTGATAGCTCATTTGATATAGCAAAGCGAATCAGAGTAATTTGGTTCGCTTTATTTATTTTCCAACTTACCTCTGTCTGTTACTATCTGCACCAAATCCTTCAAGAGATAGATCATGAAACAACAATTACTGACCATGTTGCAAATGCAAGATGATATGAACACTAAGGTTCACCCACAGTGGCGTGAGCAAGGCTTTGAATGGCACAGAGCTATTTGGGTTGAGTTAGCAGAAATGCTAGATCACTATGGTTGGAAATGGTGGAAGCACCAAAAGCCAGATATTGAACAAGTACACTTAGAATTAATCGATATTTTCCACTTCGGTTTGAGTGCAAGGTTAGTGTCAGGTCAAGATGTTGCAGGTATTGCTCAAGATATAGAGCAAGAGTTACAAACTGCAGAAACTCAAGCGAGTTTTGCTGAAACTATCGAGGTTATGGTAGCGAATACGCTAGCAACAAAGAATTTTGATGTGAAAACATTCGCTGGATTGATGCAACAAACAGAATTAAGTTTTGATGAGTTATTCCGCCATTATGTTGGTAAAAATGTATTAAACTTTTTCCGTCAAGATCACGGTTATAAAACAGGTGAATACATTAAAGTATGGAATGGTAAAGAAGACAATGAAGTGTTGATGGAAGTATTGAAGTCAACAGATGCAAACAGTTCTGAGTTCAAAGAGCTTGTCTATAAAGGCCTGAAACAAGCCTATCCAGCTTAATATAGCTGTAACTGTCAGATTTAGACTAAGTTAAATCTGACAGTTTCTTCAACCTAAGCGTTATTGTTATTTCAACGCAGCTTTAAAGTCAGCTAAAGTAGTGTGAAGTAGGTGTAACTTTTTCACAATTAATTCTATTTCAGCTTGATTTTGTTCAGCAGAACCTTCACTTTCTTTCAACTTTAAGATTTGTTCAGCTGTATGCTCTAGGTAAGGCATAAATTTATTTGCATTTATTTCAAACAAATTTTGTTCAGGAAAAATAGCTGTAAATTTTCCATGTCCTTGTTTTTTCAATTCATTAATTAAGTTATCTGCATCAACAGCTTTTCTATATAGCTCTTTTAAGTTGTCTTCTAAACTATTTATTAAATTTTCCACTTAAGATCTCAAGAGGTTTGACGATATAAATTAGGAGTATTTTAACTTGAGTCCGTATGCTCTGTATATGTACAAAAAGTAAAAATACTCTAATTCAAACGCACACTTTGGAGTAATTGCTATGCAAGTTTCACCAAATGGTCCAGGCCTTCCTACATCGGGTGCGATGAGTGGAGGTGAAGCACTGGCTGCTAATCTGGCAAAGGGAGCACAAGAACTTGAAGGCCAAGCGGCTTTGACGTTATTAGCTTCTACTGCTCAGGTGCAATCGGGCGCTTCGAATCCTGTGGGTAGCACTGGTAGTGTGATTGGTGCGCACATTAATATTAGTGTGTAAACCTAAGTCACAGCTAGGGGAGAACAGGCGTTTTGCTTGTTTCTCCACCTATCTCCCTGACTAACTTGGGTACCAAAAACCCCGGTAGGCGGGCGAGCATTTCTGAGTAGATTTGCTTAGCCTGTTGATCGCTTATATAAAAATGGCTTGCCCCTTTTACTTTGTCGAACAGATGCAAGTAATAAGGCAAGATATCACTTTCGAATAAAGCTTCAGCTAATTCAACCTGTGCTTCCACACTATCATTTACATCTTTTAGCATGACCGCTTGATTCAGTAATGTTATACCTGCCAGTTTCAAACTCTGGCAAGCAAAGCTTAATTCTTCACTTATCTCATTAGCATGATTCACGTGCAGAACCATAATGGTTTTCAGTTTGCTGGTGGCCATTGTTTGCTTTAATTCTTCTGTTAAACGAGTAGGCAAAACCACGGGTAAACGAGTGTGTATTCTTAGCCTTTTTAGCTGAGGTAACTTTTCACATTCACGGACAAACCAAAGTATTGTTTTATCGTCGGCCATTAAAGGATCGCCACCGCTCAAAATCACTTCATTAATTTCAGGCTGGCTAGCTATATACTCTAAGGCTTCTACTAGCTTGCTCTTATTAACTGCATTATCTGCATATGGGAAATGTCTGCGGAAGCAATAACGACAATTTACAGCGCAACCTGTTTTGAACATAAGCAAAACCCGAGATTTATATTTGTGCAGTAAGCCTGGCTTTTTCGCTTCGTGTTCGACTAATGGATCTGAGACAAACTCAGGTACTTCTAAAAACTCGTTTTTACTAGGCAAAACTTGCAGTAGCAGTGGGTCCCTTGGGTCTTCTTTTGCCATCAAATCAACAAAGTGTTTTGGCACTCGCATATTAAACAGAGTGCGAGCCTTACTATCTTCAGCGAAATGTTCCGGGTTTAATCCCAAGTAATTCAATAGCTCTTCAGGTCTAGTGAAGCTTTGTTTCAATTCTTTTTGCCATTGGGACTCAACAGATAGACTTGCTTGTTGTATCATTCGTTCTACTTATATTTATATTAGAAATCAGAGGGCGAAATGGCATCATTTAGCACCAACCAATTCAAAGCTGGCCTTAAGTTAATGATAGATGGCGAGCCTTGCAACATTTTAGAGAACGAAATTGTTAAACCGGGTAAAGGTCAAGCTTTTAACCGCGTTAAAATCCGTAAGTTAGTAAGTGGTAAAGTTCTAGAAAAAACATTTAAATCAGGTGAGTCTGTTGAAGGCGCTGATGTAATGGATGTGGAACTAGCTTACCTATATAACGATGGTGAGTTTTGGCACTTCATGGATAACAATACGTTCGAGCAAATCTCTGCTGATGAAAAAGCAGTAGGCGATACAGTAAAATGGTTAGTTGAAAATGATGTTTGTACTTTGACTCTTTGGAATGGTTCTCCAATTGCTGTGATGCCACCTAACTTTGTTGAGTTAGAGATCACTGAAACAGATCCTGGTCTGAAAGGTGATACTGCTGGTACCGGTGGTAAACCTGCAACATTAACTACTGGTGCTGTTGTACGCGTTCCTTTATTCGTACAAATCGGCGAAGTGGTTAAAGTTGATACTCGTACAGGTGAGTACGTGGGTCGCGCACAAAAATAATTATTGCGTTATCAAAGTTTGCAAAGGCCTTAACTTGTTAAGGCCTTTTTGCATTTTGGAGTTAAAAACAATGAATTGGCAACCAAGTGCAGATATCAAAATGCTGCAAGCTAGGGCTAAGTTGTTAGCTGACATTCGACAGTTTTTTGCAACACGTGAAGTGCTGGAAGTTGAAACGCCTTTGTTGAGTAATGGGACTGTGACTGATGTTCATCTAGATGCTTTTGACACTCATTTTCCTCATCATCATTCAGGTCAAAACCACTCTTTGTATTTACAAACTTCGCCTGAATTTGCAATGAAGCGGCTGCTCTGCGCTGGTATAGGTTCGATTTATCAGATTTGTAAGGCATTTCGCAATGAGGCTGCAGGACGCTTTCATAATCCTGAGTTCACTATGCTGGAATGGTATAGAGTTGGCTTCGACGACAGGGCTTTGATGGATGAAGTTGACGAGCTAATGCAAAGTGTTCTTTCAACACAAGCTGCAATAAGACTTAGCTATCAACAAGCTTTTGTTGATGAATTAAACATAGACCCGCTAGATAGTTCGTTCGAGGAAATAAAAGAGTTGGTACTTACTTTCTCTAATGACCAATGGTTAATAGAAGAAACTGAGAGAGATACTTTGCTTCAATGGCTATTCAGTATGTATGTCGAGCCTAACTTAGGTGATGATACGACACCTTGTTTTATTTATGACTTCCCAGCTTCACAGGCATCGTTAGCAAAGATTAATAAGCAAGATCCAAGAGTAGCACATAGATTTGAGCTTTATTTTAGAGGCGTTGAGTTAGCAAACGGATTTTATGAACTGCAAGATAGTGAAGAGCAAGCTAAGCGTTTTGAACAAGATAATGAACTTAGGTCATTATTAGGATTAGCTGAAAAACCAATAGATAAAAATTTCTTAGCAGGGTTAGCCCATGGCTTACCTGATTGCGCTGGCGTTGCTTTAGGAGTTGATAGGTTGTTTATGCTACAACAGAAGTTAGAGCATATTGAACAAGCTATTAGCTTTGTTGTTGATCGAGCTTAAATATTTCTCAGCATTTCTATCGTAAATCTATTATTTTTTGATAATAGATTTACGATAAGACCTTAGCCAAATAATCATCATATGGTTGCTTTAGGAACTAACCTAAGGACACCAGTATGAAACCAACTCTAATTTTACATTCATTTTTACTTACCATTATTTGTGCATTAGTTAGTTTTGTCCCTGTAGCATCGGCAAAGGAACTAAACGACTTTATTACTGAACTTAAAATCCATTATGCTCAATCTCCTCAGCTTGAAACATTTGCACTTAACTATCATTACTTAGGTGGAAACTCTCCCTACCAGTCATGGGACTACGAAGCGCCCGAACGCTATATTGCGATTAGGATGGTTGAGATAGATCTAGTAAAAAAGCAATTTTTTGAAAATGATATACACCATTTTTCGGGGGGGAGAACTTTTGACCGCATTCAATTCCAGAATGATAAACACAGTATGTTTTATGACAGAAATGGATTGGCGCTAGGCAAACGAATTATCCAACAAAGTATGAATAGCTTTGAAGATATTAAAGGTCACATTTTTTTAAATGTAGACTTTCTGGCAGTAACTCCTTTGCTCAGTGAAGAGACAACCCTAGACACACTTAGCATAAGCATTGATGCAGAAAATAAACATACTTTAATAACACATAACAGTTCAATTGATGGGGAGGTCGAATATACTTTTGCCGAAGAACCATTACGCTTAGTGTCTATCAACAAGAAGTCTCAGCAGCGCTTGTACGTCTATGGAGACTATCAAAGTACAAATGGCATTACTTTCGCTCGTTCTATTCTTAAGTATTTTGATAACTCAACCCAACCTAGTTTTATCCATCGTATAGATCAATTACATAAGTTAACGGAGATAGATCCTAATAGATTTGAAATACCAGATTCATTTGGTCCTATCATTCCAGAAGGAGATGATAAACTTAGTTCAAAACTGATTGCGCCAAACCTTTATTTAGTGGCAACAGAAGCTGGATGGCGAAATGTTTTATTTAAAGTTAATGGCGATAAAATAACCGTATTCGGTGCGCCAATTAGCTCAGCTATTGCAGAACAAACCATCAAATTAATCACCGAACAATTCCCAAATAAGACGATTTCAGCTGTCTACGTTACCCATTTCCATCGTGATCATACCGCTGGATTACCAGCTTATGTTAAGCGAGGGATCCCTATTTTAGCTGATAACTATACGATTCAAGCTATTAAGGCTAACCCAGAATTTGCAAATATTGTTTCCGACTTTCGGTTTCAGCCATTAGTGCATGGACAACTTGTTAACGGTGAGCGTTTTTACGTTTTAGAGAGCAGTCATGCAAAACGACAAAGTTTTGTTCACTTTGAACAATTGGGCATTATTTACCAAGCTGATTTTATTGAAGTTGCGTTCGACAACTCTGTAGCTAAGGTAATGCCAAGTTATAGCAAAACTTTTATTAATTTTATTAAAGACAACAAACTAAAATTTAGTCGCATAGTAAGCCATCATCGCAATAACAATATTTCGAAGGAAAAATTGCAACAGATTGAACAGGCTATTTGGTAACTCTGAAGGTTTAAAGACCTAAAGGTTTAAAGACCTAAAGGTTTAAAGTTTTTAGTTTAGCTTGGTTATTGTAACGCCAAGTTTTACTGGCATTTTCTTCAATGTAAAGTGAATAAAAGTCGATATTTACATTATTAGAAGCTAACAAAATAGCCATATCTAAACACAAGGAATGTTTTCCAGCTAACTGAGCTCGTTCAAAAGTACGCTGCGCGAGCTCTAGCATAGTTGCAGTCTCGCCAGTTGAGCTCGCAATTAAGGTTCTGAGATACAAGTTATTGCTGTTGGTTGCTTTCACTTCTTGCATTATTGAATGGGCAGCTTGAACATTACCTTGATTAAGGTAGTACTTTACTAACAGTTTTCTACTAAATTGAGCAGTCCAATGTTCTGGAGTTGAAGTGTTTAAACTGAGTACTTGTTTTAAGTAAGACTCTTTTTCTGCCATATTTTTGGTAAACAAAGCATAACGATAAGAAACTTTAGCTAAGTGATAATCTGCCATTTGGTGTGCTTTTATTGTATTTTCAGCTCGTTTTAAATACGCATATTTATCTTCGGCATTATGGTATTCGTTCGCTAATACTGAGATGTAAATCAATGCTTCAATTTCGCCTACATGGTTTTGCGATTCTGCTGCCAGTTGGGCAGATTTCAACAGGTTGTTCTTCGCTGAGAGAAAGTCTTTGTTGTAGTCATCTATCCATGATTGGTAATACCAAGAACGAACTAATTGCTTCTTATCATTAATTTTTTCAAATAATGTAATGGCTGTGCTTAACTTTTCCTGTGCTGCTTTATACAAATCCTTACGAGTTAAAATTTTACTTTGGTGTAATAAAGCTCTGCCTAAAGATAAATCGTTATTCTGCGCTTTAGCCATTACTATCAGCTTATCTGTTGCAGCCATAGCTTTATCTAATTCATTGGTTTTAACATAAGTAATGCTCAAGTTTTCCAAAATAATTAAGTCATTTGGTGCCGCTTGGTGCGCGATAGCGAGTTTAGCTGATTCAACCTCTGGTGATAAGGGAGTATCTATCGTCTCGTATATTAGCTTTAGTAATAAATGCTGTTTTAATTTATTCACTACCTCTTCTTTATTTGATCCAGACTGTACTCCTTGCCATTCGCCATGGGGACCTCTGAGAGTAAACTCTAAGTAAGTCATTTGTTTGTATGATTGGAAATCACCAGAAAGAACGAAGGAGTAGTTGTTGTTCTCTTTTGGATACGCTAATTCAATACCAGCTTGATAGTGTTGACTCTCGGGTAAAGTGAGAGGATGAAAATTGATATCGTCATTGTCTGTTAGAGGAAAAAAAGGCGTGTAGGCTATGTTGAGCTGAGCTGATTGTTTTTCATCTACACTGGTAAATGCAAAGATACTTATAAAGATTGCTAAGGCAATAAATACACTAACTAAAATAGTTAATCGACTAGTGCGAATACGTGGGTTAATAGTAGTTGATGGCGCTTGGTTAAACTTGTCGGCACTTTGTTCTATTCTAGCTAAGTTAGCAGAAGTTAGTTTTTCCACTTCTAGTTGCCACTGATATCCTCTTTTGGGGAACGTTTTGATCGCATGTTCACCGAATAAATTTCTTAAATGACTTATGTTCTGAAAAATAACTTGTTGAGAAACGACTCTATCTTGCCAGACTAGAGCGAGTAGTTGATCCTTGGTTAAGATTGTATGGCTGTGTTCTAGCAGTGCTGCCAAAACTTTTGCTTCTGTGTGTCGAATTGATACTGGAGTACCATTTTGGCTCAGTATGAGTTCGCTCTCATCGAATTCAAAGTCGTTAAATTTGTAACGCATTGTTTTAGCCAAAATCTTGTCGTGATTGCTCCATCATATATCAATTTTGACACAAAAGTGGATAACTTAACGGCAAGATAATGCTATGCGACTCAAGAAGTGAAATGTTCACTTTGCTTACATCTCAGCGTAGCCTCGATATAAGCCTTGAGTCGTAGGTTTGAGAAGATAAAGAATAGATATTAGTTAAAACAACTCGATGTCGTCTTCTTCTGGTTGTTCAGCCATCGCTTTTCTGAATAATTCGAGTGCTTCTTCAATTGATGCACCTTCCATAACTGCTTCATGCATTCTGTGTTCTGTTTCCATAGTGTATGAAGACTTGATTTTATCTCTTAGTTCTTGCCAACCATCAGCATTTACAATGTGCGCTTCATCAGTAATTAAGCCCGATAACATGTTTAAATTACTTTGTACGTGATCTAAACGTTGGCATAGACGGTCATAGAACTGGAAAGCCATGATTGCGTTGTTTACTTGTCCAGACATGGATTCGGCAATTTGTTTTACCTGTTCTATTTGTGGGCTGTCTTGGTTGCTCTCCAACTGTTGAATTTCACCACAAAAATTAGCTAAAAGTTGGAAAGAGCTACTGAGAGTATCAATTGAAGAATCTCCCTCACTTAAACCTGTATGTATTTGCGCTACATTTAAAGCTAATAAACGTGCTGTCTCTGAACGGAAGCACCAATTTTCATGTTGTTTGTCATTATTCGACATAAGTCTTTGGGTCCTTAAGCGCTATTGTAATTCTAAGGTATAGCGAAAATAATTGATTAAGCAACAACTTAGATCAATTTATTAACAATTTTATATGCTTGCTCTGGGTGATTGGCAAATATTCCATCAACTTTACTGCTATGCAGAAAGTTAATATCAATAAATTGATCAACAGTATACACATAAATTTCAGTAGAGTTTTGCTTCGCTTCTTCAATTAGCTGTGAAGAGATAGCGTCGATACAAAGGTGAAGGCTATGAATCGGCATTTGATTTAAATATGTCTTAATATCAAGTGGATGGTGAGCGAGCAATAAGCCTATTTTCCAATTCGGCTTTAATCGAGAAATAGTTTGGAGATAAGGGTGATTAAAAGAAGAAATTAGTAATTTGCTCTCATCAAAGTCATATTTCACTACGTAATCAGCTAATTGGTTAATAAATAGTTCTACATTTTGTATCGTCTTAAGCTCGATATTTAATGTTAACTCTTGTTCTGCGAGTTCAGATATAAGCCATTCTAACGTTGGAATCGCTTGATGATCTTGGCAAACTAATTGGGTAATTTCCTCATCGCTGCACTCGGTAACTTTTTTGTTGATACCGAATAGTCTAGATAGCCAAGGATCATGGACAACAAAAAACTTTTGCTCAGCTTGGAACAGATCAACTTCTATGCCGTGGAATGCTTTATCTTTACAGGCTGAAATGGCGGTACGGCTGTTTTCTGGATATAAAGCGGATATGCCTCTGTGTGCAAATACTTTCATTTATTTAACCTCAACTCTGGGTCAGGCGTTATAAATTGTCCTCTGCTGATGAGGTTATTTGCCCTTAGACTTTGTCTTTTTGCTGGATTGTGCAGTTTCATACAATGCAGCCATTAATACTATGCTCCCGCCTATTAACGTAGACAAACTTGGGATTTCTGCAAGTAATAACAAACCTAGCAAAATACCGTAGAGAGGTTGTAAACAAGCTACTAAACCTGCTGTTTTGGCTGATACTTTCGATATCGACCCAGCAAATAGCACATGTGGTGCAGCCGTGAAAAAAGCCACACATACAAGTAATAGCTGCCAATCATGAGAAGTAATATCGGTTGGTAAAACATCTGAAAAAGGCAAAAGTAATGCTGCTGTCACTGCAAACTGATAAAACATAGCTTGCATTCCCGAGTAGTGATGGAAGTAATGCTGTATGCCAATGTTTCTTAAAGCAAAAGTTAACGCCGATATTAAGCCTAGCACTATGCCCCAAATGTATTGTTCTGACATGCTAGCGCTATCTTGCCAAAAACCAGGGAATAGCAAACTAATACCAAAAAGAACAAAGAGACTAATTAATACGTCTTTAAAATGAGGTAACTTTTTTCTCAGTAAAGGTTCTAATAAAACGGTAATAACTGGGTAGGTAAAAAGGGCTATCATACCAACTGCAACGGAGGTCATTTGTATGCTCATAAAATAAGTGAGCCAATGCGTTGCTGCCAATACACCTAAAATTACCGCTATTTTATAATCTCGCCAGCTTCTCAGTCGCAGCGGAAGTTTGAAAAACTTGAGTAAGACAGCTAACAAAAAAACAGTAAGAAAACTGCGGTAGGCAATGATCTCTAAGGCTGGCAAGTTTATGAGTTTCGCAAACAGGCCTGACATGCCAAGTAACATCACACCTAAGTGAAGTTGCACCATAGGTGAAGGCTGTAACAGGCTCTGTTTGATACTCATCAATGATGACTCTTACTTAAGCTTTGTTTGCAAAGTGCTCACCCATTCGAGTCACTGTGCCTGCTTTAATGTCATCTAAGAACTTAATTTTATCTTTCGGGAATAAACACACTACTGTTGAGCCTAACTTGAAGCGACCCATCTCCTCGCCTTTTTCTAGTTCTACAGAGTTACTGCCTTCAGCAGGGTATTGCCAACGATTAACTGAAGGACCTCTTGGTGGAGTTACCTCTCCTGCCCAAACGGTTTCGATTGAACGCACGATTGTTGCACCTACTAAGATCATAGCCATAGGACCTAGCTCAGTATCAAATACACAAACTACACGTTCGTTACGGGCAAATAAATTAGGCACATTCTCAGCTGTTAATGGGTTAACAGAGAAAGCGTCACCTGGAACATAAACCATATCGGTAAGAGTACCAGCTACAGGCATGTGTAGTCTGTGGTAGTCACTAGGCGCTAAGTAAATAGTAGCAAAGTCACCATCTTCAAACTTGTCAGCAATATCTTGGTCGCCACCGACAAGTTCTAGTAAGCTGTAATAGTGGTTTTTAGCTTGAACTAAACTACCGTCCTTAATTGGTCCTAATTGACTAACTTTACCGTCAACAGGATGAGCGATTTGCTCTTCACCTTGAACTATAGGTCTTACACCTTCTGCTAATTCACGAGTAAAAAAGTCGTTGAATGTTTTGAAATGAGCAGGGTCTGAGTGCTTCGCTTCGTCCATATTGATCTTGTAAGCTTTGATAAAGCCTTTTGCTAGTGCTGTAGTTACAAAGCCCAGCTTTGCTTTTGCTAAGAAGCCTACTAGTTTTGATACGCCATGCTTTGGTAGGGCGTATTGAAATGCAATCTTTAAATTGTCGAAGTTCACTTTTTATTTCCTATTTGCGTTAACGCTTGGCCGCTATTCTAACTTGGATAGCGTCAGGGCGAAATATGGGTTTTGTAACAGAATGATCAGCTTTCTTTATTTTTCGAGTTATGCCTCAAACTGATCTCTGAATTCACTTGCAATATTTTTAGGTAACTCTGATATCGTTGTTCGCTTACGTCACCATTTTCGATAGCTTGTTTTAGCGCACAGCCAGGATCGTTCTTATGTTGGCAATCTCTGAATTTGCACATTCCATGAAACGGTTTGAACTCGGTAAAGCCATCAAAAATTTGCTCGTCGTCTAAATGCCACATGGCAAACTCTCTGACTCCCGGTGAGTCTATGATAGAGGCATTGTTTTCAATTCGATAAAGTCGAGAAGCAGTAGTCGTGTGCTGACCAAGTCTACTGTTATCTGAAACTTGTTTAGTAAGAATGTTTAGTTCAGGAACGATGGCGTTTACTAAAGAAGACTTACCTACACCCGACTGACCAACGAATACACTCGTTTTATCCGCCAATAAAGCTTTTACATCTTCTACACCTTGTTGTTCAGTCGCTGACAATGGAAGGACTTGGTAGCCTATCTCTCGATACAATTGAATGGTACTTTCAACTAAGTCACGGTTTTCGTCGTTCAACAGATCCATTTTGTTGATTAGGATCACTGGAGTGATTTCTAACTGTTCGACTGCAATTAAGTATCTATCTATGATACTTGGCGTTAAGTCAGGCAATAACGCAGAGACGATTAAGATTTGATCTATATTTGCCGCAACGGGTTTTAGACCATCATAGAAGTCAGGACGAACAAATTCACTAGTTCTTGGCTCTACAGCCTCGATGACACCAGCAAAATCAGAGTCTGATTTTTTGTATGGCCGCCAAATAACTTTGTCGCCACAAACTAAGGTGTTAACGATTCGGCGAATATTACATTTAACAATTTCACCCTGAGGATTTTCCACATCGGCATGCTGACCATAACGAGTAATAACTTGGCCAAAGGTTTGTGGTCCTAACAAGGAATCGTCTAATTGCTCTTCAGCATTATCTTGCTGTTTTGCTTTTGCAATACGCTTGCTTTGGTTCGCTTTTATTCTGCGCGACTGAGATTTGGATAATTTCTTTTGTTTTGCCACTTTTGGCCTATGATTTAATTATAAAAACTTGTTAAACGAGTCAAAAAGAATAACAATGTGGGTATCTTAACCTTATCCTCGCTTGATAAAAAGGATTCTGTAGGGCCTTTATATGTCATTTAATGAAAATAACTTGATTTGGATCGATCTGGAGATGACCGGATTAGAACCAAGTACCGACAAGGTGTTAGAAGTCGCAAGTATAGTGACAGATAGTGATTTGAATATTCTCGCGGAAGGGCCGGAAATTGCTATATACCAACCAGATGACGTTCTGGACAATATGGATGAGTGGTGTATTAATCAACACGGCAAATCTGGTTTAACTGAGCGCTGTCGCCAAAGTAAAATATCAGAGCAAGAAGCTTGCGAGCTTACTATCGACTTTTTAAAAGATTATGTGCCGGCTGGTAAGTCACCTATGTGTGGCAATAGTATCTGCCAAGACCGCCGTTTTATGCATGAACATATGCGTTCTCTAGAAGATTTTTTCCACTATAGAAATCTTGATGTGAGCACAATTAAAGAACTAGCTAGACGCTGGCGTCCTAACTTGGTAAGTGACTATAAAAAGAAGGGGGCTCATTTGGCGCTTGAAGATATTCGAGAGTCTATTGAAGAGCTTAAGCGTTACCGTGAATTCTTCTTCAAATGTACTTAACCTTATAAATTAAAAAAGCCGTCTTAATGACGGCTTTTTTATTTGTGCTTGTTTATTCTTTACTGTTCTTACATGACGAGTCGATTGACTCTAACTCTATTTCTATTGCTTTTGTACTGATATGAACTTCATACAAAGATACGATTAAAGAACCACAAAGCGCAGCTAAGCTAGCGGCAAAGGTAATTGACCCTAATTTCATTTCATCGAAATAAACAAACAACATGGATAAGGTGCACAGTATAAAAGCACCCACGCCAACAGATTGCATCGTTCTAATTAGGTATAGGCGTTTACGCAGGTTAGAAATTTGCCTGCGAACAACTTGCTCTAGTCCTTTATTTTCCCTTTGATTCAATTCTCGGATCAATTGCGCCAACACTAAAAAGCGATTGGTGTAAGCAAGCAATAAGAGAGAAATAGCAGGAAACAAGAGTGCAGGAGTAGTTAGAGTCATGTTGGTCTTTTTTGTTTATCAGGTCTTATAAAATCATAACCTTGTAGATAGTTGAGGTCTATAGAGTTATCATTTAGCAAATAAAATTCAGTGTAAGAGAGCCTGCTTTGTCTAATAAACCTGTGAATAAAATGAATAACTTCCAGCGTATTCGAGAACTGACCAGACGTCAGCAAACGATTTTATCCTTAACGCTATTGGAAAGAATGAAACCTAATTATCAACTATTCGCACAAGTGACAGAGTTCCCTCAACCATATGATTTAGATAACTTGATGCAAAACCTATGGGACAGAGCATTGGTTAAAGGTGCGAAAGTCAATCTTGCAGCAATGGAAAACAAGTTTGAAGAGCTAACACCGAGTGAGCATGAATTCGATATGTACGGCGTTTACCCAGCTTTATACTTCTGCACTGCAATGCTGACTTACATCGCTGGTGAGGCGAGTGATGATGAGTTTGATCCTGTAGCAATTGCGAAAATTTCGCAAGGAAGCATAGTTCACTTAATCGAGTATCAAGCGGGTGAGCAAGAGTTAGATAATTCTGCAATTAGAGAGCATGAGCTGATGCAGGCTGAAACTGAGTTATTGTCAGCTTTGATTGAGTGGTTAGAAAACTCAAAATTAGGTGGTATGGACGCGAAAAAAATTCAACAAGCCACATTAGAATTAGCGTTTGCTGACGGTGTTACCAACATAGGTATTGAAATTTAATATGTGTCAGAGAATAATGAGAAATTTTACTATTTCTGCTGTAAGCCAATAAGAGTAAATGTTCATTTAAATCTAAGGTCTTTGACGATATAAAAGAGGTGTACTTTTATGCTCTTTTGTCGAATAGTCGACAAAAGAGCAATTGATGTAATTTGGGGTTTAGTTCTTAATTCAGTGTGTGATGTTGTTCAACATTTTGGCTTGAATAATTGAATTACACTCAATTATTCAATTTGTTTAAAACTGTTTAATCACATCGATTGCTTTGTTTAGCACTGGATCATTTTTTTCCTGAATATCGTTCAATGTTGGTTTGATAGATATATCAGGTTCAATACCTTTACCTATCCAGTTAATTTCAGAAAGATCACGCTTAACACAAAACCTAAGTGTGCCGCCTCCTGGTAAGCTAAAGAATGCGGGTTGTCCACTACTTCCAGCAGTTGTTTCACCTATTACAAAACCTATATTCAATTTCTTGAATAAGTATAAAAAGTCTTCTGCTGCAGAAAATGTTTGTGCGCTAGCTAACACAATAACAGGTCTCGAGTAAACATAGCCTCTTTGATAATCTTCAGCTGAATATGGGATCTCTTTCCATTGAACTTGGTGATTATTCAAAGCTCTAGAATAGCTGTTATTTGTTCTGGACAGAGACGGCTTTTTTGTTATCTGCTTAGAAGTTAAATGATTTAGCAATTGGTCTGAAAAGTAACTATTACCTCCAGAATTTTCCCGTATATCTATAATCAGCCCTTTTGTTGCTTCTAGATCTGACTTTTTATTTTCAAAAATACTTAAAAAATCTTTGTTTTCAAAAGAGTTTAACTTTAAATAACCAATATCTTGTTCTATCACACTAAAATCATACAGACTTGGTTTTATAACATCGTCATAGCCTATGCGTTCAATACCCATGTTTAGTATTTTATTATTTCGTTTGATTTTTAGACTAACTTTTTCGCTGCTATCTCCCATAAGCAATGCATAAGTATAGGTTCTAACTTGTAAATCTTGCGGAGTTGAGGCACTTTGAAAAGGAGATACTTTTTTCTTTACATACTCAAAGATATTTTGGTTATTTATTTCCAAAATTATGTCACCAACTTTAAGTTGTTTTTTAAGGGTGTGACTATAAACTTTAGTAACAACAACTTTGTCTTTAATTAATTCAGTTTTGACAGGAGGTCTAGAGTAGACCTTGCTATGAAGTTGCTTGGGATAATAGACATTTGAGTGGGAATCATTTAGTAGAGAAATCAGCTCGACTAAAACCGCGTAGTATTCTTGAGTTGATTGAGTTTTAGTAATTCGAGCGAGATATTCCCGGTACTTTGCGTCCCAATCCAAGTTTGGAACTTGATCAAAATAAACAAAACCTTGCTTAACTTCAGACCATAATAATGAAAGCCCTGCAATTTTGTCTTCATCGCTGATGTTTGTTTGAAAGTCTGTTTTAAAGCCCTTGGTGTTATGTATTCTTTCCCAAGTAATTTCTTCCTCAAGTATTTTGCTAAAAAAAGCTTCTTCTTTTAAAAAATCTGTTACTACTTGTCTTCTTTTGAGCCACAAAAGTTCCCCAGATGATTGAAGTAGCTCGTTAACATACTGTTTGGCATCAGGAAGATTTTTCTCTACAGAAGCTGCAACGATCAAATCTCTCAAAATGTCGGACTTTCTAGCTGCCAAAAATCTACTTTGAGGATATAGGGCAATAATATCTTCTCTAGAAACGAATTCTAGCGCTTCTTTTAAATATGATTTTGCTTTTTCAAGCTCTGCAGTTGTTGGCTCGTAATAGATAAGATCATTTGCTTTATGTCTAAATGACTGCGCTTTGTCATGTGCTTGTTGGGCAGTGTATGTCTCAGAAGCAAAGCTGCTGGAGGTTGTAGTACTAAGTAAACTTGCCAATAGAAAAATAGCTAAAACGTTTCTCACGTTACACTCCTGACGATGAGGTATTTAGCAAAATCAAATGTTTTGTGACTTTGAATTTACTTTTTTTTTGTTGGTTTAAAATAACTTTGTTGTACCAAATTTATAAAATAATAGATTGATTATCAACAAAATTATGATTAAATTGTCCCCAGTTAAGAGAAAAAAGGATCGGGTTATTATGGAAATAAAGGGGATTAGTAAGGCTCAGTTAGCTTCTTCTTTTACAGATAAAGTTCAAGAGTTGATTATCCTACCAACGGAGAAGTGTAATTTTAGATGCACGTATTGTTATGAAGATTTTTCTGTTGGTAAAATGAAGCCACATGTTGTTTCGGCAATAAAAAAACTAATATTAAAAAGATGTGAATCTATAAAAGAGCTATCTATTTCTTGGTTTGGTGGGGAACCTCTTTTGGCGCAAGATATTTGCCTAGATATACTTGAATACGCTTCTGACTTATGTAGCTCAAAGGATATTTATTTCAGTAGTGGATTTACTACTAATGGATACTTTTTGTCAAAAGAATTAGTTGAAAAGCTTGCTTCATATAATGCAGCTAGTTTTCAAGTTTCCTTAGATGGATATGGTGAAGGTCATGATAAAACCAGAATAATGCTTAATGGTAAGGGAAGTTTCAATATTATCTGGAACAACCTATTAGAGTTATCAAAGTCAGATATCGACTTTCATATTAAACTTCGTGTTCATGTAACTCCAATAAACATGGACTCTCTGGAGTTACTACTAAAGGAAATTAAGCAAAACTTCGGTGCTGATGAACGATTTGAAGTATTTTTCCATCAAGTTAGTGATCTTGGTGGTGAAAATACAGGGAAGATTCAAACTATGAGTGCTGACGAATATAATAGAAAACTCACAAATTTAGAAGACATGATTACTGATGGCTCGGATAAAGAAAATGAATCTGAAGTTTCATTTAGTTCTGATATGGAGCTAGTTGCCAGCAACTATATCTGTTATGCAGCTAGAGCTAATTCAATGTTAATAAGGGCAAATGGAAAAATTGGTAAATGCACAGTCTCTTTTACTAAAGAAGAAGATTTAATTGGCCAATTAAATGATGACGGAACGGTTTCAATTGACAATGATAAGTTACAGTTTTGGTTCAAAGGTTTTAATCTAAAAGATACTAGCATCCTAGGCTGTCCTATCACTGCCAAATGGAAAGCACCCACTGATAAGGTGGGAGATATTATTTAGTATTAAGGAGATGTAATGGACAAAATCGCTTACTTAGATAGCGAAGGCAAAGTTGTTGTAACCGAGAAGAATATTTTAGAGTCGATTAAGGATGAAACTATTCTTCAGCAAGTTGTAGGTGGAGCGAACGCTCACCCCTGTGGTAGCTCTGACAACCCACCTTCACCTGGAGGTAGTAAAAACGGTATATGCAATAATTCAAGCCGTTGTGACAACACAAAGAATGGAACATGTTAATTACAATAAAGAAGGAAAAGAAATGAAAATATGGGCAAATCTTTCATCGACAGGTTCTCCTGAAGTTGAAAATAAGGAGTTAAATGAAATTTTAAATGATGAAGTGCTTTTGGATAGCATCGTTGGAGGAATTACTACTAACGGTAATTGCAACGGTAGTAATAAGCGATGTGATAATACGTCTGATTGTACAAATTCGTCAAACCAAGTGTGTAATAACACTTCAACATGTCGAGTGCCTGATATTGGTATATCAGGTTAACAAACCTTGACTATAAGTATCGTTGTAATCGAGGTTGTATAAACAGCGATACTTATTTTTCTAGCTAAGTGTATTTAGGAAAATTAAGTACTCCATAAACTTTGATTAAATTAGTTAGCTCCTATCGTAATAATTAAATTTACTTTTGTTCGATATGACTTCAACTAATAGGAATTCAGAATGACAGAGTTGTTTCGAAAAGAAGTTATTCGTGAAAAGTCTTACGATAATATAGGAAGAGTTTCTCTACATAATCCTACTTCTCATAACCTTGTAACATTAGCTCTAGCTAGTTTTGTTATTTTAATTATCTCATTTGTCTTTTTCTTTCAAATGCCTAAAGTTGTTGCTGCAACAGGGTTTCTTGTCCCAGAGAAAGGAATTGTAAAAGTTTTTTCACCAATTAATGGCAATATTAAAGAGGCGCACATAGAAGAAGGGGACGAAATTAATGAAAATGAAGTTCTATTTTCAATAGTGAATGACGAGCAACAAGCAAATTCTCATTCTAGGAGTTTTATTGAAAATACCGTAAATATATCTCGCGCTATTACGGAAACTTTCGAATCAGATTATGAATTATTGGAGATAGAAAAAAACAAATTATTATTGTCTAAAGCAAGCTTGCATCAGCAAATAAAGTTTAAAAGAGAAACTAAAAAAAAATATGAGGAGTTGTATGAGAAGAAAAAATATCGATATGAAATAATCATTAATAGTGATGAGAACCAATATCTTAGTGCGCAAAATATTTTAGCTTTAAATGAAGAAATCACAGCAGATGCAATAAATATAACGTCAATCGCTGATGAAGTAATGACTATGTCAAGTGAAGTAGGGCTGATTGAGCTTCAAATTGATGAGATAAATAAAAAGAAAGGCAAGCTTAAAGCTGATAGAGAGTTAAGATTAAAACAATTAGCTAAAGAAAATGTTTCATATGAAAAAAAGTTAACTCAAAATGTTTCAGCTCCTGTAGGGGGGGTAATTAGTAACTTGGTAAAGCAAACGGGGCAATCTGTTGAAGCTGGTGAGCAAATTCTTGATATTTTGCCGAAAAATTCCATCCTTGAAGCTGAGCTTTATGTTCCTTCTTTTTCAATAGCATCTTTAGATATAAATCAAAATGTGATTTTAAAATATGAAGCATTCCCGTATCAGAAATTTGGTACTTTTAAGGGGGAAATAAAGTCAATAAGTCAAACTCTGGTTTCTCCTAAGTCATTAAATGAATACCAAAAAAGCGAACAACCTGTTTATAGGGTCGTAGTAATGTTGGAAAAACAACAAATAGGGATAGGCGATAAGGTGATTAAGCTTCAATCAGGAATCAAAGTTCAAGCTGACATTGTTACAGGTTATCGATCGTTTTTCGATACTCTTGTCGATATTTAAGTGGAGTTAATTTATGTTTTCTAACGTTAGTATTGAAGGTCTCGGTAGAACAAAACGTTTGCCTATAATTTTACAATCTGAAGTTACAGAGTGTGGTTTAGCTTGTATTTCAATGATATCCAGTTATTGGGGAGATCATATTGACCTTAACGAGCTGCGCAGTAAATACAGTCTCGGATTTGAGGGTATTAGTTTACAAAAACTGATCCATGTATTTACAGATCTTAATTTTAATTCACGCCCGCTTAGAATAGAAGTTGAACAAATTAAGTCCCTTCAAACTCCAGCAATATTACATTGGAATTTAAATCACTTTGTCGTTTTAAAAAAAGTCTCAAAGAAACATATAGTTATCCACGACCCATCTAGAGGAGAGCTTAGAGTTTCTTGGGAAAAAGTATCTGAATCTTTTACCGGGTTTGCTTTAGAAATGCAACCTGCAAGTAACTTTAGCGCTAAAAAAAGACATAATAAAATATCATTTTTTACTCTGTTGAAAAGTATTAATGGTCTAAAAACCTTCACATTCAAATTGTTAGCTTTAACGTTTATTTTACAATTTACATATATTTTGAGTCCTTTGTATATTCAGTCAGTCATAGATACAGTAACAATTTCATACGATTACGACTTTCTATTTATGCTTGCCTTATCGTTCGCTGTATTAGTAGTTTATAGGGTAGCTATTGGTTTGTTTCGCTCTTATCTCACTTTATTTATGAGCTCACAGATATCTTTTCAGTTACAGTCTTCACTATTCAGCAAACTAATTCGACTTCCAGCCAAATTTTTTGAAACAAGGACTGTTGGAGGAATTCAGTCTAGATTTCAGTCACTCCATAATATAAAAGAAATTTTGTCAGGTGAGTTAATTGAAGCTGTTGTAGATTTTGTTTTGGTACTTTCATTAATTATTACTATGTTTTATTACAACAGTTCATTAGCTTCAATAGTATTGATTTTCGTGTTGGTTTATGCAGTTAGTCGTATTATATCTTATCAAAAAATACATTCACTTTCTGATGAAAAAATTGGATATCAAGAAAAGAGCAACTCTTTTTTTATTGAAAGTGTGAGAGGAAATATTGCTGTAAAATTATTTAATAAAGAACAAGATAGGCAAACAGTTTGGCAAGGATTATTGGTTAACGAATTCAACTGTGAAATGAAGCTAGGGAAAAAGCTCGCCTTCTATGAAAAGTTCAATGAACTATTATTTGGCTTAGAAAATATTCTAATTGTATTGATAGCGACAATTTTTATTCTTCAGAATGAAATGACTATTGGAATGTTATTCGCGTTTCTAGCATTCAAAATAGGTTTTACTAGCTCTGCATCTTCTCTTATAAACAAAATTTTTGAAATTAAATTATTAGGTTTACATTTACAGAGAATTTCAGATATTTCATCTTCCGAGACAGAAGAAACTAAAGAGCAAATAATTACTTCACCTTCTGGAAGTATTTCCCTTCAGAATATCAAATTTAGATATAGTGCATTTGGAGATTGGGTGCTAGATGATATTTCTTTTGATATTAAGGAAGGGGAATCTCTCGCTATTGTTGGTTCATCAGGAAGTGGAAAAACAACTCTTGTCAAATTGATGCTTGGGTTACTTCAGCCTAATGAAGGAAAAATATATAATGATACAGTGCTTATTTCGGACAATGTATGTAAAAACTATCGAAAAAATGTTGCGACGGTTATGCAGGAAGACAACTTATTTGCTGGAACAATTCTCGACAACATTTCTTTTTTTGACTCTAACTCGGAGTTACCTGATATTGTAGCGGCCGCAAAACTTGCAAAAGTTCATGATGATATTGAGAAAATGCCTATGGGATATCAAACATTGGTTGGGGATATGGGGTCATCCTTGTCTGGTGGACAAAAGCAGAGAATAATTCTAGCCCGAGCATTATTCAAAAAACCAAAAATTTTGTTTCTAGACGAGGCTACAGCTCACTTAGACACAGCTTTAGAGTATGAAATAAACGAAAATATAAAGAAGATGAATATTACGAGAATAATCGTAGCTCATAGGCAAAGTACAATCGATTCTGCAGATCGTATCTTTTATTTGGAGAAGTCTTATAAAGATGCGGTTATGAATGAATAATTTAAATTTGCCTATATAAACCTCTCATTAACGGACAATCTTGAAGTTGAAAGTGAGGGACTAAATAAGGAAAAGCTTTTAGATAGAATAATAGAAGGGGGCAGATTAACAATTCTATATAGCAGCCATAATTTTCACTGTAAAAACGCATTAGATTGTCAAAACACGATAAGCAGATCGTGTCTGATACTATTATATTCGATTAGTTTGTCTTGACTCAAGTATTGCTAAATGGAGATCTAACAAAACACTGAGATGCGAAACTTGTTTTTTTTAAGACAAATTTATTGAAACTGAGCCTCAATAAAACCGAATTGTAAATAATTCCCCTACCTTTTACTAAATATAGAGGAATTTATTCCTTTATTAGTATTATAATTACTTGCCGCCTATAGATTTAAGCTCATGTTAATATTAGTTACTCTTTACTATCCGTTCTGGCTTTTAAATAGCTATAAATTAACTGAGTTAGAATTTGGCCAACATCATGAGATTTATACTCTGAGTGTTCATGATGTGCTGGCGCGCCTTCACACAAGTGAACATATTTTGTTTGACTCAATGTAGCTGTGCTATAAACAAATCTTACTGCTTGCTCTAGAGTAAATCCTGCAACACTATAAGCGCTGGCAGCAGCTTTTTTGATACTGTCTAAATCAAGCTCTACACCAACCGCTTCGCGATTCTGTGCTACGTATTCTTTTACTTCAGATAAGGTTTGCTCGAACGTTTTGGCATTGCTCATAAACAAGTCTTGGTAGGAATAAAAAGGAAAACTTGCCTGCTTTAAACCATCTACTGTTGCCTTGTTGTTCTTTTGCTCATGTAAACCGACAACTGAGTAATGACTTAGATAGCCCTCTTCGTAAGCATACCTGAAAGGATTACCTGAGTGTCTACCTTCTACAGCTCGAAAATCGGCATGAGGATCTAGGTTAGCACAAGCAATTTGTTGATTTTTTGCTTGGTAAAAGGCATCGATAATAGGGTAGGCGTTGTTGTGTCCGCCACCTATAACAATGATTTCAAAGTCAGCAGCAAAAATCGGAGTTAAAACACTTTTTACTCGAACATCTACTTGGGCACATAAGTTTCTCAATGTATCTAGCGTGTTGGTTGAACAACTAGCTTGGTAACTCTGTTTTTGTAAATCTTTTAAGTCTACGGTACCTAGCAGTAAGCATTGTCGCCAATCAAAAAAATCGTTTGCTTGTTGATTGAGTAAAACAGGAAGTAAATTTTCCCATGCTTTATCAGCTCCGCCGTTACCGCAGTTAGCTCTAGGTCCTATATCTTCTGGTACGCCGACAATGACGTATTTTACCCCTTTGCTTTTGGCTAAGATTAAGTTTTCAGCTAAAGATTGGTTTGGATCTGGTAATTGGATCAGATCCGCTACATGTTGTTCATTGAGTCTTTTATTTTGATAAGGAGTTAATGTTTGTTTTGGAAAATAATTTAAATATTCAGACATAGTTAGGAGCTGTTTATTCGATATCTAAAGGGTCGGGTGAAAGTACGGCACCTGTGCTATCTGCGTAAAGATGATCTTCAGGAAGGAAGGTTACGCCCGCGAAATTAATCGCTACATCTTCTTCACCAATACCTAAGTCAGTCGCAGAGACAGGATTTGAATTTAGAGCGAGGATCCCTATATTCGCGTCTTCTAAATGATCAACGTGGCGAATGCTACCGTAACAAACGATACCTTCCCAATTGTTGTCTACAGCAATATCAATAAGTTCAGCATCAATTAAGCCTCTGCGAGTAGAAGCTCCACCATCGATAACTAGCACTTTTCCTGCGCCATTTTGACTTAAAACTGAAGCTATTAGTCCATTGTCTTCGAAACATTTGACCGTTTGTACTTGTCCGCCAAATGAGGTGACCCCACCATAATGTTCAAAAATTGGGTCAAGGACATCTATTTGTTCAGCGAATAAATCACAAAGTTCTGAGGTGTTATATTCCATGAATGCTCCGACTTATTGTTATGCCAATTCATCTATGCAAAAAGTATATAACTGTCTATCGGCTTTACCAACTCTTTATTCTTGCTCTGGCTCTAAGAAAAAAGCTTCAATTGGTTATTCACCGAATTGAAGCCTTTTATCAGGATTGGTAATAAGTATCAAAAATTAGTCGAATCTATAGATAAGCTCTATTCCTGTTTCAATACCTCTGTTCACTTTAACGTGTCCAGTTCCAAGTATGCCAACGGTTAATCCGCCGCCACCAGATACGTAGCGCTCGTCCAGAAGATTATTACCCCAGAGTGCAACCTCTAGATTATCTCTGTACCAAGAAAAACGAGCATTTAGGTTTTGAATATCATTGGTATAACCATCAATATCGAAAACAAAGTCTGGAATAGAAGTATCCAAGTGGGACGTGTTTTCTACGAATTGATAGTCGATGTGAAAGCTGTAATTACCACCCTTGTAAGTCCAGTCAGGCAACCAATCTAAGGTTAAGGTGTAGTTGGTCGCAGAGTCTTCACTTGTTGTTTCTCGAGCAATTAATTCACCAATATTGTTGTAGTGCTGAGGAGTTGTTATATCCATCGAACGAATATCTGTAATAGCCCCTAACGTTAGGGAGTCATTTGGTTTCCAGCGCATGTCTAATTCTATGCCTGTAATGTCAGTATCTCTGTTTAGAATTATTGGTTTTGCGGCGCCAGAAGAGTCTGTTGGATCTAATGAATCAACACTAATCTGCTGATTAGCTAACTCCAAGCGATAGATACTCAAATTAGTGATTAACTCATCAGCTAGAATGCCTTTGTAACCTAACTCGAAATTAGTTGTTTCCTCTGGTTCAAATCCTTCGAATTCTTCGTCAGTTGTTGGTGGCGCTAGCGAATCATAGCCACCCGATTTGTAGCCAGTAGATAACGAAGCGTAGACCATGTTTTTGTCGTCCAATTTATAACTGGTAACAAGTCGACCAGTAGTTTGCTCCCATGAGTTAGATGCAGCAGTATTTGCTTGCTCAAACAAAATGTTGTTGATTGGAGTTTGTGCAGCTCCCATATCTGCTATTAGTTGATTAACAGGCACGGTGGCAAAAGAATTTAGTGGTATATACCAAGTGAAATCTTTTTCGTCTTTAGAGTATCTAACTCCAGCGATAAGGTTCCATTTGTCTGTTATTGCATAATCAATATCAGCAAAAATACCCCAGTTAGTAAATTCGCCGGTATTATTGATGCTTTCTTGCCAAAACATTCCACTGTATTGAGGGCCAAATATTTCAGGTATGTACAAATCAGTGGAGCCGATCATGCTTGGTAGGGCAGCAGAAACCATTTCGTAGGCGTCATAAGGGTAAGGTTCGTTTGCCAAAGCATTAACTATACCTGCATCAAATGCATGATTGGGAAATCCAATTTCAGCCATCAGTAATGGTCCTGCTCCAAGTGCATTTACTGTGGCCGCAAATTCATCTGCATTCCACATGTGATCCATTTGAGGTGTTACTATGTTATTGGCTAGCTTGTAATTTTCGATAGCTTCTTCAAGTGTTGAGCCAAGCCCAGCAGCTTGAGCTGTTTCATCTGAAGTAATTCCAGCAGCAGCTAGACCAGCTTGTACTTCGGCATTAACTAACCCAACTACTTGTTGATTCAAATCTTGGGTAATTAATCGCGCTGCAGTATCTGTAGTCATTACCATTTCGGTTGTTTGAGAGACACTCTCCTCGGAATAAGAAAAGCCTGCTACAGCACTGATTTTGTTATCGATATAGTTGAATTGTAGCTCAGTGTATAAAATATCTGAGTCTTCATTATTAGACGTATAGAAGTAGCGAGTTATATCTGCTGTACCATCTTCATCTTGTCTATTTTCAGTTTCCCAATCTCGATAACTTAATACATATTTCATCGACCAATGGTCAGATAGTTCACTATCTAGTTTGGCAGTAATACCATACATATCGCGCTTTTCTACTGCATTACTAACATCATTTTCTGCTTTGCTAGCAAATATGTTGGTGCCGCCATTGTAAGCCCACTCACTAATGCCAATAGCCATAGAAGGTGATTGATCTAACTTGTCCCAGTCATAAGATACTTGCAGATTGGTTTTGTCGGATATTTCAAACTTTAATGCAATGCGAGCTGCATCATGGGATTTTTCACCAAAGTCGAAATGCTTAAAGTTTTCGTCCCATTCTGGATTGGCGACATTATCAATATAACCATCTTGTCGGTTAGATAAAATGTTGGCTCTGACAAAAAGTTTATCGCTCACAGGCACATTAACCATACCTTCAAGTCTCACTAAATTATCTGTTCCTAAGCGAGCTTTCACAAAACCTTCAAAGTCTTCATTCGGTGAGTTAGGAATTATACTGACTACGCCCATGGCTGCATTACGACCGAACAAGGTACCTTGAGGTCCTTTCAACACTTCTATTCGTTCCAAGTCAGAAAAAGCGATGTTTTGAGCTGCTCTAGGCATATAAACATCATCGTAAAATACAGCAGTTGAAGGATCTCCGCCGACACTAATGTCCGGACTGGATATTCCTCGCATAGTGACACCAGCTTGGGTAAGTTCGCCCTCAAATGCTTCACCAAAGTCAAAACCAGGAATGAATTTATCAACATCCATTAATAGTAGTGAGCCCGATTCTTTGATTGTGTCTTCATTGACTGTACTCACAGCTAGAGGTACTTCTAAGGCGCTTTGAACTCGCTTTTGCGAAGTAACTTCAATGATTTCGAATTTAGACTCTTGTTCCTTTTCTTCAGCACTTAAGGCTAGATTTGGGGTAAAAAGTAGGGCTGATAGAACCGCTTGCGCAACCAGACTCTTACTTTGAAAACGACTTGTTAACATGCTCTCTCCCGCTTTCCATTTTATGAATAGTATTGGCTCTATGGTTATTGTAATTTGAGCCTTGTTATTATTGTTTTTGTACGATAGTACAGTTTGGGTTTGTTTGTCGAGCAAAAAATCAACAAAGGAAGTTTGGTTTTTAACCTTAACTTATAATGAACATTTAGAGTTACAGGAGTAGAGTGCTTAGGAATTGGGGTTTTGAAAGGTAATAAAAGAGTTTAAATTCGAAGACTTAACTTATGAGCTAAGCCTTCGATTTGTCGATACCAGCTTAGTGGCGGAAGTGTCTCATTCCCGTGAACACCATAGCTATACCGTGTTCATCTGCTGCTGCGATAACTTCTTCGTCGCGCATTGAACCACCAGGTTGAATAATAGCTTTAATACCAGCCGCTGCAGCTGCATCAATGCCATCTCTGAATGGGAAGAACGCATCAGAAGCCATAACTGAACCTTCAACAACTAAGTTTTCATCAGCTGCTTTAATACCTGCAATTTTCGCAGAGTAAACTCGGCTCATTTGACCTGCACCTACACCAACAGTCATGCCATCATTGGCATAAACAATGGCATTAGATTTTACAAATTTTGCAACTTTCCAGCAGAACATAAGATCTTTTAATTGCGCCTCAGTAGGCTGAACTTTAGAAACAACTTTAAGGTCAGACATTTCAACCATACCTTGGTCACGATCTTGTACTAGCAAACCGCCGTTAACGCGCTTAATGTCAGGTTGTGTTGTTTTAGTTGACCATTGGCCACATTCTAATAGACGAACATTCTGTTTAGCTGAAACTATTTGCACAGCTTCTGCTGAAACACTAGGTGCAATAATAACTTCAACAAATTGACGAGAAATAATTGCTTCAGCTGTATCTGCGTCTAATTCTCTGTTGAAAGCGATAATGCCACCAAAAGCTGACGTAGGGTCAGTTTTGAATGCTCTATCATAAGCTTCTAAGATCGAGTCGTTTACTGCCACACCACAAGGGTTAGCATGCTTAACGATCACACAAGCTGGCTTATCAAATTCTTTAACACATTCAAGAGCTGCGTCTGTGTCAGCTATGTTGTTATACGATAACGCTTTACCTTGTAACTGTTTAGCTGTTGCTACAGAAGCTTCCTCTGTTGCATTTTCAACATAGAAAGCAGCGTCTTGGTGACTATTTTCGCCATAACGCATTTCTAATTTCTTAGTGAATTGCATATTGTAGGTGCGAGGAAACTTAGAATTTTCAATTTCTTCAGCATTATCAGAATAATCAGGAACCATTTTGCCAAAGTAGTTAGCAATCATGCCGTCGTATTGTGCAGTATGTTCGAAAGCGGCAATAGCTAAATCAAAGCGAGTTTCGAATGTAGTTGCGCCATTATTGTCTGCTAGTTCAGCTGTGATGCGTTCATAGTCTTTTGCGTTAACAACAATGGTCACATCTTTGTGGTTCTTTGCCGCAGAGCGAACCATAGTTGGGCCACCGATATCTATGTTTTCTACTGCGTCTTCCATTGTACAGTCAGGGTTTGCAACTGTGCTAGCAAATGGATAAAGGTTTACAACAACCATGTCGATAGGAGCAATGTCATGCTCCGCCATTACTGCATCGTCAGTACTACGACGGCCAAGAATTCCGCCATGTATCTTAGGGTGTAATGTTTTTACACGACCATCCATCATTTCAGGAAAGCCAGTGTGATTAGAAACTTCAATTGCGTTTACGCCGTTGTCAGTAAGTAGTTTAAACGTACCGCCAGTAGAGAGGATTTCAACACCGTGAGAAGCTAAGGTGCGGGCGAATTCTACTATACCAGTTTTGTCAGACACACTAATTAAAGCGCGGCGAACAGGTCGTAATGTATCCATTGATTGTGTTTACCTTTAGTAAAGAGTTGTAGTGTCGGCCGGATTGATATCCGGTTGTTAAGTTATTCTGTTTATACTGCTTGCATAAACCTAAGTCTATCCAAATTTAATTTATCGAATTCTATCGTCCTTAATGTTTCGATAAGGTCTCTCTTGAAACCAGCTGTCCCATATTGTTTTTCTTCTTGTTCCTTGTTCCTTCTTCCATGAAAGCAATGTCCATATAAGCTACCGAAAGCGATTACGTCCATGTAGTTTCGGTTTACTTATGTC
This sequence comes from Psychrosphaera sp., assembly GCA_965221615.1. Lineage (GTDB taxonomy): Bacteria > Pseudomonadota > Gammaproteobacteria > Enterobacterales > Alteromonadaceae > Psychrosphaera. The sequence continues at coordinate 3,024,000 of OZ244904.1, read as the reverse complement.
CATATAAGCAAAAAGCACCCGGAGGTGCTTTTTGAGGCGGTTAACCCGCCGGAATTTTTAGTTCATGCCGTAGCGCTTTAGCTTCTTGCGTAAAGTGCCGCGGTTAATGCCTAGCATATTGGCAGCGCGAGTTTGGTTGCCGCGGGTATATGTCATGATTTCTTCTAAAAGAGGCTTTTCTAATTCAGACAATACTAAGTCATATACATCTGTAGAATCTTGACCGTTTAACGTTTGTAAGTAGTTACGAACTGCTTTTTTAACTTCGTTGCGTAAAGGCTGTGGCTTATCCGCTGTTTGGATATGTGCGTTAGTAATGAACGGAGTTTGTACGTTTTGATCAAACATATTTTACTTCTTCTCTTTAAAAATTATTAATGTTTTAACTTAGCTTATCTAAGTCCAATTAAATTTGGTCGAAATACCCATTTAACATATCAAATTGCTCTGACGCTGATTCGATACCATTAAATGCCTTTCGAAAAGACCTATCCGTGTCCTGATCTTCTAGATACCAGCCAACATGCTTTCTTGCTATGCGCGGTCCCATCACATCTCCATATAGTTGGTGCAAGTTCTCAACGTGCTCCAACATAATGCTACGAACTTCTTCTTTCTCCGGTGGAGGCAGAGTTTCTCCTGTTCGTAGATAGTGATCGACTTCCCTGAATATCCAAGGTCGACCTTGTGCTGCTCGTCCTATCATAAGGCCGTCAGCTTGGGTGTATTCCAACACCTTCTTTGCTTGCTCGGGCGAATTAATATCGCCGTTTGCAATCACAGGAATGTTTACCGCTTCCTTGATCGCCTTAATAGTGTTGTACTCGGCTTGCCCCTTATACATGCATGCGCGGGTGCGGCCATGAATTGCTAAACTCTGAATGCCATTACGCTCAGCAATTTTCGCTATCTCAACACCATTACGGTTCTCTGTGTCCCAGCCTGTTCTGGTTTTTAAAGTGACTGGCACCTTTACTGCTGCAACCACAGACTTGACGATTTTTTCCACCAACTCTGGGTACTGCATCAAAGCAGAGCCTGCCATTTTTTTATTCACTTTTTTGGCTGGACAACCCATATTGATATCAATGATCTGTGCACCGTTCTTTTCATTAAAAACAGCAGCCTCAGCCATCAAATCAGGATCTGCGCCAGCAATTTGTACAGAGCGTATGCCTGTTTCACCCATGTGGTCCATGCGAGCCATAGACTTGTCAGTCTTCCAAACCTTAGGGTTTGATGACAGCATTTCAGAAACGGCTAACCCAGCTCCCATTCGACGACAAAGTTGTCTAAAGGGTCTGTCCGTCACTCCCGCCATAGGCGCAACAACCAAATTGTTTTCAAGTGTGTAAGGACCAATCTGCATTAGTTATCATTTCCTCAATTTAGGCGAACAATCCGTCTGTCCAAAAAAAGGGCGGCAAGTATACTCATTGTGAAACAAAAATCAAAGGTTGTTTTTTAAACAATTTTTGCTTTTTTTGTGCGCTTTAGTATTGACATTTATAAATCTATAAAATTTGCATTGATTGGCTAGGGATTACCCTAAAAATAAGGCACGAAGACGTTTTTTTTATTGACAAAAAAAGGCGATAGTTTTAGGAAAACTAACGCCTCTTAGAAAAAGTTGTTTAACCTAGTGCTTATCTTTTAAGCAGAGCAAAACGTTCAATATTTTATTCTTCGTTAATTGAATATTTTCTTTGCCTGCTTATTTATAAGATTTTGCCGTCGATTCTTACCCACTCATCTTTTTGTGTGACAGGATTTAACTCAACCAAATCTTTATACGCAGCTGAAACATCTTCGGCTTGCTCTGCAAGTACTCCAGATAAAGCCAACAGGGTACTGTTATGACCATAACCACAAATGACGTGTTTAAGCTCTTTTAGTGGTGCGGCTAAAATATTGGCGACAATCACATCACAGTCGAACTCAGGAGCATCTTCAGGTAAATATACTTCTAACTTATCTTGTACTTGATTACGCTCCGCATTTTCCATCGAAGCAGTAATTGCTTTAGGATCGATATCTATACCTATTGCTCTTTTGGCACCTAGCTTAAGTGCTGCAATAGCTAAAATTCCGCTACCACAGCCGAAATCTAAAACTGTCTTGTCTGATAAATCCATTTTTTCTAACCATTCCATGCACAAAGCTGTTGTTGCATGTGTACCTGTGCCAAAAGCTAATCCGGGATCTAAAATTACGTTGCAGGCTTCAGGGTCTGGAATATCGCGCCAGCTAGGGCATACCCATAAACGCTCACCAAATTTGATTGGATGGAAATTGTCCATCCATTCTCGTTCCCAATCTTTGTCTTCAACTTGTTCTACTTTATATTGGAACTTGCCTTCGAACATTTCTTGCTGAGATAAAACATTAGCTACAAGCGACATTTCCGTTGCTGCGTCAAATAAACCAACCACAGTTGATGTTTTCCAGTATTTAACGTCACCAGGAAATAATTCAAAAACAGCTTCATCAGGATCATTGGCAGTAAAAGTAACAGAAGCGCAACCTAGCTCCATTAATAAATCTGAAATGTCGTCTACGTGTTCTGACTTTATTGCGAAGCGGATTTGAACCCAGGCCATGATTTTCTCTTATATTATCTAAATTGTATGGCGCAATTTTAACTTAACTATGACTTTACGTCATGGTTGTTTTAAAATCTGTGGCATTATATTTATTGGAACTCGAGAGTTTATCATGCTCAGCTATCGCCACGGTTTCCACGCCGGCAATCACGCAGATGTTATCAAGCATCTAATCTATCAATATACTTTGAATTACATGGGTAAAAAGAATAAACCCTTCTCAGTTATTGACACTCACTCAGGAGCTGGCGCATACAAGCTTGCTGATGAATTTGCGGATAAAAATAAAGAATACGAAACTGGGATTGCTAAACTTTGGCAACTTAATTCTGCACCAGAAGCTGTTACTCATTATGTAGACGCTATTAAAAGGTTTAACGCAGAAAGTGATGCAGAGGGCTTATCTGTTTATCCAGGCTCTCCATGGTTTGCGTTAGACTCGTTACCATTAGAAGGTAAAGCCTTTTTTCACGAATTACACCCAAGTGATTTTGATTTGTTACGACAGTTTGTAAGAACTAATCGTTATCGTAAAGCAATTCATGGCGATGGCTATAAAGAGAGCGTTGGTTTGTTTCCGCCACCGAGTAAGCGAGGCGTTGTAATTGTTGATCCGCCTTATGAGCTTAAAGAAGATTATAAAAAAGTAGTAACTTATCTTAGCCAAATGTGGAAACGCTTTTCTTCTGGTGTCTATATGCTTTGGTATCCCGTCGTGGACAGATACAGAATTGATCAATTAGAGACAGAGCTAGTGCAATCAGGGATTCGTAATATTCAGTTATTCGAACTTAATATAGCTGCAGATACAGATGAAAAGGGGATGACTGGATCAGGAATGATAGTGATTAATCCTCCTTGGACACTAAAACAAGAAATGGAAGAGGTTTTACCATTCTTAACTGATACTTTGGCTGGACAAGAAGGGCATTACCGAATAGAACAACTGGTAAACGAATAATCTTTCAGTTTTCCCATAACTTGTCAGTAAATATGAACAGCATAAAAGACATTTTTATGCTGTTTTTTTGTTCATTTAACTTTTAAAGATTGCTTTGTTTTTGCTACTTGCTATAAATGTGGCGGATGAAAGATAAACAGCCCCTTGTACTCTATTGAGGAATAACATGAATAATAAAATCAAAACGGCTCTGAAGTGTTCAGCATTGGTTGCTGCTATGTTGTCTGGATTGGTAAGCGCAGCGGACTCTGCAGCAATAAAATCAGCAGTGTCAGACCAAGCAAGAGCAAAACAAAGTGCACGAGACGAATTTAGAAATCCAGCAGAAACATTGGAATTCTTTGGCTTAAAGCAGGATATGACAGTTATCGAAGTTTGGCCAGGTGGCGGTTGGTACACAAGTATTTTGAACCCAATCGTTAAAGATAAAGGTCAGCTTATCGGTGCTCATTTCTTTATGTATGACGGTGCACCAGGGTTTTATAAGAGAAGCTTAGATGGCTTTAACAAAAAAATTGCAGAAAATCCGTCTTTTGAAGGGATAAAAGTTACCGAATTCCATCCTTCTAAAGCTTTAGAAATCGCACCTGCTGGCTCAGCAGATATGGTACTTACCTTTAGAAACTTACATAACTGGTATATGGGCGGTGGTGACGAAGATGTACTAAATTCTTTTAAAGCATTCCACAAAGCATTGAAGAAAGGCGGTGTGTTAGGTGTTGTTGATCACCGTATGCCTGAAAACCTAAACCAAGAAGAAAACAAGCGTTCAGGTTACATGAAACAGTCTTATACAATTGATATGGCTAAAAAAGCTGGTTTTAAATTGGTAGCAACCAGTGAAGTAAACGCTAATGATAAAGACACTGCAATGCACCCAAGAGGCGTTTGGACATTACCTCCAAGATTAGCACTTGGCGAGCAAGACAAAGAAAAGTATTTAGCAATAGGTGAAAGTGATCGAATGACACTTAAGTTTGTTAAAGAATAATAAGTAAAAACAATGTTTAAGGGAGTGTTTGAGTCACTCCCTTTTTATTGCCCATTAGTTAGGCCAATGCCAACTGGGTGTTGTTAGTATGTCTTGCTCTGGGATAATAGTTTGGCCGAACTGTTTCTCTAGTTGTATTGAGTTACAGCTTGGGTGATTTTGTAATGCAGCGATCAGTTGCTCAGCGTGAGATACAACCCAAACTTGGGTTGATTCAGATGCTTTTATGATGAGATTTGCCAGAGCTGGTAACAGATCCGGATGTAAACTGGTTTCTGGTTCATTAATTACCATTAATGAAGGAGGTCTAGGTGTCAACAATGCTGCAACCCAAAGTAAAAATCTCAAGGTTCCATCAGACAACTCTTTTCCTGTCAGTGGTCGTAATAAGCCATGCTGATAAAATAACAAGCTAAAGTGCCCATCTTCACTTACTTTGATCTTCAACTGAGCACCGGGAAAAGCTTCATCAATAGCTTCGGCTAACCCCTGATCATCACCGATCTCCACTATAGTTTGAAGTGCCGCAGCTAAGTCTGTGCCATCATGGCTCAATACTAAGGTTCTTGTACCGAGTTGAGGTAAGCGAGCAGGTGCATCTACGTCAGTTCTAAAATGATCGTAAAAGCGCCAGCCTTTTATAAACTCTCTTGTATAAAGAATTTCTGGAGTTTGCACAGGATCTGCTACTTGTGAAAACATGCTTTCAAACATAGGCATATGTTGACTTAGCACTTGCCACTGTCTGTTCGAACGAGTTTTAACTATAGTATCTTTACGTTCTACTAATGCTGATGCACTTCGGTAGTAATCGCCTTGCCAAATAGCTTCTCGTTTGATTTCGGGATCTAAGTTAAAGGCACTAGGATAAGGAACTGGGGGAGTGATACCTAAAGTTACAGCATAACTAAATTGTTCACCTGCAAAGCCCAGTTTTAATCTTTTTGAACTATTATTGTGGCCGCCTTGAATAGGCATTTCGCCACGGCGCATTGCGGCACTGATTTTTTTTGGCCCTGCCCAATAAGTAGAATCTAATCCTCCTTCTCGTGCTAACGCACTGATCACTCCACCTTTTGCTGTTTCAGCTAATAATCTTAGAGCTTTATATATATTAGATTTACCGCTGCCATTTGGGCCTGTCACTAAATTTAAGCGAGAAAGTGGTATTACTATATCTTGTAAAGAGCGGTAGTTTGAAATTGCTAATGTCTTAAGCATATTCGTTTCTCTTTTAAGAAGAATTTGTACCTGAGCTTATCTTTGCCTAAATTAGTAGCATGGGAATACAGCAATAAATAATTTGCAGGAAATAAAAAAGCCAATGTACTACATTGGCTTTTTTATTAACAGACTTGAGTAAATGACTAGTGAAGGCCAGCCATGTACTGAGATAAGATTTCAATATCTTTATCTGTAAGCTTAACAGCGATGTCACGCATCATGCCATTCATATCATTAGCACGAGCACCTGAACGGAACTTCTCTAACTGTGCTTTGATATAGTCAGGGTGCTGGAAAGAGATCTTAGGGAAACCTGCAAGGCTGTGACCAACACCACGAGGACCGTGACAAGCGATACATGCTGGAATACCACGTTCCATGTCACCGCCACGATATAAATATTGACCAGCTTCAACTACGTTCTCTGGTGTTTCGCCAGCTGACATAGTTTGTGAAGAGAAATAAGCTGATAAGTCTTTCATATCTTGATCTGATAATGCAGCGACCATACCTGCCATTACTGGATCTTGGCGAGTGCCAGATTTGAATTCCTTTAATTGCTTGTAAATATACTCTGCATGTTGGCCAGCAATTTTTGGATAAATTTGAATTGGGCTATTACCGTCGGCACCGTGACAAGCAACACAAGTTACCGATTTTGCCTTGCCTGCTTCTGCGTCACCATCAACCGCCTGTGCTGAAGCTACAAGTCCTAAAAGCATGGTAAGGGTAAATGCAATTTTTCTCATAGTATGGTCTCTGTAAATTAAAAGTTGTCTCCGCTTCCCTTTGACTATGAAGCTGTTCACGCAAAGAGTATAATGCGCGTATTCTACACCAAATGGCGAAATGTGAAATAGTGATTTACGGGTATATTTGATCCAAGTTATTGAATTTCTATATATAGCCACATATTTATTGAGGAAAAGCGGTGTCAAGGTCAATTATTAACTATAGAAAGGCTGAATTTTTAACATCAGCACCAGATATTCGTCGTCTGCCACCGGACGATGGTTACGAAGTAGCCTTTGCTGGTCGCTCTAATGCAGGTAAGTCTAGTTCACTAAACACATTAACTGAACAAACTGGCTTAGCGAGAACAAGTAAAACTCCAGGACGAACACAATTAATCAATGTTTTTGACTTAGAAGATAATCGTCGATTAATTGATTTACCTGGTTATGGTTTCGCTAAGGTGCCATTAGAAATGAAATTGAAATGGCAAAAATCCTTATCCGAATATTTACAAAAACGTAACTGTTTGAAAGGGTTGGTTGTTTTAATGGATATTAGGCATCCAATGAAAGATCTTGATCAGGATCTAATTTATTGGGCGGTAGATGTAGGTTTACCAGTTCTAGTCTTGCTAACTAAGTGCGACAAGTTAAAGTCGGGTAAACGCAAAGCTGAGTTACTTAAAATTAGAGAAGCATCGCTGGCATTCCAAGGTGATGTAACGGTTGAAGTATTTTCTTCATTGAAAAAAATTGGCGTTCCTCAGCTGTCGAAAAAATTAGATGAATGGTTTGACGCAAAAGACTTGTTAGAGCCAAAAGAACCGGAAGCAGAGGAATAAGCTATCCATTTCTTAGATAGATAACTAAACAGAAAAGCAGCTTAACCGCTGCTTTTTTTGTGCCTGTGTTAACTGAACTGTTGCTTTGATTCGAACCATAGTGAAACTTGATAAGTGGGAGCTTAAATGGAATACGAACGTTTTCAGCGATTTTAAAATTGCCAGTGAGTGTGTCACCGAAGGCGATTACGAATTGAGAAATCTGGATGTACTGAGTGATCTGTGAAGCGGGCACACGAAATGTTTTCAGAGATTTCAAAGTTGCCGGTGAGTACGGCCGCCGTAGCGATTACGTCCATGTAGCTACGGCATACCCGTAGTCATACGGGCACACGAAATGTTTTCAGAGATTTCAAAGTTGCCGGTGAGTACGGCCGCCGTAGGCGATTACGTCCATGTAGCTACGGCATACCCGTAGTCATACGGGCAAAAAAAAACCGACGCTCAAAAGCATCGGTCATAGCAAACGGGGAGAGGCTATAAATATCTTGTCAAATATCAACAGGGTCAACTCATAAGAGAGACGCTGCTTATAATAACGACGTTTTAATAAAAGTAAAGTCTTTACTCTAAAAAAATTGAGTTTTTAACCCAATCGGGTGTAATTTTATGAAATTAATGTAATTTTATTTCTTATTTTTGTTGTTGGATCGATCAGAGCTCAACTTCAGTTGCATTAACTTTAAATTGTTATCTGAGCCTTCTGTCATTGAGATTTGTTGCTATGGGGAAATATAAGCTTGTGAGAGTAATAATCGAAAGTGTTTACAAGAATAGTGATGATGCTTATAAGTCTGCAAAGCGGCGCATTAAATGTAATGCAAAGTGTTTAAGAAATTCTGCGCTGTCTGTCAGATAGTAGTCGAAAGCGATTGTGTATGAGAAATCTGACTGTATTGAGTTGTTTTTGAAGCGGGTACTAGAAATATAATACGAAGTATTCAAGAAGTTCTGAGTTGTTTGTGAGGATGACCGACGCAGGCTGTTGCATGCTATACGTTGATATTGAGTTGTCTGCGAAGCAGGCGCACGAAATGTGATACGAAGTATTCAAGAGGTTTTGAGTTGTTTGTGAAGAAGGCCGCCGCAGGCGATTACATATAAGAAGTAGGATTGTATTGAATAGCTTGTGAAGCAGGCACACGAAATGTAATACGAAGTATTCAAGAGGTTCTGAGTTGTTTGTGAAGAAGGGCGCCGCAGGCGATTACATATAAGAAGTAGGATTGTATTGAATAGCTTGTGAAGCAGGCACACGAAATGTAATACGAAGTATTCGAGAGGTTCTGAGTTGTTTGTGAAGAAGGGCGCCGCAGGCGATTACATATAAGAAGTAGGATTGTATTGAATAGCTTGTGAAGCAGGCACACGAAATGTAATACGTCCATGTCATTTCGATGTACTTTCGTTCCATGAAAGCAAAAAAAAGCCCCGTGTCAGTGACACGGGGCGGCAAATAAAGCCTACATATATAATATGAATAAGAAGCCTACTTAAAATAGAACATCTTACTCTGTACCCTACAGGCTCAGATAATAATTAATGTTCAAATAATAGCAAGCGTTTTGTAATAAAATTACGTAATTTTATTGCTTTTTAATGAGCTTGTTCCCAATTTTTTCCTTTTCCTGCTTCTGCAATTAAAGGAACTTTCAGTTCAGCTGCACTTTCCATTAACTTAGTTAATTCAGGAATATACTGCTCGACTTTGCTTTGTTCGATCTCAAAAACTAATTCATCGTGCACTTGCATGATCATTTTGATACCTGTTCTTTCTGGTTGAGAAATCCAGTTGTGAACTAATAACATAGCTTTTTTGATAATGTCTGCCGCAGTTCCTTGCATTGGCGCATTTATCGCAGCTCTTTCTGCCGCTTTACGTCTAGGCACGTTTCTCGCTTTGATATCTGGCAGATATAAACGTCTACCATCCAAAGTTGCAACATACCCTTGGTCTTCAGCGTCTTTTCTCGTTGTTTCCATATAATCTAAAACACCAGGGAACCGTTCGAAGTATTTATCAATATATGACTGTGCTTCGCCTCTAGGAATACCTAGTTGTCTAGCCAAACCAAATGCTGACATACCATAGATTAAACCGAAGTTAACGGCTTTTGCCGCTCGTCTTTGATCGCTAGTAACTTCTTCAAATGGGGTTGCAAATACTTCTGACGCTGTTGTGCGGTGAATGTCTAAATTGTTAGCAAAAGCATCTAATAATGCTTGGTCACCACTTAGGTGAGCCATGATCCTCAACTCTATTTGAGAATAATCAATTGCCACCATTTCATAGCCTGTTTCAGGTATGAAAGCTTCTCTGATCCTTCTACCATTGTCGTTACGGATTGGAATATTTTGTAAGTTCGGATCTGTCGAACTTAATCGGCCTGTCGCTGCAACTGCTTGATGATAAGAGGTGTGAACTCGGCCTGTTTCTTCCTTGATCATTAGTGGCAGTTTGTCAGTGTAAGTAGACTTAAGTTTACTTAAACCTCTAAATTCCATTAATACTTGAGGCAGTTCGTGACCATCATGTGCAAGCTCAACCAGCACTTCTTCCGCTGTTGATGGAGCACCTTTAGGTGTTTTCTTGATAACTGGAAGTTCTAATTTTTCAAACAGAATGTGTTGTAGTTGCTTTGTTGAAGCAAGGTTAAAACTTTCACCTGCAATGTCATGAGCTTTGGATTCTAACTCTTGCAACTTACTTGCAAACTCTGCACTTAAGTTGTGAAGTTGATCAGCGTCGATTTGCACACCAGTTTGTTCAACGTTAGCCAGTGCTTTTACCAAAGGTAATTCAATTTCATTGAATAGTTTGTTTAAGCTAGGTTGTTCTTTTAACTTTTGCTCAAAGTAGAAAAATAGCTGCAAGGTAATGGCTGCATCTTCAGCTGCATAAGGAGCGGCTTGCTCTAACGCTATTTGGTTAAAAGTAAGTTGCTTAGCCCCTTTTCCTGCTATTTCTTCAAAAGAAATACATTTATGACCTAGATATTTTAGCGCTAAGCTATCCATATCATGTTTGGTTGCAGTGCTGTTAAACACGTAAGACTGCAACATTGTGTCGGCGTGAATGTTTTCTACTTGTAAATCATATTTATGAAGAACATTGTTATCGTACTTCAAATTTTGACCAACGACTTTTACTGTTGGATCTGTTAGTAGCGTTCTAAGATCGGTTTTGATCATCTCCAGTGTTAATTGCTCTGGCGCATCGACGTAATCGTGAGCAAGAGGAACATAAGTAGAAGCAATTTCTTCGCCTTCTTGCCACGCCATAGAAAGACCTACTAGTTGAGCTTCCATGTAATCTAGAGAAGTCGTTTCTGTATCAAAGGCGATCAATTTAGCTTGCATGATCTTATCAACTACCTTTGACCATTGCTCCATAGTGAATACGACAGAGTGATCTTGTAACTTTAACTTTGATTCGTCTGCGATATCTTCTGGTGGTGTTTCTGAGCCAACTAATGGAGGTTCAGAAGAAGCTGAATTAGCAGCTAGCACTTCCGATAACCAGCGCTTAAATTCGCACTCTTTATATAGTTCAGCTAATTCTGCTTTATTAGGACTTTGAACTAACATGTCATCATTGTTAACGCCATGTTCAACGTCTAGCTTGATTGTCGCTAATTGATATGAAAGCTTTAATTGATCTTCGTTGTCTTCTAGCTTAGTAGACATGGTTTTAGATCCTCTAAAACCAAGAGCGGCAATTTTATCTAAATTTTGATAAATATCTTCAATGCTACCTAAGCCTTGTAATAGAGCCACAGCTGTCTTTTCACCGACGCCTGGAACACCAGGAATGTTATCTACCTTGTCGCCCATAAGCGCTAAATAATCAATGATCAGGTCTGGACCAATACCAAATTTATCTACAACTCCATCTGGCGTCATAATGGTATTTGTCATTGTGTTAATTAAGGTGACTTTATCATTAACCAGCTGAGCCATATCTTTATCGCCAGTGCTGATCAATACGTGATTCCCTTGTGCAGCTTGTTCTTGAGCGATAGTACCAATCACATCATCAGCTTCTACGCCTTCAATTGCAACCAAAGGCAAACCCATAGCTTTTATTATTTTATGAATTGGTTCTATTTGTGATCTCAGATCATCTGGCATAGGAGGGCGGTTAGCTTTGTATTCACTGTACATTTCATTTCTGAAAGTAGGGCCCTTGGCGTCGAAGATCACTATCATCTTTTCTGGCTGGTATTGTCGAACTAGGCTTTTCAACATATTTACCACACCATAAATCGCGCCTGTAGACTCGCCTCGAGAGTTAGTTAAATGCGGAGGAGCATGATAGGCACGAAATAAATAGGATGAACCGTCGACCAATACAATTGGCTTATCTATAGATGAATCGCTAGTGTTAGACATGTGGACTATTTCCAGAACGCTGTTAATAAATAGGTGAATAAAAATATAACAAACAGGTGTAAGCCCCCAAAAACTTGGCGACTAGAATAAATTGAGTAGTGTGAATAAAAATACATACTTGTGGATAAGTTTGTTAGTAGTTCCACAAACAGAATAAATAAGAATGTTGAAAACGGCTACAAATTATTATTTTTATTCTTGTTGAAAGCGTCAATGCTCCGATTTTGTTTATTATTTTTATTCCATTTTTTGTTCAGCAAAATGAAGCTGACAATGTGACCTCAAAAAAGAGGATCGACAATTTACACAGTTTTGATCCTAGGATCTAGCATTTTCTGTTAATTTTTTATTCTTTGTATATATTTTAATAAAACTAAAAACTATATGGTCGATTTATAACCATCTGCAGAGGCATTCATTTGATCTAGATGAATTTATAAATCAATATTTTTAGACTGGTTATTCCATTCTGGGTAGATTACGGGATACAATAACCAGTAGAGACAACTTATGAATTTAAATATTGAGTGAGCGCACAATGAGAAAAATGCTGGTTACATTATTTACGTTAGTATCAGTTTTCACAGCACAGGCGATAGCGTCTGACGACAGTGAAGTTGAAAGCCGTATTAAGCCTGTTGGTCAAGTTTATTTAGCTGGAGCTGCTCCAGTTGTAGCAGCAGCTCCTACTGGTCCTAAATCTGGTGCAGATGTTTATCAAGCTTCTTGTTTTGCATGTCACGGTACTGGTGCAATGGGTGCTCCTAAAAAAGGTGATGCTGCAGCATGGGCGCCTCGTACAGCGAAGGGCATGGATGTATTACTAGAGCACGCAATTAAGGGCTTCAATGCTATGCCTCCAAAAGGTACTTGTATGGCATGTTCAGATGATGAAATTAAAGCAGCTATCGACTTTATGCTTGAATAGATCTATTTGATGTAAAAAAGGGCGTTTTTATACGCCCTTTTTTATTGCTTTTTTTTAGCAGATAGGAGTATCCTAGCTCTATTAAAATAATAACAATATAAATGTGCAGCTAAGCGATATGGAAGTTACTGATCGTAAGATCAAAAAACTAAACTATCTAGTTAACCAACTGAAAAAAGTTCGTTCTGTTCAGGGCGGATTGCTGCAGCTGTCTGAACTTGCAAGTAAAGTTCAGGATCTTACCGAATTTTATCCCGCTTTAAATCGCGTCGTTTCTACTATCTTACAAGCCGACAATTTCTACATAGCATTAGAAAATAATGAGCAAGAGCTGGAACTTGTATATTTTGTTGACGAAAAAGATGACTCTACATTGCCTGAAGTTAAGCAAATAGAAAGTGGTATCACTGGCTATGTTTATTCAGCGGGAACTTCAGTTTTATGTGATAAGTCAGGTTACCAAGATATGGTTAAAGATGGCTTGTTCACTAAGTTGGGATCTGAACCTGAATTATGGTTTGGAGTTCCGCTTAAAAGAGCTAATCGTTGTATTGGTGTTATGGCTGTTCAGTCTTACCAAGAAGTGAGCGCCGTGAGTGAACAGACTGTGGCGTTATTCGAAAGTCTTGGTTTGCACTTAATGACTGCGATTAATCGGATCAAACGTCGAGAATTTTTAGAGCAAGAAATTAAACGCCAAACTGCAGATCTGCAAACAATCAATCTGGATCTACAAGCTGAAATACAGCAGCGTGAGCAGGCTGAAAAGCTGCAAGAGGTATTGTTTCAAATATCTGAAATGAGTGCTTCGAACTTGAAGATGGAGGCCTTTTATAAGCGTCTTCATGAAAGTTTATCGCAACTTATGGATGTAAAGAATTGCTACATTGCGTTGCTCGAAGATGACATGTTGAGCTTTCCTTTCTTTGTCGACAAGTATCGTCAGAATTGTGCAACCAGAAAAATGGCTAATGGCCTCACCGAATACACCATTAATGAAAAGTCTTGTCAGCTGATTGATAAGCAGCGTGCTGAAGACTTACAACAGCAAGGCTTAGTTTGCCGCGAATTAGCAAAAGATATTCACTTTTCTACTTGTTGGTTAGGAGCTCCTTTGATCATAGATGATCAAGTAATTGGGGTTATTACAGTGCAGTCTTATGACGATGAAGCTGAGTACGGTGATAAAGATCTACAGTTATTGAATTTCGTATCTCATCATATTGCTAGAGCAATCGAAAGAAAGTTATCAGCTCAAGCTTTACAAAACAGCTATGACGAACTTGAAAAGAAAATTTTTGAGCGAACACAAGAGTTACGCCAAGCTAATCTATTCTTGCGCTTGCAAGTTGATGAGAGAAAAAAAGCCGAGCAAAAGCTATTTCATCAAGCTAACCATGATGCACTGACATCATTACCTAATCGTTCATGTTTTCTATCTAAGGTGGAACAGACTTTAGCTACAGCTAAACGTCACCCAGAGCATAACTTTGCTCTGTTATTTATTGATTTAGATAATTTTAAACAAATTAATGACAGTCATGGTCATCAAGCTGGTGATGAGTTTTTGATTGAAGTGAGTCAAAGATTGAAAATCTCGGTACGAGAGAATGACTCAGTTGCAAGATTAGGCGGTGATGAGTTTGTTGTTTTGCTTGAGCTATTGCCTGATACCGAGCTGGCAGAAGAAATTGCTAACCGTGTTATTGAAAAGATTGCGCAGCCTTATCAATTAAAAGGTTGTGAAGTTCTTTCTGGTGCAAGTATTGGTATTGCATTGTTTAAACATGATTACAACGATGTTGAGTCGATCATGCAAGATGCTGATTTAGCTATGTATCAAGCTAAAGCATTAGGCAGAGGACAATTTGTTGTATTTGAACCTAGTATGAGAGCTAAGGTGGTAAGTGATAACTTACTTCAAAGCATTAAAAATTCGATAGATAACAAATTAATATCCTTGATTAGTCAACCTGTTGTATCACAAGCTACAGCGCAAAAAAGTTGTCAGATCTTACAAGGAAAATGGTCAGATCCAAGTATTCAAGAACTAGAATTTGATCACTGTCAGAGTCAATTAGAACAAGCTGGTTTAAGGCTAAATTATGACTACGAACTTATCGAGCAGCTATCAACTTCGACTGGCTCGTCTTTAGTTTCATTGTTGCCAGTGAGCACTCAACACCTAACGCATTTAAGATTAACTAAATCGTTAATTAATAAACTTAGTACGTTACCAAATCGCCATTTAGTTTGTTTGATGTTTGCCGAGAACGAGTTAATTCAACTGAATGATCAGCACTTTAATAATATTAAACAGCTGAAACGAGCTGGCATAAAGGTAGGGATTAATCGTTTTGGTGAGGGCAATATGACGTTCGGTCTGTTGGCCAAAATGCCTGTCGACTTCTTAGCATTTAATGAGAAGCTGATTAAATCAGTAGCAGCCAATCCTGTAGAGTCAGCCTTGTTATCCTCTGCGCTAGAGTTATGCAGTCAGTTTAGAATTCACCCTGTACTGACCGGCCTAGAATTAGAACAGCACGTAACCCGTGCCAACGAACTAAAAGTTGATCTTGTTTCAGGGTCATTGATCACAAACAAGCATGCTGAAAACTCAGTAGTTGAGTTAACGGTTCAGCATCGCGCGTAAATTCGCAATATTTGCTTTATTCTTTTCTTGTCTTTGTTCTTCTGGCACAGCTTGTCCTAATTTTTCCCAACGAAGATCTTTTTGATCTAATTCGTCCAAGAATCGAGAAGGTTCAGTGAAGATAGTTTCACCGTACTGTCTGCGCTCTTTCGCCATAGTTAACGTGAGTTCTCGCTGCGCTCGGGTAATACCAACGTATGCGAGTCTACGCTCTTCTTCTATATTGTCTTCGTCAATACTTGATTGATGTGGCAATAAACCTTCTTCCATGCCAACCATAAAGACGTATGGAAACTCTAGGCCTTTAGATGCGTGCATAGTCATAAGTTGAACTTGATTGTCCGCTTCATCTTCCTCGTTACGTTCCATCATGTCTCGCAACGCTAATTTGTTGACGACTTCAGCTAATGTCATAGGATCGTGATCATCATCTCCTTGCAGCATTTGCGTCACCCAAGAATAAAGCTCACTTACGTTTTTCATTCGCATTTCGGCAGCTTTAGGGCTTGAACTAGTTTCAAACAACCAATCTTCGTAATGAATACCTTTTATAAGATCTTTTACAGCTTCTAACGGTTCACTGCGTGTTAATTGGTCAGACAATTCCACTATCCAGCGCGTAAAATACATTATCGCTGATTTGGCTTGGCCATTGATCATAGCTAAAAAGTCGGTGTCAAAGGCAGCTTCAAATAGACTAATGTGTTTTTCATTCGCTAAATGGCCTAGCTTTTCTAACGTTGCCGGACCTATCTGACGTCGTGGTGTATTTATGATCCGTAAAAATGCGTTATCGTCGTCTTGGTTTACCAATAATCTCAAGTAGGCCATGATGTCTTTAATCTCAGCACGGGAGAAAAATGATGTGCCGCCACTGATTTTATAAGGAATTTTGTTAGTCATCAGTAGCTTTTCAAAAATACGGCTTTGGTGGTTGCCGCGATATAAAATGGCATATTCACCATAATGTGTTTTTTGCGTAAACCTATGGCCTATGATCTCGGCAATAACGCGTTCAGCTTCATTGTCTTCATTCTTAGTTTGAATGATTTTAATAGGCTTACCGTATTCCATGTTGGTTTTTAGTTTTTTATCGAATACGTGAGGGTTCTTGTCGATCAAGACGTTTGCTGCGTTCAAGACACAGCCTACAGAGCGATAATTTTGTTCAAGCTTGATCAAGTTTAGTGAAGGGAAGTCTTTACTAAGCAATACTAGGTTTTGTGGTTTTGCTCCACGCCAAGAGTAAATAGACTGATCATCATCTCCTACGACTGTAAATGTAGCTCTTTCGCCAACTAAGAGCTTTACTAACTCATACTGACTGGTGTTGGTGTCTTGATATTCATCAACCAAAAGGTAGCGAATACGGTCTTGCCAACGGGTTCTGACTTCGTCGTTGGTTTTAAATAATAGAGTAGGGATCAGGATCAGATCATCAAAATCTAATGCATTATAGGCTCTAAGTTGAGACTGATATCTTTGGTATAACTCTGCGTAGAGTAGATCTTCTGAATCGGTTGCTTTAGCGATAGCAACTTTTGGCAAAATTAAGTCATTTTTCCAATTCGAGATCTTATTGATCAGCTTATAAATGCTTTCTTTATCTTCTTGTAACTCAGGCTCAGTTAATTCTTTAAGCAGCGAAAAACAGTCTTGATCATCAAACAACGAAAAGTTTTTCTTAAAACCTAGAGTTTTAATTTCTCTTTTGATTACTTCCAAACCTAAGGTGTGAAATGTCGAGATTTTTAATCCTTTTGCTTTTTCTTTATCAATGGATTGGCCAACTCTTTCTTTCATTTCTCGCGCTGCTTTATTGGTAAAAGTTACTGCTGCAATTGACTTAGCTGAAAGACCTATTTCTTCAATCAAATAGGCTATTTTATTGATGATTACACGAGTTTTACCAGAACCTGCACCTGCGAGTACCAAACATGGCCCATCGACATAGGTTACAGCGGCTTGTTGTTCTGGATTTAGTTGCATTATCATCACCTGAGAAAAAAGAGCGCGAAGTTTAGCAAAATTTATAGCGGATAAACATTTCCTCTCCACTAAATATTCAGCTGAAATTGCAGACGGAGTTTTATGTTTTTGATATTAAAACTGAAGTATAAAAAGTACACTGCTAAATATCTTATTCTTGGAAGTACAAAAGTTAGAGCGTAGGTTATGAAGGTAACAAAACAGTACTTATCACTGTGTAGCTTTATTGTTTCAGTTTGTTTTTTGTTTTGCTTTGCAACACAGGCTGGAGAAAGCAGTAGATCAGAGCATAATCAAACGGAAAATGTTCAAGTCCTTTTAGCTGATGTTCAAGCTCTTTCTGCAGACAGGATGGAAGGTCGAAAATCACCATCAAGTGGTCACAAACTTGCTCAAGAGTACTTAGTAAGTGCCTTCAAAAAGCATAATTTGCTCCCTTTCTCTTCTTATCCAAACTTTAAACAGTCCTTCACGGTTTCTTCAAGTGACTCTGAAGGAGCTAATATTTTGGCTTACTTTGAAGGGCGTACGTACCCAGAGCTTTTTATTGTTGTTACTGCTCACTACGATCACTTGGGTAGCAAAGGAGATAGGATATTTAATGGAGCCAATGACAATGCATCTGGCGTAGCTGCATTATTGGCGTTAGCCAGATATTTCAATGCCCACCCGCCTGCTTACAGCCTAGTATTTGTTGCTACGGATGCGGAAGAAGTTGGTTTGTTAGGAGCGAAACATTTCACCAAACATCCTGCAATAGAACTCAATAAGATCTTGGTGAACGTTAACATTGATATGATCGGAGATGGTGGCAACAATAATACCTTGTTTTATATGGGTTCTAAGAAATTAACGGCTGTACATAAAATGGTTGGTGAACTTAAATCAGAGCTAGGCCATAAAAAATTCCGACTGAAAAAGCTAAAATCAGGCAGGATAGGTGGTTCTTTAATTAGGAAGAATTGGAATTATGTTAGTGATCATGGCGCGTTTAAAAAAGTTGGCATTCCTTATTTTTATTTTGGTGCAATGACAAATGAGCAATACCATACGGTACGAGATGATTTTTCCAATATTAACCAAGACTTTTTGTTTAATGCCGTTTCTGCCATCATTAAAATTGTTGAGCAAATACAATATCTTGAGCCTGAACAGTTAGTTAGATAAGTCGAGTAGTTAGGAGTAGGTGAAGACATGAGACCCTTATATCCAGAAATTAATATAAATAATAGCTTTTACATGGATACCACTGACGGTCATCAAATCTACGTAGAAGAAAATGGTAATCCTGACGGGTATCCTGTTGTTTATTGCCATGGTGGTCCTGGCGGTGGTAGCGCTCCCGTATTTCGACGTTTTTATGACCCAGAAAAGTACAGAATTATTTTGTTTGATCAAAGAGGTTGCGGTAATTCTAAACCTCATTGTGCAACTGATATTAACGCTTTGTGGGGTAATTCTTCGATAGAACTTGTGCAAGATTTAGAAAAAATACGTATACATTTGAACATTGATAAATGGTTAGTAACTGGTGGTAGCTGGGGTTCGACCTTAGCATTACTGTATGCTATTGAATTCCCTAAATCCGTATCAGGTCTAATTTTAAGAGGGATCTTTTTAGCAAGACAGCAGGATGTAGACTGGTTATTTTCCGATAAAATGGGAGCAAGCCAGATATTCCCTGAATTTTATGCAGATTTTATTAAGGGTCATGACTTTGCAACCACTCAAGAGTTGTTAGAAAGTTATTATGAACAATTAACTGGAGAAAACGACCTTGTCCAACTCGCAGCTGCGAAGCAGTTTTGTAATTGGGAAGGACGCATTGCTACCTTGAAAACACAAGCGAAACCGCCAGAGGTTACTAGTAAGGAAGCGATTTCCTCAGCTTTGTTAAACAGCCATTACTTTACTAATAATTCGTTTATTTACGAGCATGAAATCATTAGTGAAATTGATCGTATAAGAGATATCCCTGGTTACATTATCCATGGTCGCTACGATATGGTTTGTAAAATGGAAGGGGCTGTTGAATTAGCTAGGAACTGGTCTAACGGCAAACTGGAAATAGTACCAGAAGCTGGACATAGCTGCTTAGAGTCTGGAATTACAGATGCGTTAGTAAGGGCATCAGATGAAATGATTAAGTTTTTGGAGAATTAGTAGTGATAGGCTTAATACAGAGGGTTAAATCTGCCAAGGTCGAAGTGGAAGGTGAGACGATTGGTGAAATTAACAAAGGTATCTTAGTGCTACTTGGAGTTGAACGCGAAGACGACCAAGCTAAAGCTAAGAGGTTAATGGAAAGGATCACCAGTTATCGGATTTTTCCAGATCAAGACGGTAAGATGAACTTAAATGTGAAACAAATAGAAGGTGAATTATTAGTTGTTTCTCAATTTACTTTAGTAGCCGATACCAAGAAGGGCACTCGTCCTGGTTTCTCTAGAGGTGCTACGCCTGAGCAAGGTAACGAGTTATACCAGTACTTTGTAGAACAATGCAAAACAACTGGGTTGAAGGTTCAAACTGGTGAATTTGGTGCTGATATGCAAGTGAGCTTGGTTAATGATGGACCTGTAACATTTAATCTAGAGGTGTAAATAATATGGGGATATTTAAGACTGTTACTTATATCGCTGGAGCAATAATCTCGGGTCTAGCTGGCTACTTATATAAAGTTTTGCAAGAGTCTGATTATGCACAAGGGGTTGCTGAGATCCCGAAAGACGATATTTTAGGTTTTCATATTATAGCGGCTGTGATTATTGCTTGGTTAGTTTTCTCTTTAGTGATGAAAGCTGTATCTAGAACGATAGTTATTACACTGTTAGCTGCAATTTTATTGGTTGAAGGTGCATTCTTAGGATTGAATTTAACTGGTGTAGTAAAAGAGCAACAATCATTGCAACAACAGTTAATTGAAAAAGGGCAAGAGCTGCTCGACGAAGTTAAAGATTTTACTTCAGGTTAATCAATACCAGTACGAAGAAGTTTGTAATAAAAAAAAGGTAACTGAAGCTAGTTACCTTTTTTGATCTGATTAGCTGCTTTTGTTAGCTCTTGTTCCAGATCTTGCAGTTGATGGTCTATCGTCTGGAATTGGTATGCCAGATAATTCACTAACGACTTTATTTCTTCCCGTTTCTTTTGCTTCGTACAATAATTCGTCTGCTTTATTGACCAGATCATCAATATTCAGCTCATGATATGAAGCAACACCTATGCTTACAGTACATTTTATACTTGTATCATTGACTGCTACTTCTAGTTGTGAAAACTCTTCTCTAAAGTTATTCAGTTTCTCTTTTGCTTGTTCAAGAGATAGATCGTCGAAGTAGATGCTGAACTCTTCACCACCTAATCTAGCTGCTAAGTAATCCGTTGAGAAGTGTTTGTTAAGTAGCGCTGACACAGCCTTTAATACTTGGTCGCCAGAATCATGACCATGGTTATCATTAACCGACTTAAAATAATCTATATCTAGCATTGCTAAGGTGGCACTCTTGTTTGCTTGATGCAATGCTTTCACTTTAGGGATTGCCTGTTCGAAGAAGTAACGTCGATTATAAAGTTTGGTTAAGTAATCAGTATTTGCTTGGTGGCGAATAGTTTCAATGCTTTCAATGTATTCTATGTTTTGTAGTACTCGACAATAAAACTCTTCTGGACAGAAAGGCTTCTTCAAGAAGTCGTTAGCGCCACTTTTGATAAACTTAGCTGTTAGTGATGGGTTATCAGCGCCAGATACGCCAATAATACTTATCTCATCTTTGCGATATTTAGCGCGGATTTCATTACACAAAGCAAAGCCATCCATATTTGGCATTTCTTTGTCTGTGATAACCAGCTTAATATCTTTGTTTTGTTCTAATATCTCTATTGCTTCTGCACCACACTTTGCTAGTAGAACAGTGTAATTATGTCGCTCTAGCATGCGCTTTAGATAATTACGCGAATTAGCCGAATCATCTACAACTAATACTTTGGTGCGACTATTAACTTTTAGCTTTTCAATAAGGTGCTGAAGATAGGTGTAAGCTTGCTTACTTTCTTTGGTAATGTAATCGACAACAGGTAATTTCAAAATTGTGTTACGGGTTTGATCATCAATCATCCCTGTCATCACAATACCTGGTACTTTGCGCTCCAATAAATAAGGAATTGCTTCGCCATTTGCCGCATCTGGCAAGGAGAAATCTATAATGGCACAAAAGAATTGATCAAATTGACCTTCAAGTGCTTTTACTTCAGCCAAGGTTTCAGCTGTCACGGGATCAAATCCAGCCTGCTTCACTAAGTGAGTGTGGATCTGAAGGATAGGCTTACTATCTTCGACGATTAGAACTTTTTGTTTATTCATACAACTACGATTGAGTCACCCGTGGCTAAAGTTAAGCACATATTCTACATAATCAGCAACTAAAAAAGTATTTATAGCAATCGGCATAAGGGATATTTATTTCACCCAACAGGTTGAGTTTAAGCGTTACTGTAAACTTCTTTATCACCTAGCCACCTTTGAACAAGAAGCTGAGCTGAGTTTGGGCTTGTTGCAATTAGGTGATGCGCCAATTGCGAAGCTGTTGGAAGAAGAGGTTCGTCTCTTTCAATATCGGCTATTTTAAATTCAGTTGTTCCGGTTTGCCTTGTACCTAGCAGTTCACCAGCTCCTCTGATTTCTAAATCCTTTTCGGCAATAACAAACCCATCGTTGGAGTCTCTCAATACTCCAAGTCTTTGTTGCGCTGTGTTTGTTAAAGGTGGGTGATAAAGCAATACACAGTGAGATTGGGTAGCGCCTCGACCAACTCGACCTCTGAGTTGGTGTAGTTGTGCTAGACCTAATCGCTCTGGATTTTCTATGATCATAAGGCTGGCATTGGGAACATTTACTCCCACTTCAATTACTGTAGTTGCCACCAGTAGGTTTACTTCGCCTGCTTTAAATGATTCCATCACTTGTTGTTTTTGGTCTGGTTTCATACGGCCGTGAACTAAACCTATATTGAGCTCAGGCAGACGTTGTTGTAATTCTTCGTGGGTGTCTTCTGCTGCTTGGCACTGTAGAACTTCAGATTCTTCAATCAGGGTACAAACCCAATATGCTTGTTGCCCAGTTGTTTGGCAAACTTCTTTCACTCTATCTATTATTGAATCGCGTTTAGTATCTGGAATAGCGACTGTAGTAATAGGCTTTCTTCCCGCAGGTAATTCGTCAATGACAGACAAGTCTAAGTCTGCGTAAGAGGTCATAGCTAAAGTTCTAGGAATAGGCGTTGCAGTCATCACTAATTGATGAGGGAAATAACCAATTCCATCTTGATAAATAGCACCTTTGCTGCGTAATTCTAGCCTTTGATGAACACCAAATCTGTGTTGTTCATCAATGATGATCAAAGCCAAGCGATGGAACTCTACATCTTGTTGGAATAGAGCGTGAGTGCCAATGATCATTTGCGCCTGACCATTGCTTATTTGCTGTAAAGATTCAGTTTTTTCTGCAGCCTTCATTTTCCCTGCTAACCAGGCTACTTTAACCGGATGCTTTTGACTGCCTATTTGCTCGAACCATTCTCGAAAGTTAATAGCATGTTGCTCTGCAAGAATTTCAGTAGGCGCCATAAGAGCAACTTGATAACCCGCTTCAATAGCTGTTAACGCTGCCAAAGCAGCAACAAGGGTTTTGCCTGAACCAACATCACCCTGAACCAGTCGAAGCATAGGGTGATTATTGGCTAAGTCGCGTTTGATTTCTGCCACTACTCTTTGTTGAGCATTGGTTGCGTCGAACGGTAAGTTTTGTAGTAACTTTTGTGTGTACTCTCCAGAGCCTTCAATGTATACAGCTTGATCACTCTGCAAGTCAGATTTGACTTTGAGCATGCTTATTTGGTGTGAAACTAATTCTTCTAAAGCCAGCCTTTGTTGACATGGATGTGTACCTTGCTCCAATAACTGGTAAGACTCGTCTACAGGTGGTCTATGGCAGGTCACAAGAGCTTGCTTTAGGGTATAAGTATTCTGGTTATCAACTGGTAATAATTCTTGAACTTGGTACTTCTGTAACCTAGAAAGTGCCTGCTCTGAAATACTGCGCAAGCTAGCTTGTTTCAAACCTTCTGTTGTTGGATAAACAGGCGTAAGGGTTTCTTCTAATGCTACTGTTTTGTTGTTGTCCGATTTTTGATATTCAGGATGAATGATCTCTGGCCCATGTCTGCCTCGTTTTATTTCGCCGAAGCACTTCAACCATTGGCCCACTTCAAGTTGTGACTTCTGTGCAGCACTAAAGTTGAAAAATCGCAAAGTCATAGAACCAGAGCTATCAGCTATTTTCACCACTAGCATTCGCTTTCGGCCAAACTGAATTTGGCTTGAAGTGACTTGTCCTACAACGCTAACGTGAGTGCCTACAACAGTGTTGGCAATTGGGTATACTCTACTTCTATCTTCGTATCTTAGAGGCAGGTGAAACAGTACATCTTCGACATTATAAATGCCTATTTTAGCTAGTTTTTCGGCAACTTTGGCTCCTACTCCTTTTAACGTTGTAACAGGAACTGCAGCTAACGAGGTAAGAGCCATGATATTTGCCTATCGAGATGCTTAATTACACTGATCTGTGTATTGGCTTTGGGTCATGCTCAAATACTTGACCCGTATGAGTAAAATCTATTCTACGTGACTTGTCTTCAGCTGATAGCTGATTGTATTTATCTTTCAACTGTTGGAACCAAGCTTTGTCTGCTGCAATTTGTCCTTCGGTATCCAAAGGAGGATAAGGAGTTTGCGTGCGAGCACATAATTCTGCGTAAATAGGATGACCACCTTCAAATAGCATTTGATGCCTGATCTCGTCTGATAAAGACGGGGTATCATACATGCCGGCAGCTATTCTTTGTCTTTGCGCTTCATACATAATTAACGCACCTGCAACACTAACATTCAAAGATTCCACCATACCAAACATAGGTACCACAACATGATGGTCAGCCAACTCTAGTGCAGTCTCAGAGATACCATCTCGTTCTTGACCTAGCACTAACGCTGTTGGTTTGGTGTAATCAATTTCGCGATAGTCTACAGCTTTATCTGATAAGTTAGTTGCCAAAACCTGCATGCCCTGTTGCTTGAAACTAGCAATAGCAGTTTCAGTATCCGGTTGCTCAGTTACTTTTACCCACTTTTGGCTACCAGATGCTCGGCCACCAGAGAGCCAGCGACTCTCTGTTGTGTAGATAGCGTGAATATTATGAATGCCAACTGCATCAGCCGTTCTGATAATGGCAGACAAATTGTGAGTCTTATGAACTTGTTCCATGCAAACTGTTAAGTCTTGCTGGCGTTTGTCCAATAAACTACTAATTCGTTGAAAGCGCTCTGGAGTCATAGATATTAAATGTCGTTCAGCTCTAGTACGCCATCAATTTCAATTTGTACGCCTTTAGGTAGCGCAGATACTTGCACTGCAGCTCTTGCTGGGTATGGTTCAGCTACGTGCTTAGCCATAATTTCGTTTACTTTTGCAAACTGCCCTAAATCTGTCAAAAAGATGTTAAGTTTCACTGCGTTATCTAGTGAGCCACCTGCTGCTTCACACACTGCTGCTAGGTTCTTAAACACTTGCTCTGCTTGTTGCTCAAAGTCTTCAGAGATGATTTCCATCGTTTCAGGGATAAGTGGAATTTGGCCAGATAGGTAAACGGTTGTGCCCGTTTTGATTGCTTGATTATACGTACCGATAGCCGCTGGCGCTTTATCTGTTGAAATTACAACTCTATTCATGATTGTTTCCTTATTTTCTGCTTATACGATGAACATCTGGCATTGTTCTTAGTTTCTTAATTAATTGTGCCAGATGGATTCTGTCCTTCACCGTCACATCTGCGGTGATCACGTATAAGTTCGATTCTTTTTCTTCTGTAAATAAATGTTCTACGTTTGAGTTCACTTGGGTGATCAAGTGAGTCACTTTAGCCAATGCACCTTGGTGGTTAATAAGCTCAATTTTTATCGTTGATACGTACTCGCGTTCAACGCTTTCATCCCATTTAACTTTAAAGTACTTGGCTGCATCTTTTTCCCAGTTTCTACAGTTAGGGCAGTCTTCACGGTGGATAGTTAAGCCTTTACCCTGCGAAACGTGGGCGACAATTTCATCACCTAAAATTGGTTTACAGCAGTTGCCATAATTAACCAACATACCTGCAGCTCCCGCTACAGCAGAGAAATTAGAACTGTCGTTTTCTAGCTCATCGTTTAATAAGCGGTTTCTGACAGCTAGGCTTACTAAGTTACCTAAGCCAATTTCTCTGTATAACTCATCTAAGTTCTCGACATTAAGTTCAGTTAGAACCTGTTCAATAACTTCAGATGAAATATCAGATAGCTCTTTATCGCCTAGAGCTGAAGTAAGTAAGCGTTTACCAAGACTGGTTGCTTCACTTGTTCTTTGATGTTTTAAGTAGTTGCGTATACCTAGTCGAGCCTTTGCTGTAACCACAAAGTTTAACCAGTTCGCATTTGGTTTAACTTTAGGTGAGGTAATGATCTCAACTGTTTGTCCTGTGTCGAGCGCCTTGCTCAATGGATGTGGCTTGCGGTCTACCTTAGCTCCAACACAGGTATTGCCTACGTCGGTATGAACCGTATATGCAAAGTCTACTGGTGTTGCACCCATAGGTAATTCATGAATTTTTCCATCTGGAGTAAAGACATAAATTTCTTCTGGGAACATGTCGGTTTTCACGTTTTCAATAAACTCGAATGAAGAACCTGCACTTTGCTGCAGTTCTAACAGTGTTTGCATCCACTGACGAGCTCTTTGCTGAGAAGTGTTGCCTGAATTATCACCCGCACCTTTGTATGCCCAGTGAGCTGCAACGCCTCGGTCAGCTAGCTGATCCATATCATTAGTTCTAATTTGAACTTCGATTGGAATACCATGTGGACCAATTAATGAAGTGTGAAGTGATTGGTAACCATTTGATTTTGGAATCGCAATATAGTCTTTAAATCGAGTTTCAATCGGCTTATACAAGTTATGCATAACGCCTATCATGCGATAACAAGTATCTATATCGTCAACGATAATGCGGAAGGCATAAATATCCATAACTTCGTTAAACATTAATTCTTTGTTTAACATTTTGCGATAGATTGAAAACAGGTGCTTTTCGCGACCTTCTACCTGAGCTGGAATAGCAACTTCTTCTAAACGAGTTTCTATTTCCGTCTGAATGTTTTGGATGATTTCTTTACGATTACCACGAGCTTGTTTTACCGCACTTGCTAGCGCGCGATGGCGCATTGGATACAGCGCTTGGAAGCCTAGATCTTCTAGTTCGTTCTTAAATTCATGAATGCCCAGTCGGTTGGCGATTGGCGCATATATATCTAGAGTTTCCCTCGCTATGCGTCGCTTTTTATCTGGCCTTAGAGCACCGAGCGTACGCATGTTATGAGTTCTATCAGCAAGCTTAATCAGGATAACTCGGATATCCTGGGTCATCGCCATAACCATTTTACGGAAGTTTTCCGCTTGGAATTCACGCTTATCTTTAAAGTCTAATTTATCTAACTTAGAAACCCCTTCAACCAGATCCGCAATGGTGTCACCAAACTCATCAGCAAGTTCTTGCTTAGATACTTCAGTATCTTCAATAACATCATGCATCAAAGCTGCAGATAAGGTTTCGTGGTCAAGCCTCATGTTGGCAAGCAGCACTGTAACTGCAACTGGGTGGGTGATATAAGGGTCGCCACTAGAGCGCATTTGTCCTTCGTGAGCTTCACGAGCCACTACAAAAGCGCGTTGTACTATACTCACCTGATCTTCAGGCAAATATTGGCAAATTTGTTGTTTTAGTCCTTCGAATAAATACACAGATCTTCAACAAGTAAGGGGTTAAGGAATTTAATTGAGACTATACGGATTTTAAAAAGGAAAGCCAGTGCATAGGGCACTGGCTTTTATTTATGAATACTAATCCGTCTAAGCTAATAGAGCAGAGGTATCTCTTATTCGTTACCTACGATTGCAGCTACTGCAGCCATTTCTTCAGCTTCACGTGCAGATTCGTCTTGGCTGTCATGTTGATCCATTACATCATGAGTAATAAGACCAGCTTCGATTTCACGAAGTGCTGTTACTGTTGCTTTGTCATGACCAGCTTCAACTAGAGGCTCTTTGCCTTGAGTTGCTAGTTGGCGAGCACGACGAGCCGCAACTAAGATTAAATCAAAACGGTTTCCAATTTTTTCAACAGCATCTTCAACAGTTACGCGAGCCATTTACAATCTCCAGTTAGATGAACCACTTACCAGTGGCGAACATTTGTCCAAAAATAAACAATATTTGACAAATGTGGCAAATTTAAAAATTAAGGGGCGCAATATTACACTAAGCTTAATCATTCGCCAATAGTTCAGTTATCAAGTTAGCAAATTTACTTTGTTGATTCGGTAACTGTTGTCTATGGGCTAAAACAATTTGTTCGAATTGCTCTAATGTTTGCTCAAAATCATCATTGATTAACAAAAAGTCATATTCATTATAGTGCGACATTTCACTTTGTGCCTGAGCCATTCTTTTAGCTATAACTTCTGCTGAATCTTGGCCTCGTTTATTCAAACGATTTTCTAATTCAGTTCTTGATGGCGGTAAGATAAAGATAGTTTTTAAATCTTCAACTAGCCCGCGCATTTGCTGTGCACCTTGCCAGTCAATATCTAAAAATACGTCTATGCCTTGTTCCAGTTGCGCTTGAATCGCTGACTTTGACGTTCCGTAGTAGTTGCCAAATACTTCAGCCCACTCATAAAACTCATCTTGTTCAATAAGTTGTTTAAATGTATCTACGTCCGTGAAGTGATAGTGGACGCCATTCTCTTCTCCTGGTCTTGGCGCTCTCGTTGTATGAGATACTGAAACCTTCATGTCGTTGTGTTTGTCTAACAGCGCTGAAATTAAGCTAGACTTACCTGCTCCGCTTGGAGAAGACACGATAAATAAATTACCTTTCACGTTTTTACAAAACCTTAACTATTAAGATGGCGGTAGTTTACTGGTTTTCTTCTAGCTTTTCTTGTACTAATTTTTGTAGTTCTTCTAGCTTTTGTTGAGCGGCTTCGGTGTCAAATTCTTGTGCTTCTATCAATTCAGACAATTTATCGAGGTTAAGTTCTTGATTTTCCATCATTGATGAAACTTCTGATAAGTCGAAGTCCTGTGATTCTATTAAGTTTGATAGGTCTTGCGAGGAAAGATTTTCAAGAAATTGTTTGCCCAAGTCCGAAAAATTGTCATCCGTGTGTTCGTCAGCAAGTTCAACAATAGGGGCGAGAAGTGGCTCAATGTGTTCTTCTACATCAAGGCCTGAAAACATTTGCACAATAAAAAATAGCGCTAACAGCGCTAGGATAACTTTAAGCATGACATACCTCGTTGCATTAAATGTCTAGATTTCTACTAGATTAGATGAAAACTTGGTGTAAAACTAGCTTAGGAAATAGAGGGCGAATAATAACCGTAAAGGTATTAATGGTGTTGGATATGAAAAAGCTAAGTATGTGTATGACTCTGATTTTTGCAGGCTGTTATGTTGGGGCTCAAACTCCCCCACAATCTGAGTTTGAGAAGTGGCAGCAGAACAGAGCAAAACAGTTTAATACGTACTTATCAGAACAAGATCAGGAGTTCAGTCAGTTTTTAAAACAGAGATGGCTAGTAAAAGACATTGAACAAGCACCAAAGAAACAGACTTTACCCAAGATAAAAACGCCGCCTATTGCACCAAAGAAAAAGCCTAAGTTAGACGATAGTGAAACAATTAAAGTTATTCCGCCTAAAGTAATAGAGAAACCCAAAAAGCCTGTTGCCCAACCAGAACCGACAAAAGAGCCTAGCAAAGGGCTTGAGTTTTTAGGGCATAAACTTAGCTTAGTTGATGTTAACTTACCGTCTTTGTCTTTGTTTACGATAGATGAGGACAGTATTTCGACGAGTTGGCAAAAAATGGCAGAGCGTAAGCAGCCAAAGTTGTTAACACAATTAACTTCTTAT
This sequence comes from Psychrosphaera sp., assembly GCA_965221615.1. Taxonomy (GTDB): domain Bacteria; phylum Pseudomonadota; class Gammaproteobacteria; order Enterobacterales; family Alteromonadaceae; genus Psychrosphaera. The sequence continues at coordinate 2,994,616 of OZ244904.1, read as the reverse complement.
GCTGAAGAACTGAATCTAGATGATTGGGCTCGTGCAATTTTGACCTACCAAGCAATTGAGCGACTAGCTGAAGGATTAAGCCAAAATGAAGTCAATCTATACACTTGGTATTACATTGTACAACAAGGTTTTGACAGCAGAATAGGTTATCAAGGTAGGATGATCTACTTGCTTATGAAGGTTGATCAACCACTGTATGGTCAGAAATTTTTCCGCTTTGGTGAAGACAAATACTATTTTATTAACTTTGCTGAGCAGGGACAGTTAGGCCATCAGATCAAGACTTATCAAAACCAGCATGCGCAAGCTAAGGCAGGTATTCAAATCAATCTAGGCCAAGTGCCTAAATTAAATGGTCCGCAAGTTAGTCGAGAATTAAAGTTCAGATATGCAGGGCAAGAGCATAAAGTTTTAGTGCCATATCACCAAAAGTATGTTGAGCTATTAAACTACTACCCACAAATGGATTTACAACACTACTTTCAGACGGAATTAGAAGCTGAATCTAAGCAAGCTCTATTATCTTATCTAGCAGAGGCCATTGCCGGAAAAACAGAACAACAAGCGTTAAACTTCCTGTTGAGATTTGTTCAAAAGTCGTTGGCTTATCAAACCGATGATCAGCAATTTAATGAAGAAAACTTTTTATTAGCGACAGAAACTCTGCACTACCCATATGCAGACTGTGAAGATAGAGCTGTCTTGTTCGCTTATTTAGTGAAGAATTTGCTTGGCAATAAGATTATCGGAGTGCTTTATAAAGGTCATATAGCCACGGCCATCAAAACTAATAGTGAAATTGATGGTGCTGGGTATAGAGTAAATGGAGAAAAGTACTTAGTCGCAGATCCTACTTATATAGGAGCTGATATTGGCGATGTAATGCCAGGTTATGAAAAGCAATCTCCTAAACTCATTACAATTAATTAGTCGTGACTAGGGGCTGTTTATCTTTCAGATATTGCAAATGCTGGAGGATATTTATTTCATCCAGCAAGGCTCTAAACACGCGAATAGTTAACCTATTTAAGTGTTTTACAAAGACAATATGCTCCTGCATTGTCATCTTACCCCACGTCCATGTGGGGCAACTCAGTTGGGGGAATAAATAGCCCCAGCCCTTTGGGTAAAGGATAAAATATCGCTACTCTTTGTCACAAATTATTTGTTTAGTCGACTAAACGGCATAATTTGTTTCGCGATTATCAATATTTTCTCTCTTTACATTTCAACATATGAAAGATAAACAGCCCCTAGCTTTTAATTAAAAGTAAGAAGGATAGGGTTTTGTTCAGGCTCATTAGATTCGAGCCACTCCTCTATTTGCTCTTCCCAATCAAAGCTTATTGCCGTTGTCATTTCAGTTACTGATGAAAGGATATGAAAAGTCAGTAACTCACCACAATAAAAACCAGATAGCTGCCAAGTACCAGGTTTAACTAAGCTGAGATCGTCATTAAATAGTATTGCTTGATTCATTTATTCTTTCTTTGGAGAGCGATTAAAACAATGGACTTGGGTATTATGCATTAAAAAAAGAGCCTGAAGGCTCTTTTTTAGGAATTGTTTTTTGCGAAAAATTAACCGCGGTCTTTACGGAACTTCTCTAACTCAGCATCAAGTTCTTCCATTGCTTTTTGTGCTTTAAACTCTTGGTAAAGTACTTCTTTATCTGAAGCTGATACTTTACGACCAGACTCTTGAAGTAACTCTTCGTATAAACCTTTCGTTTCAGGTTCACCTAATGCCGTCATTACACAAAGATGCTTTTTACCATCAAACTCAGCAAATTCGGTGCGAGACACACGAGAGCCAACTAATGTTTGTTCAGCTAATTGCTTTGAAGCTTGAGTGAATGTTGAACCAGCTTGAGTGCCAGAATCTACTTCTACTTTGTCTAAGTAAGTTTTGTCTAGCGCTCGAACTTGAGTTTCAATCTGCTGCGCTAGTGCTGTGCGGCTCAAACTTGTTGCCTGTGCTTTATCAATTGATAAGTTACCAGACCAAACTACACAAGTTGCTGCAGCGATACCATTATCTACACTTGGGTTTAATACCCATTCAGGAATGTCATCTGTGCCGCTTGAGTTCTTAGAAGGCGAACTAGAACATGCCGCTAAAATAGAGGTTAATAAAATTGTTGATCCGTACTTTAATAGCTTTTTCATACATCACCCTTATCAGTGTCACGTCAATCAAAAAATTGACAGATAATTTTTAAATTCGATTCATTAGATTGCTTAACAATAGCTATCTGCACTTATTGTGCCAGTAAAATTTTGACGGTTTTTGTAAAAAACTGTATTAGCGCTAAAAGTAGCAAAGTTAAAGAAAATCTAATAGCTGTTTAATTCGCCTATGTGCTAGAATCGCCGTCCAATAACAGCGTGCTTATTTAATGAACACGCACTTACTCCAGTCTAAAAAAACATTCAGGAATATACAATGAAAGTATTGGTTATTGGTTCAGGTGGTCGCGAACACGCGTTAGCCTGGAAAGCAGCACAAAGTGCAGACGTTGAGAAAGTCTTTGTGGCGCCGGGTAATGCAGGGACAGCAACAGAGCAAAAGCTAGAAAACGTAAATATTTCGGTTGGCGATTTAACCGGCTTAGCTGAATTTGCTAAAACCAATAACATTGAATTGACGATTGTAGGCCCTGAAGCCCCGTTAGTTGACGGTGTTGTTGATTTATTCGAAAAAGAAGGCTTAAACATTTTTGGTCCTTCACAAGGTGCAGCACAACTTGAAGGTTCTAAATCTTTTACTAAAGACTTCTTAGCTCGCCAAGACATTCCTACTGCTGCATACCAAACGTTTGAACAAATCGATCCAGCTATTGCTTATGTTAAAGAAATGGGCGCTCCTATTGTTGTTAAAGCAGATGGTTTAGCGGCTGGTAAAGGCGTAATCGTTGCTATGACAGAACAAGAAGCAATTGATGCAATCGAAGATATGTTAGCTGGTAACGCATTTGGTGATGCGGGTTCACGAGTAGTGATTGAAGAATTTTTGACTGGTGAAGAAGCAAGCTTCATTGTCATGGTGGACGGCAAAAATATACTGCCGTTTGCAACAAGCCAAGATCACAAACGTGCTTACAACAATGATGAAGGCCCAAATACTGGTGGCATGGGTGCTTATTCTCCAGCTCCAGTGGTAACTGACGCAGTTTATAAGCGCATTATGGATGAAGTTATTTATCCAACAGTTGAAGGTATGGCAAAAGAAGGCCATCCATATAAAGGTTTCTTATACGCTGGCCTTATGATCAATGAAGAAGGTGCACCAAAGGTTATCGAATATAATTGTCGTTTCGGTGATCCTGAAACCCAACCTATTATGCTGCGTTTACAATCAAACTTAGTTGAGCTTTGTTTATCAGCTTGTAAAGGTGAGTTAGGCAAGCAAGATATCGCATTTGATCCTCGCCCGGCGGTTGGTGTTGTTCTAGCAGCTGGTGGCTATCCTGGAAACTATAACAAAGGTGATGAAATCACGGGTATTCCTGCGGCGACAGAAACAGCAAAAACTTTCCACGCAGGCACTAAATTAGAAGGTGACAAAGTGGTTACTGCTGGTGGCCGTGTTTTATGTGCAACAGCAATGGGAACAAATGTTACTGAAGCACAGAAAGAAGCTTATAAAGCTGTAAACGTAATTAAGTGGGAAGGCGTAGAGTTCCGTACTGATATCGCTTACCGCGCAATCGCTCGTGAGAGCTAATAAATAAGAGCTATAAGCTTTCAGCGGTATGCTGTAAGAGAAGTAAATCTCGATCTACAAAAAAAGAGTGCCAATTTGAGCACTCTTTTTTATTATTTTTCGCTTACAGCTTAGGTCCTGAAATGAATTCAGGATGACCTGATGGTCACTTAAATAGACTCTAAAGCTACTTTAACCATTTCATTGAATGAGTTTTGACGCTCTTCACTTGGTGTTGCTTCACCAGTCATTACGTGGTCACTTACAGTGAATAATGCCATCGCATTTGCACCGTATTCTGCAGCTACACCGTATAAACCTGCAGTTTCCATTTCAACAGCAAGTACACCTAACTTGTCTAACTTTTCATACAAACCTAGGCTTGCTTGATAGAAAGTGTCAGTTGTAAATACGTTACCAACTCTTGCATTGATACCTAATTTCTTAGCTGCATTTACGCCGTTTAATAGTAAGTCAAAGTTAGCAATTGCTGCATAATCCCAACCGTCTACGCGAGCGCGGTTAACATTTGAATCTGTTGATGCACCTTGAGCAAAAATCACGTCTCTGATTTTTACGTCACTACCAATACCGCCACAAGTACCGATACGGATAAGGTTTTTAACGCCATAGCTAACAATAAGCTCTCTTGCATAGATGCTCATTGAAGGGATACCCATACCAGAAGCCATGATACTTACTGGCTTGCCATTGTATGTGCCTGTGTAGCCTAGAATATTTCTAACATTTGTTACTTCTTTGGCGTCGTCTAAGAAAGTTTCAGCAATGTGTTTTGCTCTTAGCGGGTCGCCTGGCATTAATACTGTTTCTGCAAAAGCACCATCTTGAGCGTTAATGTGAGGAGTAGGCATAATTTTTTACTCTTTTAAATTCTGGGTTGGTGTTTATAATGCAAAACATAACAAGAAAACAATAATAATTTATTAGTGCGTCTATTCTTTTTAGTTTTAAGCCTTATTTTTGCGCTGTTTGCGAGCAATTATGCAGCAGCAAGTAAAATCGCTATCGTTATTGACGATATCGGTTATAGGTATTCTGATCAAAAATTATTGTCGATAGACGAACCTCTTACCTTCGCAATTCTCCCTCATACTCCTATGGGATATGAATACGCTTATAAAGCGGCAAAAAAACAAAAAGAAGTGCTTATTCATTTACCAATGCAAGCAGATGATAACAATCATTTGTTAGGCCAAGGTGCATTGCTCACTGAGATGTCGAAACAGGAATATCAACAAACTTTGTTATCGGCGATGGAAGATGTTCCGTTTGCTGTAGGCATTAATAATCACATGGGTAGCTTGTTAACGCGAATGGAACAACCTATGGGCTGGACTATGGAATTGTTAAGACAGCACAATATGTTTTTCTTAGACAGTAAAACCACTCAACAAAGCAAAGTGGCAGAGGTAGCACAGAATTTTGGAGTCGACTCGGTTGAGCGCAGTGTTTTTCTCGATAACATTCGAGAACCAAAGTCTATACGTTGGCAATTCAAACGTTTAATCAAGTTAGCGAAAAAGAATGGTCAAGCCGTGGCTATTGGCCATCCTTACCCTGAAACTTATGAAGTATTAAAACAGTTATTACCACAATTAAAGCACTTGGGTATTGAAGTGGTACCTCTTTCCAACTTGGTTGAAAGCAATCAGCTTAAACTAGAGTTAGTGCAAAAAAACGCCAGTAAAGAACAACAAGACTCAGAATAAGCGAAAAAAGTTCTATTTTGGTCTTGGGATCTAGTTTCTTATCCCTATATATCTTGCAGATAAATTATAGTAGCCTCACTTTTTTTGAGGCTAAATACACAATTATTCGGAGATAATGACAAATGGCTATCCGTCCTCTTCACGATCGCTTAATCGTTAAGCGCAACGAACAAGAAACAACTTCTGCTGGTGGTATCGTTTTAACTGGCTCAGCTGCTGAAAAATCAACTCGCGGTGAAGTTATCGCTGTTGGTAATGGTCGCATTCTTGAAAATGGTGAAGTTCGCGCTTTAGACGTTAAAGTTGGCGACACTGTTATTTTCAATGACGGCTACGGCGTTAAAACTGAAAAGTTAGACGGTGAAGAAGTACTAATCATGTCTGAAGCAGACATTTTAGCAATTGTCGAGTAATACGAGCGTCATTCTCGCGCAGGCGAGGACCTCTCTCACTCAACTCAAAATTGAATTAAAAAGAATTACAGGAATTTAAAATGGCAGCTAAAGACGTAAAATTTGGTAATGACGCTCGCGTAAAAATGTTAGCGGGTGTAAACGTTCTTGCAGACGCAGTAAAAGTAACTTTAGGTCCTAAAGGCCGTAACGTTGTTTTAGACAAATCTTTCGGTGGCCCAACTATCACTAAAGACGGTGTATCAGTTGCAAAAGAAATCGAACTAGAAGACAAGTTCGAAAACATGGGCGCACAAATGGTTAAAGAAGTAGCGTCTAAAGCGAACGATGAAGCTGGTGACGGTACAACAACGGCGACTGTTTTAGCACAAGCTATTGTTAACGAAGGTATTAAAGCTGTTGCAGCGGACATGAACCCAATGGACGTTAAGCGTGGTATCGACAAAGCAGTAAAAGTTGCGATTGAAGAATTAAAAGAACTATCTGTTCCTTGTACTGACAGCAAAGCAATTGCTCAAGTAGGTACTATCTCTGCAAACTCTGACTCTGAAATTGGTAACATCATTGCAGAAGCAATGGACCGTGTAGGTAAAGAAGGTGTTATCACAGTTGAAGAAGGTCAGTCTTTAGAAAACGAATTAGATGTAGTTGAAGGTATGCAGTTTGACCGCGGTTACCTATCTCCTTACTTCATGACTAACCAAGAAAATGGTTCAGTTGAGTTTGACTCTCCATTCATCCTATTAGTAGACAAAAAGATCTCTAACATCCGTGAATTACTACCTACGTTAGAAGGCGTAGCTAAAGCTGGTAAGCCATTAGTTATCATCGCTGAAGATGTTGAAGGTGAAGCATTAGCAACATTAGTTGTTAACAACATGCGCGGTATCGTTAAGGTTGCAGCTGTTAAAGCTCCAGGTTTTGGTGACCGTCGTAAAGCTATGTTACAAGACATCGCTATCTTAACTGGTGCGACTGTTATCTCTGAAGAGATTGGCATGGAATTAGAAAAAGCTCAGCTAGAAGACCTAGGTACAGCTAAACGTGTTGTTATCACTAAAGATGATTCAACTATCATCGACGGTGCTGGTGAGCAAGAAAACATCGACGGCCGTGTTGCACAAATCAAAGCACAGGTTGAAGAATCAACTTCTGACTACGACAAAGAAAAGCTACAAGAGCGCTTAGCTAAGCTTTCTGGCGGTGTTGCAGTAATTAAAGTTGGTGCAGCAACTGAAGTAGAAATGAAAGAGAAGAAAGACCGTGTTGACGACGCACTTCACGCAACTCGCGCAGCAGTTGAAGAAGGTATCGTAGCAGGTGGTGGTACAGCTTTAGTTCGAGTAGCAGCTAAGATTGCTGACCTAACTGGCGACAACGAAGATCAAACTCACGGTATCAAGATCGCACTACGTGCAATGGAAGCGCCTCTTCGCCAAATCGCTTACAACTCAGGTGACGAAGCATCTGTAGTAGTAAACAAGGTTAAAGAAGGCTCTGGTAACGAAGGTTACAACGCTGCTAACAGCACATACGCAGATTTAGTAGAAGAAGGTATCTTAGATCCAACTAAAGTTACTCGTAGCGCATTACAGTTCGCTGCTTCAGTAGCAGGCCTAATGATCACTACAGAAGCTATGGTTACTGATGCTCCAGTAGACGCTTCTGCAGCTCCTGCAATGCCAGATATGGGCGGCATGGGCGGTATGGGTGGCATGGGCGGTATGATGTAATCATCGCCTAAGCACTTACGCTTAAAACAAAGCCCGAGCATTTGCTCGGGCTTTTTTGTTATATCAGAAAGTACTTTCTTGTTTACCAGCACAGTTTATCGTTGCTTGTACCTCTGTTAGCTTGAGTTATTAAACTCTAGCTCTAAATTGCCACTCATCTTCTTTAAGATCGTTTGTTATGGCTTTTATAATTGAGTCGCTAACATCTAGCGTTTTGATATCAAAGCGGTCACACATTTTTAATGCTTTTTTTATTCCTATCTCTTTGCCCAAGTATTCATACAATACGCGGACACAAGTAGGGGCTTTTTCAACATTAGTTGCTATGCCTAACTTTAGACCTGTTAGCCGCAAAAGTTTATTTCTAAGAGAGGGGTAGAGGACAGTTTGCGATATTTCAAAGTTGGTGGAAGATGCAAAGTCAGAGAGAAATATTCTATCTGATAGAAAAAATGCAGCGCCTTGGTAAACGTCATGCACTATTCTTTCATTTGTTTCCTCTGTTACTCTTTCCATGCGTTGATAATATATTTTGCCATCGGTTTCTTTCAAACAAACCAAAGTTCTCAAAACTTGTCCCGGGAGCACCATAGACATCTGATACTCAAAGTAATAGCCAAGATATTTTTCAAGCTCTTGTTTTCCAACTTCATTTAATTGTCTAAACGCTTTTGTTTCAAAAGTGTCATTGGATTTTTCTGGATCTTCTGTATTTCCTATCCCGTGTTGAACTCCCATGATTCTCTGAAATTGCTCATGCGGTAGCATTATTTCAAATTCTTCTAAGCCAAAAAAATCACACATTTTTCTTAATAAATTTGCTGATGGTTTGTGCTTCCCGCTTAGGTATCGGTTAAATTGAGTTCGGTTCACCCCCAGTTTTCTGCAAACATCTGCAATTGATTTATAGTAGCCGCAGAGAAAGCGCAGGTTTTTTGAAAAATCTTCATTCATACATATTTTTAACAAGAAATCATACTGCATTGAACAATTCAACATAGTTAAAAGCATGATATCCGTGTTAATCCCTCTTTTGATCTAAGCCTAATTTTGCTGATTAATTCGGAATCTAAAGTAGGCTGTATTTATCCGTTTTGCTTGTGGGTTTTATTTATCTTTTTGTTGCTCTAATTAATGAGACCGAGAAACCATACCTTTTAATTCAAATCTTACAACTTTTATCGATAAGTGAAATGTTAATTGAAAGTACCCAGATTTTACTTTGTGCTTCCTATTTTAAATGGGGTTTTAGACTGTATATTTTTCTTCATATAAAGCGCAATTTGCACACTGGTTCTGATACTGCGTCAGGGTGGATTTCGTGACATGTTTTCTTGTGGCTCACATTATGCGCCTTATAGCGTCACTCAGACAAAGGCTGCCAAATTTACAGATTTATATCCTGTTGCTCAAATAGACCTCGGAACCTTATTGGAACCATACATCTTAAATTTAAAACTTAACTATATTTTTATTAACGAGGCTAATATGAATCGTAAACATTTAGTATTAGGGGCAATTGCTTCTTTAGTGATTTTTCAAACTGGTAGTGTTTCTGCTGTAGAATTTACTGGAAATTTTGGTTCTTCACAGTGCATTGAAGGCTCAGGAAACATTGTTGAACTGGACAGAATTGCACCTGAGACTTTCACAGGTATTGATATTCAGGCCAGTGCAGAAGTTTTTATTACACAGAGTCCTGAAGAATCTATTTTAATTAAAGCTGATGATAATGTGATCAACTTTGTCACGCTTGAAGTTGACGAAGGCACACTTAGTATTGGATTTGAAGATCCTGAAGGAAATTGTTATTCAGCCAAAACGGTAGAGGTACATATCAGTCAGGAAGAATATGAAGCTCTGTATATTACAGGTGCTGGTTCGTTTAAATCTCAATCTGATATTGTACTAGATAATTTATCTGTTCAAATTGATGGAGCTGGTAACACTGAACTGACGGGCTTTGTTGAACAGCAAGTTCTTAATGTTAATGGCGCTGGTGACATTAACCACTTTGGCTTAGCTTCGCAAGTAGTTGACGCTACAGTCTCAGGTGCAGGAACTATCGAAGTTGATGTATCTGATGTTCTTAATGCAACAGTTTCCGGTGCTGGTAGTATTTTTTATACTGGTTCTCCAACGACTGTTAATGCTCAACCTGGATTCATTGGAGTTATCCAACCTGTAGTTGCTGAACAAAGCAATACTGATATTTGAGATGAAGGCGTCGATATACTCAAAGCTATCTATGTAATAACTTTGTAAGTTGTGTAATCGAACACGGACGAATGATCAGTCATGATTGTTCCTTATCCGATAACTTCATATAAGCACTTACGATTAAAACAAAGCCCGAGCACTTGCTCGGGCTTTTTTGTTGCGGATAAAGTTAAAAATTTACTGCTATTGATTAGCTTTAGTCATTTGTTTCATTATTTAACTGCATTTGTTAGTTTTCAGCTGGAACTGTTTTCTCTTTTTATACTCCAATTCGAATGATGAAGTTAGCCTAGGTAATCGGATGTTTCTGCAATCAATCATGTCTTCTAAAAATTATCAGTTGTTGCTGATAACTTGGTCTCTGTTATTTGTTGCTATTTGCATGAACTGTACAGTGCATGAAATCCTTATCGAAAAGGAAAGAATAAACCTATTCTCTTCTATTTCTTGGTCTCTTAAAGAGTATGGTGTTTGGTTTTTAGTAATGCCTGCATTGAGCTTTGCATTGGGAACCAAAAAAGCCATGAATAATGCTACCTATCTGGCCATAGTTGGTCTGTATACTCTGACTCTTGTCTTTACCATAAATGCCTTGATTGACGTTACGTTTGACAACATTCGTTGGCAAGAAAGTGTGTTTTTAAACTGGCACAAGCATGCGCTTGCTTATTTGGCCGTTATTGGAATTCTTTGGTTAAAGCAATACCTCTCGAACGATGCTTCGATGATGAAAGAGCAAAGTATGACAAAGAGTCAATCTATAGCAGAAGATCAAGCTATAACAGAAAAACAAGCTGCAACGGCAAAACAGTTTGCAGCTCGACAAAAAGAACAAGAGCTAAGCGCCAGAGCTGAGTTAGTCATTAACGAAATAACTTTCTACATTGATGAGATCTATTTTGTTAAAGCGGCAGGCAACTATGTAGAAGTTATGACAAAAGATGGTTTACAACTAGTTAGAGCTACATTAAAACAAGTATTGGTTCAGATAAAAGAGTATGAGTTGATACAATGTCATCGCTCTTACTTGGTTAATCTTAGTTATGCCGAAAAACTTGAAAATGAACGTGCAGGGCATGGTATTCTTAATCTGACAGACGGTCACTTAGTACCAGTAAGTAAAGCGAAGCGATGTTTTATACGAAGTCGTATGTCTAATCCAATCTAGTCTCTAGGGACGAATGGAGGAAAGCCTGTACATCAGACACAAAGTGCCGCCATTCATCATTTAACACTACTCATCATTGTTATCTGCCTTTAGCCTTGGCAAAAATTATCAAGGGACAACAGAGACAATGACACAAGTATTGAGCAAAACTACACGAAGGTTACACTGGATAACGGGCCTATTAATGTTAGGTCTAATGTTACTCGGCTTTTATATGACGACCTTCGAAGATCACGATGTTTACCCACTTCACAAAGCTGTAGGAGTTTTGGCATTGTTAATCTTAATACCTAGAGCCATCTATCGAGTTTCTCGTGGTTTGCCAACTGCTGTGGCTAATCAGTCTGAAGCGATGAATAAAGCTGCCCATTACGCGCATTGGATGTTGCTGGCTGGCACTATATTAATGCCAGTAACGGGTATGCTGTACTCTGGCTTTGGCGGGTATGGTATTAATATATTTGGTTTTATTTTGGTTGCTGATACGTATACCGAAACAGGTCCTATTCCAATTAATGAAACCTTATATCAGACAGGTAAGTTTCTTCACACCGTTGTTGGTTATGCTTTAGCAGCGTTAATTGTTGGTCATATAGGCGCTGCGATTAAGCATCATCTCGTAGACAAGGATCCAACACTTACCAGAATGTTGGGAGTGAACAAGAAGTAGTTTGTAGTTTTAGAATAAAGTTACAAAAATAAGCTCTAGCCAATAATTGGCTAGAGCTTGATAGCGTTAACTACATAAGTTATGACTTCTATGGCTCTACAACTGAGACTATATCTTCTATCGTTAGTAAGATGAGCTCATGTTTTAAGGCATAGTCAACTAAGTCCTGACCTTTCATCATGGTCCCGTTTGAATGCATTAACTCACATAAAACTGCTGCTGGAGATAATCCTGCAAGAACGCAAAGGTCGACACCTCCTTCGGTATGTCCTCTACGAGTGAGCACTCCACCAGTTTCTGCTTTTAGTGGAAATACATGGCCTGGGCGCGCAAGATCTTCTGGTTTAGCATCTGCTGCAATAGCAGTTTTTACCGTTTGCAATCTATCTGCAGCAGAAACGCCAGTTGTTACCCCTTCTTTGGCTTCTATCGAAACGGTAAAAGCAGTTTTGTTTTTACTACTGTTGTCCATCACCATAGGCGGTAAATCGAGTTGTTGTAGTTTTTGTTCTGATAGAGCAAGGCAAACAATGCCTGAGCAGTCGACAATAAGCTGAGCCATTGTTGCTTCATCCATAAGCTCTGCAGCAACAATTAAATCGCCTTCATTTTCTCTATCTGGATCGTCCATTAAGATAACGGCTTTACCTTGTGAGAGTGCGTGACACGCGTTTTGTACCCGCTCATTAGCGGTCGAACCAAATTGGTTAAGGTTGATATTCATTTAAATCTCCTGATTTTGATTGTCAAAATTCAGGGGAACATAGGAAAGTGACTAGCACAGCAAAAAAGCACCGCAAGGTAAATCCAAGCAGTGTGGTTTCTGATACTAGTTTTTCTTCTCCCATCCGGACTTTAAGGGACCATCGCTGAGTTAGCGAACCCTGAACCGTCGGCTTCGGATTTACACCGAATCTGCTAGACCTTTACCACAATAATGTTACTCATAGTAAAGCGCTCGCGGGCTGATAGTTGGTTTATTACCAAACTAATTACCGCCGGTGGGGAATTCCACCCCGCCCTGAAGAAATATGCCATTTAGGCAAACGCGATTTTAGCCTTAGCATGATCAAATAGGAAGTTTGTTTTATGCTCAATTCTGAACAGCGAAGCCTCAGTTTTGTCTAATTAATGTGTGTTTTATATCAATAATTGAGCAGACGGTAGGGGAATAGTAAATGCATCTCATTATTGAAGTTGAAATACTAAAGTTGCCTTATTACACTAATTCAGTCATAGGTGGGCAGATAACCGTTTGTTTCACCAAGTAATAATAGATCAAATGGGGCATAGGCATGGCTTACTTCGAGGACTTACACGAAGGGCAATGGACGTACTTGCAAAGCAATCACTTAATTGGGCGCGATCAAGATAGGGTCGATACTTGTATAGAACGAGCTGAAATATCTCGACTGCACGCTCAAATATCTTGGCATGATTCGTCATGGTATTTAAAAGATATCAGTAGTAATGGTTGTTGGCTAAATGGTAAGCGCGTTAATACTGGTGAGCTTTATCTGCTAAATATTGGTGACCAACTGCATTTTGCTGGTTTAGATGGCTTTGGTGTTGTTATCAAAGATTTATCGCCACCAAGTAACTTACTTATCCCTATTGATGCTCAAGGTAAACCTATGACAGAAGAAGTGCTTAGCCTTGAAAACTATCACTTATTACCTAATGAACAAGCACCAGAATTGGCATTGTACTTTGCTTCAGACAAAGGTTGGTGTGCTGAGCCATGTCAGCAAAATGGTAATACAGCGGTAAAAGTTCAATATTTAACTGATGGCGATACTGTTCGCTGTGGATTGATGAATTATCAATTGTTCTTTCCTCGCAGCGGTAGTGATACTCAGCTTCTTCCTTCACAACAATTACAACTTACAGATTTAGATTTAAGATTCGATTTGAGCTTGGACGAAGAAAGTGTTGAGTTACAAGTCGATTGTCGAGGTGAGCTGAGTAAATTAGGTATACGCAGCCATCATGAAGTTTTAATGCAATTGGTTCGTTATCGAGCTAAAGACCAGAATGAAGGTATGGCAGAAAATGAGCAAGGCTGGGTATATCCTGAACTATTAGTGCGGGATTTAGGAATAGAGCTCAATCACCTGAATATTTGGATATTTCGTATTAGAAAACAATTTGTCAGTGCGTTTCCAACGCTACTGGATGCACAAGAGGTGTGTCAGCGTCGAGCTGGACGCGTTCGCTTAGGCAATGTTAAAGCCAAAATTATTAAGGCAGAACAGCTTGAGTGTGAAGTACAAAGCAAGGTGGAATAAACATGATCCCTGAATCTCATCAAAAGACAGACAGCTTCATTGGTAGTTACCGAATTATTCGTACTCTAGGCCAAGGAGGCATGGGAACAGTATTACTGGCTTTTGATGAACGATTGGATCGCGAAGTTGCGATTAAATTTTTAGGGAATAGCAGATTAAATAAAGAATCGTTAATTCAAGAAGCCAAACTATTGGCCAAGTTGAATCACACTAACGTTGTACAGGTTTACGATATTTTTGAACATGAAGGTTGCCTGTACTTGGTGATGGAATATGTCAAAGGTAAATCGTTATACGAACTTAGCCAAGAACCTAATATTGACTACTTACAACAGCTAAAGTGGTTATCTGGAATTGCCAAAGGTATAGCTGCAGCACATGAACTCGGAATAGTTCACAACGATCTTAAAGCAAGTAATGTATTAATTGATGAAACTGGCCAAGCAAAAATTATCGACTTTGGTATTGCCAGAGCTCACGACGAAACTTTACCTTTAAGTGAGGAATTGTCAGGCAGTTGTTATGCCGTATCTCCTGAATTAGCAAAAGGCGAAATAACCGATCATCGCAGCGACTTGTTTGCATTTGGGATTTTAGCTTTCACCCTCGTATGTGGCAGACATCCCTTCGTTGAAAGTGGCACTCCTATGCAAGTGGTGCAGAGGATCATCAATGGCGAAGCCAAAAAAGCAAAAGAGTTAAACCCAGAGTTACCTGAACCCTTATGCGACTTGTTAGCACAATTGCTTGAAAAATCTCCTAGTAAAAGACCGCAAAATACAGGTTGGGTGGCACGTCGTCTGCAATCGTTTTGTGAAGAATTAACTGGTGAAGCTTCTGTGGACACATGGCAAGTTAACAAATTGGCCAGTCTGTTTTTTATCGTTTTATTGTTTGCAATTGGATATGGCGCCTATTTATGGGCGGGCAAAGAATTAGAAGTTCGTTATGTTGCGGTGCAGACTCCTGTAATGGCAAATCATGAAGGTTTGACTGAAGAACAGCAAAGATTGATTACACTAACGGTATTAGATGCACTAAATACCAGTGTAATAGCACAAGAAAATCTAGAGTTAATTGCCAGTGAAGAAGTTCAAGATTCTAATGATGAACCACTTATTTTGGCTAAGAGTATTGGTGCTGATGAAATAATAACAAGCAAAATTCACTGTACTGATAACCGTTGTGAGTTGCAATTATCGCGTTTAAAAGGGCAACGCATGGGCGTCGCCAAAAGAAGACAGTGGCCAGTACTGACAGATAGTTTGCTAACTCTTTCCCAACAAATTCAGCAAGAATTTACCAAGTTGTATCCTGAATCAGCCTCAGATCGAGTATGGCAACTACCTGATGAAAAATCCTATGAAGACTATATTGGTTTGTATAACAAAATAAAGTTAAACGGCCAGATATTAGATAATGATCTTGACCAGCTAAAAGCTTTACTAGATAGAGTTCCAGCGTTTATACCAGCCTATGAATTATATCGAGAAGCGAGTTTAGAACGCTTTGACCAAACTGGTGAACAAGCGTATTTAACAAAATTAGAAGCTTTGTTAAATCAATCCAGTCCAATGGTAAAAGAGTCACACTATTTTGCTATCAACCATTACTGGTTAGCTATCAGTCGAGAAGATTATAAGCTGGCAGGAGATTATATTGTTAAAGCTGAAGATATGGGGGCGGACCCGGCTCTGCTGAATGAATTGCAAGCGACATTGCATTTAGCCAGTAATGAGCTGGAACTGGCGTCAGCAAGTTATGAAAGTGCAATTAAATTACGTGCTAGTAATAAATTATATTACAACTTGGCTTTGAGTTATTGGTGGCAAGGCGAGGTAGAAAAAGCCAAAGAAACGCTACAGTCGGTGTTAGAAAAGAATCCCGGTTATTCAGATGGTCAACAGTTTTTAGCTTCTGTTTATTTAATGGAAGGTGAGTTAGATGAAGCCATTTCTGCTTATGAAACCATAGTTAGTGTTTCTCCTAAAAGCATAAACTTAAATAATCTAGGTTTAGGTTATATGCTAAAAAAAGAATATGAACTGGCTTACCAACAGTTTAAACAAGCCGCTGAGCAAGGAAAAAACAATCCGACTTGGTTATTAAACTTAGCTGACACTTCTTATTTACTTGGTAATAAAGAAGAAGCTAATGGCTACTACTACAAG
Source organism: Psychrosphaera sp. (assembly GCA_965221615.1). Taxonomy (GTDB): domain Bacteria; phylum Pseudomonadota; class Gammaproteobacteria; order Enterobacterales; family Alteromonadaceae; genus Psychrosphaera. The sequence goes on along the minus strand of OZ244904.1, from coordinate 2,978,518 downwards.
GTATTAGAGTTACATCAAGAAGGACATGATGTTAAATCTTATTTAGAACGCTCTCAGGCTTATGTTCATTTAGGTCTAAAGGAAGAAGCCGTACGCGCAATGCATCAAAGCCAAAAACTGGCACCAGATAATGGTGAAGTTTATTTTAATGCGGCATTAATTTATAGCTCGTTAGGTGAACATACTTCAGCCTTAACCCAAGTTCGATACGCCTTGGATAATGAAGTCGGCAGCGTTTGGTTTCAACTTCCTTGGTTTGACAATTTGTGCCAGCAGGCTGCTTTTGTCGATATTATGAATAAACATAATGAACCAGAACGTTGCCGTTAATCATTTGATTTAGCTTTGTAGCTTAACCTTTAGCTCTACCAATGCCGATACTAGGATCTTGAGATTCAAAGATAATCGACTCACCAGTCTGATTATTGGTACGCAAAGCAACAAAGCTGAATCGCGTATTTTCATCTGCTGTGATACCTGTGTTGTGAATCGTCATAGTTAAAGTTCTACCATCTGGCGATATCTGAGTAGAGATTTCGTTGTAAAAGTCTTGGTAATCGACGTTATAGCGAACACCTTCTAAAGCGAAACGCCAATCATGTGATGCATCTTCTGTTTGTGCCATTTCGATTACTAGAACGGCTCTTTCAACTTGCTGTTGTTGTACTGTAGAATTTTTATTAAATTCAATTTGTAGGTTATTTGCTTGCTTCGGATCTCCGCTCGCTTCTTGCAACTCTAATTGCCACGGTTGTTCGCTGAAGTTTGAGCTTGGATTAAGGGTTAGATTAGATAATTGAATCTGTCCTTTGCCAACTACAATATCTGCTGTTTCATTAAGTTCGACTTTTTCAGATAACATAAATACTTCCTCTTAAGTGTTGTTTTATCCTAGCTACTAACATTTGCAAGTAACATAAATTCGCTACGAATATATATTCATGTATGAATTAAAGTCCATGAATATGTTTGTTGTGAATCAAATAATAAAGATAATTAACTCACTATTTTTTCTATTTTATTTTGTTTTCTAAAACCACAAGTTAATGAGTTTCTGCTCTGCTGATATTTTCTAAGGTGAATTCAAATAAATCAGTGTTAGCTGTGCTTTTAGTCATCACGATATCAGCGCTTTCAATTCCTAATAAATCAATTTCGGTACTGGCTTGTGAAATCATTTCTAAATCAATGAGTTCACCTTCCTCTACTTCAGAATTTACACCAATAAAAATACTAGGTTGAAATTGGAAAGTGGCTTTTTGTCCTGGTTTTAGGTTTGGTTTGACCGCTAGTAGTTTACCGTCGCGATAAACATTGCCTCCTATTGGAGTTTGAACAAGGCTATTTTCTATCTCAACTTCGTCGGCAAATAGGGCTGGATGTTTACCGAGAGTTAAGATATTGCCACCAAGCTCCTCTACCATGGCAAAGTTTTGTCCATCGTGCGCATTTAATTTAGGAGTGTAGTTGCCGAGTGAGTCATTGGCACACACTTGAAACTGTAAAGGAAAAACAAAAGTGTGTTGCTTATTGGTGTCGCAATTTTGAATCACTCGCCAAGCTACAGTTGTATTATCAATCTTATTTGCAATGTTCTTCTGAAAGATCACAACTGAGCTGTTGTTTTCATCGTTAGAACGGTTGATGAGGTTGAGTTTAACTTCTTGCATAGCCATAACTTGTTCTCACTTCAATAAGTTAGTCTTACATCACTTGATATTCAGTCAAATAGGGCAACAAATTTATCTAACTGCTTTTTAGTGTGAATTCATCCTACGATAGAAGCATTACAAGAAAAATTACACGCCATTACGCGGTGAAGTGTAATGATAATTTTCGTAAACGGAGAGGGAAGGAGTGTAGTTTTATGTTTATGCTATGGAATGCAGCATTATCTCATTGAATTTTGATAATGCTGCATGATTGCAAAGCTAGTTAATAACTTTATCCAAAGCTGCTTTGGCATTGTCTTGAATACGAGTGTCACTTAAGTCTGCAAATAACATGCTTTGATCACTGATTACCCCTGTTAGCCCTTTTTCACTAGCATAGAAATAACCTGACTGATAAGAAGTGTTTAACAAAGCATCTACGAAGCGCTTAGCGCCAACTTCAACTTTGTGTACTTTGCCTAGCATTAGCATAATTTGCATCATGCTCTTCATTACAACACGTTTTACTGTTGATAGAGTGTTAAAACCATCAGTGCCTGTTGTTGCTCCCGGTGAAATAGTTACAAAGCGAATTTCCTTGTGCTCTCTTGCCATTGCTGACATCCAAAGTGCAGCCATATACTTGATTGGGCCATATGGTACGGTAGCGTCTTTCTTACTGCCATATAGCTCACCTTTACTTAAGCTTATGAAGTCATCTACTGATGAAGAAGGGAAGTCAGGGCGTTTCATACCCATTTCTTTTACCCCTCTAGCGGCTTCTGAGCCAGCGTAAATTGCTGCTTTTGTTAGTTTATTTGCTTTGATTAACTCTTCAGTCAAAATGGCATGGCCGAGTAAGTTAACTGCGAAAATCTGAGTAACGCCTTCTTTAGTAAGTTCGTGGAAAGAGCTACCAACGGCACCACCTGCATTCATTACTAAGGCTTCTACTGGTTCAGGTAGCGACGCTACTGCCGCTTTTACCGACTCAGGGTTAGAGACATCCATGTCGACAATTTCGAATACAAACTTGCCTGTTGTCATTTCTAATTCTTGCTTAGCCGCTATTGCTTTATCTCTATTGCGACAAGCTAAATATATCTTTTTGGTGTTTGGTTTATCCGCTAATTGTTTTGCTGTTTCTTTACCTAAACCTGCGTTTGCACCTGTGATTAAAAAACTCTTTAACATGTGTTTGTCCTCTAATGGAATTCGTGTTCATTACAAATGAGTTGAAACCATGAAGCAGGTTTCGTTGTGATAAAGGTAATGCTTTGGTGAATTCGTTTTTTGATATTTTTTGCTATTCGGCAAAATTATTGTTGGGAGCAAGACAGCAAGAAATATCAAAAATCAGAATTCGTCCCTCTCTACACTTTGTAACCATCAAATCAATTTGTAATAGAGGTGAGAACAATGAAACAGATATCCGTATTCGAAACGAGAATTTTCCAACTATTAGTGGCTTTATTGGCTGTGATCTGTTTTGTGCCTGGAGGCATTAGTGCTTTCGGTGGCATGAACGCAAGTGCAGCAGCTGGTGGAGGTGATGCGCTGTTTGCCGCTGACAGTGTCTTGAGGGGATTTGCAGATAACCAATACCGATTTGGCTTCGGCGTATTCTTCACACAAGGCTTGGTGTTACTGTTTTTCTTAAGAAATATAAAACTACATAGCAACTTATTCAGATTTGTTGTTTTAGCTTTGTTCCTTGGCGGTGTAGCTAGACTTTCTAACATTCTTGAGTTCGGCTTAGTTGATCCTCAAGTTCTGCCACCAACTATCATTGAGCTAGTCATAGTTCCATTATTAGCACTTTGGCACTATCGCATCACCAAAGCATAAGAAATTTACTTTGTTTGAATACTGGGCTTTATGCCCAGTCTAATCGAGGACTACACTATGACATTACCTGTTTTTTTATTTATCGAAGCGAAGCCAAATATGGCAGAAAGAGAAGCTTTGCAAGCGTATTTATCTAAAGTGCCTAACGTTGTAAATCAGTATGCAGGCGTTCCAATAGCAACTTATGATGTGGAGAAAACTTTAGATGGCTGTGACGGACCAAGTATATTTTCAGTAATTTCTTTTCCTTCTAGGCAAAGTATTGAAGCGTTTTTTGCAGATCCAGCTTATCAAGCTATAGTGCCATTAAGAGATAAGGGCTTCAGTCACCTGAGATTTCATATCACTAGTGAACGAGTTTAATTTAGGATAAAAAATGCAACGTTTTTTTAAGAGTATTGAATTTATTGAGCAGCACTTGTACGACAAGATTTCAGTGCATGAAGTCGCATCCGCTTCGTTTTATTCTACTTATCATTTCAGTCGGATCTTTAAAGCTTTAGTTGGTGATACGCCTAAAGAATACATACGCAAGCGCAGACTTACGGTAGCGGCAAAACGCCTTTTGAGTGAAGATATTGGGATTCTAGAATTAGCTTTAGATTGCCAATTTGATTCGCAAGAAGCGTTTACCAGAGCGTTTAAAGACTTGTTTAACATAACTCCTGCGCAGTACCGCAAACAGAACGACCCTTTCCGTTTATTGTATAAAGATCAGTTCAGCCCCCATATGCTACATTTTTTGCAAAATGAGCTGTCGATGGAACCGGAAATTATTACTCGACCGGCTGTTAAGCTAGTTGGTATTAGTCAGCAGTACGACAATGCAGATTTGAGTTTACCTAAACTTTGGTCTGGTTTTAGGCCATATCGAGATTTAATTACAAATCGAGCAAGTGAACAGTCTTTTGGTATTTATGAGTCTTATCAAGAAGACGGAGATGAAGTTCAGTTTAACTATGTGTGTTGTGCTCAAGTGAATGATTTTGAACATGTGCCAGAAGGAATGATCACTCGTGAGTTGCCTGAACAACTTTACGCAAAATTTATTCACAGAGGCTCTATTGCCAATTTAGACAAGACTCTGAAATACATTTGGGGGAGTTGGTTACCAAAGTCAAATTATGAATACGTAGAAAAACCAGATTTTGAACTTTATCCACCGGGTTACAACGTGATGGATCCAAATAGTGAAATGGCGTTATTGATCCCAATCGAACAAAAGTAAAACTAAATACAATTGATGCGTCTACATAGGCGCATCTAGCTCAACAATTTTTGCTGTTGGTGCTGTAATGTACTTGGCAGATTCCGTTTGCGAGTGTTGGGCTAGTTGCGCTTTAATATATTGATTACCACCTAGTCGTTTGAAGCCTTCGGTTAATCTGTCAGCTAACTTTTTGTTGTGTTTTCCAACATAAAAATACACTGGAGCTTGATATTTAAAAAACAAGTTAGTCACTTTGGCAAGTTCACTATATTTACCATTAAACTTTTCAAAGTCTGAGTCTATTTCGTTGATGCCTCTGGGAAAATAATCACATCTTCCTATAGCTAACATTCGTACCATAGTGTCAAATTCAACAACGCGATAAACGGTGTAACCATTGGCTTCTAAAATGTCTGAGTCACGCCAATGAGTACCTTGACAAGCGATTTGTTGTTTCAATTGCTCAACAGAGATATTGTTATATTTATCAATGTCTTCTGCCTTGACAAGAAAAGCACGAGTACCTAATAGTCCATCGAGTAGTGGTTGTGGGATTCTAATTAAACTTTCTTCCCATTCCCTTTGTTGCATTGTGTGCAGAATGTCCAAAGTTCCTGGTAAGTTGAGCAATCTCAGCGAACGGTTTTGAGCAACATTAAAGTCAACTTCTTCAATAACGAAGTCGCCCATATCTAAGGTTGCGTTCATCGCATCGTGAATAAGTTTATGAAAGTACTCTAACGTATTACCTTGAGCATCTTTTAGATTAACAACTTTAACAATTTGCGTATCTGCTTTTAGCGGTAGGCCAGTAAACAGTAGCAACAAAACTAAAAAAAAACGCAATTCAAGTTGTCCTTGGAAAGTTGATAGAAAAGATAATTTGATCTCTAATGATAATGAGTCTGTACTATTTTTATATTAGGGCAATTACTAAGTTGTAGCAAAAATGAACGACTTTATAAAAGTGAAAGCAATATCCAAGCGAAACGGCATTACAGTTACTGCTGGGAGTCTTGCCGTCTTCGTATTCATTAATTTGTTGGGTAACTTAGATTTAGTTCACAAAATAGTAACATACTTTCTTACCGTGTTAAGTTTAGCAGGCGTCTTCATTGGCTTGATGAAAATTCGTGAGCCTGACTACAGCCTTCTTATTGATAAGTCTGGTATTCGCTACAACCATGCAAGAGGAAGTTGGCAAGTTCCATGGCGTGATATTCAGCGAATTGATGTACCAACCATTGATCATGGATTAGATAAAAAGCAATTACCTTATGTGGCTCTTAGGTTAAAGTCTCAGTTAGAGCTGCTGGATAATATATCTCCTAGGCTAGCTTCCTATTTAGTTACAGAGCAAAAAGAAATAGCGATTGCAGCATTGCGCCAAGAGTTTGATAGTTGGCAATGTGCTGATGGCTCTTGTCCAAGTGAGATACTTTATAAGTTTGATGATTACATTACGGAAGATAAAGTTTATAAAGGTTTGCAAGCTATGTTGGGACATAGAATCGAAATTTTAAGAAGTAAACTAGGCTATGATCTTTATATACCTGCCTCGGCATTAGATCGAGAACCACAAGACTTTGTTGGGTTGTTAAAGCGTCTGCAAGCTTCAGTACAGTCCTTCTCATGAACTGGTAAAACCAGAGCGCCTTGACTCAGCAAGTGAATAACATAATATCGTATCTAGACATTTACCAGTTGTGTTTTTTGATGCTGGTGATTAACCGTATTTAATTTTTCAGTAGGTTTTATGAAAATTAGCAGTAACATCATGCTAATTCTTGTTTTCTCCGGCCTATCGGGTGCAGTATCAGCTCAATACCAAACGGATTTATTTGACTTAACACTAGAGGAACTTCTAAGTGTTAGAGTGGTTAGCTCCGTATCGGGAATTGAACAAGATTTGAAGTTAGCACCAGCTTCGGCAACGATTATTGAAGCAGAACAGTGGCAAAGACGTGGAGCTAGAACATTATCGCAGGCATTACTAGGAGTGCCAGGTCTGCAAAGTACAGTCCTGAGCAGTACTAACTCTGAGCGTAATGTCGTTATTCGAGGCCTTTCTGGAAACTTCGGCCAGCAAATTAAGTTACTGCTTGATGGTATTCCTTTCAACAGAATTCACCACGGTGGTAAACCCGCATTAGACATTCCCCTGTTGGGTTTTAAACGTATCGAGATTGTTCGTAGTCCGGGCTCTGCGACTTATGGCGCAGATGCATTTGCTGGAGTGATAAACCTAATTTCTGAGGACGATGTAGATAAAGCAGAGCAAGTGATGTTGTCTTTGGGGGAATTTGAAAATTATGATTTGGGTATAACAGGAGGAACTAAACTCGCTGATGCAGAACTTATTTATACCCTCAACTACAGCAAATATGGTGACGATCCTGATCGAATAATCAGCTCTGATTTTCAAACTCAACTCGATGCTTTATTTAATATTGACGCTAGTTTAGCTCCTGGCAGATTTAATCAATCTTACGAAGAATTTAGCGTTAATTTGAAAGCCAATTGGCAAGATTGGGCAGTCTCTTACTATGGAATAACTGGCTCCTTTGGTTTTGGAGCTGGGGTAGCTGAAGCTTTAGATCCTAGTGGAAAGGGTGAACATTACAGTCAGATACTAGATGTTAAGTATCAATTTTCTTTATTCGAGACTGATGAAACTACACTAAACTTATGGTGGCAGGACAAACATTCCGAATTTCCATTTACTATATTTCCTGCTGGTGCGGTTCTACCTATAGGGCAAGATGGTAATTTAGATTTCAACGAACCAACTACTTTTGCTCTTTTTGAAGATGGCTACAAAGGGGAACCAAGCAATGATTCTGAGCTAACTCATTTCAGTATTACTCAAGTTGTTTCTCCTAATTCAAATCACACACTTCGCTGGCAGTTAGGCTATGAACATCACGATCATGTTCCGAGCGAGGAAAAGAACTTTGGCCCTGGAGTGTTAGATGGAACGGAATTGATTGTTACAGGAGAATTAACGGATGTATCTTCCACACCTTACTCTTATTTACCTGAGCGTTCCCGACATTTGCACTTTTTCTCGATACAGGACACTTGGCAATTAAATGATGATTGGTCTTTTCACTTTGGTGGAAGATTTGATGATTATTCTGACTTTGGCTCTACGACTAACCCTAGGCTAGGTTTAGTTTGGCAAGCTAGTGAACAACTTACAGTTAAGTTGCTATCAGCAAGAGCTTTCAGAGCTCCGGGGTTTTTCGATCGTTATGCGGTAAACAATCCAGTTAATCTAGGCAACCCTGACTTAAAACCAGAAGTGATCAATACCAACGAGCTGAACTTTGGTTTTACTCCAAGTGAAAACTTGTTTATGGAGTTATCTTATTATAGATATCGCGCTAAAGACATTATTCAATACATTGATGTCGTTGGCATGACAGGAAGACAAGCGCAAAATATTGGCACTATAGATGGTGCTGGAGCTGAGTGGAGTTTTCAGTGGAGGGCCACGGCTGATTTAGACATTGCCGGTAATATCAGCCTTGTTGAAAACGAAAATGAATTTGCTGAAGCTTTAGCTGGATTCTCGGAACGCATGGCTTCATTGACGGTTAATTACCAAATCAATGATAAAGTGGATATAAATGTTTTTTGGCAGCATCTTAGCGAATTAAATCGAGCCAGTAGCGATCAAAGAGAACCAATTGGTGCTGCTAATTGGAGCAGTGTAAAACTTGGATTCGAGGTTATTCCTGAACAGTTAAATGTTGCACTTGTGGTAAATAACCTATTTGACGATGAAAGTTATACTCCAAGTAGCTCAATCCCTGATGATTATCCCATCGCAGGAAGACAATGGTTATTGCAACTAGAATACAATTTTGACTAGTTTGCTTTATTAAAGAGATGGTTTAGTTTGCAACTTGATTATTTGCACGTTAGGCGTTTGTAAAAATCTCATGCTTTGCTTAAAAGCGGACTGGTTGATTTTCGTTTTGATATAGTCTGAACCACCAAGTTTTTCGATACCTTGTTCTATCCTTTGGGCTAATGCTTTATTGTGCTGACCTAGGTAGAAATGCATAGGAGCATCGTATTTGAATAACAAGGAAGTCACAATTGCTAGTTCGCTATACTTGCCTTGGTAAGTGTTAAAGTCAGCATCAATTTCATTAATTCCACGGGGAAAATAATCACAACGATCCCTTCCTAACATTTTGAAAATAGATTCAAAATTGCCAACGCGATGAACGGTATATCCATTGGTATCTAAAATATCTGAGTCACGCCAATGAATGCCTTGGCATGCTGTTTTCAACTTCAATTGTTCAGCAGTTAGTGTTGAGAATTCTTGTTCATTGTTCTTATTAACTAGGAAAACTCTTGTTCCTAACAAGCCATTTAGCAAATCTTGTTCGACTTTAATCAAACGGGCATCTAGCTCTTGATCTTGCATGGTGTGCATTACATCAAGCACGTTAGGTGTTTGCAGCAAAGTTAGTGAGCGGTTTTGCGCAGCGTTGAAGCTAACTTGCTGTATTTCATAATCTCCCCATTCAGGGCGAGTTATTTGCAGTGCTTCGTCTAATATTTGATAAAAATAGGTGAGGGTTTCTTTTTGCGGGTCGTTCAAGTTAATAACACGCACAATTTGCTTGCTCGAAACAATAGAACTAAAAACAGCTAAGCATAGAGTGCATATGTGTAATAGTCGCAAGCTTGTAACCTCTTATTTATAAAATCTTATTTACATTACTCAAGAAGAGCCAAAAGTAAACTGCGGTCATTAAGTTAAGTCTGCTAGGTAAAATAAATCAACTACGCTCTTACTCAATAACGCCCTGATAAGAGTATTAAATGACGATATGTTAATAATTTAAATTAGGAAAAATACTACATTTTTTCGCTAATGGGAGAGCAGAGTAAATACTGTGGATGATGCAATTAGAGTATCAGTTGTAGATTGATACTTTCGTTGAACAGAAGCTTAGCTGTGTTCAGCGATGAAATATCAGGGTATTCTAACAACAGATAAATAACTTGTTGAGTAGAGATAAAAGTGACTGAAGCTGTCATTTTGGTCATAGATGACCGTCCTGAAATTGTCATCAGTGCCCAGTTTGTTTTAGAAGATAATGGCTACCAAGTATTAAGTGCGAAGAGCCCAAACGATGCTAAAGATGTGTTAGCAGAACGCAGTATAGATTTAATATTATTGGATATGAACTTCTCACTGGATACTACGTCAGGAGAAGAAGGACTAGAGTTTCTCGCTTGGTTACAACAGCAAAAAGTTGAAGCTGCTGTCGTCGCGATGACAGCTTGGTCCAATGTGGAGTTAGCGGTTAAAGCTATGCAGCTTGGTGCTGGAGACTTTATTGAAAAGCCGTGGAAAAACCAACGTTTACTGCAAGTTATCTCACAACAACTAGAACTATCCGGCCTGAAAGTTCTGAATAAAAAGCTACAGCAAAGATTAGAGCCCAAAGACAGTGGCGATGAATATCAATGGCGCTCATCTTGTATGTTGGAATTAATGGAACAGGTGAAAAGTGTAGCTCAAGCTGACGTATCGATTCTATTAACGGGTGAAAATGGTACAGGTAAAAGCCAGTTAGCAGAATATATTCACCAAGTGTCGAATCGCCAATCTGGGCCTCTTATCTCAGTCAATATGGGGGCAATATCTGAGTCTCTGTTTGAAAGTGAAATGTTTGGTCATAAAAAAGGCGCATTTACCGACGCCAAATCGGATCGCATAGGCCGATTTGAACTAGCCAAAGGTGGCAGCCTATTTCTTGATGAGATTGCTAATATCCCATTATCACAACAAGCCAAGTTATTACGAGTATTAGAGTCTAGAGAATATGAAGCTGTAGGAGCAAGCCAAACTCAATTAACGGATGTTCGAATAATTAGTGCCACCAATGCCAATTGTTCTGAATTAATTGCTAAAGATGAATTTAGGGAAGATTTGTTCTACCGATTGAACACAATTGAATTTAAGTTGCCGCCGTTAAGAGAAAGGATTGAAGATATTTTGCCACTCGCATCTTATTTATTGGCTAGGTACACCCATAAATACAATAAACAAGAGATGGAATTTGATAAGGAAGCTCAGCAACTACTGAAAACTTATCATTGGCCAGGCAATATTCGTGAGATGAGCCATTTATTGGAACGGGCAACGCTATTGAGTCCTTCCACAGTGATCTCGGCAGCAGGCCTTAACATTAATTCAACGCCACAAAACAGCGATGTGTTAACTATGATGACATTAGAACAAGCTGAAAAAGCACTAATTAAAAAGGCGCTGGCAGCGACAGGCAGCAACATCACACAAGCCGCAAATATGCTTGGTATTACTAAGTCGTCTTTGTATCGTCGCCTAGAGAAATACGATGATATTGAAAAATAAAACCATAGAGGGTTTTGTATTACAGGTTCTCTTAGTTACTAGCTTGCTTATTGTTGCTCTTATTTTCTTGTTGTTGTGGCAATCAGGGATCAGCTTTTGGAACTTAGTGATTATCGAGCTGTTTGTCGTCTTGTTAATCGCGTGGTTTGTTACCTACTTTCGTAAAAAGTTGTTAGTGGCATTCAACCGAGCCTTATTACATATCGAAGCGGTAAAATCAGAAGATTACAATCAGTATGCTAAATCTGAGTTTGAGAAAGGAACCTCTTGGCAGTTGCATCAAGCGCTAAAAGACTTAAGTGAGCATCTACAGAAGAATAAATCTCGTTATGATCAACATGCATTTTTGTTGTATCAACTGATTGATCAGCTTAATACGCCAATCATGGTATTTAATAAAAAGCATAAGTTAACCTATGCCAACGCAGCTTTTACCACCTTGTATGATCAACCTTGGCAAATGTATCGCTTGGCTTCACCAAGCTTGTTAGGTTTAGAAAAAACAAAGTCTGGCTGGCAACTTCCTCGAACAGGACAAAAATGGCAAGTGAGTGAAAGTGAGTTTATTGATGACGGCGAAGCTCACTACCTTTTGGTCTGTACTAATATTGATTCAGCAGTTCGAGCAAGCCAACTAAATGCTTGGCAGCAGATCATTCGTGTAATGGGGCATGAAATACGAAATTCTCTCACCCCGGTTTCCTCTTTAGCGGAAAGTTTGTCTTCGAAAATGTTAGAACCAAGAGAACAACAAGCGTTAGCACTGATTTCTGAACGTTGCCATCACTTGCAAGATTTCATCAACCGTTACGCTTCGTTATCACAAAAATTAAATCTACATAAAACACAGGTCAATGTGCCAGCTTTGTGGCAAAAGCTCACGTCGCTTAATCCTGAATTAACTATTTCAACGCAGATTGCGGTAGAGCATATTGAGGCGGATGAAGCTTTTATTGAGCAGGTTTTTATTAACCTGATAAAAAATGCTAAGGAAGCCGGAGCTGACTTTGTAAAGGTGAGAGTTCGGGATAAATCCAATCGAGTTGAAATATCCATTTGTGATAACGGTCATGGCTTTTTAAATACAGATAACTTGTTTGTCCCTTTATTTACCACTAAACCTGATGGCCAGGGCATAGGCCTGTTGTTTTGTCGCAATATTATTGAACAACACCAAGGCTCTATTCGTTTAGCAAATAACCAAGAGCGCGGTGTGACCGTGACCATTTCTTTGCCTTCTTAACTAGGGACTGTTTACGTTTCAAAATAGGAAAGATAAACATCCTCTAAACCGTTCGATATTGAAAATAGACCGTCCGATATCGGACGGTTTTTATAAAACCTTATATCTGAAATTTGTTAACGTGTTGTATTTATTATATAAATTTATTGGTATGCAACTTGAAATAACCTGAATAACAAGGCAAGAGAATCAGGTTATGGACGTAGTAAAACAAAAAAAGAAAAAGTCGGAGTTGTTTCAATCTAAGCGGCAATTGGCTATCGCTGCGATTGTTGTTGTCATTACAACAATCGTTTGGACAAAAAAGTCTAGCAGTTCTGTTTCTGTAGAACGCAGAGATTTGCTTATTGAAACAGTACAACAAGGAGATTTAGATGTTGTTATTGATGGTTATGGTGTACTCACTTCTGATAAACAGCAACTTATAACTTCCTTTTCAGCGGCTACGGTAAAAGAGATTGTATTGAAGCCAGGTGCGGCGGTGAAAGCTAATAGCATTATTGTTCAATTAGAAAATCCAGAGCTGTTCCAACAAGTTGAAAATGCAGAGCAAGAGTTAACTCAGCTTAAAGCTAATTTACGTCAGCTAAGGTTGAACAATCAAAGAGAGAAGTTAAACGAAGCGGCAAGCTTGGCTGAAATCAGAGCTCGGTTAGAAACAGCTACTTTAAAACGTAGAGCAGAAGAGCAGCTTGCAGCCAAAGGCATCGTCTCTGACCTTAACTTTCAGCAAACCTTATTGGATGAGAAACAATTGCAGCAACGCATTGAAATTTTAACAAAGCGCAATGAGCAGTTATCTCAAGTTCATGAGGAAGCTATCAATATCCAATTCGAACGAATTAAGCAGCAAGAAGGGCGATTACAAATAGCGCAATCACGTCTAGACAAATTAACAGTAAGAGCTGGTTTTGACGGCGTATTGCAAAGGTTGTCAGTCGAGTTAGGCCAGAGTGTACCTGCTGGTGGTGAAGTAGCATTAATCGGTAGCGTAACTGATTTAATTGCACTTATTCGTGTTCCACAAAGTCAAATTCAGCAAGTGAAAATTGGTCAAACAGTAGTGATTGATACACGTCGAGACAAAATTGAAGGGCAGGTTAGTCGCATTGATCCTATCGTTTCTGACAATACGGTTGAAGTAGAAGTGGCACTTCCTGACAACTTACCTGCCAGCGCAAGACCACAATCCTCTGTGGATGGCGAGATCATCGCTGAATCATTACAAAATGTTTTGTATTTGAAACGACCTGCTGGCACTAAATCGAACCAAAATATGAATTTGTACCAAGTTCAATCAGATAACCAACAAGCAACACTCAATCAAATTCAATTTGGTGCGCAAGCTGGACAATTTATGCAAGTGCAGTCAGGTGCTAAAGCGGGCGACAAGTTCATCATTTCAGACTTAAGCAATTTATACGATAGCGCTAAAACACTCGATATTGATTAATTAAAACGAATAATAGGGCATATGCCTAAAATGGAAAGAGAAACACTATGAATGACATTAAAATAAAAATGGCGGGTATTTCAAAAGTATTTGAAACGGAAGATTTAGAAACACATGCACTAAAGAGCATAGATCTAACAATTAGGGCTGGCGAGTATGTATCAATATCTGGTCCTTCTGGCTGTGGTAAATCGACTTTATTATCGCTTTTAGGATTGTTGGATATGCCGACTGGAGGTGAATACTTCATTGAAGGTGTGAACGTAACGGACTTGAGTTTGGATCAAGCAGCAGAGATCCGTAATCGTAAAATTGGTTTTATTTTCCAATCATTTAACCTAATTGATGAGTTATCGGTATTCGACAATGTTGCACTGCCTTTGCGTTATCAAGATAAAGCGCCAAGTGACAGTGAAATCAAAAAGCGTGTTGAACACTGCCTAAGTTTAGTTGATATGACTCATCGAGCTTCTCACAAGCCTAATCAACTATCTGGTGGTCAACAGCAACGTATTGCTATAGCACGAGCGTTAGTGGCTGAGCCTGCAATATTATTGGTTGATGAGCCTACAGGTAACTTGGACTCTAAAAGTGGTGACCTAGTTATGGATGTACTTGAGAAATTGAATGAACAAGGTACAACGATTTGCATGGTAACGCACGATCCTCGTTATGCTGATATGGCGAAAACACAACTTAAACTATTAGATGGCGCAATCTTAACTACGCCTGAAGTAAAGGTTGCCTAGTTATGAGCCAGTTTATTTATCAGCAGAAGCAAGCTTGGGCTTCGCTTAGTAAAAAACCGGGCTTCATTGCCACGGTAGTTACGACTATGGGCACAACCTTAGGTGCTTTATTGTGTGTGCTAACCTTAGCTTACTTCTTATTAATAGAGCCATTGCCTTATCCAGAACAAGAGTCATTGTATAAAGTTGACCATGTCTTTTTTGATGAGAAAAACGAACAAAAAGCCACCGCTTTTACTTACCCAGGCTTAGTGCACCTCTATGAAAATCAAGAAGTATTTGATACCGCTGCATTAGTTTATTATGGCGAAGACGTATTAACTTCGTTACCTAATCAACCAAGACTTAATACAGGTTATGCGACGCCAGAATGGTTTGGTTTACTAGGCGCTAATATGGCGTTAGGAAGAAGTTTTGAATTGTCAGAAGCTATGGATACCCACCAACCTGTCGCTATCTTGAGCTATGAACTATGGCGTGATGAGTTCAATAAAGACCCTAATATAATTGATAAAAAAGTCGAGTTTAGTGGCACTAGTTTTAAAGTTATTGGGGTTATTGATGACAATTTTGTTGAACCACAAATTGCTAATATCGGTCGTAATACGGGCATTTGGTTTCCTTGGGATTACAATTTAGATACGCGTTTAAAAGAACAATGGGGCAATGTTAGCGCGGCGTTAACATTTGTTGGTAAGTTAAAACCCGGTATTTCTAAAACTCAAGCTGATCAAACTCTAACCCCATTAGTGAACGATACTTGGGTTGAAAAAGTAACAGGTGTTGCGTTTTTTGGTGGCTGGACTATTGAGATCGAGTTGCAAAGCTTTAAGACGGAAATCTTGGGGGACAGCCAAAATACCGTTTACTTATTACTAATTGGCGTAATAGGTTTGATGATCATTGCTAGTGGTAACATAGCTAATTTATTTATCTCCCGTACTGCAGAGCAACAAAGACAATTAGCTATTTACGCGGCGTTAGGCGCAAAGAAATCACAATTGTTTAAAACCATTTTGTCGGAAACCGGCTTGTTAATGACTTTATCGATATTACTCGCTTTAGTTATTTCCGCTTTGGGGTTTTATGTGTTGCAACAGAATCTTGCTAGTGTTTTACCTAGAGTAGATGAATTGGCTATTAATGGTTTCACATTAGCTTCTGCGGTTGTTTTCGCTTGTTTATTTGCTGTTGTTTTTGCCGGTTTGAGCCGAAAGATGATCAACTACAAAGGCTTAAATTCCATGCTTCAATCAAGCGGAAAAGGAACGGGGATTCAAGTTTCAAAGAAAACTCGACAGTTCTTAATTGTCAGCCAAGTTGCCATAGCTACGGTTTTGGTCTTTGCCAATATTAGTTTATTCAAAGAAGCTTATAATACCATTACTGAAACTAGAGGTTATTCTGTGGAAAACATGACAGATCTAATCTTGTCAATTTCTGTATCAGAGTCTCCTAGCGACGAAGAAGCCGCACCAGTAATGAGAGAGTTACGTCAAAAAATAACTGAGTTGCCACAGGTAGAGTCTGTATCGATTTCAGGTTCAGTTTATAGTGGCGCGGGGCTTTGGGCGGTAACTTCAGTTGCCAGCAATGAGCACTATACACCTAGAAGTAAGAGTATAGATGAACTGTACTTTGACTTTATCCAACAAGAATTTTTGGAGGGAGATAACTTTACCAGTGCAGATATTCAAGATGGCAATCGAGTGATGATAGTAAATGATGTATTTGCCAAACTGTTAAATCCAAATGGCAGTGCAATAGGCATGGAAATATCGGGTGGTAATATCGATGACAACTTTACTATCATTGGCGTTGTGAAAGGCGTTAAACTTGCGGCTGCTAAAGAAATTCCTCCTAGAGTGTACACACCTGTTTCACCAGCATCATCACGCTTTACTATTAATTTGCTTGCTGAGCAAAGTCTATCCCGTGAACAAGTTGTAGCAGTACTATCTGAAGTTAGTAGTTTGTATGCTGTTTTTAGTTTGGAGCACTTAGCAGATGCGGAACGTCGTCAGTTATTTACTCAATACGCTACCGCTACAACAACTGCTGTGTTAGCGCTTCTGACTTTTTTCTTAGCTGGCGTTGGTTTATACGGTATTTTAACTTACGGCACGCAAATGCGTCGCTTTGAATTGGGAACTCGCATGGCTATAGGCGCTAAGAAAAAACACTTAGTTGCGCTTATTGTGAAAGACAATGCGAAAGTGATATTGCTAGGTATATTAATAAGCATAAGTATTATCTTCGGTTTCTATTTTATTTACGCTGATCTGTTTGCTAGTTACCTAAATACAAACCTAGTTACTATGTTTTTACTGACACTGGTTGCTATCGGTGGGTTGTCATTGTTTGCGTGTTATTGGCCATTACGCCAATACATTAATCAACCTGCAGTGCATTCGCTTAGAGGCAGCGATTAAAATTTTAATTGTTTGATAGTGATAAAGGTTGGTGAATGACTAATTACTTATGGTGATTGGTATTAGCCAACTAAAATTAAGATATAAAAAAAGCCGTAACTAAGAACCGTTACGGCTTTTTCAATAAAGGTATGATGATTAAAGAATAAACTTGCTTAAGTCTTCGTCTTCAACCACTTCATCTAAGTTAGATTTTACAAACTCAGCGTCAATAGTAACGGATTCGCCATCTCGCTCAGAAGCGTTGAATGAAATCTCTTCCATCAGACGTTCTAGTACAGTGTGTAAACGGCGAGCACCAATGTTTTCATTCTTCTCGTTTACTTTGAATGCAGCTTGAGCAATTTGTTTAATGCCGTCTTCAGTGAACTCAATGTTAAGTCCTTCAGTCGCAAGTAGTGCTTTATACTGTTCCGTTAAAGAAGCATTTGGCTCAGTTAAGATGCGCTCAAAGTCCTCTGTTGTCAGTGCACTAAGTTCAACTCTGATTGGTAAACGACCTTGTAATTCAGGAATAAGATCAGATGGTTTACTCATCTGGAACGCTCCAGAAGCAACAAACAACATATGATCTGTTTTCACCATGCCGTACTTAGTCGAAACCGTAGAACCTTCAACTAGTGGCAGTAGATCTCTTTGTACACCTTCACGTGAAACGTCAGCACTGTTCTGTCCTTCACGCTTACAAATCTTGTCGATTTCATCGATAAATACGATACCGTTTTGTTCAACCGCTTCGATAGCTTGCTCTTTCAGGTCATCGTTATTTACTAATTTTGCCGCTTCCTCATCAACTAACATTTTCAGTGCTACGCTTACTTTTAGTTTGCGAGGCTTAGTTTTGCCACCTGATAAGTTTTGGAACATGCCTTGTAATTGAGATGTCATTTCTTCCATGCCTGGAGGAGCCATGATCTCAACACCAATTTCTTTTTCAGCTACGTCAATTTCGATTTCTTTGTCGTCAAGCTCACCTTGGCGCAGACGCTTTCTCAATACTTGGCGAGTTGAGCTTTCTTTTTGTTCAGCTTCAACAACTTGGCCAAAACTGTCCTTTGCAGGAGGCAACAAAGCATCTAGAACTCTTTCTTCCGCTGCTTCTTCCGCTTTAAAGCGATTTTTTTCAATGGCTAACTCACGGGTTAGTTTTACTGAAATTTCTGTTAAGTCACGGATAATAGACTCAACTTCTTTACCTACATAACCAACTTCGGTGAATTTAGTCGCTTCAACTTTAATAAAAGGTGCATTTGCTAGTTTTGCCAAACGACGAGCGATTTCAGTTTTACCTACACCTGTTGGACCTATCATAAGGATATTTTTCGGTGTAACTTCTGTTCTTAATTCTGCATTTAGCTGCATACGACGCCAGCGGTTACGCAACGCAATAGCTACGGCTCTTTTAGCATCGTTTTGACCAATAATATGTTGGTCTAATTCATGAACAATTTCTCTTGGGGTCATAGTCGACATTAAATTAACCCTTATAGTTCTTCAATGGTTAAATTAGTATTAGTGTAGACACAGATGTTGCCAGCAATATTCAGACTTTTTTCTACAATCTCTTTTGCTGGTAATTCTGTATTTTCGATTAAAGCTGTTGCAGCTGCTTGGGCAAATGGACCACCCGAGCCTATTGCAATTAAATCGTGTTCAGGTTGGATAACGTCACCGTTACCAGAAATGATCAGAGAAGCGGTTTCATCAGCAACAGCTAATAGAGCTTCTAGCTTGCGCAACATTTTGTCAGTTCGCCAATCTTTAGCGAGTTCAACCGCAGCCTTGGTTAAGTGACCTTGGTGTAATTCTAACTTAGCTTCAAACTTTTCAAATAGAGTGAAAGCGTCAGCTGTACCGCCTGCAAAGCCTGCTATTACTTTACCTTTGTATAAACGACGAACTTTTACAGCATTTCCCTTCATCACTGTGTTACCAAGTGAAACTTGGCCATCACCGCCTAAAACAACTTCTTTACCACGGCGAACAGAAACAATTGTGGTCATATACCACTCCAAATCTGATTTATAATGTATTTGTATGTGCTGTTAAAAATTGGTTTTTCAAGTTAATTGACAATAAATGGAAATTTATTTTGAGATTTTACTGTCAACATTTGTTTAGTGGCCGATAAAGTTCTAGCATAAGAATAAATATTTGCATGGCAAAAATTGGGAAGTAAATGGACTGGTTAAATTCAATTAGTAAAAAAGTGGTACTTGGTTATGTGTTAGTGCTGTTAATGTTAGTGTTAACAACCAGTACTCTATCGAGTAAGTTGTTTAAAACTAAGGATTTGAACGACGAGTTTGTTGATATGAGCTTACCGGCTCTCGAATCGGTTACTCAAACCCACAAAAGTGCGAGTCAGGTAATGATGGCTGCTTTTGGCTTATATGGCTACACCATATCAGCAGATGAGTTTAATCAAGTCATCGAGATACAGTTTACTTCTTTTGAACAATCAGTAAAAAAATTAAGAAAATATGGCTTAGAGGTTAAGCCTGAAGATTCGGAACAATTTAGAACTGCGTTAACAACCTTAGCTGAAGTCATGTCGCAAGACTCGGTTGATTGGGACTTGGCTAGAGAGACGCTGAGCCTGTTACAAACGCTCAATGATGAATTTGCTGTTAGACTTTCTGAAGTTGAAAAGAAAGTTCAAATGAAGACTCATGACACTTTGGATGAAGTGGCTGCAGATATAGACAACATGGTGGCTTGGATGATGGCTACTATCGTTATCGTAACTTTGGTTACTGGTTTAGCTATTTTTTATTCTCGCCGTTTTATCGTATCACCAATCCTTTCACTATCTTCACAACTAGACCGTATTATTGAATCTCGTGATTTAACACAGAATGTTGAAGTCACTAGTAATGATGAAATTGGCATTGCGGCAAATAGTATTAATCAATTACTAACGGCGTTTAGAACTAGTAGTAATGAAATCAGACAATCTACTCAAGTTGTTATTGAGTCTATTGATTTACTAAATCACAGTGGTGAATTATCACAACAACAAATTATTAATTTATCCGGTTCTGCTAAGTGTTTGGCTGATGTTGTTGATAGGCTTGAACAAAGCATTGGTGATAGTGCCGAACGTTCTATGTCAGTGTCGCAAAAAGCGTTGACAGGTGCAGATCAGGTTGAAACAGGTTCAACTAACTTGAGTCAAACAGCTAACATTATTTCTGAACTATCTAGTGATATTGATACATCGTCAGAAATGCTACTGAGTTTAAAACATGCAGGTGACAAGGTATCTTCAGTAGTTAAAGCTATCGCTGATATTGCTGAACAAACCAATCTACTTGCTCTTAATGCCGCAATTGAGGCTGCGCGAGCTGGTGAATCAGGTCGAGGCTTCGCGGTTGTTGCTGGTGAAGTAAGAACACTAGCATCGAGAACCCACGATTCAACTTATGAAATTAATGCCATTCTAGAAGAAATTGTTAGCTCAATTTCAACTACAGTTGGCTCGATGGAAAGTAATAAACAAAAGGCTAACAATGCTGTAGATGCTGCGCAGAATACAGTTGAATCACTACAAGAGTTACAACAAACAGTACTAGTGTTAAGTCAAGAGAACCAAACGCTAGCGGAGCTAGCACAAGTAAATCAAAATGACGCTGGTAACATGCGTTCAAGCATAGACGCAGTTTCAAGCTCAGTAGCAAGTGTAGAAGAAACGAGTAAGGAAACTCAGCAAGCTTCTGAAAACTTAAGTAACTTATCGAGTTCTTTGACAGAAATCGTAGGTAGATTTAAGAGCTAAGAAATAAGAGCTATAAGCCCTAAGCTTTAAGCCGTAAGAAAAGAGCGGTATTAGTTTAGGGCTTTAATCTATTCTTTGCCTACAGCCTAGGTCCTGAACTAAATTCAGGATGAGCTACTTAACGGTTACTCATAGCTCACAACTTTCCCTGTTTATTTTTTCATCTTTCCTCTTGAATATCGGCCATTTTTCCTTATAATTGCGCGCCCAAATCAGCCCTTATTATTTGTTCCTTGCCTTAGACAAGTTTGGCTGAGCTTGCTTTTGAGGCTAATAATCCATAAGGAATTAACACGATGCGTCATTACGAAATCGTATTTATGGTTCACCCTGATCAGAGTGAACAAGTTCCAGGTATGATCGAGCGTTATACTGGTTCTATCACTGAAGCTAACGGCACAGTTCATCGCTTAGAAGACTGGGGTCGTCGTCAACTAGCTTACCCTATTGAGAAACTACACAAAGCACACTACGTTCTTATGAACGTTGAAGCGCCAAGTGAAGTAATTGCTGAGTTAGAAGAAACTTTCCGCTACAACGACGCGGTATTACGTTCTCTAACTATCCGTAAGGACAATGCAGTAACTGAAGCTTCTCCTCTAGTTAAAGAAGAGAAGAAAGAATCAGCTGCAGCTTAATAAGAGGTTTAAGTGTTTAATCAAGTTGTTTTAAGCGGCCTGATTTGTAAAGCACCTAAATTTTCTGAAAGCCCAACAGGCATTGTTCATGGTCAATTTTCCATTGAACATAAATCGATTCAACAAGAAGGCGAATTTAATCGCAATGCGTATATCCGAATTCATGTTGTTACCTGTGGGATTGAACAAAAGCAGTTAATACAAAATTTTATTGTTGGCGATGCAGTTCAAGTGAGTGGTTTTTTAAACCGTCACGAGAGTAATAAAGGAACACCTATTATTGCTTTGCATGCTCAACAAATAGAAAGACTCAATTAGGAGACTCAAAATGGCACGTTATTTCAGACGTCGTAAAGTATGCCGTTTCAAAGCTGAAGGCGTAAAAGAGATCGATTATAAAGATCTAGCAACACTACGTAACTACGTTACAGAAAGTGGTAAAATCGTACCTAGCCGTATCACTGGCACAAGTGCAAAGTATCAACGTCAATTAGCTCGTGCAATCAAGCGCGCTCGCTTCTTAGCGTTATTACCTTACACAGATTTACATCAATAAGATTGGTAATTAAGAGGTTTAATACACATGAACGTAATCCTTTTAGATAAAGTTGCCAACTTAGGTTCACTTGGTGACAAGGTAACAGTTAAATCTGGTTTTGCTCGTAACTTCCTTTTCCCACAAGGTAAAGCAGTTCCAGCAACTAAAGCAAACTTAGAAATGTTCGAAGCTCGTCGCGCAGAACTAGAGAAGAAAGTAGCTGAAGAATTAGCAGCTGCTGAAGCTCGCGCAGCGAAAGTAACTGAACTAGCTGAAATCACTATCGCTTCTAAAGCTGGTGACGAAGGTAAGCTATTCGGTTCTATCGGTACTCGTGACATTGCTGACGCAATCACTGAAGCTGGTGTTGAAGTAGCTAAAGCTGAAGTTAAAATGCCTGAAGGCGCAATCCGTGAACTTGGTGAATTCGATCTAGCGATCCAATTACACCCAGAAGTAACTGCTTCTGTTAAAGTTAACGTAATCGCTGAAGCATAATTAAAAGTTAAGCTTTTATAAATTTAAAAACCCAGCCTAGCGCTGGGTTTTTTTATGCCTGTAGTGTTCCGCAGGCGAGAATGAAGTAAAGTGGCTATATTGGCAATTATCGGCTCTCTAGGGCTGGTATACAGCAAATTTTGTTTGTACTTAAACACTTGTTCTACCTCACTTTAGACGTAGACGTTGATTAACATAAGAAGTGAGGCTGTTAAATGTAAAAGTCTTGCGTTGATAACTTTGAGTTTCCCACAAGCCCATCCTATGAGCTAATCCAGCGGCAGAAAATGTGTTGATAATTGAGTCGAGATTAAAAGTTTCCACTTAATATTGCCCGGTAATCGACCTAGATAATCCAAAAATTCAGGGGTGGTTAGCTACTAACAATGTATTTCATTTATAGCTATTAATTATTATTTATCGCCAATTGTTGTGGCAATTTTGTTTTTTATATGGAATTAACCTTTCCCGATAAGGGTAAAAAGCATTAAAAAAGCCAAAGGAAACAGTATTCATGGTTAAGAAGTGTTAAGTAATGTTAATGATTGTTAATTAGTGTTTTTAAGTGTTAGTTAATGTTGGTTTTAATTAACACGCTTGATTTTTTACAATGTACGTCCATTTGTTTCTAATGTGGATTTTACTCCATGCAATGTACGGCTTGCCATTTAACACTTTCTTCTTACTATAAGTTTCATTCTATGCATTTTTTTACTCTCTTTAACTCAGTAAAGTTTTATAACTTGAAAGGAAAAAACAGAAAAAAGCCGCTTCGTTGAAGCCGCTAAAGTAAAAAAATTTCAGAATCTTTGTTATCAATTCGTTGTAAGTAAGGTCTTGAATTATAAGTGCCCATTTATATGAGCCACTTAATATCACTTTTAGTGTGAAGCTAATATAGATATTTCAAGATAGTAGTAATGAATTATTTTAACGTAGTTTAGTGACGGAATAAGAAGTTTATGATTAGTACAGTGAAGCCTAGAATTAGAGTTAGGGAGGGAAAACTCAATTACATAGCTAGCCAGGGGGAAGGAACTTGTGGTGTTAGCTTTGAAGATATTAAAGGCCTACAAATATCTAAGGTTCTCGAGCTTGAACAAAGTGAAGATGAATCTTGTTTTTTAATCTATGGTAAATGTGTGCCTGATGACTCACCCTGTGGCGAGCAAACATCAGAGATAAGTTTACACAAGAAGGCGGATGAGGGGACGATATTTATTAATAATGTCTCAAGATGTGCTCTTTCGGGTATAGAGTTGAAGGTATTCGACATTTTATTAAAAAGAAGAGGAGAGATTATTTCTAGAGATACCCTGTATTACCTAATATACAGTGAAGAAAGAATGCCTTTTTGTCGACGAATAGATAATCTGATTTCGGCGATAAGAAAGAAGATAGAGCTTAATCCTGAGCAACCGGAACATTTAATTACAATCAGGAATAAGGGCTATTTACTTAAGTAGAAGATTGTCAGTTTTGACTGATAACTTGAACAAAAAACAAAAAACAAAAAACAAAAAACAAAAAACTTTACCAATGTAAGTTAGAGCTAAGGTGAAATAGACATTTTCAGGGAATGTTTTATACGCAGTACACCCTGCTTTGTATGCTTATAAATTGGTTTTTCATTACTCTGGTAATGAAATTAGTTCTGCATCTTCGTTTGCTTTTGAAGTAATACTGTTGTGTTAGAAAAGCTTCGCTTTTGCGTGCAAAGGCTAAGCTCATTATTTAATAATCACAGAATTGAAGCTATCTCAGTACTGCTATCTAGTTTTTATAGCTGTAGCTTGGATAGTGTTTTTACTTCAGTGCTTTCCATTAATTTTAAAATTATCCATTCATTTGAACATTCTTCGTTTATTTAAGTTCTTTTGGTTCATTTGAGCGTTCTTCATCTATTTAAATACTCTTTATCTAAGTGCTCCTTATTCAAGTACACCTTATTTAAATTCTCCCTACTCATTCACTAGACTTTAACTGACTACCTGCTTAAGCCGACTATTGATCTCGTTGATCATTAATGTTCAATAGTATTGAGTTGTTTCGTATATGGCGTATTTATTCGCTTAAATATTATTTCACTCTAACTATTTTTAACCTGGTCTGAGTAAGCCAAAGTAAATACGGTAATTTGAGAAATAAGGGAAGGGAGTGCTGAGCGAGTAAGATTGGTGTTGTAACAAGGTCAAGTGTTTGGAGAAGGTCAAGTGTTTGGAGAAGGTAAAACCTGTAGAGAGTATGAAAGTGAGCAAGAGGTGTTTTTGAGCTAGTTATGTTCGATGCCAAAGCGCTAAAAAGAAAGTATAGGCTTTAGTTTAAAGCAGTGACCAATGCTACTTGGTCACTATGGATTTTTGTTATTTAGTAGTTCTTTTAGAAGTTCAAAGTTCTGCTGCATCTGTTTCGATATTGCGCCACTTAAATCATCAATTTTACGATTTATCTCGGCGTCTTTAGCATAATGGTTAGCTGTATAAAGCTTATGAACATTTAGCTCATTTTGAATTTTTTCTATTTTCTTAGTGAGTAAGCCAAGAGCTCCACCAATAATTGTGATCAGTAGGCCTAAGAATGTTAGGCCTACTAAGATCCAGTCTGTAATCGTACTCATTTGCTTAACCCCCTTTGTTTCTCGTAAGTTCTGAGTCCAGCTAAGCCCAACATGGCAATGGTTAACTCCATCATCACATCTAGAGGTAAATCCGGAGCGCCTAGCTCAGGAAAAATCCACTGTAAAATTGGATTTATTAAAAACGCGAATAAAAATCCTAAGCCACATACCCACATTAAAAAAGGTCTAGCCCCTGCTACAAAAGTACTGCGGTGATTCGCTGCCGTAGTATTAGCAAGAGCTTGCATTAGAAGAGGCTTTTGTTTGATTTCTTCCAGCTCTTTTTGAAGTTGTAAGCGTTCTTCATCAGAAGTAAAAAGAGCATCACCTGCTTTACCTATTTGCTCGATTGGATTAGCTACGTTGTTAAATAAATTTGAAAGCCAGCTCATATTGCCTCCATTGTTTCTAAATAGTCTGCTTCACGATTTCGTCTCGTATGATAACGGTCGCCAAAATCACGCAATTCATGAAGTACTTTTTGCCAATCTAGCTTAATAGCTGCACTCCAGAAATTTGGACAGCGGCTTTCTAGATCTCCGTATTGGAAAGCAACAGAAGCTATCACTGTTTGTGCTTGTTCTGGTAGGTCGACAAATACAGCACTACTACTTTTATCAAACCTGCTGTTTAATAAGTTCAGTACGTTTGCTTTACTATGATTATCAATTAATTCAGCTTCACTCTTAGTGATATAAAGATTGCACTGCTGTAATTTTCTTTTCGCGTAGTGACCCATAGCGCCGAGATAAGGCTTTAATTTGATTTGCAGCTTCTCGGGTAAGTGAGATAAGTCTGCACAACTTCGAGAGCCCAGATCAAATCCAGTGGCAATAGTGACACCTGACTTTGAATATTTGTGATCTGGAACATAGCCTTCCAGTGCCGAACCACCTTCTAACTGAGAGATAAAACTAAAGTTAACCTTTGTTTGTTTCATCACTGCCTCCTTTATTATTTTTATCCAGCACGCAAAGACGTATTTAACTTTGGTTTTTATATATCCAAAGTAAGCAGCCTTCATCTAATCTTGGTGCTATTAAAATTAACGATTAGATGACAATGACATTAATCAGAAGATGGTTAATTAACAACCAGTACAATGTAATGTGCATTCCACATTCAAGACGGTATTGAAGTTGACTACGAACTATTGTCTGAAGTCTTGCTTTATGACCGGAATATCTTCCGCTATCTGCAATATCTGAAAGATAAGTTGTCTTTAACCCTAGATTGTTAATTTTTCAGGAGAACTTCCTTGTAATAGCTTTTATCAAACTTTTTCTAAGCGCTATTTATAAACGCTTTGTGGGGAAGTAATGAATATATGAAGTTGTCGAAATATAAATACTATGTACTTTTATTCTTCCTTTTATTCTTCCTTTTATTCCCAATGATAATAACAACTTAGGGTACTTTGTACTTTTGTAATGCTAGACACGCCTTGGTAAAAAAAACAGCGTTTAGAACTTTGTTGTTGATATTTAATCCACCCTCGGTTTCGGAGTTTTTGGTTTCAATCATTTATTAACTGCTTAGCTCTAACTCGATATTCGAATTCATAACATCGCAGATGTGATAACCAAGAGAGTTTTTATATGACTACAGAGCAAACAATTAATCCTGTAGATTCAAATCAAACTGAATCCGGGAAACAAGCATTACAGGCTGATACGCAATCAGACATAATCAATCAACACTTTGGTAGTGGAGGGGGAAGCCTAACATCTATCAGTGACTCATTGCGTGTCAACGAATTTAGCGGCACAGGCAGCTTTTCATTTCCATTCAATCTAAGTCAAGCGCGTGGTGTAAACCCTGAGCTGATTTTAGGTTATGCATCAGGTTCAGGGCATAGTCCTTATGGCCTTGGAATGAATGTTAGTATGCCTATGATCACACACCGAACATCAGGTACAGCAGTTCCTCAGTATAATGATGATGATATCTTGTTGTATAGCGGTAGTGACTATTTAGTACCAGCGCTTGATAGCAGCAATAGTCCAATTGAGCGTAATGAAACGGTTAAAAACACGAGTTATAAAGTAAAGGCTTATCGTCCTCGTTCTCAAGGAAATATCAAGCGCATCGAGCGTTTGCGAAATAGTGCAGAGGGTAGGGAAGATGATACGTTCTGGCGTGTAATAACCACAGACAATCGCACGTTAATTTTTGGTTTTGATAGCAAAGGACGAATTGCTGATCCTAATGATGATAAGCGTATATTTTCCTGGCTACTACAGGAAGTGATTGACGCTAAAGGTAATCACCAGCGTTTGTATTATGCTAGCGAAAACAACAACGATGGTATGACGGCATCTTCAACACCTGAGGTAGGTCATACTCAAGCGGTAAACCTATATATCGACAAGATTAAATATGGCAACCGCAGCCACCCTAGTTCTACACCTTATTTATTTATGGACGAAGAACCAAATGTCGACTGGATGTTTGAAGCAGCCTTTGACTATGGCCAGTACAATTTGAGTTTATCTAATGCGAATCCGGAAGCTGTTCCAGCAAACAAGTATTGGGCTATGCGAAAAGATAAATACTCAAACTACAAAAGTGGTTTTGAAATAAGAACTAGACGCTTGTGTCACAATGTATTGCTTTTCCACTCTTTCCCTGAGACCGCAAATGGTTCAGCTGTTCAGCGTTTGGTAAAACGCTGGCACTTAGAATACCAACAAACTGAAAGTGTAAGTTTACTCAAGGCAATTACTGAAATGGGCATGGTTTATCAAGGTGATGATGCTGATCAGCCATACAGAGCTGAGACTATGCCGCCTGTTGAATTAGACTACCAAGAGTTTACACAAGCTAGCGGGGACTTTAACAGCATAGAATTGACTGGTGGTAGCCAGCAGCTGCAAGGCTTACAACAAGGTAGATATCAACTGGCTGACTTATTTCAAGAAGGCATACCTTGTGCTGTTTATCGCGACAGCAAGTGGATGTACTTTAGAAAACCGCAACAAGTTGAGCGTGTTGATGGTCAATATCAACTGACCTATGGGCCGTTGCAGAGAATGCCAGAACTTCCAGCAAAAGGAGGCATGGTTAACAGCTATCGCTTAACAAACCTAACGGCTCAAGGCCATGTTGAATTAGTTAAAACAGAGCCGGGCAAAGCAGGATATTTCAGCAGCAGTGCCGGTGGTCAGTGGCAGAATTTTATTCCTTTCGATGCCTTCCCAACCGAGTTCAATCACCCTCAAGCAAAATTTGCTGACATCACAGGTGAAGGTGGTTCAGATCTGGTACTAATAGGGCCAAAATCAGTACGCTTCTACAGTAATAAATTTACTAAAGGCTTTTCTGCTCCGACTGAAATTACTGAATTACCATCTGGTTTTCCTACATCATTGCAAGGTGGTGGCACTGCCAGTATTGGATTCAGTGATATGTTGGGTACAGGACAGGCTCATTTATTCCGAATTACCCATAACAAGGTTGAGGTTTGGCCTAATTTAGGACACGGTCGCTTTGGTGACGTGATTGAAATGGCAAACCCACCTCAAATAGCTGCTGAAGGTTTTACACCTAGCGCTTTATTCCTTGCCGACTTAGATGGTTCAGGTACCAACGATATTATCTATGTCGATGGTAAAAAAGCACATATTTACTTGAATCAATCGGGTAATAGTTTTGCGGATCGTTTTACGCTTGAGTTGCCAGACAGTTTAGATTCTGTAAATCAACTTAGCTTTGCGGATATCTACGGTATCGGCTCAGCTTCTTTAGTTTTAACTGTTACTCACCCTGAAGTTCAGCATTTTATTTATGATTTTTCACAAGGCAATAAGCCTTATTTGTTGAATCGTGTGAATAACAATAAAGGTTACAATGCAGATGTAAGTTATACCAGTTCAGCTCATGAATACCTTGATGATGAGAGAAATGGCCAATCTTGGCGTAGCCAGTTGCCATTAGCAATTCAAGTGGTTAAACAGCTTACTCATACAGATGAGATTAATCAGTTAAGTTTGGCTCAGACCTATAGTTATAGTGATGGTTTTTACGACTATAACGAAAGAGAGTATCGAGGCTTTGGCCGAGTTGAAAAGCGTGAGCTTGAAGTTTCGTTGTCAGACAGCAATCTTGAGCCGTCAGCGCCTCTTTGTATGATTAACTGGTATCATACGGGTGCTCCAACTATGGATGACACTTATGATGATGCAGGTGATACTCGACTAATCCGTCGTCAAGATTACTATCAGTTTGATCAGGATATCGCCGACATCAGTGCCACTTTACTTGATGAAGATGATTTAACTGGTGCACAAAACATAGAAGAGTTTGAGCGAAATGCTCATAGAGCACTACGAGGCCGATTACTGCGTAATGAAGTTTACGGTATAGAAAACGGGCAACGTAAGTCTGTTCCGTTCAGCGCACAAGAAACCAGATACAGAGTAAAACACATACAGTCGCTACCAGCAGGCTTTGATGTTGTTCAGCCAAGAGCCCTTGAAACCATTAATTACCATTATGATGAAGTCGCTGATGATCCTAAGATCAATCACCAAATTACTCGTAGCTATGATGATTTTGGTTTTGTCACTGACAGCGTTAGTTTCGCTTACCCTAGGTTGTCTGCTATTTCAGCTTATTATCAGCAGTCTCATCAAGATTTGTGGGCGTTGAGGACAGAACAAACTTACATTAATGAAAACATCATTGGTGGCGCACATTTACTTGGATTAGCCAACCAAAATACCAAAACGCACTTACAGGAAATCTCAGTCCCTGGTGGTCGAAGAATTCTAAACCATGAACTATTGACTCAAGACTATATTGATAGTGCGGTTACTGTATTAGTTAGCTTAAGTCGACAAATATACGTAGATGCGGAGCAAAATAGAGAGTTGCCTCAAGGCCAGGTTACACCACAAGCTCTAGTTAGCCATACTGAAACAGCAGTGCTAGACAAAGAGCAACTGAGCACTCTGTTAATCACTGAAGATGACATCTTTCCCAGCTCAACAGAATTAGCCCAATTACTGCAGCAAGAAGGTGGTTTTACTTCGGAGGATGACAATGACTATTGGTGGCAAAGCAGTGAACGTACCGAGTATGGTGGTGCCGATAATTTTTATCTGGCAATCCGCTCTATCGACCCTTTTGATAATACAACGACTATTGAATATGACAGCAATAGCTTAAAAGTGAGCTCAGTAACGGATGCTTTAGATAACACTATTAGTAGTGAATGGCACTACCGTACCTTAAGCCCATCTTTAATTACTGACTTTAATGACAACCAAAAAAGTATGCAATACGACGGCTTTGGTCGATTACAACGCAGTGCTTACCGAGGATTTGAACAAGGTGAGCAAGCAGGCTTCATTCTGTCAACAAATGATAGCGACAATGCGCTACAAGCAAGTTCACTATTAACTAATCCAGTTACTGCAGTTGGTGATTCAGCTCAAGTAGAAGTAATAGCTGATAAAGCTTGGATGGGACAAATCAGTGCCGATGATCTTTCTTCTCATAGCGAAATCTCCTCGACTGCTGCAACAGAGATTATGACACAGCTAGTCACAGCTATGTGGTTAACTGTTGACGGTTATATTCGTCAAGCAGCTAGACAGCAAATCCATCCAACAGAAGATTTTGCTTTACCTCTGGATGACGACATTTTTGATAGTCAAAAATCAGTAGTTCGCTCAGTTTTGAGAGCTGCAATGCAGCAACCTGTGCATAAAGTTATTGTTTCAGCAGAAGAGTATGCAGAAGGCAGAACTGGTACAGCAAAAGTACGAAGTGCTATTGTGCATCAAGATGGCTTTGCTCGAATGTTGCAACAAAAAGCAAAAGTAGAAGATGGAGAAGCTTTCACTATTGATGACGAAGGTGAACTTGAGCTTACGGATGGCAAACCTGTCAAAGCAGAGACGTCTAATCGTTGGCTAACTTCTGGTCGTACTCTGTATAACAATAAAGGATTAGCTGTTCAGCAATTCGAACCTTATTACCTGAATACAGCAGATTTCATCGAACACGAAGAGCTGCGCCAATTCGGTGTTAGCAAAATAGTAAGTTATGACGCTTTAGGCCGCGCAGTAAAAACACTTTCTGCTAAAGGTTTAATGGCCCTTACTGAATACTATCCTTGGTACCAAAGACATTTTGATGAAAATGATACTTTGTTGGATTCACCTTATTACCAAGCAAATCTGGTTGATGCAGGTCAGCCTGACTCTCCTTATTTTGATGAAGACCTGTTCATTTATCGTGATTTAGCTGACGCTGATTTTATGGATGCCAGTGACGTTAAAGGTCAAAGAGCAGTTGATGAAAGCTCAGCACTACGTCAAAGTTTAGTACAGATTGGCACGCCGACTACTCAGGTATCAGATGGCTTAAACAATGTCATTGTTAAAGAGAAGCTGGACTACGCTAAGGTTGATAGAGCTGTATTTGAAGATACAGGTTTAGATAACTCAACATTAGATGCGCTAATTGGTCACTTGCAAGACATTAATATTGTTACCTCTGCGAGTACTCTATCTATTGATTTTGATGGTCTGTTACCTCAACTGCCAGAGGAATTTGATGGCCAAAGAGAAAGTATCCTGATGGCGTTGCGTGAGTTGCATGAAGATAGACAGCAAATCACTAAACAGAGCTTTGATATTTTAGGTCGAGTAACTTCTATTCAAGACGCTAGAATTACAACGCGAGCAAACATCATCAACACGTATAACTTAGCTTTAAAAGTGAAGTCAGATAGTGTTGATAGTGGTAGCAGCTGGTTGATTCCTAATGCCTTAGGAGCTCCTATTTTCCAGCAAGACGCGAGAAGCAAAGTACTACGATTCAGTTATGATGAGTTAAACAGGCATACTCACCTTTATGAAAAGGATGGGGATGACTTATTACTACGAGAGCAGTTTGTCTACTTAGATACTAAAGATTTCGAGAATGACGATGAAGCCTTAGTCGAAGCTCAAGAAAGCAACCTTATAAGCCGCATGAGATACTTGTACGATCAAAGTGGTTTAACAGAGCTTACTGAGATTAATCTAAATGGTGCAATGCTAGAGCAGACTATTCGTTATGCAGCTGAATTTAAAACAGCAATTGACTGGCCTGTCGATATGGCAGACAAATTTGCATTATTGCAAACAACTGAGTACATGCAGCAAAACAGTTTCAATGCACGAGGTGAAGTACTATCAGAAGTTGATGCTATTGGTAACACTCGTAGCTATGAATACTATGTTTCAGGCCAGCTTTCAGCTGTGAAACACTTGCGTGATGGTGGTACTGAACAGACACTGGTTTCTGAAATAGAATATGCGCCTAATGGCCAAGTGTTATCAGAAAATCACAGTGGAGTTCTAAGTAAGTATCAATACGAAAGAACGACTTTGCGTTTACAACGCACCATTAGTACTCGAACAGACGATAACAAAGTACTAAGAGATCAAAGATATACTTATGATCCTGTAGGTAATGTTACTACCATTCGAGAAGCTTCAAACTTATCCGAGTTTACTCATAGTAATTCTACTGAACCTGTACAGCGTTATATTTATGATGGCTTATATCGTCTTATCGAAGCTAAAGGTCGTAAACAAGCAGGGGCGTACTCAGCTACAGACTTACCTAGTGATTTAAGGCTTGGAAGTAGCAATCCACATACGTTAGAGAGTTATACCCAATCATTTAGTTATGACAAAGGTAATAACCTTACGCAAAAACGCTTGATGGCGGACGTCAATAATACTCAGAACTTTACTATTGATAGCCAAAGCAATCGCAGCAAGCTAGCGAGCAGCTCTGCTAGTATTGATAGTCTGTTTGATAATGCTGGTAACTTGCTATCCCGTACTGGCAGCAGTCAACAGGATATGTTCTGGGACTTTAAACGTCAGTTAAGTAAAGTGGTGTTGCTAGAACGAAGTGGCGACGAAGATGACGCTGAGTACTATGTCTATAACTCTGCGGGTAATCGAGTACGTAAAATCACAGAAAGTTACACAAGTAACCTGAACAATGTTGATGTTGAAGAAGTGCTTTACCTAGCTGGGGTTGAAATACGTACACGAGGACAACGAACGGCTGCGCAACAACATGCTCAGCGCGATATCAGTAGTGAATTGCATATTAGTAAGTTACCTGCTGGTAAAGCTAGTGAAAGCAGATTACTTAGCTGGCAGTCTGGTCGACCTTCGGAACAACTTAACCACCAATATCGCACGACTCTGTCGAACCATCAAAACAGTGCCAATATAGAAATTAGTCAGCAAGCTGAGTTAATTTCATTTGAGGAATATTACGCCTTTGGTGAAACTGCAGTTCACGCGACTCGTAATCAGTCTGAAGTAAAACTCAAACACTACAGATACAGCGGTAAAGAGCGAGATAGTGCAACAGGACTTTACTACTATGGCATGCGTTATTATGCGCCTTGGTTAAATCGCTGGTTAAACCCTGATCCGGCAGGGTTAGTCGACGGTTTAAACGTGTATGCATTTGTCCAAAACAACCCTGCGACATACAAGGATCCTAACGGCCTTGATTCTGAAAGTGATAGCACTTCTGACGATCGAGAAACGCAAGAAGTAACTATTAGTTTTGAAGATGATGGTGACAGTGATGATGAATCATTGGAAAGCATCGCTGAGCAAGCCGATGAATCAGATGACGAAAGCTCGGAAGATGAGCAAGAAGTTGCTGAAGAAGAGGAAAGCCCAATTGAGCAAGCTAAAAATGCGATAAGAGACATTGTTTCTCTGTACTTAAATGTCAATGATGACAACAAGTTTGCGACTAAAGATGCAGTGCTAAAACAGTATGCAAACTTAAAAGCTATTGCTAAAGAGATCTCTGCAGAAGAACTAGGTGAAGCCTTTAAAGCGGTTGGCCAAGAAATTCTTGACGCACGAGATGAAGTTAAAGCTAACTTTGATCAGAAAGATAAGAGTAATCACAAGACTAACCGAAAACACTTAGCTGAAGCATTCGATCGACAAAGAGCTGATCGTAATAGCAACTCGTCAAGTGGAGGCGGAGACTTATCACTATTTAGCAGCTCTACAGCAACTGCGCCTACATCTACTGTAAGCCAAACAACGTCACCAGCTGCAAATACAACAACCCTGCCGCAAAGCAGTGAACCTTTACGCCGCAGTCAATCAGTCACTGGCAATTCAAGTTCATCCCTGGGCTTGAGTCGAAGTCTATCTTTACCTGCTGGTACTGAAGACATAGTGGTGAATATTGGACAGCAAGGTTTAGAGGCATTAGCAACAGCTAGCCCTGCAAACAATACGGATGTCCCAGAGACTCCGCCAGAACTAGCAGACTTTGAAGTACCAATTGTTAGTGCTGGGTTTGTATCAGAACTAATTGCTGTATTTGAAAATCTAAGTAGGGGGGTAAATAACTAAATAGACAATAGTTTTTAAGTTTATGCCTGTAGCTTAGCTACAGGCCGTCAATGTATATGTGTAGTGAAAGACCAGTATCTGTTTAGTACTGGTCTTTTTTTATTACATAGAGTTAAGGGTAGCTAAAGAGAGTCAAAAGTTAGCTATTTTTCTGCTTGGAGAGCCCCCTTTAATCAGCTATTTCAACTGTATATATCCGCCATTATTTCGTGTGTACTCATTTCAACCTGTGAGGGCGTCATTAATTACTTTGTATTTTGTTTGTTACAGCCTAGGAGTATGCCTCAATTACTTTGTATTTTGCTCTTCATAATAAATGAGAGTGCCTCTGATTACCTTGTATTACGTGCGTTGTAGTCGACTGTCTTTGCTTTTGAATTATTGTATTTTTTTCTAATAAATAAATTACTTTGTATCTTTGAAGATACTCTGCACGCTCTTTAAAAATGGGTTTGTTAACACGTGTTAACTAAATAAGCCCAAATTAAGGAAATGTCTTATGACAATTAATCTTCATACTTTTCAGCCAAAAACTGATGAACGTAATGGCAAGCGATTGCTCATTAATAAAGATCGCGATGTTCAGCTTCTAGCCTTGAACGAGCACGCAGATGAACGAGCGGGAATCCTTCCTAATCAAAACTTTATCACAGGTGCGCAGACACTTGGTGATACTACTGCTCTAACACACAACTTCAATGCAAAGTTTTCTTTGGAGCACGAATCAGCAGATGATTACATAGATGCACCGGAACAAACTATCTCTATGCTACTTACTATGGGTAGCAGTGTGATCCTAAACTTAAGAAATGGACACACTTTAGAGATCAGTCTTATCGATAATGACTTTCTTCTAACGGGATACAGACACAGTGCGCAAGGCGAGGAGCGTATAATACATGAAGGCGCTTACATCTCGAGAACTAATCCATATGGTGAACTTGACTATCGTCATCTTGCTTTGGCAATTGACTACGCTAATAACACGGTTAAAGGATACATGGATGGTAATGAGCTATCTTATTTAAATTATGACTTCCAAGGTTCTAATCCTGCCCCTGTTAAACAGGAAGCTCCGAGTGACTCGCCAAATAGCATTGGTACTATTTCGTTTACTCAAGACTTGGTTGATTTTAGGATCTACAACCGTTTACTTAGTGAAAGCGAAGTTGAGCAAATATTACTTAGTAACCCTTATGTTAATCAAAGCGATATTTTTACTTTTGCGCAGGATAATTCACTTAAAGCGTCAGGTGTATCTGGTGATATTGATGATCTTAGTAAAATCGATCTAGATAAGTTAATAAATGCTGACTTTACCAGCTCTTCGGCTGTCGCAGGGTTGGAAACAAGTAACTTGACCGATGCCAGTGAAACGCTAGCTAATGTTCGAAGTATGCAACGTTTGTTATTAACTGGCTTGGCTTTAGGTCCTGACTCAAATGGCTCTATTGAATATGGCAATCGGTTACAACTAGATGAAGCTTTTAAACTGCTATCGGCAGGCGTCTACTCTTCCGCTATTTTAGCAAGAGCAACAGAAAGCAAAGTATACCAAGCGCTTTATCGATTTGTGAGCTACTCCGAATATATTGAAAGCTCAGATTCTGATGTAGTAAAAAGGGCTAAATCTAGAGCCAATAATAGAGTGCAGTTACTCATTGCATCAGCTCGACAACGAGCTCATTTAGTGTCACTTGCCTATATCAATGCAAAAAATCATACAACGCCAGCATTGGTGGCTGCCAACCGAACTCCAGAAGACAAGCTTACGTTCGAGAATCACTACAATAGCAGTCAATATTATGAAGTGCCTGAGCATCGCAATGTTTATTCAACTTCGGCTTATCTAGTTGCATTAAAAGAGCTAATCGATGAGCACATGAATGGTCCCGATAAAAATAGCGATCAGCACTTATCACAACGTCGCCCAGACATTGATAAGTTACTACTGAGTGCTGACAACGCTTTAGCATTGCAACCTAAGCTCAATATAGTTAACCAAGTATTGCGTTACCACGCTCGTGACGATAGTAGCGACCGTGAGCTTTTAACTAATACTCAGCAAGACAATACACAATTCCCACTGGTTTACCCTTACAACAGTGCTTTTGATGACATTTCTCGCAGCTTGGAAGAGGTAGATAGCTCAATATTTAAAATTTCTAGAGTACTAGGTGCTAGAAACTCTCGTGTACAAGATCTTGAGATCAGTCCTTCAATGGTTAAAGTCATAGCAACGGATGCTGCGTATGGCACAACCGTACCAAACTTCCCAGACAGCAAGGATACCCATACTCCGTGGGGCTATGACGAGGCTGACTTATTAGATGGCAGTTCTTCTGCAAGCGATAAACCTGAACCATTAACCTTAGTTACTGAATTTGCTCGCCGCGCTGAAATTGAAGAATATCAATTACATGAGTTATTCTTTGGCGACTTATCAACGGCTGAAATTGCTGAAGATGCGCATTTAGCATTGTATTTTAACAGTCCAGCGACCGATCATCAGTTAGATGCTGAACATGCAATTCGCATTAGCACTGATGCTAGTGAAATCGTAAATCTAGACAGTCTTCGTCAAGACAGGTTACATAGATTCTTACGTATGAATAAAGCTGCTGGTTTGAGTTTTGTTGAGCTGCATCGTTTATTACGAGCAACAGGCAATCGATTGAACACAGAGTTCATGCGAATTGTTGGAGCTTTTGCGCGTTTGAATCAAAGTTTTGATACGTCAATGGATGAGTTCATCGCATTAATTGCTAATTTACGAGATGTAGGTCAAGGCAATAATGCTCTAGCTATAGAAACACCGCTACGACAAATTTTTTATCGCCCTGGTCAACATATTGACCTGTTTGACCTAGACAATGAATTAACCAACCTAGTGTGGAAACGAGATAGTTCACCAGAGAGCTTATCTATTCGTGCTGAAATCTCTGCTCGTTTAGGCATTAGTGAAGCCCAGCTGATTAAAATCAGTAAGTTCATTGAGCCAAGCGGTAGTTTTACTCTAGACCAAGCTAATTTGTCTGCATTATTCCGCTTAACTTACCTTATGCAGCAACTTGATGTTTCTGCTAATGAGTTGGAAAAAATGTTTGCGGCAGCGTCAGTGGATATTAGTGATTTAACTGCAAAAGCGCTGGCTCCTATCACTAAGCTTAATGCTATTGAAAAGTTAATTAGTTACGTCGAAGACTTCCAACAAATCAACTATTCACTAATTCGAGCTTATCAATCTAGTCGCACAGATAATAAATTATCTGTTGTACGAGAAACTTTGGATAACTTCCATAATAACCTGCAACGTTCATTAGAAAACACACCGGGTGAAACTCTAGACTCCTTTAACAGTAAATTGGTTACCGCTGGTACAGAGGTGATTGATCAAGACGTCTTTGATAGCATCTTTGATCAAAATGGCATTGTTTTCACACCTGACTACTTTAGTCTAAATGACATGCCAGAAGCAGCAAGTGTGCTGGCAGAAGTGAATAATGACCAAATTACGTCTTTTGAAAATACATTGGTTTCTGAATTAGGTGTTAATCCTGTATATCACAGAGAGTTTACGAGTTGGGCGAGCACAATTATCTTTAATCAAAGTGCTACAACACTGACGAATGCGGCTTTGAGACCAATTACTGAACGCTTAGCTGGAAGCAATAATGACTTGCGCGAGCGTCTTTTAGATGGCGACGTAGAGTTAGATACTCGCAAGCGTGAATATCAAATCTTGCGTCAATTATCGAATATCCTTAAACAATTACAGTTAACCGACAATGAACTACGTCGTCTGTTGTTAAATCCTAGCGCTCTATCAGACTTCGAGTTAGAACAATTGCCTAGTGTTGAACAACAATTAGCATTGAAGCGTTATCAGTTAGCTGTGGAAGATATCGACAACGCTAATTCACCTATTTTTGAAATAGCAATAACGCGAGATGACTCAATCACAGATAGCCCAATGCTACGTACAGAAGTGATAGAAGAGATCCGAACTGTATATGAAGAAGCTGAAGTATCTGATATTGAACCTCTACTCGAACACTTTATGCAAGGTGTTACAGGACGACCTGTTTATCTAACACTAGGTGGATTGGCAGATATTATTCTTGCTTATCGCTATAGCGAAACTAGTCGTATTCAATCTCAATGTATGGTCGATGTTTTAACTTTAGGTACTATAGAAAATGATAGCTACGATGAAGCTTTACCGTTAAATCTAGCGCTCGAAGGTAGCCTAAGTTCAAATGTAAATAGCAACAAAGAAAGAGAAGTGAAAGGCTTAGAAAGCGAGAGAGACAGACTGTTAAGCTTGGCTCTGCATCGTATGCGTGAACGCAATTTACCTGTGACTAATGCGAACTCTTTATACCGTTATCTATTGTTAGACGTACACGTTGGTGGCGAAGCTGAAACGAGTCCAGTTAAAGAAGCAACTTGTGCCATGCAGCTATTTGGTGACGCTGTGGTCAATAACCAAGAAGCTGCTTACACGGCCAATGATACTTTCAGAGAGTATTGGGAATGGATGCAATACTTCACAACGTGGCAAGCTAATCGTCGTACTTTCTTCGAAACAGAAAACTTCCTGTTACCTGATGTTCGACGCAATAAGTCCGAAGCGTTCAAAATGCTAGAAAACAAAATCAATATGGCGTTAGACGACCCTGAGCAGGCTGATATCGCATTCCAAGAATTCGCAGAAACCTTATTATCTACAGTGGATTTACAAAATGTCGGTGTTTCAATCAGTGCTGACAGTGTGACCCCGGATGCCGTTGTGGCACGTACTAGAAATGGTAACTCTCGTGATGTTTATATTCGTTTTACAAACTTAACAGAAAGCGAAGATAACCCGATTCCTTACTTAGGTGGTGAATGGGAAAAGCTTCCTCTTGTGTTACCTGAAGAAGACTCTGTATGTATTTCACCAGTATTTGATCGAGGTCGCTGGCATCTGTTTTGGATTACATACCAACAAACAGGGCAGACTCCAGGTGAAGAAATTCTGTATAAAGCGATACTTAACCAACTATCGCAAAAAGCCGATGGCAGCTGGGATAGTCCGCAAATAATTCGTGAACGTAATTCTCGAATTAACCCAGGAAAAGAACGCAACACTTATAACTTCCGTTATGTGTCTGCGTATCCAGCAGGGAGCTTTAATTTATATGGCTCTGAGTCGATGTTAGAGAACATCTGGGAGCGAATGCGTAATGTCGAGTTTGCGTCATCTGAAGGCCGTGATCCAACTTCTATTTTAACTGATAGCAGTGGCTTTGGTATCAAAAACCCAGATGGTAATACTCGCAGCAGAGACGGATTTATTAATCATCTAATTAATACGACGAATACTGCAGCAGATAGTGCTAGTCGCGACGAGGATGAAGCTTTTTATTTCGAATATAACCTAGGTTATAAAAATAGTTCACTACTGGCTGACGATGTTCAAGCTGCTAACAACAGTAGCGCTCGTACTCCGGTCGATGGCATTTTGTTATCTCTACCTCCGGTATTTGGCATATTAAATGGTGATTCTATTAACATTCGTGATTACGATGGAGATGTTAGGAACTCGGCTAAAATTCATTTTTACAATGATGGCGCGGATCACAGAGATAATGAAGATACAGTTACAGAAGGTCACCATCATGTTGATACTTTGATCCTGCTACCTAGTGGTGAGCAAAGAATTGTTTCGCAGTTAAACTTAGAATACACCCGTGATATTGAACCAAGAAAAGGAAACACCGACGAGGATACTTATAACTTCGAGAGTCAGGCCGATTTACGTGCTTTGTCTATTTACCCAGTTAACAGTGGTCAAACAACGGTTCGAGCGGTTCAAACTAATGATGTTAATTTCCATATAGATCGCAGCTTCCTAACAGCGAGCACAACCTTATACCGAGTGCTTTATGGTGCAATTAGTGGTCAAGATTACTTATTCGATAAAGACAACTTTAAGTTTATTCGTACCTCTAGCCAAGCGGGCAGCAAGCTATTAGAGCGATTACGAGGCTTTGGTATTGATAGGTTTATGAGTTTTGACTCGCAAAGAATGTCAGAAGCGCCGTTTAATGTAGGTAATCCTGATGTAACAGTCGCTTATCCGAGACCGTCAGAAAGATTATCATTTAATGACTTTAACGGTTTGGCATATAGAGAGTTGTTCTACCATGCACCTATGTTGATTGCGACTGTATTAAAAAATGCAGAGCAATACGATGAAGCGGATCGTTGGTATCGTTACGTTTATAACCCTCAAGCGAACAGCCAGAACTTCGGTATGGATGCTGGTGGTAATCAGGACTTCCATGGTACAACGGTACAGAAAAATAACTTTTGGCAGTGCTTATTCTTGCGCAATACAGCAGCTAGTGAGTTTATTGCTGAGGGTTATCAGTTTAGTTCATCTGACTACAGCAGCATACGTAACAACCTAGTGCATTTCTTTAGAACTCAAGTTGATAATCAAAGAGAGCCAAGTGTTGTATTTAAAGCGCCAAGGTTAGCTTATAATGTAGGATCAAATAACAGCTGGAACGCTTGGATAAGTTCCCCTGTCAGTCAAAGTACGTCTGAGTTAATTATTGCGCAAGCGGATAATTTTAATGTTAATTCGTCGACTGTTAATACAGTCATGCGATACAAAGGTACTCAGTATCTGGCTAGAGGGACCTATTATTTACAAGCGCGAGTGGATGACGGCTTTGCTGTATTCTTAAATGGTGACTTAGTTGGTAACTTTGATGGTGGTACTCCAAACCGCTACTTCAATATGCCTTTGAATATTGAACATTCAGGTATACAGCACCTTGAAATTTTATATCA
This sequence comes from Psychrosphaera sp., assembly GCA_965221615.1. GTDB lineage: Bacteria > Pseudomonadota > Gammaproteobacteria > Enterobacterales > Alteromonadaceae > Psychrosphaera. The sequence continues at coordinate 2,937,203 of OZ244904.1, read as the reverse complement.
GAACACCGCGGGATACGGAAACTTCCGAGTTCTGATTGCAGCAGCGCAACCAGGCTTAGAATTAGTACGTGAGAGATCTGCTTCTGACAGCGATATTGAAGCGGCTAGACTGGAAGATGTGCATGATTTCCAAGATTTACGCAGTCAAGATATTACAGAACAGCGTCTACTAGCGGAGATTAATGCGGTTGATGATTTGTCTGCTCGTCAGACTTATATTCGCGATCCTTATAATCCTCATGCTCTGGCAATGGTACGTCCATCAGCTTACCAAACTTGGACCTTCTACGAATTCTTGGACAATATGATCAAGAAAGGCGATAAGTTATTCCGCCGTTTAACGAGAGAGGACTTGGTTGAAGCGACTTTAATTTATACCCGTGTGAGCGATTTATTGGGCGACGCGCCTAGAAATATGGGCGAGTTGGACTATTTACCTGCCGATAGCAATGTAGATTTAGTTCGCAAAGCCGGTTTACTGGATTTTGATGGTGACGGTGATGTGGACTTACAAGATGCGGATATTCAAGCTCAACGTTTGATTGATGGCACAGGTCGTTTGCAAGGGGCATTTGAACTTATGCTTGAGCAGCGTTTAAGCAATGTTACTCGTGACGCAAATAGCGCTATGTTATTAACAGAAGCTTACGCTGGAGATGATGCGTCGGCAGTGCAAACCCAACCTAGAGAAGCTAAGCTTAGCAGTGATGGCAGTAAAGTTATGCTGGCACCTATTACTGGAGCGCCTAACTTTGCACCGCAAAATTACCTGAACAATAGCTACTTCGCTATTCCACCTAACGTACGTACTTTACGTTTATGGGATACAGTTGCGAGTCGTTTATTCAACATTCGTAACAGCCGAGATATTAATGGCAAGCGCATTAGCTTAGCGTTAACTCAGCCTCCTTTAGATCCTTTAGCACTTGCTAGCTCATTCGCTAGTGGTGGTACTTTAGGAGAAGTGCGCGGTAGCAGTAATATGGCTATTCCACATTATCGCTTTAACTATGTGATCAATCGTGCGAAAGAAGTGACACAAATGGTCAGCGGTTTTGGTACTCGATTGTTAAGCATTATGGAGCGACAAGATGCAACTGAGCTTGAAGCTTTAAGAGCTTCTCATGAACAAAGCATCTTAGAAATGAATGCTGAAGTATTGCGACATCAAGTTATGTCGGTGGAGCACAATCTGGAGATCTTCCGTCGTCAATATGAAACAGCTCGTTACCAAGAATACCGTACTACTGGTCTTATTGGCGCTGATGCCTCTGTGGTAGCGGAAACTAACGCAGATTATCAGTCATTGGATAACATTCCTATTGACCTAGAGCAGGCTGATGATAACGGCGATATTACTAGCATGAGGGGCGATAACGGACGAACCTTCCCTGCTAATCGTAATGAAGACTCTGCTCGTGGTATAGGTATAGCTAAGAATGCGTTGGAAATCGTTTCTGAGGTCGGTTTTGGTGTGGCAGAGTTGTTTAACACTGCACCTAATATCTTTGGTCTTGCCGCCGGTGGTCATAGCTATAGCGCCATAGGTAAAGGTATAACTAGAATCGGTGTAGGAACACTGGTTAAAGGATTGGATCTTGCTGCTTCTATCACGTCTGAAAATGGCAGTAGAGAAAGACGTAAAGCTGGTTGGGTGGAAACGCGCAACTTAGCAATCATGGACCAAGCAGAGCTAAAAGACAGATTGATCCAAGGCATGCATGACTTAAATGCGGCAATGGCTCAATACACTAATTTGCAATGGGAAATGGAGTCAAACCAAGAGATCGAGCAATTTATTCGATCCGAGCGACGCACTCGCACTGAGCTTTATCGTTGGTTAAGTAACCATATGAGTGGCTTGTACTTCCAAGCTTATCAATTGGCGTTAGGCTTAGCGAAAGAAGCAGAGGAAGCGTTTAACTTTGAACTAGGCCAAGGTAAGTCTTTCATCCGAGGCGATTACTGGGATAACACTCAGCAAGGTTTATTAGCGGGCGATGGGTTATTACTTAGCTTACAACGTATGCAACATGACTATGAGCAAAATAATGCTCGTAGATTGGAAATAGTGAAACCTATCTCGTTGAAACATAACTTGGATATTCACAGTGCTGAGGGTGGCTTTGTGAAAACAACCAGTGGTGCTGAGCAAGGTACTAACTTGGTTGAGTTATTGAAAAACAAGCCAGCAGATGAACGCAGTATTGTTTTTGAATTACCATCAAGAGTGTTTGCAAGAGACTATCCTGGTCATTACCGTCGTTTGATCAAGAGTGTGAACGTGACGATCCCAGCGGTAGTTGGGCCATATCAAACGCTGAGTGCTACTTTGACTCAGACTGGTAACTTAGTGTTATTGGATAGAGATAAAGATGCTGCCGCAGATTTAGCTGAAGAACGCACAAATAAAGCTCCGACAATACCATTAGGTGTTAGAGCGGACTACCGAAACAGTCAATCAATCGCAGTTTCTGGTGGCGTTAATGATGCAGGTTTATTCCAGCTGAACTTTGGTGATGATCGTCTATTACCATTTGAGAACACAGGTGTGGACTCTAAGTGGTTGTTAGAATTTTCTTCAGGTATTCCAGATGAAGTCTTTGACAGCATCACGGATATTATCATTGAAGTGAATTACTACGCGGAAGACGGTGGTTCGGAAGTACGCACTGAAGTATTAAACGTACTTTAACTCTTACTTTGAACTAACTTAATAGGCGAAAAGCTTATTGCTAAAACAAACGCTACTCGTGTAACAACGAGTAGCGTTTTTCTTTGTACATTTCACGCTGTTGAACAGGAGACTCTGTATCTTTGCAGATACTTTGTAATTTCTTTAAAAGTGGATTCGCTAACACGTTTTAGCTAAATAACCCTCATTTAAAGGAAATGTCTAATGACAATTAATCTTCATACTTTTCTGCCACAAGTTGGCGAACGTAATGGTAATAAATTATTAACCAATAAAGACGGTGATACTCGTCTTTTGGCTATTAATTCTCATGCTAATGAGCAGACAGATGTTCTTACCAATGAACATTATATCACTGGCTCACAAGTTCTTAATTGTAATCGTCCTCTAGGCACTATAGATAATGGTATTTTTTCCAGTTATTCCTTGGAACATGATTCGCCAAGTGCATATCTTGACTTATCGCAACATACCATCGCTCTGACTTTGCCACTCGATGGAGGTGTGGAGCTGACCTTGAAAAATGGACTCAGTTTGCTTGTCGAGACTTATGCAGTTGACGGATATGTATCTGTACTCATGCGAAGAGAAGATAACGGGTCTTATGAAACTCTACGCTCAGACCTCATATCTTATTATGTGCGTGAGTACGTCCATTTCGCTGTAACAATTGATTATACTACTGGCTCATACTTAATCTATCTAGATGGCGAGCTTAGCACCTCTAGTAATGAGTCTACACCGCGCAATGGGTTTCTTTTTAACGCAGGTACTCCAAGTGATTCAATAGATAGCATCGGCACAGTAGCATTCAGTTATCAGTTGGTTGATTTAAGAATTCACAATCGTGTATTTACTGAATCTGAAATACAGGAGTTACTGATTGCTAACCCTTACGTTAGTAAAAACGATATTTTTACTTTAGCTCAGGATAACTCGCTTAAGGCAAGTGGTGTTTCTGGCAATATTGATAGCTTTAGTAAAATTGATTTAGATAAGTTCATAAATATCGACTTCACTAGTGCTTCTGCGATAGCAGGGTTAGAAACTAGTAACTTAAGCGATGCCAGCTTAACGTTAGCTAACGCTAGGGGTATACAACGTATGTTGTTAACTGGTTTGGCGTTGGGGCCAGACTCAAATGGCACCATCAATTATGGTAATCGCTTGCAAGTAGAAGAGGCATTCAATTTATTATCAGCTGGTTTTTATTCTGCATCTGTCTTGGCTAGAGGGGCCGAAGAAAAGATTTTACCTATATTAAACCGACTTCAATATAGTACTCGAACGATAAATGCTTCAGATTCTGATGTAGTAAAAAGAGCGAAATCTAGAGACAACAACAGACCTGCATTGTTAATTGCTTCTGCTCGTCAAAGAGCTCACTTAGTATCACTGGCTTATATCAATGCGAAAAACCATACAACGCCAGCATTAGAAGCCGCTAACCGAACTCCAGAAGACAAGCTGACTTTTGAGAATCACTATAACAGCAGTCAATATTATGAAGTGCCAGAACACAGAAGTGTTTACTCTACTTCGGCTTATTTGGTTGCATTAAAAGAATTAGTTGAAGAGCATATTCAGGGACCTGCTGCAAACAATAGCTTGCATTTGTCGCAACGTCGTCCTGATATTGATCAATTAGTACTAAGTGCTGATAACGCTTTAGTATTAGAACCTAAACTTAACATCGTGAACAGAGTGTTGCGTTATCATGCTCGAGAAGATGGTAGTTCTGAAGAATCATTGACGAATACTCAGCAAGACAGCACAAAGTTTCCACTGGTTTATCCTTACAACAGTGCTTTTGATGATATTACTCGTAGTTTAGAAGAAGCTGATAGCTCTATCTTTAAAATCTCCAGAGTACTAGGTGCTAGAGACTCTCGCGTGCAAGATATTGGCATTAGTCCTTCAATGGTTGGCCTTATCGCAACAGATGCTGCGTATGGCTCAGTTGTACCTAACTTCCCGGACAGCAATGATACCCACACACCATGGGGCTATGAAGCAGCTGACTTATTAGATGGTAGCTCTTCTGCTAGTGATAAGCCTGAACCATTAACGGTTGTTAGTGAATTTGCGCGCCGTGCCGAAATCGAAGAATATCAATTATATGAGCTACTATTTGGTGATTTATCAACGGCGGAAATTGCTGAAGATGCGCACTTAGCATTATATCTAAATAGTCCTGCCACAGGTCATCAGTTAGATGCCGAGCATGCGATTCGCATTAGTGCAGATGCTAGTGAAATTGTGAATTTAGACAGTCTTCGTCAAGACAGATTGCATAGATTCTTGCGCTTGAGTAAAGCTGCTAATGTTGATTTTGTTACTTTGCATCGCTTACTACGAGCAACGGGTAATAGACTTAACAGAGACTTTATGCGAGTTGTTGCTAAGTTTAAGCGTCTTAATCAGAAGTTTGGCACAAGCATTGATAATTTCATTGCGTTAGTTGCTGACCTACGTGATGTTGGCCGAGGTAGCGGCGCACTTGCTCTAGAAACGCCACTACGACAAGTGTTTTATCGTCCGAACCAAACTATCGGTTTGTTTGGGCAAAATAATGAGTTATTAAATCTAGTATGGATGCGTGATAGCTCTGCAGAAAGCTTAGCTATTCGAGCTGAAATTTCTGCTCGCCTTGGTATTAGCGAGTCTCAATTAACTAAATTGAGTAAGTTAATTGAACCAAGCGGTAGTCTTACTTTGGATAAAGCTAATTTATCAGCTCTTTTCCGTTTGACGTATTTAATGCAGCAATTAGATGTTTCAGCAAATGATTTGGAAAAAATGTTTGCGGCCGCTTCTGTCAACATCAGTGATGTAACTGCTGCAACATTGGCTCCTATTACTAAGCTAAGTGCCATCGAAAGATTAATGAGTTATGTCGAAGACTTCGAACAAGTTAACTATTCGTTACTTCGAGCTTATCAATCAAGTCGTACAGACAATAGATTATCTGTTGTCCGAGAGACTTTGGATAACTTCCATAACAACTTGCAACGTTCACTAGAAAGTACACTGGGTGAAACGCTGGAATCTTTTAACAGTAAGCTGGTTAATGCGGGAGCTGGAGCAATCAGCCAAGATGTTTTCGATAGCATCTTTGATCAAAATGGCATTGTTACTACACCAGAGCACTTTAACCCAGGCAATATGCCTGAAGCGGCAAGTGTGTTGGTTGAAGTTAATGATGATCAAATTACCTCTTTTGAGAATACCTTGGTGTCTGAGTTAGGCGTTAACCCTGTTTATCACAGAGAGTTTACGAGCTGGGCAAGCACTATTCTTTCTAGCCAGAGTGCCACAACAATTGAAAATGCAGCTTCGAGACCTATTGCTGAACGATTAGCTGGCAGCAATAACGATCTTCGTGAGCGATTATTAGATAGCACTTTAGACGTAGACATTCGCAAACGTGAATATCAAATTCTACGCCAGTTATCGAATATCCTTAAGCAATTGCAATTAACTGATAATGAACTGAGTCGTTTGTTGTTAAATCCTGGCGCTCTATCAGGTTTTGAATTAGCGCAATTGCCTGGAGTTGAACAGCAATTAGCACTTAAGCGTTATCAGCTAGCGGTAGAAGATATCGATAATGCTAATTCACCTATTTTTGAAATAGCAATAACTCGAGATGGTTCGATTACCGATAGCCCAGCACTACGTACTGAAGTTATCGAAGAAATTCGAGCTGTGTATGAAGAAGCCGAAGTGTCTGATATTGAGCCTTTACTTGAACACTTTATGCAAGGTGTTACAGGTCGACCTATTTATCTGACATTAGATGGCTTAGCGAATATTATCCTCGCTTATCGCTATAGTGAAACCAGCCGTATTCAATCCCAGTGCATGGTCGAAATTTTGACCTTGGGCACCATAGAAAATGACAGTTACGAAGAAGCTTTACCTTTAAGTCGCGCACTTGAAGGCAGTTTAAGCACGAATGCAAAACGCAATAAAGACCACGAGATTAGAGGTTTAGAAAATGAAAGAGACAGGCTATTAAGCTTGGCTTTACATCGTATGCGTGAACGTAATTTGCCAGTGACAACAGCCAACTCTTTGTATCGCTATCTACTGTTAGATGTACAAGTAGGTGGTGAAGCAGAAACTAGTGCTGTCAAAGAAGCAACTTGTGCTATGCAGTTATTTGGTGACGCTGTGGTCAATAACCAAGAAGCTGAGCACAATGCAAATTCAACATTTCGAGAGTACTGGGAATGGATGCAATACTTCACAACGTGGCAAGCTAATCGCCGCACTTTCTTTGAAACTGAAAACTTCCTGTTGCCTGATGTAAGACGTAATAAATCTGAAGCGTTCAAAATGTTGGAAAACAAGGTCAATATGGCAGCGGATGATCCAGAACAGGCTGATATTGCGTTTAAAGAATTTGCTGAAACCTTGTTAGCTACAGTAGATTTACAAAATGTCGGTGTTTCTATCAGTGCTGGTAGTATGGCTCCAGATGCTGTAGTAGCGCGTAATAGAAATGGCAATATTCGAGATCTTTATATTCGTTTTACCAATCTTACGGAGAGCGAAGACAATCCAATTCCTTATTTAGGTGGTGAGTGGGAAAAACTTCCTCTTTCATTATCTGAAGAAGACTCGATGTGTATTTCACCTGTGTTCGATCAAGGTCGTTGGCACCTGTTTTGGGTGACATACCAAGAATCAGGTAGAACACCAAACCAAGAACTTCTGTATAAAGCACAACTTAATCAGTTATCACAAAAAGCTGATGGCAGTTGGGATACGCCGCAAATTGTCCGTGAACGTAATGCCCGATTGGTCCCAGGTAATGAACGTAACGATTACAACTTCCGTTATGTGTCTGCATATCCTGCAGGCAGCTTTAATTTATACGGTAGCCAAGAAGAGTTGGATAATATCTGGGATAGAATGCGCAATGTCGAGGTGGCCTCATCTGAAGGTCGTGATCCATTCCACTTCTTAACGGATAGTAATGGCTTCGGCGTAAAGTTCTCAAATGATGACAATCCATTTACTACAAGTAGCTATATAACTCATTTGATTAACGCAACAAATAGTGCAGCAAGTAAGTCAAGTCGAGACGAAGATGAAGCATTTTATTATGAAGCTAGTATGGATTATAAGGATAATTCATTACTAGCTGATGATGTTAAAATCGCTAACAACAGTAGTGCTCGAACTCCTGTCGACGGTATTTTGTTATCGCTCCCTCCAGTCTTTGGTTTATTGAACGGAAATTCCGTTAATATTCGCGACTACGAAGGAAGTGTTAACAACTCTGCAATAATTCATTTCCATAATGTTGGCGCTGATCACCGAGACACTGAAGATACAGTTACGGGGAATTTCCACCATGTTGATACTTTGGTCTTGTTACCTAGTGGTGAACAAAGAGTTGTCTCGCAGATAAACTTAGAGTACACCCGTGACATTGAACCTAGACGAGGAAACACCGACGACGAAACTTATAACTTTGAGAGTCAGGCTGATTTACGAGCTTTGTCTATTTATCCACTTAACAGCGATGAATCGACAATTCGAGCAATTGAGACTAACGATGTAAATTTCCATAAAGATCGTAGTTTCTTAACCGCCAGCAATACTTTATATCGACTATTTTTTGGTGCAATTAGTGGCCAAGATTATCTGTTTGATAAGGATAGCTTTAAGTTTATCCGTACTTCGAGCCAAGCGGGTACTAAATTGCTAGAGCGCTTACGTGGTTTTGGCATTGATAGATTTATGCACTTTGACTCGCAGAGAATGTCGGAAGCGCCGTTCAATGTGGGCAACCCTGATGTCACTATTGCTTATCCTAGACCTTCAGAAAGACTGTCTTTCAATGACTTTAACGGTCAAGCATATCGCGAGTTGTTCTATCACGCGCCTATGTTGATAGCGACAGCACTAAAAACTGCAGAGCAGCACGATGCAGCTGATCGCTGGTATCGTTATGTGTACAACCCGAAAGCTGATAACCAGAGCTTAGGTATGGAGTCTGGTGTCAGTCAGGGCTCTTATACCGCCTCAGTGCAGAGAAATAACTTTTGGCAATGTTTATTCTTACGCAATACAGCGCCAAGTGAGTTTATTGCGGAAGGGTACAAATTTACTTCAGGAGAGAGAACTGCTGTACGCGATGACTTAGTAAACTTCTTTAGAACTAAAGTCGATAACAAAAGAGAGCCAGATGTTGTATTTAAAGCACCGAGGTTAGCTTTTAGTACTACACCTTCAAATCGCAGTTGGAATTATTGGATAACGACTCCTACAGGTCAAAGTACATCTGATTTAATTCTTGCCGAGGCGGATGGTTTTTCTCCTAGCGGAACAACGACAGACTCTGTAATGAGATATAAAGGTACCCAGTATTTAGCAAGCGGTGCTTATTACTTGCAAGTTCGTGTTGACGATGGTTTCGCTGTATTTGTCAATGGTGATTTACTTGGTGGTTTTGATGGTGGTACCGCACCAGCTCGTTATGTCAATGTACCAGTCAACATTGAGCGCTCTGGTATCCAACACTTTGAGTTTTTATACCAAAATACTCATGATAATGGCCGCTTTGAAGTCTTGCTTGCAGCAGCGCAGCCTGGCTTAGAATTAGTAAGAGATAGACTGACCTCTAACAGTGAAATTGACGAGTCTGTACTGGAAGATGCTCATGATTTTCACGAGTTAGAAAGCCAAGATGTTACAGAACAGCGCTTATTAGCTGAAATTAATGCGGTTGATGACTTATCTGCTCGTCAGGCTTATATCCGTGACCCTTATAATCCTCATACGTTGGCAATGCTTCGTCCATCAGCTTACCAAACTTGGACCTTCTACGAGTTCTTGGACAACATGATCAAGAAAGGCGATAAGTTATTCCGTCGTTTGACTAGAGAAGATTTGGTTGAAGCAACGCTAGTTTATACTCGTGTTAGCGACTTATTGGGCGATATGCCTAGAAATATGGGCGAATTGGATTACTTACCTACGGATAGCAATCTAGATTTAGTTCGTAAAGCCGGTTTACTCGACTTTGATGGCGACGGCGATGTCGACCTACAAGATGCTGATATTCAAGCTCAACGCTTACTCGATGGCTCAGGCCGCTTACAAGGGGCATTCGAGCTAATGCTTGAGCAACGTTTGAGTAATGTGACTAGTGATGTAAGCAGTGCCATGTTACATACTGAGGCTTATACTGGTGACGATGGTTCAGCGGTTCAAACTCTACCTAGAGAAGTTAAAGTTGGCAGTGACGGCAGTACAGTGGTGCTAGCACCGATTACTGGTGCTCCTAGCTTTGCACCGCAAAACTATCTAAATAACAGTTACTTTGCTATTCCACCTAACTTACGTACTTTGCGTTTATGGGAGACAGTGGCTAACCGTCTATTTAACATTCGCAACAGCCGAGATATTAATGGCAAGCGCATTAGCTTAGCATTAACTCAGCCGCCTCTAGATCCACTAGCTCTAGCTAGTTCGTTTGCGAATGGTGGTACATTAGGACAGTTACGTGGTAACAGTAATATGCCTATTCCACATTACCGCTTTAACTACGTAATTAACCGTGCGAAAGAAGTAACTCAAATGGTCAGCGGTTTTGGAACTCGATTGTTAAGCATTATGGAGCGACAAGATGCCACTGAGCTAGAAGCATTACGAGCTAGCCATGAGCAAAATATCTTAGAGATGAACTCTGAAGTGTTACGAAATCAAGTGATGTCGGTAGAGCACAATTTGGAGATCTTCCGTCGTCAGTATGAAACGGCTCGTTATCAGGAGTACCGTACTACTGAGCTTATCGGTGCCGATGCTACGGTAGTTGCACCTGAAAATGCAGATTATCAATCGTTGGATCGCATTCCAATTGATTTAGAACAAGCGGATGATAACGGTGATATTACTAGTATGCGAGGAGACAACGGACGAACCTTCCCTGCAAATGCTAATGAAGATTCGGCTCGTGCTATCGGTTTAACTAAGAATGCGTTGGACATTGCTTCAGAGGTAGGTTTTGGTGTGGCAGAGCTGTTTAACACTGCACCAAATATTTTCGGTTTAGCAGTTGGTGGCCATGATTATAGTGCTATTGCCAAAGGCGTACTGAGAATCGGTCTAGGTGCAACGATAAAAGGCTTGGATCTTGCGGCTTCTATCACGTCTGAAAATGCAAGTCGTGAAAGACGTAAAGCGGGTTGGGTGGAAACACGTAACCTAGCTATCATGGACCAAGCAGAGCTGAAAGACAGATTGATCCAAGGCATGCATGACTTAAATGCGGCAATGGCTCAATATAGCAACCTGCAATGGGAAATTGAGTCTAACCAAGAGATTGAACAGTTTATCCGTGCAGATCGACGTACTCGTACAGAGTTGTATCGCTGGTTAAGCAGTTACATGAATGGCTTGTACTTCCAAGCTTATCAATTGGCGTTAGGCTTAGCGAGAGAAGCAGAACAAGCATTTAACTTTGAGCTAGGTCAGAGCAAATCATTCATCCGAGGCGATTACTGGGATAACACTCAGCAAGGTCTATTAGCGGGCGATGGCTTATTACTTAGCTTGCAACGTATGCAGCATGATTATGAGCAAAACAATGCGCGTAGGTTAGAGATCGTTAAACCTATCTCACTGAAACATAATCTAGATATTTACAGTGCTGAAAGTGGTTTTGCGATAACGACCAGTGGTGACGACAAAGGCACTAACTTGATTGAATTATTGAAAGATAAAGCAGCAACTGAACGCAGCATTGTTTTTGAATTACCATCAAGAGTGTTTGCGAGAGATTATCCAGGGCATTATCGTCGTTTGATCAAGAGTGTGAACGTGACGATCCCAGCGGTAGTTGGTCCATATCAAACGCTGAGTGCAACCTTAACTCAGACAAGTAACTTAGCGTTATTGGTTAAGGATAAGGATGCAGCTTCGGATTTAGCAGAAGAACGCACAGGCGCAGCACCGACAATACCGTTAGGTGTCAGAGCGGATTACCGAAACAGTCAATCAATTGCAGTTTCTGGTGGTGTTAATGATGCAGGTTTATTCCAGCTGAGCTTTGGTGATGACCGTTTACTACCATTTGAGAACACAGGTGTAGACTCTAAGTGGCAGTTAGAATTCTCTTCAGGTATTCCAGATGAAGTCTTTGACAGCATCACGGATATTATTATCGAAGTGAATTACTATGCTGAAGATGGTGGTTCGGAAGTGCGTAGTGAAGTATTAAACGTACTTTAATTCTCGCTTTGAACTAACCAATAAGCGAAAAGCTTATTACTAAAACAAACGCTACTCGTGTAATAACGAGTGGCGTTTTTTCTTTGTATTTTTCAATAGAGTTCTGCTCAAATACATTTGTCCTTTGCACTTTAATTTTCAACCATTGTATTTAGAACCAGCGCAGTACAATGCAAGCTACCTTGTATCTTTGAAGATACTTTGCATCCTCTTTACAAAGTGGGTTGGCTAACACGTGTTAGCTAAATAAACCCAACTTGAGGAATGGTCTTATGACAATTAATTTTCACACTTTTAACCCCGAGGTTAATGAACGTAATGGTAAACGTTTATTAACCAACAAAGATGGTGATGCTCAACTCCTTGCATTGAATTCTCATGCAAATGAAGTTGCAGGAGTGTTGCCTATCAACGAACACTTTATCTCTGGTGCACAAACGCTCAGCGATAATAATTCTCCAGCAATAGAGTTTTCAACTTACTATTCTTTGGAACATTCATCAGTAAATACATATGTGAATGCTAACCAACAAACTATTTCTATGATATTGCCCGTAGGCAGTCTCGTTTATTTAAATCTTATTAAAGGATACCGTTTTAGATTCGGTTTTTACGGTGATTTGTTTACGCTCGACTTGACCAGTCATATAAGAAAAGCTGACTTATCTACTCCTACCGAAATAACTGCAGACTCAAGTAGATTGAACCTGTCTAATAGCGAAACTAATTTAAAAAGAACATTTAGTGGCAATCACTCAGGCTATATTCATGTAGCGTGCGCGATAGACTATGCTGGTAAATCCATTAAAGTGTACATAGACGGCCAACACATTAGTGCTTTGGACGTTACTTTCACTACAAACGGTACTCCTGTTAAGCAGGATGCTCCAACTGATTCAGCAAATAGTATTGGTACTATTTGGATGAACCAAAGTTTGGTGGATTTAAGAATTCACAATAGCATTCTTAATAACGCAGAAATTCAGCAGTTATTAGAAAATCCTTATGTTAGCCGAGACGATATTTTTACCTTAGCTCAGGATAATTCACTTAAAGCAAGTGGCGTTTCTGGCAATATCGATAACTTTAGTAAAATCGATCTCAATAAGTTTCTTAAAGCCGATTTTACTAGCGCCTCAGCTATAGCCGGTTTAGATACTGACGGTCTGACTGATGCTAGTGCAACACTTGCTAATGCCCGAGGCATACAACGTATGTTGCTTACCGGCTTAGCGCTAGGCCCAGACTCAAACGGCAGTATTACTTATGGTAACCGTTTGCAATTGAAAGAAGCCTTCGATCTATTGTCTGCAGGTTTTTACTCTGCTTCTGTATTAGCCAGAGAAAAAGAGAATAAACTAGATGCTGCTCTTAATAGATTCCAAGATCGTAGCCAAACCATTGAAACTTCGGATTCTGATAAAGTAAAAAGAGCTAAGTCTAGAGCGAACAACCGAGTTCAACTACTGATTGCTTCTGCTCGTCAGCGTGCGCACCTAGTGTCGTTGGCATATATCAATGCGAAAAATAACTCGACGCCAGCATTGGTGGCGGCAAATCGAAATCCAGAAGATAAGCTTACTTTTGAGAATCAATACAACAGTAACCAATACTACGAAGTGCCTGAGCATAGAAGTGTTTATTCAACTTCAGCTTACTTAGTTGCACTAAAAGAGCTGGTTGATGAACATATTGGTGGCCCTGATGCGAATAACAGCCAAAGCTTATCACAGCGCCGTCCAGACATTGATGAATTGGTACTAAGTGCTGACAATGCGCTGACATTACAGCCTAAGCTTAATATCGTGAACCAAGTATTGCGTTTCCATGGCCGTGAAAATGGCAATAGCCAAGAGTTGTTAACGGATAAGCAACAGGATAGTACTTCATTCCCACTGGCTTTCCCTTTTAACACAGCCTTCGATAAAGTCACTCGTTGCCTAGAAGATGCAGATAGCTCTGCCCTTAAAATTTCAAGAGTGCTAGGTGCTCGAAACTCTCGCTCGCAAGATATTTCAATCAGCCCTTCTATGGTAAAAGTGATAGCGACAGATCCAGCATATGGTACAGCTGTGCCTCAATTTGCAGATAGCAATGACACCCATACACCTTGGGGTTATTCCGCCGCTAACTTATTGGATGGAAGCTCGACGGCAAGTGATAAACCTGAACCTCTGAAAACAGTAGCAGAGTTCGTACGTCGTGCAGAAATCGAAGAATATCAGTTACATGAGTTGTTATTTGCTGATTTATCAACAGCAGAGATTGCTGAAGATAAACACTTGCAGTTGTATTTGAATAGCCCTGCTACAAATCATCAATTAGATGCTGGTACTGCACTTCGTATCAGTGGAGATGCGAGTGAAATCTTAAATCTAGACAGCTTACGTCAAGACAGATTACACAGGTTCTTGCGTATGAGTAAAGCCGCTGGTGTTGGTTTTGTGACATTACATCGCTTATTACGTGCAACAGGTAATCGACTGAACGCTGATTTCATGCGTATTGTTGCTGCCTTCAAGCATTTTGAGCAAAAATTTGATGTTCATGTCGATGACTTTATTGCATTGATCGCAGATTTACGAGACACAGGTGAAGGTAATAGTGCTTTGGCCGTGGCTGCACCGTTACGAGATATCTTCTACCGTCCAGGTCAATCTATTGGCTTGTTTGCTCAAGATAACACGCCATCAAACCTAGTATGGGCACGTGATAGTTCAGCGGATAGTTTGGCTATTCGAGCTGAACTGTCAGCACGTCTTGGTATTAGCCAGGCTCAGCTAGTTAAATTAAGCCGACTGATTGAAGCAAGTGGTAGTTTAACTTTGGATAAAGCTAATTTATCTGCGTTATTCCGTTTAACTTATTTGATGCAACAATTGAATGTATCAGTAAATGATCTGAAAAAAATGTTTGCTGCATCTTCAGTGAATATCAGTGACTTAACTGCAAAAGCGCTAGCGCCTATAACCAAGCTAAGTGCAGTTGAAGTATTAATGAGTTATGTGGAAGACTTCGATCAAGTGAACTTCCCACTAATCAAAGCTTATGAACTAGGTCGTACAGACAATCGATTATCAGTTGTTCGTGAAAGACTTGAGAACTTCCATAACAACTTATTGCGAGCTGTAGAAACAACACCAGGTGAAACGTTAGAGTCCTTTAATAGTAAACTGGCTAACGAAGGTGTCAACGCTATTAATGAGTCGGTTTTTGACGCCATTTTTGACCAGGATGGTTTGGTGGTTACTCCTGAATACTTCGCTCTGCAAAATATGGCCGATGCGGCAAGTGTGTTAGCTGAAGTGAATAATGATCAAATCACCTCCTTTGAAAATACTTTAGTTTCTGAGTTAGGCGTAAACCCTGTATATCACAGAGAGTTTACAAGTTGGGCAAGTGCTATTGTATTTAACCAAAATGCTGTTTTAAAACCAATTACTGAGCGTTTAGCTGGCAGCAATAACGACTTACGTGAACGTTTATTAGACCCTAGTGTTGATGAAGATGTGCGTAAGCGTGAATATCAAACGTTACGTCAACTTGCGAATATCTTTACTCAATTACAGCTAAGTGAAAATGAGTTACGTCGATTGTTATTAAACCCTCAAGCTTTATCTGGCTTTAGCGTGCATCAGTTACCAGGTGTTGAACAGCTTTTAGCGCTCAAGCGTTATCAGTTAGCTGTTGAAGATATTGATAATGTTAACTCTCCTATTTTTGAAATTGCGATTAAGCGTGATGCTTCTGTTACCGATAGTACAGAGTTGCGCTTAGAAGTAATTGAAGAAATACGAGCTGAATACGAAGAAGCTGAAATTTCTGATATTAAGCCGTTGCTTGACCACTTTATGCAAGGTGTAACAGGTCGACCAGCTTATCTAACATTAGGTGGTTTAGCTGATATTGTTCTTGCATATCGCTATAGCGAAGATAGTCGAATTCAATCTCAATATATGTTGGATGTTTTAACGCTAGGCAGTACTGCCAAAGACAGCTATGACGAAATTCTCCCTTTAACTCAATCTCTTGAAGTTGGGTCAAATACTAATTCAGAGCATGAAGCAAAAAATCTAGAGAGTGAAAGAGACAGATTATTAAGCTTGGCCCTACACCGTATGCGAGAGCGTAACTTGCCAGTGAGTACTGCAGATTCTTTATATCGCTACTTATTATTAGATGTGCATGTAGGAGGCGAAGCTGAAACCAGTCAGGTAAAAGAAGCGACGTGTGCGATGCAGTTATTTGGTGATGCAGTGGTGAATAACCAAGAAGCTGAGCATACTGCAAATGAAACATTCCGAGAATACTGGGAATGGATGCAATATTTCACAACATGGCAAGCAAATCGCCGTACTTTCTTCGAAACAGAAAACTTCCTGTTACCTGAAGTTAGACGTAACAAGTCTGAAGCATTCAGAATGTTGGAAAATAAAATCAATATGGCGGCGGATGATCCTGAGCAAGCTGACATTGCTTTTAAGGAGTTTGCTGAAAGCTTGTTAACTACGGTGGATCTGCAAAACGTTGGTGTTGCGATCAGTGCAAGTAGCATGGAACCTGATGCCGTTGTTGCGCGTAGTAGAACTGGTGATAATAGGGATATTTATATTCGCTTTACCAACCTAACAGAAAGTGAAGATAACGCGATTCCTTATTTAGGTGGTGAGTGGGAAAAACTACCACTTATGTTAGCTGAAGAAGATTCTGTCAGTATTTCTCCAGTATTCGACCAAGGCCGCTGGCATTTATTCTGGATAACCTATCAACAGTCGGGTCAAAGTCACAGCCAAGAAGTGCTGTACAAAGCTCAGATAAATCAATTATCGCAAAAAACTGACGGCGGTTGGGATGTTCCACAAGTCATTCGTGAGCGTAATGTAAGCTTAGAACAAGGTAAAACTCGTAATGCCTATAACAGTAGATATATTGCAGCTTTTCCAAGCGGCAGCTATAGATTAAAAGGTAGTCAAGCTCAATTAGACAAGGTTTGGCAGAGAACACGAAACATTGAAAATGCACTAACCCAAGGAAATAACCCAGAAGATGTGTTGGTTGATCAGATGGGGCTGAAGTTGGCTGATTACTTTGGCGATCAAGATAATAACGATAGTAATGACCCGTTTGACTCTCCATTTAACTTAATTATTGAAAGTATTAGAAATGTTTTCAGAAGTGCAGGCCTTTGGGATAGTCGAGATGTGATCAATAACATTATCAATTCGACCAATAAAAAAGCGGACATGTCTGCACGTGAAGCAGATGAGCCTTTTGATCACAACTTCTTTGTTTCACCTTCATTTTTCCCTTCTTTGCTGCAAGATGAAATAACGGCAGCTAATGGAAGTAGTACTCGTACTGATGTTGATGGAATTCTACTTTCTTTACCTGGTGTGTTTGGTTTATTTAATGGTGAATCAATAGAGGTTAGAGATTATGAAAACCGAGTAAATCGTGCCGATGACATAATTGCGCAAAAGAAGGAAATCAACAACTCAGCGACTGTGCGCTTCTTCAATTTAGGTCATCTACTAGTGGATAATGAAAGCGCAAGTATTATTAACTTCACAGACACCTTGATTCTTTCACCGGATGGTGAGCAGTTATTTGCTTCGCAACTAGAGTTAGAATATACCCGAACTATTCAACCTCGCAGGGTGAGAGCTGATGGCGAAAGCCAAGAAGAGGATTATAACTTTAATAGTCAATCTGACTTACGTGCTTTTTCGACGATTCCACTAACAAGTGCAGAGACAACCATTCGTGCGGTTACGGCCAACGACATGAACTTCAATATCGACCGTAGTTTCTTAACGGCAAGTACTAGTCTTTACCAACTATTCTTTGGCGGCATTAGTGGCCAAGATTACTTGTTCGATAAAGATAGCTTTAAGTTTATTCGTACTTCGAGCCAAGCTGGTACTAAGTTGTTAGAACGATTACGTCGTTTTGGCATTGATAGGTTTATGCATTATGACTCGCAAAGAATGTCAGAAGCCTCATTTAGTGTGGGTAATCCTAATGTAACTATTGCTTATCCTAGACCTTCTGAAAAATTATCTTTTAATGATTTTAATGGTCAGGCTTATCGAGAGTTGTTCTATCACGCACCTATGTTGATTGCGACAGCGTTAAAGAGTGCTGAGCAATATGACGCAGCTGACCGATGGTATCGCTATGTTTATAACCCTAAAGCTGACGGTCAGAATTTAGGTATGGACACTGGAGACAATCAAGATTTTAGAGATGCAGCTGCACTAAGAAACAATTATTGGCAATGCGCATTTTTGCGTAACACTACACCAAGCGAATTTGTTTGTGATGCCTATAAGTTGAATACGAGTGAGAGACCGCAATTTAACGAAAACTTAATCGAGTATTTTAAAACTCGAATCGATGGTAAGAGGAATCCTAGCTTAGTCTTTAGAGCGCCTACCTTGTATTATGGCGGTGTTTCAACCGACAGATTAGTCAATTGGATCAGCAGTAGAGGACAAGGTAACTTCTCTGACTTGCTCATTCATGAAAATGCTCAAGATAGGTATTATTTTGTTGAAGATATTGTAATGCGATTCCGCGGTACTCAATATCTAGCAAAAGGAGCTTACTATTTACAATTACGAACAGATGATGGTTTTGCTGCATTTGTAAATGGCGACTTGGTTGGTAATTACGACGGTGGCACGGCGAATCGTTATGTAAACATCCCATTAAACATTGAACATTCAGGTGTACAACACTTTGAGTTCCTATATCAAAATGGCGGTGGAGCCTCTAACTTTAGAGTTCTCATTGCAGCCGCTCAACCAGGCTTGGAACTAGTACGTACAAGGCTTGCGTCTGATGGTGATATTGAAGCTGCTAGACTAGAAGATGCTCATGATTTTCAAACTATGGGTAGTCAGGAAATTATGGAACAACGCTTATTGACTGAGATTAATGCGGTTGATGATCTGGCGGCTCGCCAAACTTATATTCGCGACCCATTCAATCCTCATGCGTTGGCCATGGTACGCCCATCGGCCTATCAAACTTGGACCTTCTACGAGTTTTTGGACAACATGATCAAGAAAGGTGATAAGTTATTCCGCCGTTTAACGAGAGAAGACTTGGTTGAAGCGACCTTAGTTTACACTCGTGTTAGTGACTTGTTAGGTGATATGCCGAGAAATATGGGTGAGTTGGATTATTTGCCTACCGATAGCAATGTCGACTTGGTTCGCAAAGCTGGTTTACTCGACTTTGATGGTGACGGTGATGTGGACTTGCAAGATGCTGATATCCAAGCTCAACGACTAGTCGATGGCACAGGTCGTTTACAAGGCGCACTTGAACTTATGCTTGAGCAGCGTTTGAATAATGTCACTCGAGACGCAAGCAGTGCTATGTTACAGACTGAAGCTTATAGTGGCGATGATGGCTCTGCGGTTCAAACTCAACCTATGGAAGTTAAGTTTAATAATGACGGTAGCGCAGTTATGTTAGCGCCTATTACAGGCGCACCTAACTTTAGCCCGCAAAATTATCTGAACAACAGTTACTTCGCTATCCCACCTAATTTACGTACTTTACGTTTATGGGACACGGTTGCTAACCGCCTGTTCAATATTCGCAATAGCCGAGATATTAATGGTAAGCGCATTAGTTTACCGTTGACTCAACCGCCTTTAGATCCACTAGCATTAGCTCGCTTATTTGCTAATGGTGGTACCTTAGGGCAACTGCGTGGCAACAGTAATATGTCGATCCCACATTACCGCTTTAACTACGTGATTAATCGTGCGAAAGAAGTAACCCAAATGGTTAGTGGCTTTGGTACTCGCTTGTTAAGCATCATGGAAAAACAAGATGCAACTGAGCTTGAAGCCTTAAGAGCTAGCCATGAGCAAAACATCTTGGAGATGAATGCAGAAGTACTACGACATCAAGTGATGTCGGTAGGGCATAACTTGGAAATCTTCAACCGCCAGTATGAAACGGCTCGTTATCAGGAGTACCGTACTACTGAGTTGATTGGTGCTGATGCCTCGCAAGTTGCCCCTGAAAATACAGATTATCAATCGTTAGACCGTATTCCGATTGATTTAGAGCAGGCGCATGATAACAGTGCAATTGCAGGTATGAGGGGGGATAATGGACGAACTTTCCCTGCGAATCCTAATGAGGACTCAAGTCGAATTATTGGGATAACTAAAAATGCATTGGAAATCGTAGCTGAAGCAGGTTTTGGTGCAGCAGAATTGACCAATACAGCGCCTAATATATTTGGTCTAGCTGCTGGTGGTCATAGTTATAGTGCTATTATAAAGGGCCTACTTAAAATTGGTGTGGGGACCGCTGTTAAAGGGTTGGATCTTGCAGCTTCGATCACTTCGGAAAATGCAAGTCGTGAACGACGTAAAGCGGGTTGGGTGGAAACACGTAACTTAGCAATTATGGACCAAGCTGAATTGAAAGATAGATTGATCCAAGGCATGCATGATCTAAATGCGGCTATGACCCAATATGCTAACTTGCAGTGGGAAATGGAGTCGAATCAAGAGATCGAGCAATTTATCCGTGCAGAGCGTCGTACTCGTACCGAGCTTTATCGCTGGTTAAGTAACCGCTTGAGCGGCTTGTACTTCCAAGCTTATCAATTGGCGTTAGGCTTAGCGAAAGAAGCAGAACAAGCGTTCAACTTCGAACTAGGTCAGAGCAAGTCGTTTATTCGAGGCGATTACTGGGATAACACTCAGCAAGGTCTATTAGCGGGTGACGGTTTGTTATTAAGCTTACAGCGTATGCAGCATGATTATGAACAAAGTAATGAACGTAGGTTAGAAATCGTTAAGCCTATTTCGTTAAAGCATAATATAGACATCCACAGCGCTGAAAATGGCTTTGTGAAAACGACATCTGGTGCTAATAAAGGTACTAACTTGGTTGAGTTGTTGAAAGGTAAATCTGCAGATGAACGCAGTATTGTTTTTGAATTACCATCAAGGGTGTTTGCGAGGGATTACCCTGGGCATTATCGCCGTTTAATTAAGAGTGTGAACGTGACTGTCCCAGCGGTAGTTGGTCCATATCAAACGCTAAGTGCGACCTTAACTCAAACAAGTAACCTAGCGTTATTAATGAAGAATAAGGATGCAGCTTCAGACTTAGCGGAAGAGCGCACAAATACAGCTCCGACAATACCGTTAGGTGTCAGAGCGGATTACCGAAACAGTCAATCAATTGCGGTTTCAGGTGGTGTTAATGATGCGGGCTTATTCCAGCTGAGCTTTGGTGATGAACGCCTATTGCCATTTGAGAACACAGGTGTGGACTCTAAGTGGCAGCTAGAGTTTTCTTCGGGCATTCCAGATGAAGTCTTTGACAGCATCACGGATATTATTATCGAAGTGAATTACTACGCGGAAGACGGTGGTTCAGAAGTACGTGATGAAGTGTTAAAAGTGCTTTAATTCTCGCTTTGAACTAACTAATAAGCGAAAAGCTTATTACTAAAACAAACGCTACTCGTGTAACAATGAGTGGCGTTTTTTTATTTATTTCACATACTGAAATACTAGTTAGTTATTAATGCGCAAGCTGCAATTTAGAATTGAAAAAAAATAATCAAAAAAATTTATCAAATATTTGTAGTCTAATTTCAACAGGCTATTTTTCAAACTCATCCTATCTGTCAACAACCTGTATTTTTATGAAGCTAAATGAAGGCAATTTTGCTCTGCCGCGAAGTGGTTTTTTAAGCTATTTCTCTTAGTTAAAGTAATAATTAAAAAATGTAGTTAAATTACGAAAATACTTCCAAATAACGTCTATTATTGAATAAGTTATCACTTTTCTTGGGGTTGCACTTTACAACTTTAGTAGTAAATTGAAAAAGCCCTGCATAGTAGCAGACCCTCTCAAATAACAAGCAAACAACTGGAATGACAAATGAGCAGCCTTAAAAAAGAAGCATTGAGATATCACAGTGAACCTAGACCAGGAAAAATCGAAGTTGCACTAACTACACCGGCTGAGACGGTTAATGATCTGGCTTTGGCTTATAGTCCAGGTGTTGCTGAACCAGTGCGAGAAATTGCTACGGATCCTAACAATGCATATAAATACACTGCAAAAGGAAACACGGTAGCGGTAATTACCAATGGTACGGCGATATTAGGATTAGGCAATTTAGGTCCACTTGCTTCAAAGCCAGTAATGGAAGGTAAGGCTTTGTTGTTCAAACGTTTTGCTGGTATCGATTCATTTGATATTGAGGTTACACATAAATCCCCAGAAGAGTTTATCAACACAGTTGCTGCGATTGCAGACACGTTTGGTGGCATCAACTTAGAAGATATCAGGGCTCCTGAATGTTTTGAAATTGAGCAGGAGCTAATTAAACGCTGTAATGTCCCTGTATTCCACGATGATCAGCATGGCACTGCAATTGTTACTGCAGCAGGTATGTTGAATGCGCTGGAAATTCAAGGCAAGAAACTTGAAGAGTCAACAATTGTTTGTATGGGAGCGGGCGCAGCTGCAATCGCTTGTATGAATTTATTGATTAAGTGTGGTGCCCAGCGCGAACGTATTTACATGTTAGACAGTAAAGGTGTTATCCATACTAGAAGAACGGATTTAAATGAGTTCAAGTTAGGTTTTGCTAACAACACAGATAAGAGAACATTGGAAGAAGTGATTTGCGGTGCAGATATTTTTGTTGGCGTATCAGGTGCTAATTTGTTGTCACCAGAAGCGCTTAAATTAATGGCTCCTAACCCGGTTGTATTTGCTTGCTCTAACCCTGATCCTGAAATCAAACCTGAGCTGGCATTAGCTGCACGTGATGATTTAATTATGGCTACTGGTCGTTCAGATTATCCGAATCAAGTGAATAATGTTCTTTGTTTCCCGTTTATTTTCCGTGGTGCACTTGATGTACGTGCGACAGAAATTAATGACGAAATGAAAGTTGCAGCGGTTGAAGCAATTCGCGCATTAGCAAAAGAGCCTGTGCCTGAAGAAGTATTAAAAGCGTCTAATTCTGCGTCTCTAGAATTTGGCAAAGACTACATTATTCCAAAACCTATGGATCCAAGATTATTAGACTTGGTTTCTAAAGCGGTTGCAGATGCTGCTATAAAGTCTGGCGTTGCTCAAATCAGTACTAAAGCTGAGTAGGTATTCTCTTTCCGAATCAGGAATTGGCTCTCTAATAAGGGAGCTTTGAAATACTAGAGTTGGTATTGATGGGTAAGGTTATAATAGTGTAGGTACTACTACCTTAAAAAAATAGCGAGTTGTTTATAACTCGCTATTTTTGTATTTAGTGACTTGTATTATTCGTCTAAGTTTGGGATCTCTTTGCCCATCTCCGTTAGGATCTTTCTTACTTCTTCTGGCACCTGTTCAGGATTTTCTTTCGATAAATCGCCATCTGCCGGTAGAGGCTGACCTGTAAATGCATGCAGAAACGCTTCGCATAATAATTCGCTATTCGTTGCATGACGTAAATTTTTTACTTGGCGTCGAGTTCTTTCATCCGTTAACACTTTCAATACGTTTAACGGAATAGATACGGTAATTTTTTTTACTTGTTCAGATTTTTTGCCGTGTTCTGCATAAGGGTGAACGTATTCACCATTCCACTTGGCCATAAAGCACCTTTTGTAGGGATCATTTAGCTGCCGATTGAATAAAAATCAGCAGATTTTCTATTACTTACGAAATAACCCGCAAATTGTATTGGATTATAAATATTAGTCAAATTCTGGCTGTCTATAAGGCTATATTGACTGATTCAATTGCCGTTAATCTACGACAAATTCAGATATATTTACTTTTAGACGTCTAGATGGTTGACAGTCAAAAAATAAGCGTTATAGTTTTAGACGTCTAAACGTATAAATGTATAAAAGTCTGGAGCAAAGCATGGCAATTGAAAACTTAACTCAATATGATGCCGCGACTGTCGCAGTTCAGTCGGGGTTAAACACCGATACTCAGCATCAATCAGTGGTTGCTCCAATTTATATGGCAACAAACTTCCAATTTTCTGACTACCACACTAAACCTGAATTTGATTACAGTCGTGGTGGAAATCCAACAAGAGATCTACTTGCTACCGCTTTGGCTGAATTGGAACAAGGTGCTGGAGCTACCGTTACTAGCTCTGGCATGGCTGCGGTAAATCTGGTTCTGCAATTGTTATCGCCTGAAGATACTGTTGTCGCGCCAAAAGATTGTTATGGCGGAACCCATAGATTATTCGAAAGCTTAGCCAAAAAAGGTGCATTTAAGCTGAAGTGGTTAGATATTTATGACCAAAATATTGAAGCTGAAATAAGCAAAATAAAGCCATCTCTTATTTGGTTAGAAACGCCTAGCAATCCATTACTTCGAGTAACTGATATTAAGAAGATTTGTGGTGTTGCTAAATTAATTAACGCTAAAGTTGTTGTAGATAATACTTTCCTATCCCCACTAGGGCAGTCTCCGATCAAACTAGGTGCAGATATTGTAGTGCACTCTAGCACTAAGTATCTAAACGGTCATAGTGATGTTGTTTCAGGCGCTGTTATCTGTGCAGAGCAAGAGCTTGCCGACGAAATTAAATGGTGGGCCAATAATACTGGGGTTACTGGTTCGCCGTTTGATTCATACCTTATTTTAAGAGGTATTAGAACTCTGTCGGTAAGAGTTAAACAACACAGTCAGAATGCATTAGCTATTGCTGAAGTTTTACAAGCTCATGAAGCGGTTGATGCGGTTTATTACCCAGGTTTAAAAAGTCATCCTGAACATTTGCTAGCGCAACAGCAACAGGAGTTTGATGGCGGCATGTTAAGTTTTGAATTGGCTGGCTCAGAGCAACAAGTTGCAGCATTTTTGCAAGAGCTTAAGTTATTCACATTGGCTGAGTCTTTGGGTGGAACAGAAAGTTTAATTTGCCATCCTGCAACTATGACTCACGCCTCTATGCCAGCAGAAGCTCAAAAGGAAGCTGGCATTACTCGTCAGCTGCTTAGGCTATCTGTTGGTATCGAAGAGAAAACAGATTTAATTGCAGACCTATTGCAAGCTCTAACAAAGTCGAAAGATGAAGCTCATTCGCAAACGAATCGGTCGGCAAATCTCAACTTAATTGAAGCCGATACTGAGCAAAGTGCGAGTTGTCGCCTAAGCCCAGCTCTTGCGGCCTTGTGGTAATGGAGTGAGCTGTGAAACCGATAGTGAATTTAGTTGTACTCGGTAAAGGTAATGTGGGATCTGCTTGGTTATCTTTGTTTCTACAGTTACAACAATTTAACAAACAGCACGTAGAGTTAAGACTATCAGCATTAGCTAACTCTACTCGTTGTTTAGTATCAAAATCAGGTATTAACTTCGAGAAAATCGATGATTTCAATCAACAAGCAAGAGTTTGTGATTTATCTCAATTGATAGAACAAGTTGTTGAGCTACAACTAACTAACGTTGTGGTCGTTGACTTAACCGCGAGTGAGAAAGTGGCAAATCACTACTTAGATTTTGCCACTCTTGGTTGGCACTTAGTTTCTGCCAATAAGTTGCCATTAACCATTGCTAATGAGCGCTATCAAAGATTAGTGGAAGTGCTGACAGAGAATAAATGCTTTTGGGGCATCAATGCTACTGTCGGTGCTGCATTACCTGTACAAGCATCGCTATCTGAACTTTTGCAAGCTGGTGACTCTTTACAGGTAATTGAAGGTGTTTTTTCTGGAAGTTTGTCCTATTTATTAAATAAATACGATGGCGTAGGCAGTTTTACTGACTTAGTTAAGGATGCATGTGAGCAAGGTTTTACCGAGCCAGATCCTAGAGAAGATCTATCGGGTAAAGATGTGCAAAGAAAATTACTCATTTTGTCTAGATTGGCAGGACAGCAGTTAAGTTTGTCAGACATCAAAGTTGAACCTCTGCTGCCTGACTCTTTGTTGCAAGGAAGTGTTACTGAGTTTTGGCAGAAAAAGTCAGAGATTGATAGCTACATGGCTGATATCTATAAAAAAGCTAATGGAAACGGGCAGGCACTTGCCTATGCAGCCGAAGCAAAGCTATTCAATAAGGTCGTAGAAGCAAAAGTAGCACTAACTGCAAAAGAGAAAAGCAGTGCTTTGGTTCAATTAACGCCAACGGATAACGTGTTCACTTTAGTTACCGATTTTTATTGTAACAACCCTTTGGTGATCAGGGGCCCTGGAGCTGGGGCATTAATTACAGCAACAGCAGTAAACATTGATATTAATAAATTTATTACTCAGTTCGCGATTGCAGCTGAACAATGCCAATAGGAGAGGATGGAATGAGTTTTCACCATGCCCAACAGTTAGAATCAATTAATAACAACTTGTTAGATATCAAGGGCAAAATTGATGTGTCTTTTGAGTTCTTTCCTCCTAATTCTGAAGAAATGGAAACTACACTTTGGAATTCAATTGAAAGGTTAACACCATTAAATCCTAAGTTTGTATCGGTAACTTACGGCGCAGGTTCTGGTACTCGTGATAGAACTCATGGCGTGATCAAACGAATTCAGCAAGAGACTAATTTAGCAACGGCAGCACACCTAACCTGCATTGACGCATCAGAGCAAGAGCTCAAAAGCATTGCAAGAGATTATTGGGAGCACGGAGTAAGACATATTGTTGCCCTCAGAGGTGATTTGCCTGATAACTCAGAGAAGCCACACATGTATGCTTCAGACTTGGTTTCTTTGTTAAGAGATACGGCTGATTTCGATATCTCAGTAGCGGCATACCCTGAAGTACATCCTGAGGCAAAAAATGCTCAGTCGGACCTTATTAATTTAAAAAGAAAGATAGACGCGGGGGCAAATCAAGCAATCACCCAGTTTTTCTTTGATGTAGAAACTTACCTTAGATTTAGAGATAGATGCGCAGCAGCAGGAATTGAAGCTGAAATTATCCCAGGGATCTTACCTGTCACTAACTTTAGTACGCTAAAGCGATTTGCAGGAATGACAAATGTGAATGTCCCTAAATGGCTACATGATGCTTTTGATGGCTTAGAAGATGATCCTACTTCTCGTAACCTTGTTGGAGCGTCAATTGCCATGGATATGGTCAAAGTACTATCTAAAGAAGGGGTGAAAGACTTTCATTTTTATACGTTAAACCGCAGTGAGTTAACTTATGCGATCTGTCACTTGCTTGGTGTTAGACCTTAGTTAAGTGAACTAGCTGCTGAGACAATTATCTTTTCTATGTGCTAAACAAATTTCGGCCAGCGATAAGCTGGTCGATGGAGAAAAGAAGTTGTTACCTGTTTTTCTCTGCTTCTTGCTTAGCTAACTTTTCTCTTTCCTTTCTCTCATTCTCTGTTTTTACGAAAATGAAGGTGAGGTACATTTTTGTGGGCAAAGACATTATTAAGCCTATTGCCATCATGCCTCCACTTATAACTAGTCCTGTTATGCCATAAGTTTCAGGGAAAGAAGTATAAGAAAGCAGATAGTGACCAAGAAGAATTAAACATAGACCCATCACCATCACTATTTTCATTATGGTTATTGCTTTTTGGTTATCAATCATGGGCGTCTCCAAAATAGATAACTTAACTTTAGCGAATGCTAATATAAATGCATTGATCTAAACCAATCCAACAATATTTTTAAGGATTTTCTGGTGCAAGTTTATGTAAATTTAGTTACATTGTGCATCTTGGTACTTCGACACACTTTGAGCAGTATTGCAAAGCGGCAAGTTAGCTACTTAAATGAAATATAACTAGTTTTGTAATGTGTGGAATGGACGCTCTGATTATAGCTAATCAGTGAAATTATTTGGAAGCACAGTGTATGCCGGCAAAGTCATTAAAGTGGATCAATGCGTTAATTGTTGATGATAGTCATGCCATACTGAATTTTACTTCAGCGGTATTAAGACAACATTTTGAAATCGACAAAGTAACCGCAAAAACGTCAGCAATTGAGGCGCTAGAGGTTTTAAAGTCAAACAATAATATTAATTTGTTGTTTTTAGATCTCAATATGCCAGAGATGGATGGCATTCAGTTTTTAGCTGAATTAGCGCAGATTAGATACAAAGGCTTTTTAGTTATTATTAGCGGGGTTGCACCTCGTATTATTTCTTCTGTTGAAGAGTTAGCTAAAAGCCATGGTTTAAATTATTTAGGCACTTTGCTTAAACCTCTTGAACCAAAAGACTTTGTTGAAGTACTAGCAGATATAGGCGAAGCGAATAAAGAAGTAAGTGTAGGCAGAGAGCTTAAAATTTACGAAATCATACGCGCAATCAAGGATGAAAGTTTAGAAGTTTACTATCAACCTCAGGTTAACTTGCACAATAGAAAAGTTTATGGGGTTGAAGTATTAGTTAGGCTCGAACATCCGACTTTAGGCATAGTTTCTCCTGATCAATTCCTAGCGAAAATAGAGCAGAGTGATTTAATGATCCACATGACTTTTATCATTATTCGCAAAGCTCTAAGAGACTGGTCTAAGTGGAAGAAACACGGGTTAGAACTAAAATTATCCTTGAATATTAGTTCTTACAGTTTGCAACGACCGGAATTTGTCGATGAGTTGTTAGATGTCATGAATGAGTTTTCCATGCCTTTAGACAAGATTTGTTTAGAGGTAAATGAAAGAGCGATGAAAAAGAATACACCGCAAGAATTGGAAACTCTGAGTCGACTGAATATGAAAGGAATTGAATTGGCTTTGGATGACTTTGGTCAAGATCAAGCTTCTGTGGAGCGTATACAAAACTTACCTATTAATGTTTTGAAATTAGATAAACGCTTCTTAATTGAACGGAAGAACAAACAAGGTCAAATCACAGTAATAGAAAGCTGTATTGCCTTTGCCAAAAGGCTAAACATGATAACTGTGGCAGAAGGGGTGGAAACCCCAGAGCATTGGAAGCTATGCGGCGAACTAGGTTGTGACATAGCACAAGGATTCTATTTAAGTAAACCTATATCAGCAAAAGAAGTACTAGCCTGGATGGCGAATTGGAAAGCTCAGACAGATTAGATGTACGGTGTAACGCCGTTTATAGGAAACAAAATGATAGATGTTGATGACAAAGTTTTAGAGAACATAAACCGTTCTTTCATTATCCCTCCGAGGCCAGAAATTTTGGCTGAATTAAAAGAAATCATGGATAGTGATGATCCGAGTTTAGGTGATATTTCGGAAGTCATTTCTAAAGATGTTGCATTATCAGCAGCAATTCTAAAATTAATTAATTCTCCTGCTTTTGGTTTAGCTAGAACAGTATCGGATATTAAACAAGCCGTTATGTTTTTAGGGTTCCAAGGGGTTTATTCATTAGTACAAGGTTTAAAACTTAAGCAAGCTTTTGCTACTGGGAAATGTTCGATTAGTCTTGAGCGTTTTTGGGATACAGCAGAAGAAATAGCTCAAGTAGCCTTGTATATTGGCGGTCAGATCAAAGCCAAAGTACCAGGTGAAAATCTTTATACCTTAGGGTTATTTCACGACTGTGGAGTACCTGTATTGGCGATGAAGTTCGAAGATTATGTAAAAGTATTGGCTGATTCAAATCGCAACTATCATGAAACTCAGTGTGAACTTGAGCAAAAGCAATACAACACAGATCACGCAACTATTGGTTACTTCATTTCTAATAGTTGGCATTTACCTAAAGATATCTGTAAGTTGATACTACGTCATCACGATCGAGATTATTTAACTAATATTGATGGCAGTGTAGACCAATTAAGCTATGCAGCGCTAAAGATGGCAGAAAACATAGTTTATCAAGAGCGTAGACATGTCGCTTCACCTGATTGGGCTCACGTTAAAGAGCCTGTATTAGATGTGTTAGGGTTTAGCGAAGATGATTATAATGATCTGAAAGACGATGTTTCAGACTTTGTATTTGGATAAAAATGGAAAATCAGGAAGAAAGTAAACAACAGCAAAATCAAGAATTGTTAGAACAGTTGCTACAGCAGTCTAATCAGATCAATGCTCAGCTAGAGCAACTTAACAATCATAAACTGATTCAAACTTATAATTCGATACCTAGGCTTTTGTGGTTTCATTTATTGAAAGGTACAGCATTAGGCTTGGGAAGTGTGTTGGGTGCTACAGTTGTACTTTCTTCTTTGGTTTATGTTTTATCGCAAATCGAGTTTATTCCTGTCATAGGGGATTGGATTTCTGAAATAATTAAAGTTGTGCAAGCCCCGCAAGAAAATTAACCACCTCTTAGACTACCATTAAGCTAAGCAAAGCGGCATAATTCGCCGCTTCATTAAATTAGGAAAACCAATATGTCAATTGAAGCCAGCTTACAGCAGCGCAGTGGCCAAGTATGTGAACTTTGTGGCGATACAGCAAATTTAGCTGTTTATGCAGTACCACCAAAAGATGGCTCTAACTCAGATGATTGTGCGTTAGTTTGTGGTACTTGTAATTCTCAGTTATCAGGACAACAAGAGTTAAACATTACTCACTGGCGTTGTTTGAACGATAGCATGTGGAGTCAAGTACCAGCAGTGCAAGTGTTGTCATGGCAACAGCTGTCAGTACTAACTCAAAATGGAGAAACTTGGGCTCAAGACTTAGTTGACATGATGTATTTAGAAGATGAAGCCAAAGCTTGGGCTGAGTCTGGTTTAGCATTAATTAGTTCAGACGATGATGCTGAAGCTTTTGACTCAAATGGTGAAAGGTTAGCAGCTGGTGATAATGTTTATTTGATTAAAGACTTACCTGTGAAAGGTGCTGGATTTACTGCTAAACAAGGAACTACGGTAAGAGGTATTACCTTGACTTCTAATCCTGAACACATTGAAGGGAAGGTTAACGGCCAACGTATTGTTATTTTGACTAAGTTCGTAAAAAAGGTTTAGTACTGACATCATGGTTGAAGGCAACTCAAGAACCATTATTTCTAATCAGCCAGACGTGCATGAAGATTTAGCTAAGGTTGTGAATAAGCACTTGAACAGCGAATTCAAAAAGCCTTTTGCAGAGTTTTCACTGCAGTTGTTTACTGAATTAGAACAAAAGGTTAATGCTTTTATTGCAAATGGTGGTAAAGGCGTGATTTTAGATTCTTGTTGTGGTGTTGGCGAAAGTAGTTACCACCATGCTAAAGCAAATCCAGAACATCTTGTAATAGGCATAGATAAGTCTGAACACAGATTAGATAAACACGATCACCATTGGGGCGAGCTAGCTAACTTAGTGCTGGCTCGGGGTGATTTGAATGATTTATGGCGTTTAATTGCTGATGCAGACTGGCCAGTTAATGAGCACTATATTTTGTATCCAAATCCTTGGCCTAAAGCTAAGCACTTGCAAAGACGTTGGCACGGAGCACCTGTTTTTAGCTCAGTACCTAGGATAGGCAAAAAGCTGATAGTGAGAAGTAATTGGTCTATTTATATCAAAGAATTTCACCAAGCTTTAAAGATAGCTGGGATTGAGTCGAATGTAGCCGAGTACTCTGATGAGCAAGCAATTACTCCATTTGAACGTAAATACTGGGCTAGTGGGCAAAAGAGCCATCAATTAATTGCAAAGCTCTAGCACATAATAGAAAGACTCTAGGGTAAAGAGTCTTTCTTTAGATCATGTTCGCTTTATTCTGCTTTTGGATCTCTAGCAAGTAGAGTCATTGCACCTTCTAGAGCAGGTTTGCCTTGATAAAGTATTTGGTAGATTTGCTCAACAATCGGCATTTCTACTTCGGCTTTTTGTGCCAACATGTATACTTCTTTTGTGTTTCGATATCCTTCAACAACCTGACCAATTTCGGTCATTGCAGGTTCAACTCCTTTGCCTTTACCTAAAGCTAGACCAAATCTGCGGTTACGAGATTGATTATCGGTACAAGTTAGAATCAAATCACCTAAGCCTGCCATCCCCATCATTGAGTTTTGCTTCGCTCCTAATGCAACAGCTAACCTAGTCATTTCAACTAGACCTCTAGTGATTAAAGCGGTTCTTGCATTTGCACCAAAACCAATACCATCAGCAATACCAGCTCCAATTGCCACAACATTCTTAATTGCCCCACCTAGTTGTACGGCAATGAAATCCGAGTTTGTGTAAACTCTAAATTTCTTCTCACAGTGAAGCAATTCACTTAATTCTTTAGCAAAGTCTTGGTCTTCTGAAGATAAAGAAATTGCGGTAGGTAACCCTGTCACCATTTCTTTCGCAAAAGTAGGGCCTGAAAGTACTGCATACTTATGAGTTTCGCCAAGAATGTCGTGGGCAACATCCTGTAATAATCTACCTGTTTCAGGCTCCAAGCCTTTGGTAGCCCAACATAACTTTGCTTGCTCAGGAAGGAGTGGCTTAATACTCTCTAATGTTGTTGCAAATACGTGGCTAGGCACTACAACTAGATGAATGTCTGCATTGGTTACTGCATACTCTAAATCTGAAGTCGTTTCTAAGGTGGCAGGAAAATCTGCTCCTGGTAAGTACTTCAAGTTTTGACGATGTGACTGCATATCGGCTATCTGCTTCTGGTCTCGTCCCCACATGATCACCTTGTGACCATTTCGAGCGAAACAAAAAGCAAGGGCGGTGCCGTAAGAGCCCGCCCCCAATACTGCAATTCTGAATTTTGTCTCAGAACTCATATAAGTATCCGTATGTTTGGATGAATTAAGCGTCTAGCTTTTGACCTTCAGCTTCTTGTGCTGCTTGCGCCTTTGCTTGTGCATTTTGTAGATATTGAGCAAATAATGCATCAAAATTTACTGGTGCTAAGTTAAGCAGAGGGAAAGTTCCACGGCTAACTAAGTTAGATACAGTTTCACGTGCATATGGGAATAGAGTGTTAGGACAGAATGCGCCTAGCATATGAGCTTTTTGAGCTTCAGCCATGTTGCCGATCACGAAAATACCAGCTTGCTGTACTTCACATAAAAATGCAGTTTGGCCTTCAAGCGTTGCAGTTACAGTTAAAGATAATACGGTTTCATAAACACCTTCTTCTAACTGCTTGCTCTTGTTGTCAATGTCTAACTTAATTTCTGGAGTCCACTCTTTAGTAAACACAGCTGGAGAATTAGGAGTTTCAAATGATACGTCTTTTACATAAATACGTTGAATTGAAAACTGTGGTGCTGCTTCCTGTTCCGTCGCAGCTGCTTGATTATTTTCTTCTGGCATGAGAAAGAATTTCCTAAAATAATAAATTAAATTTCTAAAAGAGCGTCTAGTTTACCTTCACGCTCTAATAACATTAGATCGTCACATCCACCTACGTGAGTGTCACCAATAAAAATTTGCGGGACTGTTGAACGGCCATTAGCGCGCTGAATCATAGGTTCTCTAAGCTTAGGCTTAAGATCAATTTGTATCTGATTAAAGGCTACGTCTTTGGCTTTTAACAAAGACAACGCTCGACGACAGTATGGACAGTAGTCCTTGGTATAAATATCAATATTTGGCATCGTTTATTTTTTTACTATTGGTAAATTTGCACTTAACCATGTCTGCATGCCGCCTTGTAATACAGTAACTCTTTCAAATCCTGCTTTACTTAGAGACTTTGCAGCGGCTTTTGCTGACATTCCAGCATTACACACAACAACAATGGGGGTTTGCTTGTGCTTTTCAAGGGCTCCAAATTGGCCAGCTGTGATCTTTTCCATCGGCAAGTGAATTGCATCTGTGATATGGCCTTGATTAAATTCATTTTGTTTACGGATATCAACAACTTGACCTCCGTCACGATTAACAATCATAGTTAAAGCGTGAGTCGAAATATTTTTAATTGGCGATGTTGCAGCGCTTACCCAGCTCATTAACAGCATTGCGAATAACACTATCCATGCTGTTGTTAGCATATAGTGATTGCCTAAGAATTCGATGAATTGATCCATTAATAACTACCTAGTTCAGTGTGAAAATCGAATTTGATTTTTCATTTTAAGTGGCGGGATTATACCCAGTAAAAATAGGATGCCAAATAGCCTTAGGCAAAAAAGAGCAAGATTAGTGAATAAAGATTCAAGTTTTAGTTATATGAGCACCAATTTAAATTACTGTGTTGATAGGGGTTATACAATAAGCTAGTCTAATAATTATTCTTTGCCTGTTGAAATTCTAAGCAGGTTCTAATTCTTTTCTGTTAACTTGCTCAGTTGAAACTATGGAAGCATCATAAATGTTAAATCAAATAAAACTTACTGTCTTAACAGCTTGTATCTTGTTGCTTACCGCTTGCAGTTCGTCACAGACAACTCACAACTTTCAGAGCATGGCCCAACAAAGTCGCTCGAAAGTTTTTGTCGCTTTGAACGATAAAGTTATTATCAACCCTAGTCCTGATCACGCACAGTGGTGGGTTTTATACGCAAGTAAAAATTCAAATAGACAATTGTCGTTCGATTTGCACCCTAATAAAAGGCAGCACGCTCTTACTTTTAACGAGCCAGGAGAGTTTGTTGTTACTAGTGTTAAAAAAAATTCATCAGGTCAAGTTGCACAGTTTAAGCGCACTTTGACCTTTATTGTAAATTAGAGGGAGTTGTTACTTTGAAAACAAATCTTATTGTCACTACTTTAATTGCAGGTGGTCTCATTGTTGGCTATTCGCAGTTATCAACCCAGCATTGTGGTGTTGTTGTTGATAGTGAGCGCAGAACGCTTTTAGATTCAATAAGCCCAGAGCTATTAAGCAAATTAGGTACGCAACGTAGCTTAAGTGAAGAAAGCGTTTGCCATATGCCTGTAAGTAAGCTTGAAAGAGCAATTTATAGAGTTGAGAAGCCAAAACCTGATCATCCAGGTGAAGCTGCAGCGTTTCGTTATCAATCTCTATTAAATGAAAAAGGCGAGTTAGATACAGCTTTGGTAAGTCAAGCCAAAGAACATGTTGACGCGATGAAACGCTTGGCGAGCTTTGATGCTGGTATTAGCCAAGAGTCGTGGGAAAGCCTTGGACCGGGGAATATTGGCGGGCGCATTCGTTCATTTGCCTTTGACCCAACAGACGCTAATCGTATATTGGCAGGTTCGGTTTCAGGTGGTCTTTGGGAAACGACTAATGCTGGTGGTATTTGGCAGCCAGTAAATGATTTCCTAGCTAACTTAGCTATTACATCTATTGCTTACGACCCTAGTGATAGCAATGTTGTTTATGCAGGAACCGGAGAAGGCTTTTTTAATGCTGATGCTATAAGAGGTTTAGGTGTTTTTAAGTCTACTAATAACGGTGAAAGTTGGCAGGTGTTGGAGAATACTAGTGACAATACTGATTTTGAATATGTTAATCGATTAAAAATCACGTCGGACGGTTCTGCTCTGTATTCGGCAACTGAGGGAGGCTTATGGAAGTCTACTGATGATGGAGCAAGCTGGGAAGAAGTATTCTCTGGCATGAATCAAGTCGTGGATCCAGAAACAGAAGAAGCCGTTTTTACGTATTTTAGAATTCAAGATCTGGATATATCACCTAGCAACGACAATTTAGTAATCGCAAGTGCGAATGGAGCGCCTATCTATTCTGAAGATGGCGGTGAAAACTGGGCGGTAGCTTCTCCTTTTCCATTTATAGATGAAATCGATACTGGCGATGGGATAATAAAAGATGTTAGACGAGTTCGTATCGAGACTGAATTTGCTAAATCTGATCCGCAAATTGTTTACGCATCTGTTGATAATAATGGTGGTGAAATATACCGCAGTAATGATGGCGGCAAAAACTTTACTCTAGTTAACACTGGTCTTAGTTACCTTGGACTCCAAGGCTGGTACGACAATGCTTTATGGGTTGACCCAGTTGATCCTAACCATATAGTTGTCGGTGGTATTGATTTATGGCGAAGCCAAGACGGTGGCGCAACATTCACTCAAATAAGTACTTGGTGGGCTGCTCCTTTTTCAGCGCATGCTGACCATCACGTGATTATGGAACATCCTAATTATGACGGTATTACCAATAAGAACGTTTATTTTGGTAATGACGGTGGTATGTACCGAGCAGATGATCTTGACGCTATTTTTGAAGATAGAGATGAAGGGTTATTTGCTGGCTGGACTGAGTTAAATAACAATCTGGGTATTACTCAATTTTATGGTATGGGCGTCGCTCCTGATGGAACTATTGTTGGTGGTACACAAGATAACGGTACTTTGGTATTAAAGCCGGGAACGGATAGTGAATCTTGGTATGAAACTTTTGGTGGTGATGGCGGTTATACCACAGCAGACCCTACAGATAGCAATTACTTGTATGGTGAGTACGTTTATCTTCAAATACACCGCAGTACAAATGGTGGTATTGCATGGCCTGAGCCTGGTTATTCGGACTATATCCATATTCCTGAAATGCAAGAGGAAGCTCTGTTTATTGCTCCATTTATTTTAGATCCAAACAATCCTAATCGTATGCTGGCTGGCTCAAACAAGCTATGGGTGAGTGATGATGTTAAAGCTGAATCTCCAAGTTGGTCGGTTATAAAGCCTGTTGTAGATGTAACCCTTCCTATTCAGTCAATAGCAGTTGCAGCAGGCAATAGCAATATGATCTTAGTTGGTTATATCAATGGTGAGATTTATAAAACACTTAACGGAACTGACTCTGAGCCTGATTGGGTGAGAATTGATACCGAGGTCATGCCTGCTCGATCAAATTTCCGACTTGCTATCGATCCTGTTGATCACGACACTATCTATGCTTCATTCTCTGGCTATGCAGAGGATAACTTTTGGCGTAGTGAAGACGGAGGTACAACATGGACTCCTGCTACAGGTAGTGGTTTAGAAGCTCTACCACCTGCACCAGTTAGGACTATTGCAGTGCATCCAACCCAAACAAACCGCATATATTTAGGCACAGAGCTTGGCGTTTTCACTAGTGAAAATAAAGGTAACTCTTGGTCTATGAGTAATGATGGACCAGCGAATGTATCGGTAGACGAGTTAATTTGGCAAAACGAAAATACATTACTGGCAGCAACACATGGTCGTGGCATTTTCCGCGCAACATTAACGGAAAATACTACACCTAATGTAATCAGTCTTAGTGACCAACAAGAAGTTGCTATGAACAGTACTCAAACTTCAAACACTGTTACTATTTCTGGGCTTGCGGTGAAAGCCGATATAAGCATTATCAATGGTGAGTACTCATTGAACTGTGATGATAGTAATGCAATTTTCACCTCAGAAACAGGCAAAGTAGGTAATGGCGCACGCTTATGTGTACGTCATACTAGTTCTTCTGATATGGGAAGCTCAGTAACAACAACTGTTAATGTTGGAGGTTCTACAGCAAGCTTTACCTCAACGACAGTACAAGCAGATAGCACTCCTGAAGAATTTACTTTAGGAAGTTTGACAAGCGTTACTGCTAATACAATTCAAACTTCGCCTTCAGTAACTGTTACTGGAATAAACGTCCCAGTAGATATATCAATTACTGGAGGTGAGTATGCTAAAGGTTGTGATGCGAACAGCTTTACATCGGTTTCAGGCACGATTGCTGAAAATGAAAGTTTTTGCGTTCGTCACACTAGCTCTGCAAGTGCTAGCACTACTGTAACAACAACTGTTACCGTAGGTGGTGTAAGCGCAAACTTTAGTTCAACAACCCAAGCTGCGCAGACTCAGGTGGTAACGCAAGAAAGCAGTAGCGGCGGTGGCGGCGGCTCTATGCTTTGGTTATTGTCTCTATCTTTACTTGGATTTAGACGTAAGTTCTAAAACTAGAATTAGGTAAAATTAAGAGTTGCTCTTTTGTGGGAGCAACTCTTATAAAACTAACAAGTTGTTGCAGTAAAAGAGTGGTACTAGCAACGTCTAATATTTCAAATTATATTTATTATTCTTACCTGATTACTCAAGTAACACATCCCAATCGCAATCGAATGTAGAAAAAAGGCTATAGCAAAATGAGGTTAGAATGTTTATTCTAATCGCAGTTTATTATGTCTATCCATTTTCGACTCACTCGAGGTAACTATGTCGGATAAAAAACCATTTGTACTTATCATCATGGACGGCTGGGGTCACAGAGAAGAGACCAGCAATAATGCAATCGCTAACGCAAATACTCCAGTATTAGACGGTCTATGGCAAGACAAACCGAGCACGTT
Source organism: Psychrosphaera sp. (assembly GCA_965221615.1). Lineage (GTDB taxonomy): Bacteria > Pseudomonadota > Gammaproteobacteria > Enterobacterales > Alteromonadaceae > Psychrosphaera. The sequence goes on along the minus strand of OZ244904.1, from coordinate 2,899,171 downwards.
AATTTCTGGCAGTGGTATGGATGTTGGTTTACCGGATGGACAAATGGGCAACTCAGAAGTTGGCCATGTAAATTTAGGTGCAGGTCGTATTGTTTATCAAGACTTTACTCGAATCACTAAAGCTATTGAAGACGGTAGTTTTAATCAAAATCCTGCTTTAGCAGGAGCTGTAGAAAAAGCCACTGAAAAAGGCAAAGCTGTACACATCATGGGGTTAATGTCTCCTGGTGGTGTGCACAGTCATGATGAGCATCTTTTTGCTATGGTAAAAATGGCGGAAGCTAAAGGCTGTGACAAAGTGTATGTTCACGCATTCTTAGATGGTAGAGATACACCGCCTAGAAGTGCAGAAAGCTCTTTAGCAAAATTTGAACAGCACTTTGCACAATCAGGCAAAGGTAAAGTGGCTTCATTAATAGGCCGTTATTATGCGATGGACAGAGATAATCGTTGGGACCGAGTTGAACAAGCATACAATTTAATTACCTTGGGTGAAGCTGAATATAATGCAAACTCTGCATTGGAAGGTTTAGAACAAGCGTACCAGCGTGATGAAAATGATGAGTTTGTTAAGGCAACAACAATCGGTACTCCAGTAAAAGTAGAAGATGGCGACGCAATCATCTTTATGAACTTCAGAGCCGATAGAGCTCGAGAGATCACTAGAGCTTACGTTGAATCAGACTTTACTGGCTTTGAACGTAAAACAGTTCCAAACTTGACTGATTTTGTAATGTTAACTGAGTACGCAGCTGACATTGATACCACTTCAGCATTTCCTCCTGAGAAGTTGGAAAATGTAATGGGAGAGTGGTTAGAAAAACACGATAAAACTCAATTACGTATATCTGAAACTGAAAAATACGCACACGTTACTTTCTTCTTCTCAGGTGGTCGAGAAGAACTATTTGAAGGGGAAAAGCGTGAACTGATACCTTCACCTCAAGTTGCAACTTATGACTTACAGCCAGAAATGAACTCTGAATTGTTAACGGATAAGTTGGTTGCTGCAATAGAATCTCAAGAATACGACTTTATTGTTTGTAACTACCCTAACGGAGACATGGTAGGTCACACTGGTGTATTTGAAGCAGCGGTAAAAGCTTGTGAAGCAGTAGATACTTGTATTGGTAGAGTAGTTACTGCGCTAGAAAAAGTAGGTGGAGAATGTTTAATCACCGCTGACCATGGCAATGCTGAGCAAATGAGTAATCCTACAACAGGGCAAGCTCACACAGCACATACCAGTGAGCCTGTACCATTTATTTATGTTGGTAGAGATGCGAAGCCAGTTGCTGGTGGTAAGTTAAGCGATGTAGCGCCAACTATTTTGAACTTAATTGGTATGGAACAACCAGCAGAAATGACAGGCAAACCTTTGATGTTAGTCGACTAATCTGGTTATATAGACACGGACGTCTAAATATAGATTACTTATTGTGCAGTTGAATCATTCTACTATTACTTCTTTTATTCTCTCATTCTCTTGCAGCCTATTGTTGTTAAGTGTGGGCGCTAGTTTTTCAGCGCACGCCAATGATGACAATAAGAAGCTTGAACAAGTCCAAGCTAAGATTAAACAGCAACGTTTAGCGATAGAAAAACGCATTGCGGAAAAAGACGATCTGGAAGCACTATTTAAATCAACAGAGTTAAAAGTTGCAGAAATTGCTTTATCAATTCGTAAAACAAACAATCAATTAGCTGATGTTAATAGCAAAATAAAAGAACTAGAAAAAGAGCAAAAACAGCTTTTAAAAGAGAAGAAAAAACAACAAGCGCTTTTATCGGAGCTAGTCAGAACCGCTTATTTAAGTGGTAAACATGATTATACTAAGCTTCTGCTAAATCAAGATGACCCAGCAAAGCTAGAACGATTAATAACTTATTACAAGTCTCTAAATGATGCTCGGGTAACAGAGTTAGATAATATCCAAAAGGTACTTGATAGGCTTGCTGAAATTGAACAAGAGCTTAGTACTAAGCACAGCCAGTTACTTGACCTAAAACAGTCTCAACAAGAACAAAAGCAACAGTTAGCAAAATCTCAAGCTCAAAGAAAATCAGCACTGTCTAAACTTAATGCCAACATTAAAACGGATAAAGACAGACTTAAGCGATTGCAGCAAAGTGAAAATAGACTAACGAATGCAATTGCAGAGGCACAAAGAGCAGCTAAAGTTGCACCAGAAAACTTAGCTGGTTTGTATAACTTAAAGAAAAAGCTTAAGTGGCCAACAACTGGCAAAATTCGCAAGAGGTTTGGCCAAAGAAGAAGCGGAGCATTACGTTGGAAAGGCGTGTATATGTCAGCGAACTTAGGCAATAGAGTAAATGCTATTGCAGAAGGTATTGTACTTTATGCCGATTGGCTAAAGGGCTTTGGCTGGGTAACCGTTATTGATCACGGCAAAGGTTATATGAGTTTGTATGGCCATAACCAAGCATTGTTAAAGTCAGTTGGTGATTACGTAGAAAAGAACGAACCTGTTGCTTTAATTGGCCAAAGTGGTGGCCAGTCATCACCTGGTTTGTACTTTGAAATCCGCTACAAAGGTAAGACTGTAGATCCGGCACGTTGGTGCAGGTAGTTGTAAACTCTAATCTATAAAAGCTAAGTTTTACTTTGAGATTGCGGTTTTCACCGCAATCTCAATACAATCCTCTAAATCTTAAAACTCGTATGCAAAGCCTGCACTGTAACTGTGATCAGTTTTTTCAACATCCAGCACAGGTTTACTATCATGCTCAACTAATAAACTAAAAGTTAAATACAGGGATTCTGTTATTTCTGTATTAATCGATAGTTTGTTATAAGCCCTAAAGTCTGAAAACTCGCTGACATTTGGTTGATAATAAAGAGTGTTGGCAATGTACGAAGTTGCAGAGATATCTTTTGAATAAACCCAATAGCTGTTAATTCGGGTTTGCTCAAAGCTAAGTCTTTGTTCATTTACTTTGTAATCTTCATGCTCTGAAAATAAACCAATACCAAAAGCTTGTGCTTTAGATAATTCATGTCGATAGGCAAAGCCTATTAACTTGCGAGAATCAAGAGAGCGAAATTCATCTTCATTGATTTGGGTGAATACCTCAATAGAAGATTGTTCAGCAAAGTAATAGTTGTATCTGAGGTGGGCAAATGAATTATTTGCGCTCTTCACATCAAAGCTGGTGGCGTATTCTCGGGTAGCCATAACAAAACCAAAGTGATTACCGCTGCGCTCTGAGTGATAAAGACCCAGTTCAAACTCTTCCGTTTCTGAATTTCCGCCTTTTCCGGCAATATCAAAAGAGACATTAGTGTACACGTCTTGATCTTGAGAACGTTGTCTAATTGACTCTGTTTCATCAATAGCAAAGGATTTAAAGTTAATGATAACAACTATTATTAAAATGAATATTTTTACTACTTTATTCATTGGTTTAACTCAAACAATAGATTAGTAAGTAAAGGTTAATTAATAAGCCAAGACCCCAAACTAGACTGCGTAATTTATCTGTATTTAGCCAATAAAAGATCACATATAGCGTTCGAAAAATGGAAAATAAACTTACCATCAAAGCTGTGTGAGCATTGGCACTTTCAAGTGTTATGACAAGTAATACAGCAGGAGTAAACATAACTAATGCTTCGAAACAATTTTGGTGTGCAGCTAAACTACGAGCTCCAAATCCAGCAAGTTGTTGTTGCTGAACTCTAGGTAGTTTGTTGTCATAACCTGCTATGTTGCCGCCACCAAGCCTTTTCATTGCAATAGCAACGGGCGCTTTAGCCAAAATAGGCATTATGGTGATAAATGCTAAATTAATAATGAGAATGTCTAGATAACTCATCTTTATTGCTCCTCACAAACATAAGCTAATTTACTTTGATCATTCGCTACAGCGAGTCTAGTGATACTAGTAGGACATTCTTTCGATAAGTCAGCGAGCAGTTGCCATTCAGATGCATTAGAGGCGTTGCTTGTAGAAAATTGCCATGCCATTAATTGATTGCCATTGGCCGACAATAAAGTATCAGCGTTTAACCAAGTGTAATATTGACTCTGGTTTGGCAACGGAATCAATCGTTTAATTTGTTTAGTTTTAGCGTCAAACTGGTGCAAAACTTGTTTCTCATCATCTTTGTTTGCGCTTTTGCTAAAAGTGAAGATATCCCTTTGTTTGTTGTACCTCAAACTGCGACCGATATTTTTGGTGATCACTTCGGCTTGCTTTTGGTTTGCTTGTGTTGCGTACTGCAACATCATTTCTTCACCAAGAACAAAGAGCAATAGCTCGCCATTTTTGCCCCAAGCGTGATAACCAACGGGGTCAATCGATAAATTTATCGGAGTTTGTTGACCAGTTTTGACGTTTGTTTGCCATAGCTTTTGACTGCCTGTTTCATCAACGAAAATCATTGATAAAGCAGAGTCACCATCGATGGGGGTTGGTGAATACTCACTGTAATTTGGAGTTCTGGTTATATTGCTCGTTTTGCCTGTCGAGAAGGAGTAAAACATGCTGTCAGTTTGGCTTTTATCGCCTTGCTCAAACATAGCTGTATAAAATAGACCTGAACCACTGGAATTGAACATTGGTTGATTATCATAGCCTTTTCGAGCTGTAATGTTCTTACTCTTTGATAGGGTGATTACGCCCTGGTTATTGTGTATGTCTGCAACCATTATATCGCTAGCTTGAGACAATAATGGTGTAGCTGCTAATAACAGCGCAGAAAATTGCTTGATCATGTTATCTGGATCCATTTATTTGATTTGTTATAAGGATCTGTCAAAGCGTGCTTGACGGAATTTAGGATTCACTTTATAACAAACTTTCTACAATTCTAAGAAAAATAATTATGTCTGTTAAACACCCTATCATTGCTGTGACTGGTTCTTCTGGTGCCGGTACAACAACTACGACTAACGCTATTACTCATATCTTTCGAAACTTAGAAGTGGATGCAGCTTTGTTAGAGGGAGACAGTTTTCACCGCTATGCCAGAGCTGAAATGGATGTTGAAATTCGCAAAGCGCAAGAACAAGGCAAACACATCTCCTATTTTGGTTCAGAAGCGAATGATTTTGGTGCGCTAGAGAGTTTGTTTAAAAGTTATAGTGAAAAGGGCACAGGTAATATTAGAAAATATTTGCACTCATTTGATGAAGCTGTGCCTTATAACCAGATGCCAGGTACTTTCACACCATGGGAGGAACTGAGACCAAACACTGATTGTTTATTCTACGAAGGCTTACATGGTGGGGCAGTAACAGATAAGCACAATGTTGCACAATATGTTGATTTACTCATTGGTATGGTACCTATTGTTAACTTGGAATGGATCCAAAAAATCATTCGTGACACGAATCAGAGAGGGCATAGTAGAGAAGCAGTAATGAGCAGTATTGTAAGAAGTATGGACGATTACATTACGCACATAACACCACAATTTTCCAGAACTCACATTAACTTTCAGCGAGTGCCAACTGTAGATACGTCAAACCCATTTAGTGCAAAGGATATCCCTTCTTTAGATGAAAGTTTTGTTGTTATCCGCTTTCGAGACGTACCAAATGTAGATTTTCCTTATTTATTGCAAATGATAGATGGCTCTTTCATGTCTAGAATCAATACTATAGTTGTGCCTGGTGGCAAAATGGGACTTGCATTAGAACTCATTTTAACGCCTTTAATTGAAAGTCTGATCTTGAAACGTCGAAAACTAATTGGCCAGTTAGATTGGTTAGAAAAATAGTTTGCGATTCACTGGCAGTTTTGAATTCTTATATTAGAGTTTTAGTTGCACAAAAATAGGACTGCACCAAAGTAGGAAATAATTGCACTGATGTGGTGCAGATTGTCTTAGGGATGATGTGAGGTTTTTTTCAAGCCTTTGTATTTAAAGAGAAATAATCTATGGCACAGTTCTGGCTAACACTACTGCAACTTTATGGCTCGAACAGTCGGCCAAGGCTATAGGCTGTTTATTTTTCATATATTGCGATATGCGAAAGATAAGCAGCTTTAAAATAATTATAAACTTTATTGGAGTACAGAATGTCTCAAACGGTATTAAATATCATCAAAGAGAACGAAGTTAAGTTCGTTGACTTACGTTTCACTGATACTAAAGGTAAAGAGCAGCACGTAACCGTTCCTTCTCATCAAATCGATGAAGACTTTTTCGAAGACGGCAAGATGTTTGATGGTTCTTCAATTGCAGGCTGGAAAGGTATTAATGAATCAGACATGATTTTAATGCCTGATGCAGACTCAGTTGTATTGGACCCGTTTACTGAAGAGACAACATTAAATATTCGTTGTGACATCGTTGAGCCTGCAACAATGCAAGGCTACGAGCGTGACCCTCGTTCTGTTGCTAAACGCGCAGAAGCTTATATGAGAGCAGAAGGTATCGCTGACGAAGTATTAATTGGTCCAGAGCCAGAATTTTTCGTATTTGACGATGTTAAATTTAAAGTTGATATGTCTGGTGCGTCATACTCAATTGATGCGGCAGAAGCAGCTTGGAACTCTGATAAAAACTACGAAGAAGGTAACTTAGGTCACCGTCCAGGTGTTAAAGGCGGTTATTTTCCGGTTCCTCCAGTTGATTCAGCACATGACTGGCGTTCAGCTACTTGTTTAGTAATGGAAGAAATGGGCTTAGTTGTTGAAGCTCATCACCACGAAGTTGCTACTGCAGGTCAAAATGAAATTGCTTGCCGATTCAACACTATCGTTCCTAAAGCTGACGAAGTACAAATCTATAAGTATGTTGTTCACAATATGGCACACGCTTACGGTAAAACAGCGACTTTCATGCCTAAGCCTGTTGTTGGTGACAATGGTACTGGTATGCACGTTCACCAATCTTTAGTAAAAGCTGGTGAAAACCTATTTGCTGGTGATAAGTACGGTGGTCTTTCTGAAATGGCACTTTACTACATCGGTGGTATTATCAAGCACGCAAAAGCGATTAATGCTTTCACCAATGCTTCGACTAACTCTTACAAGCGTTTAGTTCCGGGATTTGAAGCTCCAGTTATGCTTGCATATTCTGCACGTAACCGTTCAGCGTCAATCCGTATTCCAGTAGTACCTTCACCGAAAGCTCGTCGTATTGAAGTTCGCTTCCCTGACCCAACAGGTAATCCTTACTTAGCATTTACTTCTATGCTAATGGCTGGTCTTGACGGTATTAAAAACAAGATCCACCCTGGTGATGCTATGGATAAAGATCTATATGATCTACCTGCTGAAGAAGCAGCTGCTATTCCTCAAGTTGCAGCATCTTTAGAAGAAGCTCTTGCTGCGTTAGATGCAGACAGAGAGTTCTTGACAGCTGGTGGTGTAATGACAGACGATATGATCGATGCTTACATAGCGCTGAAAACTGAAGAAGTAGAAAAATTAAACATGACAACTCACCCAGTTGAGTTTGAAATGTACTATAGCGTTTAATAGTTCCTCATAAGTTAATAAGAGGCCCGCTTTATGCGGGCTTTTTATTAGCTTCCATTTTTCTTCCTGTTATTTTATTGATTTTCCTGTTCCTTTTTTAGTGTGAAATGTCGTGTAATTGATTCCACTTTGTAATTGTGGCAAATTGATATGGATGTTTTTTAAACGAACATCACAACAATTAAAATGAAGATGGAATTAAATTCAATTATGAAAACAATAAAAAAAACCACACTAGCAGCAATCATGCTAGGACTAACAGCACAGGCGAGTGCGAATAATGACTTATTCAGCTCAGTTAGCGACAGCATGCAACCAAACTTGCAACAAATGACAAACGATGCATATGATATTCATAAGCCTCATGTTGTTAACAGCAGCTTGTTAAAGGTAAATGAGGGAGCCCTAAGCGGTGTACCAACTGCCTTAACGATAAAGCTTAAAGAAGGTTTGAACGTAACTTTCAACCGCAAGTCTTCTGAAACATCAAATTCAGGTTCAAAAATTTGGCAAGGCCAATTAGCTTCACTTGAACGACAAGAGACTGCACCTACACTTGTTCAACAACAGCAAAACTCAGCTGTTTTAGTAGAGCGTCAGGGCAATATCACAGGTACAGTTCGATATGATGGTACCTTGTATCGCATTCGTCCAGAAGGCAATGGTTTACATACTGTTGAACAGATTGATGAGAGCCAATTACAAGACCATGCAGATCATTACCAAGATCCTGCAATTCAAAACACTGCTCAAGGTGCCGATGCATCGGACACTGCAGATGGTGTAACTATTGATGTATTAGTTGCGTATACATCTAAAGCAGCGTCTTTATCTGGTGACATTGATGCATTAATTGATTTAGCGATCACTGAAACGAATACTGGTTATAGCGCGAGTGGTATTAATGCAAATGTTAACTTAGTTCATAAGTATCAAGTTAACTATACTGAAGCATCAAATTCAGAAACTGACTTAAATCGACTGGCTGCAACTAATGACGGTTATATGGATGATGTTCATACGTTAAGAAGCCAGCACGGAGCTGATATCGTATTATTAGTTCACGATACCAACGGTTACTGTGGTCAAGCTGATGCTATTTATGCTGACGCTGATAGTGCGTTCGCTATCGTAGACTACGATTGTGCTACAGGTTACTACTCGTTCGGTCATGAATTAGGACACCTTCAAGGTGCACGCCATGATCCAAACAATGATCCAAATACAACACCATTCGCTTATGGTCATGGTTACCAGTATGCAAGTGGTGGCTGGCGCACAGTAATGGCATACAACTGTTCAGGCGGTTGTACTAGACAATTATTCTGGTCTAACCCTGATAAAACATACAACGGTGTTGCAACTGGTACTAGTGCATCTAGTGACAATGCTCGAGTTTTAAATGAGACTGCTAGCGTGATGGCTGCATTCAGTGAGGGTGGAACTACAACACCACCAACAGATACTGTGCTTGAAAATGGCGTAACAGTATCGGGTTTATCAGGTGGTCAATTGAACTTCACGTTAGAAGTTCCAGCTGATGCAACAAAAGTTACTATTACTACATCAGGCGGTACTGGTGATGTAGATCTACACGTTAATCATGGTTCTGCAGCAACTACAAGCAGCTATGATTGCCGTCCATACGACAATGGTAACAATGAAGAGTGTGTATTTGATTCTCCTCAATCTGGCACATACCACATCTTACTTAATGACTACCAAGACTACTCTGGTGTTAGCTTAACTGGTAGCTATACAACAGGAGGAAGCACTACAAACCCTTCTTCAGGTACTGAGTCTAACTTATCAGCGAGCAGAAATAACTGGAACTTCTTCACTGTTGAAATTCCTGCTGGTGCGAGTAACTTCACTGTAACTACATCAGGTGGTTCAGGTGATGCTGACTTATATATCCGAGAAGGTGCAGAGCCTACTACAAGCAGCTACGACTGCAGATCTTGGGCTACAGGTAATACAGAAAGCTGTGCAGAAAATAACCCTAATGCAGGTACTTGGCACATAGGTGTTAGAGCTTACTCAGCATACTCAGGCGTTACATTAAACTGGAGTTATGAATAATAACTAGAGACTAATTAGCTTTCGATTTACGAAAGATAAACAAGTCTTAATTTAAGCCCCATTTACTTTATGGGGCTTTTTTGATCATGAATTTGTCTGAGCTTTGATGCGAACTCTATTTTACTCTTGAGTTTCCTGCGTTTTGGCAAGCTGATTGCACTATAGTGACTCAGTACTGGAGAACGCTATTATTTACACCAGTTTTGGTGCTAGTTCTTGTTATTTTGCCCTGTTTTCTCTAGTCTTTGTATATTGATGCACCAAAAGAGTGCGAGGAAAGCATGACCCCAGACTCATTAAGTTTTCAGTTATTAGAACAGCTTAGACTTGCTGTAGTAGTAATTGATGATAACGGCATTATTCGTTTTAGTAACCAGCATGGTTCCATGATGTTTGGTCAAAGTAAGAAGAAGATGACAGGGATAGCGCTTTGGGATTTAGTTATTAAGCACACGTTTCCAGAGAGATTGCTCAGTGAGCTATGGGACTGTGGTCGAAGCTTCTTCGACAATGAAGTTGAGTTTGTGTTTCCAGATGGTAGGCACATAATTACTGAGGTTACGGCGGACTCAGTAAAAATTCAAAATGAAACACTTTGTCTATTACAAATAAGACAAAACGATAATCTGCGTAAAATTAACCAAGAAAACACGCAAAAGCACCATTTAAGTGCATCAAGGCACTTGATCAGAGGTTTAGCTCATGAAATAAAAAATCCTCTCGGCGGAATTCGAGGAGCTGCTCAGTTATTGTCGCGAAGTTTAGAATCTGATGAGTTAAAAGAATTTACCCAGTTGATCATTGAACAGTCTGACCGATTGAGAGATTTAGTTGATCGATTACTAGGCCCTAATACTCCACCAAAGCGAGTATCTTCGAATATTCATGTGGTATTGGAAAGGATATGTAACCTAGTTCGTTTAGACAAACCCGATAATTTAGAGCTGGATAGAGACTATGATCCAAGCTTGCCTAATACGGTATTAGACCCAAATCAAATTGAGCAGGCGATACTAAATGTTGTTCGCAACGGAGTACAAGCGCTAACTCAATATAGTTTGCAACAAGAGCAAAACTATCAGCCTAAATTAACAATCAGAACTCGATTTGCAGGAAGCAAAGTTCTGCACGATACACGCTTTCGTCAAGTGCTGAAGATTTCAGTGATTGACAACGGACCGGGCATTAAAGATGAGTTAATTGATACGATTTTTTACCCATTGGTAACAGACAAACCTGACGGCAATGGTTTAGGGCTATCTATTGCGCAAACATTTATTGATCAGCACAAAGGCAAAATAAATGTAGAGACTTGGCCCGGCCACACCGCATTCAATATTTACTTGCCTGTTATTCAAGATAATGAAGGAAATGATTTATGAATCGAGTTTGGATAGTTGATGACGATAACTCAATTCGTTGGGTATTAGAAAAAGCGCTGTCACAAGAAGGTTTTGAAGTCGAATCTTTTGCTTCGGCAAATTTGATGTTGCAGAGGCTCGATTACGACGAACCGGATACTATTATTTCGGATATTCGAATGCCCGAGATGGATGGCATGGAGTTGCTTGATAAGTTACAAGTAAGTCATCCTCAGCTCCCAGTGATTATTATGACTGCACATTCAGACTTAGACAGTGCGGTTAATGCGTATCAACAAGGAGCTTTTGAATACTTACCAAAACCCTTTGATATAGATGAAGCTATTGCTTTGGCAAAACGAGCGGTAGAACACGGTAAGAAAAAGAGTTCTAAGAAAAAGGCGCAGGCCGAGGCTTCTGTTTCAGAAATAATCGGTGAAGCGCCAGCTATGCAAGAGGTATTCAGAGCAATAGGTAGACTTTCTCGCTCAAGTGTAAGTGTATTGATCAATGGCCAATCTGGAACAGGCAAAGAACTAGTTGCACATGCACTACATAAACACAGTCCGAGAAGAGAGCAAACTTTTGTTGCACTGAATATGGCTGCAATACCCAAAGACTTGATTGAGTCTGAACTGTTTGGTCACGAGAAAGGGGCTTTTACCGGTGCAGCTTCAACTAGGAAAGGGCGGTTTGAACAAGCTAATGGCGGTACCTTATTTCTAGATGAAATTGGTGATATGCCGCTAGATATCCAAACTCGACTCTTACGAGTATTGGCGGATGGTCAATTTTATCGAGTTGGTGGTCATGAGCCGGTATCTGTAGATGTGCGTATTGTTGCTGCTACCCATCAAAACCTAGAAAGTTTAGTTGAGCAAGGTAAGTTTCGTGAGGATTTATTTCACCGTTTAAACGTAATACGTATTCACATTCCAGCATTGAAAGATCGAAAAGAAGATATCCCGCAGCTATGTGAACACTTCCTTATCCGAGCTGCAAAAGAACTAGGTGTTGAAGCGAAAACATTATCAAAGCCTGCGGCTGACTTTTTAAGCGATTATGCTTGGCCAGGTAATGTCCGCCAGCTAGAAAATACTTGTCGCTGGCTAACGGTTATGGCCAGTGGTAAAGATATATTACTAGATGACTTGCCGCCAGAAATATTGAACAGACAAGCTCAAAGTTCAGTACAAACCGTTTCAGCAGGTGGTGAAGACTGGGTACGAGCATTCGAAGCTTGGTTGGACAAGGAATTCGCTAGTGGGAAGTCGGAGATTAATGCTGATGCACAACCTGCCTTCGAAAAAGCTCTAATTGAAGTCGCTTTGAAACATACCAGAGGGCATAAGCAAGATGCCGCAAAGAGAATTGGTTGGGGACGCAATACAATAACCAGAAAGATGCAAGAGTTGGGGATGTAAGTTACGTATTTATTATGTTAGTTTCGTAACCTATATTTTTGATATTAAATGGAATTATGTAGTGAAAATAAGAAATATTCGATTACTTTTTGTACTTGCGTTTATTGTTACATTGTCTAGCTGTGCACTATCTCCTAAATCCTTACTAGAAAGCTATCCCAAAAACTCTAAGGTTCTCTTCCTTTCTGTAATGGGTGATAACTTCAATATAGTGGTTAAAGGCACTACCGCCCTGAATGACGAAGCCAGAGTTATTGAGCTACCTCAATGGCAAGTAGATGCTATAGTCGAAGAGCAAGTTATTGATAATACAGTAAAAAATAAATCTAAATTCGCATTTGAAAAAATGAAAAAACAAGGAGTAAGCAAACTCTATAAAGAAGATATTTTTGGAGGATTAAGTCCAAAAGGCTTGTTAGAAAACGCACAATCAACAGGCGCAGATTTTTTAGTGGTTTTGTTTCCTGGGTGGTTAGAGCATGTACATAATGATTTTGTTGAGCGTGCAGAAAGTCAGTATCTAGGTGGTTATGGCATTACTCAAATTTCGAAATTAGGCGATGTTAAAAGTACTTCGCTTTATGCCAGTGCCGAAATATATGTTTACCGCCTTAGCGACTTGAAACTGGTAGGTAAAACAGGAAACGTTGGTACATTCTGGCTTAAAGATTTACATAAAAAGCCATTTGATGAAATCACCGAAGAGGATTTATCGTCACACAAAGAATTACTTACTACTATGCTAGTGCGTAAAACTAAAGTTGCATTAACCGATATGGGATTTTGTAACTGTTTTTAATCTGAGGTTGAAACTTATGAGTTAAGCTTTTGCAACTTGCTGTTGTAAAAGTTGAGGTTGAGTAGGCATGTATTGCTCAAGTTCTTGGTTCAACCAAATTTGGGCATCAGTTAAATCAAAGAAGCTTTCGGTGTTCTGCTGTTTTCGTGCTGGGGATAATAAATTAGCGATAGATATTTGAATTCGCGAACTGATCACTGTGGCTTTTGCAACCATGTTTTGCGAATTCAGCCAGGAGTTGTAGATGTCTAATTCTTTATAGGCATCAGGCGTGCCACCTTCAAATTCAGTTACATCGAACAATAAACCAAAAGGTGAATCGTTAAAGTTTTCAGAAGCGGTTTTTAACACCTGAGTTAGTAAACATGCTCCTTCATGATTAAATGAGCCTAATAATTTAACCATTAAAATATTGTTTAGCTCTGTAATATGAAAGTGTCCGTGTTCCATCTTATTCTTATTATCTGATTGTTAGATGATGATGTGGGGAAGAAATCGGCTCATGTCTTGGGTTATCTTGCTTTCGTCTTCTCTAATCGAAATACCCGCGGCTTTGTCGTCCACCAACCAACTGCCTATTAATGTATAGTTATTTTCAAACTTTGGCAAAACTTGTGTTTGCTGGTAAATAAATCCTTCTTCTCCGTAAGGACCAAAAGACTCAGTAACCGTATCTCCACCTGATAAAATACTAATGTTTGCGCCTTCACGGGAGAATATTGGCTTTTTAACCAAACTAGTATGTTCAGTAGCAAGGTGAAGCTCGTCTTCAAAATAAGCAGGAAGTAAGTTTGGATGCTGTGGAAACATTTGCCATAACATTGGCAACATGGCTTTATTTGACAGAATTGATTTCCAGGCAGGCTCTAACCAAAGCATATTATTGTCTATGTGAGAGTGATAGGTCTCTTGAAACATAAACTCCCAAGGATAAAGTTTGAACAAAGCTTGGATAACCCGATTATGGCTATCAGTAAATTGTCCTGATGCATCAACACCTATATCTTCTACATAAACAAATGCTGTTTCTACACCAGCTGCAGTAGCGCAGTCAGCTAGATATTGCACAGTTCCTTTGTCTTCTTCGGTATCTTTACAACAAGCAAAATGTAAAACGCTCGCGTTTTGCTGAGACCAAATATCGGAAAAACGAGCAATGAGGCGTTCTTGTAAACTGTTAAATTGATCTGAACTTCTTAGTAAAACACCGGCATCTACTTGCTGCTCTAACCAAAGCCATTGCCAGAAGCCAGTCTCATAAACACTGGTAGGCGTATCTGCGTTATTTTCTAACAGCTTTGCAGGCCCTGAGCCCGAATAACAAAAGTCTAAACGAGAATACAAACTCGGCTGTCTTTGTTGCCATGAGTCTGCAACTAACTGCCATTTATGCTGAGGAATTTGAAATTTACTTAATAGTTTTTCATCTTTGACGACCCTATCGACCAGATGCAAACACATCTGGTGAATTTCTTCTGTAGGAGTTTCTAAGTCCTGTTCAATTTGTTTAATAGTAAATTGATAATAAGCTGACTCATCCCAGTAGGTTTGCCCATACATGGTATGAAACTTAAACCCGAATTCATCAGCTTGTTGCTGCCAGTCCTTTCTTGGCTTAATAGGCATCCTCAACAAAGTTTAGCCACCCCAGCTTGATCTGCTGCTTGACTTTGAACGAGCAACTGAACCAAAACCACCTCTAGAAACGGTTTTAGTCACACTAGGTTTTCTCTTCAGTGACTTCTTCTTCATCTTGAATTTACCTTCATCGTCGTCACCAATAATTTCACCATCTGCAGTAACTAACTTATTGTGCAACGAAGAGAATGGACGAAAGTAACGATATACAGGATTATGGCTGGCAAGATAACGCCTATTGTCATTGTCCCATAGGCTATTTGCAAACAGATAACCCGCCATGATTGGAGTAAAACTACCAAAAGAATTACGACGACATTGATCATCACCAAATTCAGATTCACAGCTTTGTTCAGATGAGTATTTAGGGCCAATTCTTTCCGATTCGTTGAGAGCATCTTGATAAGCAACTCTGCATTGTTCAACACTCATCACAGTGTCATCAATACAATCTAAAACAGAAGTGACTACTTCTACTTCTTCACCGCCTTCACAAGCTGTTAAGGTTGAAGCTGCAACACCGAGTGCTATAGATTTCAAAACCTTGTCTGATGGTTTCTTGCGTAGCAAGTCCAAGTTAATATGTTTTGTTCGTTTCATGGCTTGCTCCTAGTAACTCATACTAGCAGCGTTTAACAGACCAATTGAAATATTCACGGCAGCTAAAATAACACCAGCGCTCACTTCGTTTTGTTCCATGCGTTCAACTAACTTTGGCATAAAACCATAACGTACTAAAGCAAAAGCAAACAATTGGGCAACAAGTGCAATCGCGCCCCATACGGCAAAATCTACAAGAGAAACTGAGTTACTAGCTGCACTAGCTAGAGCTATGGCAAAACCGACGATTGCTCCGCCAAAACCTATGGCAGTAGAGGTATTTTTTTCTTCTTTGATTAATTGCCACTCATCGTGTGGTGTTACCAAGGTATAAATGAACTTGAAGATCACTAAGAAAATGATTGATAGGCCAAAGTAGGTGCCAAAGTTTAAAATAGCTGTAAGCAGATCTTGCTGTTCCATAGTTAATCCAGATTAAATTAAAAGCCGTGTATTATTAACTTAAATCACGGCTTTTGGCTATGGCTAATCCTTTTTCAGACCAAATTTAATATCCACTCTTGGCTTAAATAAAATAGGTGTATAAACCCATAAAAAGCATGCAAATGCGCAAATCCACATCAGTGCTGAAAACGACCATCCAGCTAAGTGCATACCTAAACTAGGTAGTAGAATTCGAACTATTGCTGCGGCGCTAAGCAACAAAAATGAAAATATGATGATAGGTTTGATTTCCAATTTTCTGCCTGTGTGTCCTAGCGATACGCGACTCATCATCGCCAGAATCATTAAGCCCATAGCGCCTATCGTAATTATGTGAATGGCTGAGCTAAACGTTATAGCAGTGACGAAATAACTGATACCCATTAACAGTAATCCCAGAGCCATCGCGGCATATGAAAGGTGTAAAGACCATAATAAAGGCACTTTCGCGGTTTTAGTCCCATGCCAACCACTGAGTCTAACAAACTGTAAACAGCCCAAAATAACAAAAACACCAGCGGTGATCATAGGTATAGGGAAGATATAAGAGACGGCATACAAAGCTGCGCTTATTGCAGATAAAGGCATGATGATCTTTTCAACAAGGTCATAAGACTCTGCAGGAGGTGTACCAGCGCCTCTTACTGTAAAGAATGGAATAACACGGCCACCAACCAGAGTCATAATTAAGCAAAACATGACAACAGCTATTTTTGCTAAGTGCATAGCCAAAGCTGGATAACCGTTAAGGTCAGCAATTAAAATAGCTAGGTTGAGTGCCCCTAGAACAGCGAAAATAGGGATAAACAAATAGTTTCTTTGATTGTTGGCTTTAAATACGATTTGGCTAAATTTGATAACAACTAAGCTCCACCAAATCGCAGAAACAACTGCTGCCGTAATGATAGAGTTTTCGGTGTTGAGCCAGATTAGAGTTCGTATAAGCAACCATAAAGCAACAAGCAATGCCATTGCTTTACCTTTAACGCTACTTACACCTGTCCATGTCTGCACAGCAGTTAGTACAAAGCCGACTGCTACTGTTGCAGCGAAAGCAAATATCATCTCATGAGTATGCCAAACAAGTGCACTAAGGCCTGTTTGAGAGAGTAGAGCAATACCGTTTAGATTTAATGTCCAAATAGCTAGGCCAAGGCTTGAAAATAAAGCTGCTAGCAAGAAAAAACTGCGAAAAGCCAAGTTGAAAATAGGCTGGGCAAAAAAGCCTTTTTCGATTTTTTCTGGTTCAGTAATATTTAACATGCTTAAAATACCTTAAATCCTAGGCCATGCACGCCAATACAGCGTACCACATAACCAATTTTGAAAGCCGCTGCAAAGATAATTGTCAGTATATGCGCAGCAATAATGATCGCCATATTAAGGGAAGTTTCGTAACCAAAACTTAATATCAAACAAAAACTGACGAATAAAAATGAAAAAATCATCATGTAATTACCAACAGTGATACACTTTTGGTAATTCATCTGAACCTTGTCAAATTGATAGTGGTTTTTAAAAGAAAACTGCGAATACATAAAACATCTCTGCAATAGTGATCTAACTTTATTTGTTTTTAGCTAAATCAACTTTAATGCCAAAATTAAAGTCCTTTAAAATCAATTGAGTGGATAATTAAAATTGAAATAAGAGTCTTTTTGACTTATTGTCTTGTGTGTCAAAAAGACTTTAAAGTGTGTTTTTATGGAAGTTATTTCTCAACAAAGTTTATTAAGTGCTGCAATTGAATTAGCTCAAGGTGTAACGGCAACAAACCGTTTTGATGCTTTGTTATCGACGGTACGAAAAATGATAAAGTGCGACGCAGTTGTGGTTTTATCTTATCAGTCTGGGCAGTTGGTACCTTTAGCACAACAAGGTTTGATGAAAGAAGTTCTGGGACGACGTTTTGAATTAACAGCAAATCCTAGATTAGAACAAATAAGCGAGTCTGATACTGTTGTTCGCTTTGATTCGGATTGCACTTTACCAGATCCATACGATGGATTACTTGTTGGACATAGAGGCGAGTTACCTATTCATGCATGTATGGGGTTCCCACTGTATTTCGAACGAGAATTAATCGGAGTGTTAACACTCGATAGCTTGGAGCCTGGAGCATTTGAAACCATTGATCCGCAAACGTTAGATGTGATCTCTTCTATGGCTTCTGTTTCTCTCCATACTTCACTAACCATAGCTAAGCTAGAAAATAGCATTGTGAGCTCCAAACATTTAGTTCACGAGTTAAGCCAATACCGTAGTCATTTAGATGAAACTGAAATGATAGGTAATAGCCCTGCGATGCAAGAACTAAAGAAAAACATCAAACTTGTAGCACCATCTGAATACAGTGTATTGATACAAGGGGAGTCTGGCACAGGTAAAGAGTTAATTGCAGATCAATTACATAAATTATCGTCGCGTTCTAAGCTACCTATGATCTATCTTAATTGTGCTGCGTTGCCTGAGAACTTAGTTGAAAGTGAGTTATTCGGACATGTGAAAGGAGCGTATACAGGCGCAGAAAAAAGCCGAATGGGTAAGTTTCGATTGGCGAATAACAGCACCTTATTTTTAGATGAGATTGGCGAGCTGCCATTAGCGGCTCAAGGTAAGTTATTAAGGGCTTTGCAGGAAAATGAAATTCAGCCGGTAGGGCAAGACAAAGTTGAAAAAGTGAATGTACGAGTCCTAGCTGCAACCAATCGAGATTTAGCCAAAGAAGTGGAAAACGGAACCTTTAGAGAAGATCTTTATCACCGCTTAAATGTATTTCCAATCATAGCACCACCACTGGTTGATAGAGAAGGCGACTTAGAACTATTGATTGGTTTTTTCACTGAAAAAATGAAACGACAACTTGGCGTTGAGCAAATCAAGACAACACCAGCTCTGTTGTATAAGTTACAAGACTACGATTGGCCTGGAAACATACGTGAGCTAGAACATTTACTGACAAGAACCGCATTAAAGGCATTAGCTAGAGAGAAGAATCGCAAGTTAGTTCGACTACAGATTGATGATTGTGGTGAGTTGAAAAGCAAAGCAATTAGCTCGGCTGAACCTTTAATTCAGAACAACACGGAATTAACAGAGCAATTGCCTCTAAAGCAACAAGTCGATGCTCTGCAGCGTCAGTTGGTTAAGAAAGCACTAGCACAGCATCAAGGTAGTTGGACCCAAGCTGCAAAACAGCTTGGTGTAGACAGAGCAAACTTAGCAAGACTGGCAAAAAGACTTGATATCAAAGTGAATAAGGTTATTGAGTAAGGTTGCGCATCCAACGTTTACTTTTTACCCGAAAAACAAAAAATAAACCCTTAGTCACTTCTTCAGAGTAGGCTGCAATAACAACAAAGATAAGGCTAAGTTCCCAATGGAATGCACATAGCCAAGTTAAAGGCAAACTGATCACCCACATCCCAGTTATGTCAGCCATCAATAAATATTTGTTATCGCCTCCTGCTCTTAGCACTCCTAACGCTAATGTCATATTGGTAACTTTAAGCCAAGCTAATAAGCTCATTGTTACGAGAATTTGTTGTGCCAGTTCTAGAGTATTAGGGTTTAAATCAGAGTAGGGTGTAAGTAATAACTTACTTGAAAGCATAACTATTAAGCCGAATAAGCAAGCTATTAATGGAGATAACCAAGAGAAGAGCTTTGCGGTTTGCCAAGCTTCTTCCATTTTATTTGCACCAAGATGTTGGCCTACGTTTATCGAACATGCAGAAGCGATACCAAAGAATAGTGATAAAAACATACCTTCAATTGGCAGCAACATACTGATTACCGCGAGTTCCTGTGTTCCCATTCGGCCAAAAATAAGCTGGTAGCAAAACGCTCCAACAGACCAAAGTCCAAAACCAAACATCATAGGCAGGACTAGCCGAATCATTTTACTCCAATCTTTGCGACGACTAAGTAGCTTGAAATCCCTTTTTTTAATTGAAATGGCCAGTTTTAAATGATGAATTGCGTATAACAAAATGGCAGCTTGAAATACTCTGGATATCGTTGTGGCCCAAGCTGCACCTTCAACACCAAGTGCTGGTATGCCTAAGCCGCCATTGATTAACCAGTAATTCAAAATTATGTTTAAAATAATTGAGATTGTGCTGAACCAAAGTGGCAGTTTGACTAAGTTCATACTCCTAAGTGAATTTTCAAAAACCATAATAATGGCAACAAAAAACAAACTCGGAGTAACAATCCAAAGATAACTTTGACCTAGTGCTATCACCTCAGTATCACTAGAGCCTAAGCCAATAATTTCGCCAGAATAATGAAAACTGAGCAGTACTATTGGAATTAACGCCAATATGCCGTAGCAACAACCAATTAAAATAGAGCGACGTATCTTATAAGTTTGCCGCGCTCCAAAATATTGCGCAGATAAAATTCCCACGCCCCAACCTAGGCCCAGAATAATCACCATAAAGACAAATATAACTCGGTTGCCCAAGCCTACGGCAGCAACTGCTGTTTCTCCTAAATGACTAACCATGATGACATCTATCATGCTGAGTAAAGTAACCAGAATGTTTTGTAGCGAGATGGGCCAGCCCAACTTGATGGTATTTTTAATTAGTTGTTTGTTTAGCTGCATGGCATTAGCAAGAAAAAATACTAGCAAGAGAGAAGAAAACGAATTTTAGGGGAAAGTAGCCATTTTGCAATAGGCGCACTTCGTCAGTACTTTCGGAGTTATAGATGGCACGAGTGAGTATGAGACTAGATACTAAGAGGCTGAACACCGGCAAGCCGTCGTTAACTTGCCGGGGCAGAATTATCGTACATACCTCAGTTGGTTACTCCAATCTTCAAATTGTGGAGTGTTCATTTCAATTGTGAATGTTTCATTGTCACTTATGCTATCAATGTCAGACCATAAAAAGATATAGTTTTTCCAAGAGCCTGTAGGCCATACTGTTAGAGCATAATCAGGAATGCCTGCAGTTAATGTGTTTCCATCAATAAATGCAACTTGATCTCCGTGTTTTAAGCAATCACCATCATCGTTTAAAATTCGGACGCGTAAACGATTTGATGGGTCATTGTACTTGCTGTAATAGCCATATTGTCCTGTTAAGTTTTGAGCCCACCAATTCCAATAGTAATCATCTCTAGCATTGCCTTGAATCGACACGTAATCATTGCTTTTTATGCAAAATGCATTTTCAGTAGGATACCAATTGTCCATTTTCATGGATGTTGTATCACTGCTAGCCGCACCTGTAGCGGTCAACCAGCCATCATTGTCATTTGAATCAAGAGTTACGTATTGATTAGTTGCATTGCTGCGAATACGAATATTGTTGTATGGCTTGTTAACTGCACGATAACTTGAAGTTTGAGTTGTATGATCTGCATATGCAAATGCAGCAACGGGATAATGATCTGAATACTCTTGGAAATTGTATACATTAAACCATACTGGAGATACGGGATCTAACGTCAGGTTATGCCAATATGAAGGCTGTTTGTGACGAGCTGACACAAAAATATAATCAAGCTGCTGACCTCTATCATAGGATGGATATTGTTCGCTGCCTATACCGTTGGATGTTGGGTCCCAAGAATATTGTTTACCAGCATAAACGTTCGGTACACTCACCTCTAGTGTATTAACCATGCTATCGTATTCTTCCGAATCTCTAATAACGTTAAGGTCACCGCCAATAAAAACAATTTCTTCATGAGAAATGTTTTTTTCAGTTATAAAATTATGTAATTCTTCAAACTGACTTTTTCGCGCTGTTACGGCTTCGCCACTATTGCACGGAAAAGGATGACTATAAGAATCTGATTGAGTATGAGTACCTATGACGTGGTAAGGCTGACCATTTTTGTTAAGGCGAACATATACAAATCCTTTACTGGCTATTTCATCACTGGCACTACATGCTTCAGAGTATATATGCTGGATCTTTTCTTCGATAGGCCAACGGCTGATGATACTAACACCTCCATCTTGGCCAGTAGTTACATAATCTCCTCTGGTTTCATCCCAACCTTCTCGAGAACGAGCTAATACTGGAGTTTGATACGGGTATTCAGTTTCTAATGCTTCAAGTAAAGAGTCGGCAACTGAATCGTTAATTAATTCGCTAAGGATAACTGCGTCGTAGCCATCAACAATATCTGACTCACCGAGTAATTCTGCGCGTTTTGCTTGTGACCAATCAGAAACTGAACTGGGTAAAAGGAATACATTGTATGCCATCAGTTTAAAGTTATCTTCGTAGGCAAAGTTCGCGTTTTGTCCACTTGTATTGCTTATAGCTGCCCATGTTGTAGACAGCATTATTGTTGGTATCAAGAATTTTAAGAAGCTATTTTTTTTCAAAATTATTCTCCGTTATTTAGTATCGTTAGTTCAGAACAGAAGAATATTATCCATGTTAATTTCAATTAACATTTTATTTTGAGGGTAACGGCTTTTATTGTCGTGTTTTGTCTGTTTTTCGTAAGTTAAACCTTTTTGTTATTTTTTTTTGTGTGGTTTTTTTTAACTTTGGGCGGTTGTGCTGAGTACTATTAGATTATGCGTCATTCGACCAGTCAAACCTAAAGAACTAACAACTGTGTCCGATAACAAGGTATCTTGAATTACTGGTCATGTTGTTTATGAAACGTTTCTACTTTGTTTTTGTTATAGCTTTAATATTTGTTGCTTCAGCAGCGCATGCTATGGAGCAAAAGTCAGTGACATTTCATGCAAAATTTATCGCTAACATTAACGAATTACACGTAACTATCCCTACCAATTTAATTGAACCAACGTTGAAATCTCACTATCAATATTTGGATGGACGAGAACTTTCCCAAGCGGAGTCTGAGTTATTTTTAGAAATGTACTTAAGAGAGACGGTGAAGCTACAGTTTGGTGCTTTTCCTATGGCTTTAGGTGAAAGTGGCGTTAGCCATGAAAACGGTACGACTAAGTTAGTAATGAAGTTAGCCAGTTTACCTAAAGAAGCGAGCGGACTTATGGTACAAATCAATAGTTTCGCTGACCGCCCAAAACAAAAGAACCTATTTAAGATCACTAAGTCTTTAAGCAAGCAAAGCTTTGCCCTAAGCTCTGCTAACTCTTTTAGTGCTAATGTGGCGCTGTAACACACCACTTTTATTAAAAGCTAGTAAACATAAATAGAAAGTTGGAAGTTGTTGGCTTTTTCGTATTGCTTTAACTTTTCAATAATATTATCGGTAAGGATGGCGTCTTTAGCTAACAACACAGCGCCATTCTTATTCAGAATATTCTCCGCTACGCTCATTCCTTTTTCTAACTTATCCGTTGATAAGAAATAGTCCAATTCATTAATTTGCATATCTGGTAGCTTTGCCAATAGTTCTTGGTATTTTGCTAATAATGCTTCGTCGTATAAGTAATCTGTATTTTCTTTGATAAAGTCAATTGCTTCTTCAGGGGTTAAATTGTTACCCGTTTTAAAACCTAGTAGTAGAGCGTCGTAATCAGCAACCAGACGAATTAGTCTCGACTCGACTGGAGAACCTATCTGTTCATCTTCCTTGGTTGAAACGTTAGCAAATTGGTGGCGTACTATTTTGGCAATACCTTCAAGCTGTGGCAGTTGTTGAATAATGTCAGCGCCAGCTTCTGCGTGCTGGTTAAACTCCATTCTTTGCTGTTGATCTAGCTCGTGTTCAGGTTGATCTAGCAACTCATCAGAAAGTGAAACTTTACCTACATCATGTACTAACGCGGCAATGTAAGTATTGATGATACGATTTCTATCCCAACCCATATGCTCTGCTAATAACTTGCAGTGCAAGGCTACTCTTTTGTTATGACCCAACTTGTCCTTGGTACGATCTTCGATGATTAAAGACACCATATCGAGGATTTGCTGAAACATACTTCTGTGCTTTTGAATTGATGATTTCAATTTTTGATTTGACTCTGCTAGAGCTTTACTGCGTTGTTTTACTTTTAATTCTAAATTCGCATTAAATTCTTTTAGCTTTTTGTTCACCGCCGTTAATTTACCGGTTAACTCTTTGTTTTCTTTTTTTAGCTGATAATGTTCAGTGGCGTTATCTAGCAGTTGTTTTAAATCTTCATTATTCCATGGCTTACTGGCGTAACTGAAAATATTACCTTCATTAATAGCTCGGGCTGTACTGTCCATATCAGAATAACCCGTTAACAATATCCTTACGCTATCTGGAGAAATGTCTTTGGCTTTCGCTAAAAAACTAGCGCCGTCCATAATTGGCATTTTCATATCTGAAATTATGATGGCAAATTGATGCTCTTCCAATGCGCTAATAGCTTCATAAGGATCGCTAAAGCTTGAAATGTCATAGTACTTTCTCAGCACTCTCTTGAGCGCATTTAAAATTTCAACTTCATCATCAATCAATAAGAGCTTTAATTTATCCGTCATCTCAGTCACTGTCAGTTAGTTTGGTTACACTAGATTGTGTTTATCTTTTATATAATAAAATGTAAAGAGTAAACATAGATAGCCGTGGCACAGGTTATGCTGTTTAATTTGTTAAACAAATGATTTACCACAATCAATTACGATGTTTTATCTTTTATGTTACGGGTTGGGACGGTTTATTGTTCTCACTATGGTATAAAAGATCGTCAACCCTAAGTAAAATTATAGTGCAGAAAAAGAATTAACAATCTAAATTATAAGAAGTTATTTTGATTAACAGGCCAAAATATAAATTGTGAGAAGGCTTCAGAATTTACGGAACTAATAGTGAGCGACGAGTTAGAAAAGAAAATAGCTAGGCTGCAGCGTTCATTAGAGCGTGAGAAAAAAGCGAGAAAACAAGCTGAGGAATTGCTAGAGCAAAAGTCTCTGGAGATATACAAATCCAGTGAAGAACTCAAGGTTAAGTTCGGTGAAGCCGATTTAAAACAACAGCAGCTTTCTTATCTGACTGGCCTTTCTGCTGATATTTGGCATGTCGATACAGTAACGGAAATTGTTCAAGTATTTCTACGTAGGACCCGGGAGTTTTTAAATAAGTCAGCTTGTATCTTTTTTCAACTTGAGAAAAAAGAGACGGGAACAACCAGTAAATACAACGTTTACGGCGAAGCCGAGAACGTTAAAAACAGCTATGAGTTCGTTAACCAATTAAAGCCTGGAAAATTGTTAGAGATTGTTGAATCTGAATCAATGGAAAGTCAGATCTTAGATCCCGATACTTTAGGCGTCGATACTTCTCTATTTGATTACAGCTTTGCCTTACCTATGTTCAACCTTAAAAAAAGTTTAGGTGTTGCCTGTTTCTTATATAAAGATGAAGAAATGGACGTGTTTAAACTGCAAACTGTTGAGTCATCAAGAGCTATGCTAACTCTAGCTATTCAACGCAAAACTGCAGCGGTTAGTTTACAAAGTAAATACAAAGAATTAAGACAAGCTTATGAGCAGATTGATGATGCTCAAAAGCAACTTGTTCAATCTGAAAAAATGGCTTCTTTAGGTCAGTTAGCCGCTGGTGTAGCCCATGAAATTAATAACCCGATAGGGTTTATTTTAAGTAACTATGAAACCCTCGCTGATTATATTGAATCGATCGATGAGTTATTGGCTGAACTACCGTCGTTGCTGGAAAATAATGTTGAAGGCAAAGCTAAATTAGATAAAGTTTGGGAACAACTCGACATCGACTTTATTAGACAAGATGTTGGTGAGCTACTAGGCGCTTCTCAAGGGGGCCTTACTCGAATAAAAGAAATTGTCAGTGGCTTAAAATCTTTCTCTCACGCAGACACTCAACAGTACGTTGAAGTCGACTTAAATGAATGTGTGGATGACTCAATTCAGTTGGTATGGAATGAGTTGAAATACAATTGTGAAATAGAAAAAGAAATGGCTGACAGTTGTATGATTAAAGGCAATGCAGGTCAGTTACAGCAAGTTTTTGTTAATTTACTGGTTAATGCTAAGCAAGCCATGGAAGATGGTGGCGTGATAAAGGTAAGTACTGAACTTAAGAATGAAGCTGTGGTATTGAAGATAGCGGATACAGGCTCAGGAATTTCAAAAGAAGATCTAGATAAATTATTTACTCCGTTTTTTACCACTAAGCCCGTAGGTGTTGGTACAGGTTTAGGGTTATCTATATCTTACGGGATCTTGCAAGATCATGAAGCCACGATTGATGTTGAGAGTGAGG
This sequence comes from Psychrosphaera sp., assembly GCA_965221615.1. Taxonomy (GTDB): domain Bacteria; phylum Pseudomonadota; class Gammaproteobacteria; order Enterobacterales; family Alteromonadaceae; genus Psychrosphaera. The sequence continues at coordinate 2,873,189 of OZ244904.1, read as the reverse complement.
TAGGCAAGGGAACTTGCTTCATTATGACGTTCCCTTTATTTCAAAATGATTAGCCTGAGTTGGGTTTATTAGATTTGGGTTAATTAATACTGCGTCGCTCGAAGCTAAAGCTTGTTTCTTTCACTAGTTTGCCTGAGCCATCCCTTGGCGTAGTAAAGAAATCAACGGTTAACGCATTATTATTAATGTTCAAATTAATGTTAGCAAAACCCCAAACAAAATCTTTACCCCAGATATAGTCCATTTCTTTGTAATGTTGTTCTTGCCAGTTGGCAAAATTACGATGTTGCCCACGCATTTTTGAAGCTGCACCGCTTATAATCAAAGGCAATTTAGGTTTGCTTGCTTGTCCATATTTGGAGCAATCATCGGTTAACAGTTCCAAATCATGTTCGTGACCTGCAATATAGGCATCGGCATACTCACATAATGCAGGCATTAGTAACTTTCTTAACACATGTCCCTCAGCATACTTAGTGCCTCCAACCGACCATAAGATATGATGACCATAAACTACCTTCCATTTAGCATTCGACTTTTTTAAACCTTCGACTAACCACTCAAGTTGTTTTTTATCTTCACCTGCTTTTGGTCGTTCATGAGGTTCTGGATTTTCATACTTGCCTAAACCTTGTGCTTTGGCTTTAGCAACTGACATCTCACTGCCATCAGGATTTAAAGGGGCCTCATAGAAGGGCGTTGCTGACAGTAACATATTGGTATCTAAGACAAAAAACTCTACATCGTTACCTTGTTCACCTTTTTTGTAACGGTAATATCCTTGGCTGTCCATATGAAAATTAGGTTGTTGTTGCATCCATTCGGTTTGTAGGGCGACGCCTTTTCTGGATGTTTTCCAGTCGTGATTACCTAATGCTGAATACACGATAAAGTCACTATTTTGCTGCAACAATGGTTGCAAAGGCTTCAAAATTAAATCCTTCATACGCTGTTGATCATCTTTACCATCATTAGCATCGGCACCGTCTGGGTAAATGTTGTCGCCAAGCTGAATTCCAAATTCACACTTCGAGGTTTTGCAGTATTCAGCCATAGCCGTTCCAACAGCTAAAGCTCCTCCTTTTTCCGTTGCGATATTCGTTCCTGGGTATACGTGAATCGGAGCATGATCAAAATCTTCTATTGGTCTATGTTCTTCTAACCAATCTGCTATTTCGGCGACCAAAAACTGTTGTCGATTTTTCGGTTTTTTAATGTGCTTTGTTTTGGGATAGTCCACGTGGTAGCCGCCATCGCCAAAGGCAAGAAAGTTCACATCAGGCGTTGTTGCTCCACCTGAAGCGGAAAATAGTACAAGGCTAAAAAAGGTAAGTTTAAGCTGAATATTCATTTATCTGATTCTTAATGCGTAGCTTTATGTATAAATTTTAGAGAACGGGCTCGTTAGAACCCGTATTACTTACTATTAAAATGAGTTGTAGGTAAAACCGATTTCAAAAGTTCTGCCGTATTCCTCGTATTGATAGTTGTAGTTAGTACTGCCGTGGTATAAGTAATAAGCTTCGTCAGTTAAGTTAACTGCATTGAAGTAGATATAGCTTCTATCGTTAACGTAATACTTAACATTTAAATCAACTTGAGTGTGGCTGTCTTCATAAACCTTTCTGTCGGCATCTTCGAATAAGAAAGCTTCACTTTTATAACTTGTGCTCAAACGGGCACTTACACTCTCGGTTTCATAACCTATGGTGAAGTTACCAATTTTATCTGATTGACTCGGTAACTTATCGCTTGCACTCGTTAAGGTCGCATTTGTCGCTAAAATAAGGCCTGAATCAAAGCTTTTGTTCCAAGCTAATTCAATACCTGTAATATGAGCAGAACCACCGTTAACTTGTTGCAATACTTCTTCAAATCCATCCCAAGAACCGTTGTCCTGTACTTCTTCTTGTATGATGAAGTTATCAATATCTTTGTGGAATAAACCTGCTGATAATACGCCTATGCGGCCAGGATAATACTCTACTGATAAGTCTAGATTGGTGGCTTCATAAGGATTAAGTTCAGGGTTACCGACCTCAGCTTTACGTTCAGTTTCACCATCTTCAGTTTCTACCTCGATGATTTGAAAAGCTGCAGAGTCACCAAAGTTAGGGCGACTGAGCGTTTCTGTATAGGCTGCTCTCATTACCAACTTTTCAGAAAAGTCGTACTTAACATTGATGCTTGGGAATAAGTGATCATAGTCTTTGTCTACAGCCCAAGCTTGGGTTGTAACTGTTTCACTCTCGGTATCTTCATTCACGTCTAGGGTTACGCGATTACCACGAGTAGAGAAGTCAGTAGACTCATAACGCAAGCCCGCAACTAGGTTTAACTTATCAAAATCTAAGTCAACCATAGCGTAGATTGCTGTGATGCTTTCTTCACTTGTGTAGCTTTCGCCTTGAGTGGCAACTTGGGATTCATTTTCATTTAACTCGAACTGGGACAAGTTATCATTCACATAGCTAGATATCTGACTTCGACTTAATCCAGGACCAAAGTTACCTAACTGCCAATCAGGAGCGTTTGTACTGAAGTTAGCTGCAGTTACATCATCGAATCCACCGTCATAGATTTTTACATCAATGCGATTAAACTTTTCTCTGTCTCTGTGTTTAGCACCAAATTTAGCTGTGCCTTGAGTGTTCAATAATTCAATGCTGGTGGATGCATCAAACTTAAAACTCAGCTCTTTATCTTCTGTTAGATTGTCATTAGTCTCAATTTCGTCTAATTCAAACTGTTCCATACTCGCGTCGTTAAGCACTAGAGTTGGAATTGGTCCCGAACTTAAATAAGACATCTCCAATTCTTCGCCGGCAAAGGCAACGTCAATACGATTAGGCTCTTCTTCCTTAGATTTGCTATAGCCTAAGTTGTATTCAAATAACCAATCCTTTACTCGGTTTTCACCACCAATAACAGTAGAGAAGATAGATTGGTCTTCTTGCCTGTCTTTAGTATCTCTGTCCATTTCAGCATCAACAACGGTTAGAGAATTGGCCGTTTGATTGACGAGTTTGCCGTCTTCAAACTTGAATTCGTTACGTTGACGATACTCATCATCGGAAAACTCACTTAACAAAGTGCGAAGGTAGTATTGGCTGGTGACGCTAGTAATCAAGTCTAAGTTTAAAGCCATACCTAATCTTTCACGAGTGATTTGGTAATTGCGTTGTTCGATTTCTTCGGCACCAAAAAACTCTACATCTTGCTCTGTTTCAGCATCTTCTAACTCAAGTTCCATCCAGCCACCGTCGGTTTCAACATTATCTGAGCCGAATTCACGTTTGAAATAACTAATCGCTGTTGCAACACCAAGTTGCTTGCCTGCATCTAAGTCGAAAATGTTGGTATAACTGCCAGATAGCTTTGGACTCGAAGTTTCTTCTATATCGCTATAGCTTGCTTGAGCAGTGAAACTGAAGGTTTCGCCAGTACGATCAAAGGCACTTAAACTTTTTACTTCAACTGAGCCGCCGATAGCATCAGCGTCCATGTCTGGTGTAACGGTTTTACTGACTTCTAAACCTTGTATCAATTCACTTGGGATCACATCCATAGCTACTGAACGAACTCCAGCTTCAGGTGCAGGAATATTAGCGCCGTTAATTGTTACGTTATTTAGGTTTGGATCTATGCCTCGGATTCCTACAAATCGACCTTCGCCTTGATCTCGTTGGATAAACATACCTGGTAAACGTTGTAGAGCTTCTGCAGCGTTTTGGTCTGGGAATTGGCCAATTGAATCAGCAGATACAATTGATTTTAAGCTCTTTGCGTTCTTTTGGCGGTTGATAGCGTCAGCTTGGGCAGATCTTTGCGCAAAAACAACAACTTCTTCTAATTCATCTGTTGTGCCAATCTTGAATGTTGAGTTGATATCTTGTTGATTACTGACCTTTAATGGAAACTGTTTTTTGCCCATACCAAGATAAGTAATTTCTAATGTGTACTCGCCGTTAGCTAGGTTGTCGAAACGGAATGAACCATTTCTAGTGGTAACCGCTTTTATCCCTAGCTCTTTTATTTCAACTAAAGCACCTTCAAACTTAACTGAGTTTTTTTGGTCTGTTACCGTACCTGTTAAATCTGCTGCGTTTAGATTTCCAGATAAACCTAAAGCAGTTAAGCAGCTTAGCGTCACCAGTTTGGCTTTGAAGTTTTTTCCCATCTTGTGTTTCATTGTGTTGCCTTTATTAGAATTGGTGTTGAAGTAAACAGCGACAATCTATGAGGCGAAGATGACAAGTGTATTGCTGCAAAATGTTTAATTTAGGGAAAAACTTAATTTAGCGCCTAATTAGACTCATTTAATTTAACTTTCGAGCTAAATTAACCTGCTTTCACGCCTGAATTTTTCTGCAATTTAGTCGATTTTGTCAGATTGCTTTCACAATTTTGTAAATATCTTGAGCTAATATGACCCTGTTAAAAGTAGGTGATAGCAATACACTTACGCCCAGTTAGTTTATTGGACGCGTTTAATGAAATTAGATCTGTTAAGAACCCATTTCAAATTAGTTCTGTTTGCTTTGTCTATGATAATGCTCACTTTATTTTTGACTTTTGCAATGGGGACACTAAAACCGATTGATGATATTGATACCACTGACTTGATTGGAGAAGGGGGCATAGTTGCAGTAACAATTATGTGGTTGATTGCAACACTAGTAAGTAGGCCTGCGGGAAAATTAACGAATTTAATGACGGTTGGCTTGGTGTTTATGCATGTCGCTGTGCTAGCAGACTTTTTAGACGAGTTCTTACATTATCCAGCAGAGTATTGGTGGTTGTCTGCATATGAATCGATTCCAGCGCCAATTGGTATGATTCTTATGTCTATTGCTCTTTACCAGTGGCATCAAGAGCAACTGCAAATTAATCAACAATTACGCAAACGTGAACTGTTATGCCGTGACCATAGTTCTATCGATTTTATTACTGGTCTTTATGGTGCTCAATATATGCAAAAAAGATTAGATGAACACATAGTTCAAACCCCGACACAAAATATTCAAATGATGATGGTTGATATTGATTATTTTGATCAATTTATTGTGCAGCATGGCGATCATGCTGGTGACAGAATTCTGCGAGAATTATCCGAATTGTTTTTAATGAACTTACGCACTACAGATTTACTGTGCCGATATGCTGGAGATAGGTTTATTGTGATGCTGACCGATAGCGATAAACAGCAAGCAAAACTGATGCAAGTACAGTTTGAAAAAGCATTGGCTGGAGTTTCGATTAAGGCTTCAGATTCTATGGCTGCCACTTCTTTTTCTTTCACTTTGAGCCGTTGTGCTAGGGAAGAATTTACTAGTGCTGAACAAGCATTTAGCCTGCTAAATGAGCGTATGGAAGAGAAAAAACTACAACGTAGTCGGGTTGCATAAAGTGGGATAACACATGGACATTTATTGGCCTAGCGATAAACGACATAAAACTCAGATTTGGGCAACCGTGCTTATTGAGTTAGCTATGAGTCGTGGCGCTGGGCTAGAGTCGCTACTTCGAGGTACTGGGTTGTTTAAGCAAGACTTAACCAATTCGGAACATCAAATTAGCGCGACACAACTCTCTCAGCTGATAAACAATTGCCAGAAACAAACACGAAGCCAAGATTTGAGTTTTATGTTGGGACGTCGTTTGTTAAGTATTCAATCGTCAAAGTTTGCAACCTTGCTAGAAAATGCCAGAGATTTGCAGCAAGTTGTTAGAGTGTTTCAGTTGTACCAGCCTTATTTGTTTCCTTTTGCCTTTGGTGAAGTTAAGTATCACCAAGGTGATTGGTATTTTTTACTAAATACATCGGTGCATGATGAGCAACGAAATTTTATGTTTGAGGTCTTATGTTCAGCTATTTATCATTCAAGCAAGAAGTTATGCGGTCGGCTCATTCCTTATTCATTTTGTTTTGAAGCTGAACGCCCTCGAAATATTTACCAATATGAAGAAAACCTAGGCCGTAGGTTAAATTTTTCTCAGCCTATTAATTGGATAAAACTGGATGGTGAGCATTTAACAAATGAGATCCAACCTTGTCCTTCATTCACCAGAGTGAGTTTATTGCAGCAATGTCGTCAGTTGAGACTCGATGGCAATGAAGTAGGCGCTTTGCAATACATATATAAGTCGTTGCAAAAAAATGATGTTGCCAATTTAGAACAAGTTGCTGAATTACTAGCGGTGAGTCCTGCTACTTTGAAGCGAAAATTAAAACTAACAGGAGTTAGTTTTCAACAACTGCAAGATGCAGTGCGCAAGCAACAAGCGATATTTGAACTTGTGGTGTGTAAGCAAAACAATGGTGAAGTGGCGAAAAAGTTAAGGTTTAGTGATGTTACTAACTTTCGCAGAGCATTTAAGCGCTGGACTGGGTTAACCCCAGCCCAACTTAGAGCAGAGTAGAATCAACAGGGAACTCTTCTAAACAGCTCTATTAACTTTTACTATTTTCAGCTTTTGTTTTTGTTACTTAGATTTGCCTTGAACTGCTTTGAATCTAGGGTTGTCCTTACAGATCACGTAAACGCGGCCTCGGCGTTTTACTACTTGGCAGCCAGGATGTCTGCTTTTCGCACTTTTTAAAGAACTCAATACTTTCATTTTAAAAAACTCAATACCTTCATTACTTTTTACTACCAAGTTTGAAGCGCTTATTAAACTGTGCCACACGGCTGTCGTTCTTCACGTCACGTTGTTTACCTGTATAGAAAGGGTGAGAAGCACTAGAAATATCAATAGTAAAATACGGGTAGGTTTTGCCTTTGTACTCTATGGTTCTGTCAGTTTTGATTGTCGAACCAATAATAAACATTTGATCTGCACTGGTATCGTGAAATGCTACTTCGCGGTAATCAGGATGTATGCCTTTTTTCATAAATAAAACGTCCTCAGATAACAAGAATTTAATTTATGATATAACATATCATTTTATCTGTAAATGATAACAGTTATCAAAAAGCTGAGTTTAAAAGATGATGGAATGTTGATAACGGCTTAAGTTTTAGGAGTAATTATTCAAAACACAAGGTTTTTTCAGAGTTAGACTTAGCATTATGAGCATAGGGCTCACGAATATTCCCGTGCGTATCCAACTGTGTTCCCCAAATTTGTGGTAAGTCGGTCTTCAACCTATATCGATCTTCAGCTGCGCAAATAAGCCAATTAACGTTCGGAAAGGTTGGACTATCAGATCGTATTTCTCTCACTATTTTAAGAGCTGCTCTAAAGTTATCAGCATTGTCATAGTGCATTAAAATAATAGCTAGTTGATATCGTTTAATGTTTTCTAATTTATCGTATGAGTTAGAAAGTATTTGATTTGCAATATCTGAGCGTTCTTTATCAATGTTGAAGGGAGATACTTGGATTCTGCGCTCATACTGATCTGTATGATACATACTATCTATCTTTAACGAGTCGCCTTGTAAACCCAAATTATTTTGGTGAAGTGACAGCTGCTGTTGGTAATAAGGCAAGTTCAGGTTTTCAGCTTGCTCCATTGCTTCTTCAAACTGAAAACATAGGTGAGTATTCTCAGCCAATGCACAAAAGCTTATTAGAATTAAGAAAACTATTTTTTTCATTTAGCTAATCCTTGCTTGTTTCATCTTATATATGTCTCTTGAGGCTATATGCAAGCCTTTAATATTAAGTCCGTGAACAAACTTTTACTCTTCCTGCGGTAAATGAGTATCTTTGATCTCTTCAATAAGTGCGGTAGCTAATGGTGAAGCTGAGTTGCTTTTCGAAGTGATCAACATTAACGGAATTTGATAGTTGTATTTTTCCGGTTGGATCACTTTGAATAATCCTTTGTTTACCCACTCATTGGCGTAATGTTCGGGTAAATAACCAATAAATTGACCGGAAAGAATAAGGTGAGCAATACCTTCGTCATGGTAAGCTGTTGCTGTATTTTTGTAGTTTAAATTATCATTCCTTGTTTCTTTATCTCTCATGTAATTACTTGAAATTACTTCAGATTCACGCAATAAAGCATTTGTTTTGGCAGGAGGACAATCAAATAAAGGATGGCCTATACCGCAATATAAAAAGTTGGTTTCATTGTAGAGCGGATAGTAATCAAGACCACGAATATGATGCCTACTAACTCCTAAACCAATGAGTGAACGACCATTGACGACCGAGGTTTCAACTTCCCGAGCTTCACACACATTTATATCGAATTGAATATTATTGCTCTTTGATTTTAACGATGAAATAACTTTGGCAACGCCGCATCGAGGATCACTAACTAAGGTGTCTATGATTGCTATTGTTGCTCGTCCTGATAACTCATTTTTGGAACTGGCAACTGTGGTTGTAAAAGCTTCACATTGTTGTAACAACTCTAAGCTTGCTTGGTAAGTTATTCTACCCGGCTCTGTAAGCTCGAAGCCACTTCTGCCGCGCTTACATAGCTTTATACCAAGTCTAACTTCTAAGTCTGCAAGGTGAGAGCTTATGGTTGATCTACCTATATTAAGCCTAGATTCCGCAGCTGATAGACCACCTGATTCAACTATTGCAACGAATATTCTTAACAAGCGTAGGTCTACGTCATGGACTTGCATTTTAGCTCTAACCTTTTAGTTCGATAAAGCCGGAATAAGTTTCGATAATTATGCATTTATAAAACTTAGACGGCAAGCTAGCATAGTTTTATTGTTCTTAAATGAGTTAGGAAACTTAAGATGACATTTAAATACGGTATTGATCGCCTAGATCTTGATACGGTAAATGCAATTGCTAATGGCAGTGTAAAAGCCGAGCTTTGCCAAGAAGCATTAGACAAAATTAATGCGAGTCGCAAAAATGTAGAAGTAATGGCGGCTTCGGATGAAGCTGTATACGGTATCAACACAGGTTTCGGTCCTCTATGTGATACTCAAATCTCTCCGCAAGAAACACACCTGTTGCAAAAGAACTTACTTATCACTCACGCGGTTGGCGTGGGTGAACCAATTAAAAAGTCGATCTCTAAGTTAATGTTGATCACTAAGGTTCATGCACTAAGCCAAGGCTTCTCTGGTATTCGTTTAGAAACTGTAGAAAGAATGCTTAAGTTTATTGAACTAGACCTTATTCCTGTAGTTCCTGAACAAGGTTCTGTTGGTGCTTCTGGTGATTTAGCTCCTTTATCTCATTTATTCTTGCCTCTTTTAGGTGAAGGTGAGTTTTGGTCTGCAGAAGAAGGTAAAACTGTACCTGCTGCTCAAGCGTTAAAAGAAAACGGCTTAGAGCCTATGGAGTTGCATGCCAAAGAAGGTTTAGCGCTAATTAATGGTACTCAGTTTATCTTATCTCACGCTATTACTGCGCTAACTAAGATGCGTTATTTATTAGACCTAGCCGATATTGCTGGTGCTATGAGTATCGAAGGCATGCAAGGCAGCAAACAACCATTCAGAGCTGAGTTACATGCGACTCGTCCATTCCCTGGTAATGTGAAAGTAGCTGAGCGCATGTGGTCGTTTTTTGCAGACTCGCAAAACATGTCTGATCATACAGACTGTGACCGTGTCCAAGACCCGTATTCATTAAGATGTATTCCTCAAGTTCATGGTGCTTCACGCAACGCTTATGCACATTTACTGGACATGGTTGAGATTGAGATGAACTCAGTAACAGACAATCCGATTGTTATCAGCAGCGAAGAAGCTATCTCGGGTGGTAGTTTCCACGGTCAACCTTTAGCTATGGTTCTAGACTATGCATCAATTGCTGCTGCTGAATTAGGTAATATTTCAGATCGTCGTTGTTACTTAATGTTAGAAGGTTTACATGGTTTACCAAGACTGCTTACTACTTCTGGTGGTTTGAACTCTGGCATGATGATCCCTCAATACGCTACAGCGGCTTTGGTAACAGAAAACAAATCACTTTGTTTCCCACCATCAGCAGATAGTGTTCCTACTTCAATGGGACAAGAAGATCACGTATCTATGGGCAGTATTTCTGGTCGTAAGCTTAATCAAATCTTAGGTAACTTAGATAAGATTTTTGCAATCGAGTTGATGTACGCAGCGCAGGCAATCGAGTTTAGAAGACCGAACACTTGTTCTGAAATTATTGAACAAAACTTCCAGTTAATTCGTAGCAAAGTAGCGAAGTTAGAAGAGGACAGACTATTAAAGCCAGACATTGATGCCATGGTTGAATTAGTTAAGTCACAAGCATTTACCGTTAATCTTGATAAATAAGTGGGAAAGCAAAGATGAATTTCCAAGAATTTCAAAATAGTATAAAACAAGGTATTCCTAGCGAATTACCTGCAGCTAAACCTTATCCAGCAGATGCAAACCGTGCGCCTAAGCGCAAAGACATTTTATCAGCAGAAGAGAAGCTATTAGCGGTAAGAAATGCTTTACGTTACTTTCCAAAAGAGTGGCACAAAGAACTAGCTGCTGAGTTCGCACAAGAACTTAAAGATTTCGGTCGTATTTACATGTACCGCTTTAAGCCTAACTATGAAATGAAAGCTCGCTCAATTTCTGATTACCCAGCTAAATGCGAACAAGCGGCTGGTATCATGTTAATGATCGACAATAACTTAGATCCTGCGGTTGCACAGCACCCTGAAGAATTGATCACCTACGGTGGTAACGGTGCGGTTTTCCAAAACTGGGCTCAGTACTTATTAACTATGAAGTACTTAAGTGAAATGGAAGCTGATCAAACGTTACACATTTATTCAGGTCATCCTATGGGCTTGTTTCCATCTTCAACTGATGCGCCTCGTGTAGTTGTAACTAACGGTATGATGATCCCTAATTACTCTAAACCAGATGACTGGGAAAAGTTCAACGCGTTAGGTGTTACCCAGTACGGTCAAATGACAGCTGGTTCATTCATGTATATTGGTCCTCAAGGTATCGTTCACGGTACGACTATCACTGTAATGAATGCATTCCGTAAAGTACTGAACAAAGATGAAACACCTAAGGGCAAGATCTTCCTAACAGCAGGTCTTGGCGGTATGAGTGGTGCGCAGCCTAAAGCTGGTAACATCGCAAACTGTATTACTGTTTGTGCAGAAGTGAATCCTAAAGCCGCTATTAAGCGTCACGAACAAGGTTGGGTTGATGAGCTAGTTGATAACATGGACGATTTACTTGCTCGTGTTAAGCAAGCACAAGCAAATGAAGAAGTTGTTTCTATTGCTTTCATCGGCAACATTGTTGATGTGTGGGAAGCTTTCTACGAACAAGAAATCTTTGTTCACTTAGGTTCTGACCAAACGTCATTACACAACCCTTGGTCAGGCGGTTATTACCCAGTTGATATTAGCTATGAAGAGTCGAACAGATTGATTCGTGAAGAGCCTGAAGTATTTAAAACTAAGGTTCAAGAAACGCTTAAACGTCATGCTGATGCAGTTAACAAACACACTGCTCGTGGTACTTACTTCTTCGACTACGGTAACGCATTCTTGCTAGAAGCGTCACGTGCTGGTGGTGATGTTATGGCGGAAAATGGTATCGACTTTAAATACCCTTCATATGTTCAAGATATCTTAGGTCCTATGTGTTTTGACTACGGTTTTGGTCCATTCCGTTGGGTATGTACTTCTGGTAAGCCAGAAGACTTAGATAAAACAGATGCTATTGCAGCAAGCGTGCTGAACAAGATTATGGAAGAGTCACCAGAAGAAATTCAGCAGCAAATGCAAGATAACATCACTTGGATTAAAGACGCTAAGCAAAACAAGTTAGTTGTTGGTTCACAAGCTCGTATTCTTTATGCCGATGCACAAGGTCGTATGGAAATTGCAAAAGCATTCAACGATGCAATCAACAGCGGCGAGATTGGCCCTGTTGTTCTTGGTCGTGATCACCACGATGTATCAGGTACAGATTCACCATTCCGTGAAACTTCTAACATTTACGATGGCAGCCGTTTTACAGCGGATATGGCTATTCACAATGTTATTGGTGATAGTTTCCGTGGTGCGACTTGGGTATCTATCCATAACGGTGGCGGTGTAGGTTGGGGGGAAGTAACAAACGGTGGTTTTGGTATGTTGCTTGACGGTACAACAGACGCAGAACGTCGATTGAAATCGATGTTGTTGTTTGATGTTAACAACGGTATTGCGCGTCGTAGCTGGGCCCGTAATGAAGAAGCAAACTTTGCGATTAAGCGTGAAATGGAAAGAACGCCTAAGTTGAAAGTAACTCTGGCAAATCGAGTTGACGACGAGTTATTAGATAACTTGTTCTAACACCGTGTTGAGCTTACCAAGGTTGGCAGTCGAATACTGCTAAGCCTTGGTATCTTGAGCAAATTTAATTTGTCATCTTGATGTTACTAACTTCGTTATCTTGACGTTACTAATTTCGTCATCTTGACGTTACTAATTTCGTCATCTTGACGGAGGTCAAGATCTCTAATTGTGCTGTTGGCAGAAGGGATCCTGAAATGAATTCAGGATAACGGTTGTTTGTTCAGGATGACGATTGTTTGTTCAGGATGACGATTGTTGTGTATACGAAAGATCCTGAAACGAGTTCAGGATGACACCTAGGCTACGCCTACGGTGTCACTTTTTGCGATTAAATGTTAGTTGGCCGCCTAATCGATAGCTAGAACCTGGGTATATTACCCTTGCGAAACACACTACGCCGTTTTTGCTAGAGGTTCTTCTGATCAGTTGTAAGCAAGGTTCTTCGTTATACAGTTGTAACCACTCACATACCTGTTCGCTTGGAGAAACTGCTTCTATTGTATGTCTAGCTTCAGTAAGTGGAGCTACACGAGATAAGTACTCGTGTGGTGATGTTAGAGCAAAGTCTTGCTCTAAATATTCAGGAATAAGTGCTTTGTTTACGAATCGTTCTTCTACTTGCACTGGCTTGCCATTGTCGTGGTGAACGATCACCGAGTGATAAACGGTACTGCCAATCTCGACTCCAAGAGCAATAGCAATTGGTGGAATGGCGTCAATTTCGTCTAATTCGAGTAAAACAGCAGAGTAGTCATGGCCGCGCTCTTTGATTTCGTCAGCTATGTCTCTAATTTCAAACATAGAGCCTTGGCCTTTCAAAGATGCAACGTAAGTACCTGAGCCTTTGGTGCGAATTAAAATGCCTTGTTGGCTTAAGTCTTCTAAGGCACGACGTGCAGTCATACGACTTACTGAAAAGTCTTCAGCAAGTTTGTTCTCTGAGGGTACTAAGTCGTTTTCTTGCCATTGACCTGACTCAATGTTGGCCAAAATATGTTTTTTAATTTGTTCAAATTTTGCTGCCATACTGTTTAATCTTGTCTCGTCCTTTGTATGGTGCGAAAATGCCACACATAAGATGTATATACAAGGTTAATTGTTAATCACTGTGCTTTTAGTTGACTAAAAGCTTAAATTAAAATCTAAAATCGAGTTTTAAATGACTGATCTAATTATAAAAAATGCAAATCTATTAACTATGTCAGCGAAGCAATCTGACCATAGCTACGGCTTAATCGAACAAGGGGCTGTTGCGATTAGTGAAGGAAAGATAACTTGGGTAGGAAAGGCTGAACAAGCGCCGCTTGCAAAGTCTGTTATTGATGCTGAAGGCAAGTTTTTATCGCCAGCGCTAATTGACTGTCATACTCACTTGGTTTTTGCTGGCTCTAGAGCTAATGAATTCGAGCAAAGATTAACAGGTGTGAGTTACGAAGAAATAGCTAAGCAAGGCGGCGGTATTTTATCTACGGTTAACGCTACGCGACAAGCTAGCGAAGAACAGCTATTAGAATTGGCATTAAAAAGAGCAAAACAGTTAATGTCGGAAGGTGTTGCTTGTATTGAAGTTAAATCAGGTTATGGCTTAGATACTGAAACTGAGCTGAAAATGCTAAGAGTCGCGAGAAAGCTAGGGGAAAAATTACCAATTAAGGTTAAAACTACTTTCTTAGCAGCACATGCTTTACCGCCTGAATATAAAGATAATGCTGATGGTTATATTGATTTAATCTGTGATGAAATGTTGCCGTTAGCAGCAGAACAAGGTTTAGCAGATGCGGTAGATGGCTTTTGTGAAGGAATTGGTTTTTCACCTGCACAAATGCGTAAAGTATTTGATAAGGCTAATGAGTTAGGCATTCCTGTTAAGTTGCATGCTGAGCAGTTAAGCGACTTATCTGGTGCCGAATTAGTGGCTGAATATAAAGGCTTATCAGCTGACCATTTGGAGTATTTATCAGAGCAAAGTGTTGCAGCAATGGCAAAATCTGAAACTGTAGCTGTACTCTTACCAGGAGCGTTTTATACCTTGTCTGAAACTAAGCTACCGCCGATGGATTTATTGAGAAGCTACAAAGTACCTATGGCAATTGGTAGTGACTACAATCCAGGATCATCGCCACTGTGTTCACTCAAGTTGATGCTGCACATGGCTTGCACTCAATTTAAGATGACACCTGAAGAAGCAATCAGTGGTATTACAACTTATGCTGCGAAAGCATTAGGTGAAGCAAACAAAGGTACTATCGAAGTTGGTAAAGATGCTGATTTATGTTTATGGGACATCGAACACCCTGCAGAGTTGGCTTACACTTTTGGTGTGAATCCACTGGCAAGTTTTTGGATTAACGGTGTTCAGCAGTAACTTTCACTAGCTACAACAAAAAACTCATAAAAACGCTTCTATCAAGATTGTTAGAAGCGTTTTTTTATTCTTCTTTGACTAAAGTTGTAAGTCTATTTATTTCTTTAATATCAATGTGATAAGTGTAATTCTGAAAGTCTTTTGTAAAACTTACAAAAAAGATTACATAAATTGGAGTAATTACGTTAGAATGCCCCCAACTTGTTACCCTCAAGTACTATTTATTGGTACGGAATCAGGGTTAAAACACAAGCACGACTTGATTAACTCCAGACCCTATAGTTAATCAAAACTGAATTTAATACCTATTTATTTGGTGAAGTTAAATGACTAGAAAGATAGATTTATCTCAGTACGGCATTACTGATGTATCGGAAATTGTTTACAACCCTTCTTACGAGCAATTATTTGCTGAAGAAACACAAAAAGAACTAGAAGGCTTTGAAAAAGGCACTGTAACTGAGCTTGGCGCTGTAAACGTTCGTACTGGTATCTTTACCGGTCGTTCACCTAAAGACAAATTTATCGTAAAAGACGCAAGTACAGAAGAACACATGTGGTGGAATTCTGAACAGGCACCAAATGATAATAAACCTATTTCTCCAGAAGTATGGTCTGACTTAAAACAAACTGTAACAGAGCAGCTTTCTGGCAAGCGTTTATTCGTTGTAGATACTTTCTGTGGAGCTAATGAGTCTACTCGTCTTAAAGTTCGTTTTGTTATGGAAGTTGCATGGCAAGCGCACTTTGTTAAGAACATGTTTATTCGTCCAACTGAAGAAGAGTTAGACAACTACGGCGAACCTGATTTCGTTGTAATGAATGGTTCTAAAACGTCAAATCCTAAATGGCAAGAGCACGGTTTAAATTCAGAAGTTTTCACTGTGTTTAATATGACTGAAAAAATGCAGATCATTGGCGGTACTTGGTACGGCGGTGAAATGAAGAAAGGTATGTTCGCAATGATGAACTACTACCTTCCATTACAAGATATTGCGTCTATGCACTGTAGCGCGAACGTTGGTGAAGATGGTGATGTTGCTATTTTCTTTGGTCTGTCTGGCACAGGTAAAACAACGCTTTCTACAGATCCTAAACGCCAGCTTATCGGTGATGATGAGCACGGTTGGGACGAGCATGGCGTATTTAACTTTGAAGGTGGCTGTTACGCGAAAACAATCGACCTTGATAAAGAAAGCGAGCCAGATATCTACAATGCTATTCGCCGTGATGCGTTATTAGAAAACGTAACTGTAGATGAAGAAGGCAAGCTTGATTTCACAGATGGCTCAGTAACACAAAACACTCGTGTTTCTTACCCAATTTACCATATCGACAACATTGTTAAGCCAGTATCAAAAGCAGGCCATGCAACAAAAGTTATCTTCTTAACTGCAGATGCATTTGGTGTATTACCACCGGTTTCTAAGTTAACGCCTGAGCAAACTAAGTATCATTTCTTATCTGGTTTCACAGCTAAGTTAGCTGGTACTGAGCGTGGTATTACTGAACCTGTTCCTACATTCTCAGCGTGTTTCGGTAAGGCTTTCTTAACGTTACACCCAACTAAATATGCAGAAGTATTAGTGAAAAGAATGGAAGCTTCAGGTGCAGAAGCTTACTTAGTTAATACTGGCTGGAACGGCAGTGGTAAGCGTATTTCAATTAAAGACACTCGTGCAATCATTGACGCTATCTTAGATGGCTCAATCGAAAAAGCAGAAACTAAAGTAGTTCCAATCTTCAACTTAGAAGTTCCTTTAGCATTGCACGACTGCGACAGCGGTATTTTAGACCCTCGTGATACGTATGAAGACGCTTCACAATGGCAAACTAAAGCAGAAGGTTTAGCGCAACGCTTCATCAATAACTTTGTTCAATACACGGACAATGATGAAGGTAAAGCATTAGTAGAAGCAGGACCTCAGCTTTAAACGCTAATCGATTTCCAACCGCAAAGGGCCAGCTTAATTGCTGGCTTTTTTATTTGTGCTGTTTGTTTTTTTATATGTTGGGCTTGTAAACCAAGCTTGGCTAAAAAATGACAATAAAATGAAAAAATTCAATTGGATGAAATATTAATTTTCATTTTGTTCGGTATACTAGCGCACTATTTTTACCTTTAGGTCATAGAAAATGAAAGCAATCTCATTCGTTTCGGCAGCGGTATTGTCCTGCCTTATGTTGTCGTCATGTGCGTCAACATCAACAAAGCAAGCAGAAAAACCGAAGAATATTATTTATATGATCGGTGATGGTATGGGTATGGCACATTTGACAGCTTACCGTCATTTCAAAAACAGTAATAAAGAAGAGTTAGGTTTAGGTGACAAGCCAGTTCCAACTACTTTATTTGATCAGCACTTTGTTGGTGTAGCGAGCACATTACCTGAAGATGATACTTTGGTAACGGATTCGGCTGCTGGTGCAACGGCGTTATCTTCTGGTGAAAAAACTTATAACGGTGCGATTGCGTTAGATAACGATGAAACTCCAACTTTTACTTTGTTAGAACAAGCAAAGCAGCTAGGCATGTTGACTGGTACAGTTAGTACATCGCAGATCACCCATGCAACGCCCGCTAGTTTTTGGGCTCACAATGTAAGCAGACGAAATGAGAATGAAATTGCGGATGCTGCTTTTGATGACAGATTTAATGGTCAGTTTAAAACTGATTTACTGTTAGGTGGTGGTAAAGCATTTTTGATCAGAGAAGACCGCGACCTTACAAAAGAGTTTCAACAAGCGGGTTGGCAATATACTGATAGTTTAGCTGAGTTAAACAAATTAACTGACTTACCAGCATTAGGTTTGTTTGGTGACAAAGGTATGACTTACGCGATTGACAACCCTGAGCAACCTAATCGTCTACAGGCTATGACAGAAAAAGCCTTAAACTTGCTTAATGAAGATAACAGCAATGGCTTCTTTGTAATGATTGAAGGCAGTCAAATTGACTGGTGTTCTCATGCTAACGATATAGCTTGCGCTATGAATGAAATGGTTGATTTTGAAGCAACGTTGAAAACCGTGCTAGATTTTGCCAAAAAAGACGGCAATACCTTAGTTGTTCTAACGGCTGACCATAGTACTGGTGGTTTAACAGTTGGTGCTAACAAGCAATACAAGTGGTTGCCTAACGTTGTTCATCAAGTGAGTGCGTCAGCTCAAGTTTTAAGTGAGACTTTACTTGCCGGCGCAGATATTGAATCAACTTGGAACAAACATGTTGAATTTTCACTAACAGCTGAACAGTTAGCGGAACTACAAGCAGCGCAAGAAGCACAAGATGGCAGAGCAATAGGCACTGCGATAGTGAAAATTATTAGTGACGCATCATTCACTGGCTGGACGACTACAGGTCATACTGGTGAAGATGTAGGTGTTATTGCGTTTGGTCCTAACTCTGAGCAATTCAGAGGCTTCCAAGACAACACTGATATCGCAAAGAAACTATTTAATTTATTAAAATAATTTCCTATTTAATACCAGCTCTTTTTGGGAGCTGGTATTAACAATTCCTTTCAATCTTGCTCTCTGCGTTTCCTACTTATTTAAGCACTTCCTAAGTTTGGTAATAAATCAAAGCTAGCCCTTTTGGGATAGTGTGGAGGTTTACCTTTCTCCTTTGCTGAAACAGATTCAAATAAATGAAATTGATCAAAGCTCAATGTTAGTTCAGGCACTTTGCTAACAATAGGTACTAAGTCGGTGTGTTTACGTGTAAGAGTAATATGGGGACGATAAGTACCGTGATGAAGAGGAAGCCCGAGAGCGTTGTTTATACTACGAGCTTGCCGAGCAAGGTCAGCTAGAGGGTCGGTAAGCTCTGTTCCTAAGTATAAAATTTTAGCTTTGGGAAAATGGCCTAATTCTGTCGTTTTTAACTGAAACTGTCTCGCTTTCATTTCAGTTAGCTTCTGATCTAACAGTTCAAACTTATCAGGTGATACCTGCCCTAGAAAAGACAAAGTTATGTGAAAGTTTTCTACTGGGACAGGCTTGTCAGATAAACCATGTAAGTGCTTATCGCGCCATTCTTGTAATGCGAGCTTGTCTTTAGGGGCTAAGTCTAGCCCGATAAACATTCTAGGGTAGCCTTTGTGCATGCGCTATCCCTCCTTAGTCAGCAAAATTTTATAATGCCTAATAACTAAGGCAGTTAAAACCACTACACGGTAAATTTAGACAATACTTGATTCAGCTCAGTAGCAGAGTCAGTTGAAGCTTTACTTGCTGCATGACTTTCTTGTGCGGACAACGAAATACTTTCGCTGAAACTGAACACTTCATTAACATCACTTCTGATCGTTTCTGTTACTTGAGATTGTTGCTCTGAAGCTGTCGCAATAGAAGAAGACATTTGATGAACCTGTTCAATTGACGAACGTACTTGGGTGAAGATATTTTGCGTTTCTTGAGCTGCATCAGCACTTGCTTCTGAGTAGGTATAACATTGTGCTACCGAATCTACGACTCGCTGTGATTCCTTTTGTAATCTAGCGATACTGGTGTCTATCTCTGCGGTTGAGTCATGAGTTCTATTTGCTAAGTTACGAACTTCATCTGCAACAACAGTAAAACCTCTTCCAGCTTCTCCAGCTCTTGCTGCTTCGATAGCAGCATTAAGAGCCAACAAGTTAGTTTGTTCCGCCATGTTTTTGATGACGTTGAGCACATTGCTAATTGCTTCTGTCTCTTTTGCTAAGGACTGACTTACGTCCCTTGTCGTTTCCATTTGTTTATTGAGTTGCTGCACGGACTCAACCGATATAGTGACCATTTCAACGCCGCGCTCAAGAGACATAAAGGTACTTTCAACTTCCGAACTAGACTGGACTGAACTTTGCGCTATGTCGTTTGAAGCTATTGACAGCTCGTCTATTGCTGTCGCAATCAGTTGATTTTTCTGTTGTTGCTCAGCGAGTAAATCACTAGCTTTAGTTGCATTAGCTAAGTTTTGTTTAGATTTATCTATAACGGTTGACGAGTTAACTTGTGCGTTACTAACTATGGTATGAACAGAGTCGATGAAGTGATTCAGTGAACCAGCAAGGTCACCGGTTTCATCTTGGCTATCAATATCAATTCGTTTGGTTAGATCACCATCCCCTTTACTTATTTGCGAAACGCGTTCTAACAGTACCTTTAAACTGCTGACTATTAAGCGACTAATAAATAGTAAAAAGGCTATGCCGGCTATTAATGCAAATGCCAATATGATTGCGCTTTGCCATTGAAAAGCCGTCATAAACTCCAAAATAAGTTTGGTACTGTAATCTAACTTACGCCACTGACTAATTTGCTGACTTAGCATGTCGTTAATAACTACACTACTTAGATCTTCCGCTCGCACCGCGGCTTCAGTGATGTTGCCAACATACTCAGCACCGCGAGCAAAAGTAACTTCTACTTGATCGAGCGAAGACTTGATTGCCAGATAAGAGTATTTAATATCTGAACGCATAGTTGGGGTAAAACTGTTTAGAGCTGATTGTGCAGCAATAAGCTCTAGTTTTGCGCGCTCTAAACTAGTACTGCTTTTATTCGCTATATACTCATTAAAATAGGCTCTCGCTGCTAACGCGCTAGATGCTAATTGACTACCTATATCTGTAACTTCTAACTTTTTCTGCTGGACTCCTAGATCTTTAACGATACGAGCTAGCTTCTCTAAATTAGGACCTAAGTCATTATTGTAAATGTGCAATAACTCAGTTTGTTGTTGAATTGCCGGCCACAGTTGTTGATGCAACAACTCAGAATACAACTTTTCTTGTTTAACTATTTCTTGAATAAGCTGTTTTTCTTCTGTGCTTGCTTGTTTTAACTGCTCTTCTACTAACAAACGAAAATCGGTTTCTAGTAGTTTGATGATTTCAATAAGCTGAGTTTTACCAGAAATAATGTACTGTTGATTGAGTAACTCTCTACGATTGACATTATTGAGGAGAAATAGAGAAGTCCCGTAGCTTGCTTGTGTATTGATATGTTTTTTTAAAGAAGTTAGCTTTTCATTCGCCTCATTTATAACAACAGCTGAATACAACATATAACCACACAGTAGCAATATCATAGGTATTAAACCGACAATTACTTTTTTACTAATACTTAATTTGTTTAGCATGATATTCCTTGCAGGAGCGCTTGAATTTGGGTGTTAAAGTTGTTGTAACAACGACTGAATTTTTTTGAATTGAAAAATTACATCATTAGGAGTGATCTTTTCTGAACTCAGACTCGCTTGAGGTACTTCAGGCAACTTAAGTTTGACGTTGATGCGCGTTAGCTCAGCTAAGATGTTATTAGTAGTATCGTACACGTCTGAAGGAGATATATTACCAGCAGGAAAGCCTGAAACTCTGAGAGCTGGCACTCCAAGCTCTTTTTCTAAATCAACTAACTGATATAGCACTTTAAAACCCTCAATATTGGCATCGATAGGCTTCTTTCCTGTCGTTTTTGGTGGTGATGCTTGATTAATTTGTCTGTTGAGTTTGTTGGCAATAGCTAGCAAACCTTGTTCGATACGAACGGTATTTCTATATACATAAGTAGGGCTGATAGCACCAACTAAGTCGTCCATCAAATAGGAAGATTGCCATAAGTTTTCATAAACATCAGAAGGTGTTTTTCCGACAGGTAATTCAGAGTTCCGATTGAAACTAATACCTAATCGGCTGTTAATCCTAGCCAGTTCTTGATGAATGCTATCTACTAAAGATAGTACGTCAGCGGGCACAATCTTCTTGCTAGGAAGTTGAGGTAAACTTTTTGTTGGTAACCCTTCAAGTGCACTCAACCTAGAAACTTTTTCGAATACTTCTAGTGCTTTGGTATAAGCGTGAATCGGTGTTTTGGCAATTTGCACACCTGGCTTTCTTGCAGTCGTTGAAATTCCTTTTTGCAATCTCAACTCTTTAATATTCGCGGCTAAATCACTGGCGCTTTGGTATACGTGGTTCGGTGTAGTAGCAGATGCCGAGACAGCAATAAAGAGTGTGAGAACGCTTATTGTCTTAATATATATAGAATGTAATTTGCTACTACTTTGAGTCATCGTTTCCGTTCGCTCCGGCAATTTAGATTATTGATTTTAGCTATGTTAATAAGTTGGGTTTGTCTATTTCTTATAAAAATCAACATGTTAGTTAAGGTGTTCCTCAAACTCAATGACTTATATCTAGGATAAACTAAGTCTTTGACTAAGATCACAATTTTATAAAGACCGCAGCAGTTAGAATTTTATTTCATTAGAGAAACTAGCTAATAAGCGAAATAGATGTGCTTTAACCTTAAGCAAAACTAGGAATATTGCTGTTCTGTCTTTTATAATGCAGCAACTTCTAACCCTATCTTGCAGCGATATGACTTTACCTGTTGATGATATTTTTCCTGCACTTTGTGCCGAACTAGACCAGCACCAAAGAGTAATTTTACAAGCCCCTCCAGGAGCGGGTAAATCAACGCGTTTACCTCTATTACTTCTTGAGTCAGGTTTATACTCGCCAAGCCAACAGATCGTTATTCTTGAGCCTAGAAGAGTCGCTGCACGTCAAATAGCTCATTACCTTGCTAAATGTCTGAATCAGAAAATAGGCCAACAAATTGGCTTAACCATGCGTGGACAGAACTTAGTGAGTGAAAATACTATTGTCCGTATTGTGACCGACGGAGTCATGGTTAGAGAGCTGCAAAATAATCCTGAATTGGAAAACATCGGCCTAGTTATTTTTGATGAGTTTCATGAACGAGCATTGCAAACTGATTTGGCATTAGCCTTATCCCTTGATGCACAAGAACTTAATGAAGATGTGCGGATATTGATCATGTCAGCGACATTAGATTTATCAAACTTATCTGAAAAACTATCTGCTCCGGTTGTTGAGTCGAAAGGTCGCCAATTTCCAGTTGATGTTAATTATGTATCTGCTTCTTTAATACCAAGTATTGATGAGATTGGTTCGGCTGTCAGTCTAGCGTTGAAAGAGCAAGATGCTTCTATTTTGGTTTTTTTGTCAGGGATTGGCGAAATTAAAAGGTTACAAAATTGGTTGGAACCAAAAGTCGATGAAGATGTACTCGTTTATCCCTTGTATGGAGGTTTAAGCATTGATGAACAGGTTAAAGCAATTGAACCCGTGAAGTCGGGAAACAAGTACCAATTAAATGACAAGCTAGTTTCTTTAAGTCCTGCAGGGAGCAAAATAATACAGGATGCGAAACAAGGGAAAGTAAAAATACGCAAAAAGCGAAAAGCTTGTTAATACCAATTCCACGTCAATTCTTGCTTATTGTTTGAGCGAAAAGTTAAAGCTGGCGAAAAACTATCCCAATAATCTAATAACCTACATTTAGTGTTGATTTAAACTAACTTTTAACTGACTTGTCAGAGCAGTTTGTGGTGTTTTTGCTGAAAGCCTTTACTGGCTTTACCTATAGCACTGATCAACCCGTACAAAAAAATATCCCTTTATGGGTATTTCGCGCAAAAAATATTCGCTTGAACGAAAAAGTTGAAATATATCTTCGCCCTGTGGGTTCTACTAAGACAAAATGGTACAAATAAAATGACATTAGCTTTAACAATGGCAGCAGTATTTGTATTAGTGGTTTAGACTGATTAGGTTTGAACAGTTCGTTTGATTTGTAAACAAGTGTTCAGCTGTGTAAGTTATTGTTAAACATGCTCGATGTCTGACCAGTATTGAGCTGAGGCAATGTATGTTTACAAGCTAAATCATATTGTTACAGTAGTGAATAAAATAATAATACGATGTTTTCTTCGTGAGTTAACATAGTACACCGTAAAAAATTGGAGAGCTCAGATGCACTTTAAAGTTTATAAGCGCCGTGTGAAAGACAAGATATATGGAAAGATAGACGATACGGCAGTTGGAGCCCAAGTTCAGGAAATGACAGACGCTCGAATGGGCGCTATGTATATGTTGGCAAAAACTGACTTTCATAAAGTGTATTCTGGTACGCATTTGTTTGAGAATTTTGTTGTTGGCACAGAAATGTTTTCTGATGCGAAGAGCATGGCTACATCAATTCTTGATAAGACTGGTGCAACAAAAGCTGCATCAAAAGCAGCTCATAAAGCTAAGTCATTTATCGAGAGCAGTGATGCTGGCAAGAAACTATTCGAAACAGTAGCTATTGTTGGTGAAACAACAGCAGCCGTAATTCAAAAAATTAAGGACTACATCGCAGATTTTTTCCGTGGTTTGCTACAAAAAGCAAAAGCAACTTACGGTGATATTCTTGATGAAGTAACTTGGTTTAGTGAATTTGCTAGCTGGTTAGTTTCTGAGTTTGCAGGCAATTTATCATCGCTAATTCCAGGTTGGGGATATGTACAAGCAGCTTCTGACCTTTACTCTGGCGTTAAGCAGTCTATTTTTAAATCGAAAGATTTAATTACTCAGATTTACACTGGTTGGGGCGTGCAATTATTAGGTGGCCACCCTAGTGTAATCGCTAATGCGTTAGCTCGTCACTCTGCTAAAGGTCTTGCTGGAGGCTTAAAGTCTGTAGCTATGACAACAGCAGGTATTGCTTTAGAGGCAGCTGGCGATGCCGCAGCAGGTGTTGGTTCACTTATCAGTACTTTGACAGGCATTTTAGGAAGAATTGTTGGTTTAGTTGATAACCTAATTCAACGAGCTTTGCTTTCAAGAGTGTTGAAAAAAGCGCGTAAAGAGTGGGATAACCGCGGTTCAGCTAGAGCTATGGTTAATAACCATAAGCAGTTCTCTGAGTGGTTTAGAAATGCTGTAGTAACAACACCTGTTGTAGCTGCGTTAGTTATGGGATCAGGGTTTGTTGCTCACCCAACTAAATTTATGCAATTGCTCAATGCTGATGGTGCAGCTATTTCCCAGGGGGACTTTGATAAAGGGGTCACCTATATAGAAAAGCTGAAAGAAATTTCTGCTTCTTATGTACAAGAATACAGTGATGGTTATAGCCTGGAATTTACCAGTGAAGACAAGCTGATCGCAGCGCGATTATCTGAGCTAAATACTGGACAAGGCATACTGCATGGTGAAGAGTTTGTAGTAAAACCAACTATTAGTATGGGGCTTGCAGTTATGGCGACTAGAATGTCTGCACTTGCTTCGCCAGCACATACGGACTCATTCACTAGAGCTAAAAAGCAAAGCGCGTAAATAAAAGGTAGATATTCCCTTGTTGATTACTCAAGAAATTACAGAACAGTTACTCAATCCTATCAGTGAAGATGCACCTTGTGGTATTTATCTTAAAGGCGATAGAGCCCTGTATAGACCATTGCGAAATGAGTTTAATGTGGCGATGACCTCTTTGAGAAAACTGACGCAAAACCCTGATGTGAATGAGCTTGAGTCATTACAAGAAGAGAATAAAAACAATTGGCAAGCAATTGCAGCGAGTTTGAATACAACTTTGAGTACTCAGTCTCGTGATATTGAGCTGATTGGTTGGATGCTTGCAGCGCAATTAATTTTAGACAATAGCTTGTCGAGTTTTGTGTTAACCAGCCAATGGTTTTGCCAGCTTGCTGAAGCTAATTGGCAAGACTTGCAGCCTTTATTACCAAGTAACAAGCTCAAGTCAGAGTCTGAAGAAGATCAAGCTCATGAGCGATGCGAAGCGCAGCTTAAAGCGTTCACCCAGCTATTAGGTGAAAGTGAAGACAGCAGCTTATTGTATGCGCCATTGCTTATGCTTCCGCTTATTGGTGACATTACTTTTTATCAGTATCAAAGTGCTGAAAAAAGAGGTGAGTTAAGTGTACTTAGAGCAGAGGCTTCAAGTTTAGTAACAGCGTCAAAAGATGATGTTTCAACCTTGTTGAACAATCTTCAAGCAACTGAAACAAATTTCCAAAAATTAGCGGAAATTACAAAATTAAAAGCGGCTGAACACGGTCTTAGTTATCCGAGTTTTAGCAGTATTTTAGCCTTGATAAATAAGGTGAAAAATGCGGTTACCCAATTAACTGGAGTGCAAGTGAGTATGGCATCAACAGCGCCAACTGAAGCTACAGAACAATCAGATGATTCTGATGGAGCTAATAACTCACAAGGACAAGCAACAGCTGCTACTGTTACTTCAGCTGCAGCAATGAATGAGACTACGGCATTACATCAGTTGGCAGATAATGTTAATCATTCATTTGCTGATATCGCTCATAACAACGAATTTAACCGTAATAAGGCATTTCATTTATTACGTGAAATTAGTGAGTTTTTCAGAGTGAGTGAGCCGCAAAGTCCAGTTGCTCCATTAATTGAGAAGGCAATTCGCTGGGGCAATATGCCACTGTCTGAATTGTTAGCCGAAATGTTGGCTGAGCAAAAAGGTGGGACTGAACAAATTTTCAGTTCGGCTGGGCTTAACCAAGCAGAGAAAACGGTACTGCCTGATATGGTTAAACCGACAGTTAGTACAAAAAATGAAGCTGTAACATCAAATTCAGCAACGAAAATTAGCACAAACACAACGGATTCATCACTGGCTGGTAATTCCACCGACAGTGAAACAAAGCAATCAAGTGACGCTAATAAGTCTTCCAGCACGTCGTCAGGCGGTTTGCGCTGGTAACTTTATTAAAAATAGTAAAAAAAGGTAGAAAATTATGGCTAGTATTTATATGCGTATTGATGGTGTTGATGTAAAAGGCGGCGCTACAATTGAAGGATTAGAGGGTACAGGTTGGTTCGCACTGAGCTCTTATAGCTGGGGTGGTGTACGTAACGTTGCAATGGATATCGGTAATGGCAATAATGCTGACTCTGGTATGGTAGCGTTAAGCGAAGTTAACATTGCTAAGCAAGTTGATGGCGCATCTGAAGATTTACTATCTTTCTTGTTTAACCCTGGTAAAGAAGGTAAAACAGTAGAGATTGCTTTCACTAAGCCTGAAACAAGTGGTCAAGGTGCAACAGTTTACTTCCAAATTAAACTAAGCAACGCTCGTTTAGTATCGTACAATGTTAATGGTACAGACGGCGGCCAGCCTTACGAAAGTGTTGCGCTTTCTTATGTTGAGATTTCTCAGAAGCACAACTACGAACTAGAAGGCGGTGAAGTTAAGGACGGTGGTATCGTTACTTATAATGTGCCACAAGGTAAGCTATTATCTGGCTCTAAATAATATAATTTATAATTAAAATTCAGTGTGTTAGTAATAGCACACTGAATTGACCATACATATTACCATTAGGAAATTATCATGGCATTAAATTCACAACATAAACGCGTAAGCAAAAACCGAGTAAGTATAACTTATGACGTTGAAACAAATGGTGCGGTAGAAACAAAGGAATTACCCTTTGTCGTCGGTGTCATTGGTGATTTTTCTGGACACAAAGCGGACAGTGATAAAACAGATTTAGATGAACGCGAGTTTACTGGCGTTGATAAAGACAACTTTGACTCTGTAATGGGACAAATCAACCCTGAGTTATCTTATAAAGTAGACAACAAACTGGCTGATGATGACAGTCAATTTGAAGTAAATCTTTCATTCCGTTCGATGAAAGACTTCCACCCTGAAAATCTTGTTGAGCAAGTTGAACCATTGAAGCAATTGGTTGAAACCAGAAACCAGCTAAAAGTGTTATTAAGCAAAGCAGACCGTTCTCGTGATCTAGAAAAACTACTAAAAGAAGTTCTACAGAGCACAGAAGCTATTCAAGGTCTAGCTGACGAATTAGCAGCTGGTAAAGAAGGAGAATAATAATGTCTACTGAACAACAGAATAATCCTGCACAGGAACAAGAAACGCTAACCCAAAGCGTGCTTGAACGTGCTATTAGTGCAACGACACAGACTCCAGTCGACACGACAAAAGAATTATTAGGCATACTGACTTCACAAGCACTTGAAGGCACAGTAACTTGGGATAAAAACTTAACCCTTACTATTGAAAAAGCGATCAGTGCACTTGACGCTAAAATTTCTCAACAGCTTTCTGGTGTAATGAAAAACAAGGACTTCCAAAAACTGGAAGGTACTTGGCTTGGTTTACAAAAGCTTGTTAAAAACAGCGAGTTAGGTCCAGATCTTAAAATTAAGTTAGCGGACTACACGAAAGAAGAATTATTAGAGCAATTTGAAGATGCTCCAGCGATTGACCGTAGCCGCTTCTTCACTATGGTTTATCAAGAAGAGTTTGGCACTGCAGGTGGTCAACCTTACGGTGCGTTAATCGGTGACTACGAGTTTGGTTACGGTGATGAAGACGTAGCACTCCTGCGTTATATGGGCGAAGTTGCTTCAGCTTCTCACTCTCCTTTTGTTGCTGCCGCTGACGCTAGCATGTTCGACTTTGACTCGTTCTCTACGTTTACAGATGGTAAGCCAGTTGCAGCAGGTTTTGATTCTCCTGCATATGCTAGCTGGAATGCATTTAGAGCAAGTGATGATTCACGTTACGTTGCGTTAACATTACCTAGAACTATGGCTCGCTTACCGTACGGTGCAAACACGGTTCCTGTAAAGTCATTCGCTTTTGAAGAATTAGAATCTAATGAAGATGGTTCTCAAGTAGTTAATTCAGACGACGATTTTGTTTGGAGCAATGCTGCGTATGAACATGGCTTATTAATGACTCAAGCGTATACTGAATTTGGTTGGTGTACTGCTATTCGCGGTGCTGAGAATGGCGGTAAAGTTGTTAATTTACCTAATTTCACTTACAAGTCACCAGCTGGTGATTTATTACAGCAGTGTCCAACTGAAGTTAACTTAACTGACGAACGTGAAAAAGAATTAAGTGATCTTGGTTTCCTACCGTTAGTTCACTATAAAAACACTAACTACGGTGTTTTCTTAGGTGCACAAACAGCGCATAAACCTAAAACGTACACTGACCCTGATGCAACGGCGAACGCAGCTATTTCAGCACGTTTACCTTACACTATGGCAAGTAGCCGTATTGCTCAGTATCTAAAAGTGATGGGCCGTGACCGCATTGGTTCAAACCTTGAACCAGGTGATGTTGAAAAAGATCTGAACACTTGGATTCACCAATACGTTAATCCGAATGCAATTGGTAATGAAGCGAAAGCTCGCCATCCATTGGTGGAAGCAAAAGTTACAGTTGAAGAGCAAGCTGGTCGCCCAGGTGCTTACTCAGCAGTGGCTTACTTACGTCCATGGTTACAAATGGAAGAGTTAACCACTTCTCTACGCATGGTTGCTAGCATACCAGGCTAACTTTCTTTGGGGGTACACTCTGTACCCCCAAACGATCTTGAATTGGATAATTAATGAGTGACCTAAAATTGAGCCAAAAATTGCAAGACATTTTAGGACGCAGCGCATTATTAGCATTAGCTCAAGTTGCACAAGAACAAGACATTGAGCAGTTCAAAACCACGTTAACAAGACTTATTGCCCAACTGGATAATCAGTTGAGTGATCAGCTATCTGAAGTTATACAACACCCTAATTTTAAACAACTGGAATCTAGTTGGCTTGGCTTACACGGTTTGTGTAATTTAGGTGTGTCGCAACGTAGAGTTAAAGTTAAAGTGTTAGATTGGTCGTGGGACAAGTTATCCAGCGATTTGAATTTGTGTTTTGACGTTACTCGAAGTGCTATCTATCGTAAAGTTTATCGTCAGGAACTGGATACCGCAGGTGGTAACCCTTACGGGATGCTAGTCGTTGACCACAAGGTATCAGCTGAACTATCCGATGAACAAGAATTTGATGATCTTTACACTTTACAGTTACTTGCTGAATTAGGTGAACGCGCACTTTGTCCAGTCGCTTTAGGTCTTAATGAGTACTTTTTGGGCGATGATCACCAAAGGCAATTGCACGATAATGCAAGAGTAAAACGAATTTTAGAAAGCAAAGACTTTCAAAGTTGGCAACTCGTTCGAGAAAATACAGCATCTCGATTTTTACACTTAGTGTTGCCCGAGTACTTACAACGTAGAGCTTGGCAGAATTGTCCAGCTGGTTTTATTTTTAATGAACGACATTCAGAGCAAAGTTCTTTGTGGGGAAATCCCGCATATTTACTTGCATCTAATGTTATTCGCGAGTTTGATCGTATTAGTTGGTTTGGCTTTTTACGAGCTTATGATGAGATAGGTTCTTACGGCGCAATTATCCAGCCACTAGCTCAGCAAAGCATTGAGGCTAAAGTCGATATTTTTAGCGAAGATGATGGATTTTGGGCTGAACAAGGCTTTATACCTTTATCTAGCTTGTATCTCACTCAACAAAAAGGTTTCTTTAGCAATCAATCTGTATGGAAAGCACCAACTGAATCTTCTCGCTTATTGGGGATGTTGCAAACCAATTTGATGGCTTGCCGTTTTGGCCATTACATAAAAGCTAAAATTCGTGATCAACTCGGTAGTTTTGACAGTGCAGATGATTGCAAGCGCCAACTTGAGCGCTGGTTAAAAAATTATATTAGTGAAGTTGATTATGGTGAAGACGCCGTAATGGCTAGGTTCCCGTTAAAGTCTTGTGATATTGAATTAGTAGAAGACCCACAGGATAAAACTCGTTATTTGTGCCAAATAACTTTACAACCGCAATATCAGTACGAATTACTCGATGCCCACATTGTTTTGGCAACGTCACTTTCTGATATGGAAGTGGGAGAAGTAGCATGACCTTAATGGCAAAGTTAAGTAACACTTGGAATAAAAATAGCGATGATGTTAGAGACTCTATTATCGAAAATATTTGTTCTCTTATTTCAAGTCGAGCCCCTATTTGGTCTGATGTTGAAGACCTTTCTCATGTTTCTGGGACAATAGCGACTCTGGGCATTCAAAATATTGCTCGGTCGCAAAGTAAAGTGAACAGCGACGCCATGCTGCAAGATATTACGCAGATCATTCGAACATTTGAGCCTAGGTTATCGCAAATTGAAATAGAGTTATCATCAGAGAAAGAAAAGCTCAACAAATTGCAGTTTCGAATTTCTGCGATCATGAACACTGAATCTGGAAGTGAGGCTATTGTGTTAGATTCGTTTCTTGATTTTAGTACCAGTAAATTAGACATAAGGAAATCTAACCTTGTCTGATCCTTTATTATCTTATTTTGAACAAGAGTTGCGCTTTATTCGCGAAGAAGCGAGTGAATTCGCTGCTCGTCACCCTGGGACGGCTGATGCTCTTGGTTTTCGTAATGACAGTATTGATGATCCTCAAATAGCAAGATTGATTGAAAGTATTGCTTTGCTAAATGGTCGATTACAACAACGATTAGATGACTCTTTTCCTGAACTTAGCGAAAGTTTATTACGTTTACTTTACCCGCATTACTTAAGACAAATTCCAGCATATAGCATGTTAAACGTTGATATTGATGACAGTGCTAGTGCTAAACACTTGGTGCCAAAAGGTACTGAGTTTGAAATAAAAAATAGCGAAGGCGATAAGGCTATTTTTAGTTCAACTAAAGATTTAACCTTGTATCCCCTGACTATTGCAGACGTTAACGTGCATTACGCACCATTTAAAGATGAAAAACCGGCGGGTGCTGAACAAGCTAAAGCTTTAATTGAAATTGAACTGGCGGCAGTAGACGAAGGAATTGAAATTGCTGAGTTAGGCATTGATAACTTAGAACTTAGTTTGAAAGGCGATAATAGCTTTGTATTGCGCTTATATGATTTATTTTTCCACTCGCTATCGCAAATTTGCCTGAACGATGGTCAAGCTTGTTACCCAATAGGTAAACAAGCACTAAGTACAGTAGGCTTTGATGTTGAAGAGTCTGTTTTAAACTACAACTCAGTAACATTTGATGGTTATAAGCTGTTGACTGAATTTTTCATGTTTGCAGATAAGTTTCAAAGTTTAAGGGTTGATCTTGGTAGCCAAATTCACAATGTCAAAGGGCATAAGCTGACGTTACAGTTTTATGTGGAAGAGCTATCAATTGATTTAGCTAGAACACTTAGTAAGAGTAATTTTTCCTTATACAGTACGCCAGTAGTAAATTTGCATAAAACGACTACTGAGCCTATCACGATAGACTTTTCCAGTAGTCATTATCCCATCACTATAGACGCCTCTAATCCGAACGCTTACGAGTTGTTTTCAGTTGATAAAGTACTGGATGTTGGTCAAAACAAAGGTGTTGAAGTTCCACAAATTTACAGCAATAAATTTGTTAATCAAAGCAATGGTTTACAATGGCACTTACAGCAAACGGTAAAAGAAAGTGGCAGACTTGAAAGTAGTTTTCAAGTTGCTGATTTAGCAAATGAAAGTTTATCAAGCGAGCCTAGAACTTGGATTGCTGAAATAACCTGCAGTAATGGTAGTAGAGCCTCACAATTAAAAGCATCAAGTGAGATCCGCTGCCGCGATTCTTTGACTATTCCAGGTCGTATGAGCTTACTTAAACGCCCATCTGCACCTGTTTATGATTGGGACCGCCAAAAGAGCGCTTGGGTTTTACTGTCGCATTTGCAATTTAACTACCAGGCAATTTTAGGTGCAGATGATCCCGTTGCCCATCTAAAGCACATTTTTCATCTATATAATCACAACCAAAATCCACAAAATGTGGCTTATATTGAGTCTGTTATTGCTATCGAACAAGAGCAAGTTGTCGCTCCTATTCGACTTTCAGGTAAATCTTGTTTTGCTTACGGTACTCGAATTGAAGTGACACTTGATGACACAGGCTTAAATGGTGGCGTAGAGTTATTTGCTAATTTATTAGATCGTTTTTTCTCTTATTTTTGCGGTTTTAACAGCTTTATCCAGCTTGATATTAAGCTGCAAAGTGATGAGCGTGTTTATAAGCGTTTTCCTCGGAGGTCTGGGTGCAAAAATCTGCTATAACGCGTTTGCAATCGACCAGTCAGGACAAAAAGCTTCATCGTATCTGGCAGTTGATGAAACACTATGCTCAGAGCAAAAATCAGCGGCCTAAGGTTAAGTTTGTCAGTGAAACTCTGCCTGCTTATTACCGCTCCGAAGTATCATCAATTGAGCAAAAACAAGACAATACTTGGCTGATTAAAACTAGTGTTCCAGGACTTTCTGGTAACCAAGGTGTGATCCCTCGTTCAATCAATAAACAAGCGATGTCAGCTTTGTTTGAGGAAGATGAACATGCTGCTATCGACTTCTTTAATGCGTTTAACAATCGCTATTATCGACTGCATTGTGCGACGCAAAATAAACACAACTTGGTTGACCTGTTAGAAGAAGAAACTTTTGCTTGGAATGCCAGTGATTATCAGCAATCTATTTCGCAGATGTTACTGAATTTAACAGGCGTTATGCCTGACGCTGGAGAGATCCCTGATAATCATTTCATTCAGTATGCAAGTATTATTGGAATGAAGCTGTCTTGTCCTAATATGTTAGTTAATTTACTAAATGATTATTTTAGCTATGAATTTGAAGTTGAACACTCGCCATTGGAATATCAACCATTAACCGATTGTTCGTTAACTCATATTGGCCGCAGCGGGCAAAATCAAGCTCTTGGCATGGGGGCTCTAGTTGGCCGAAAAGCAGCGGTAGTTGCGCAAAAATTAAAAATAAAGATTTGCCCAGCAAGTCGACAAGAATATTTAACAATCAACGAAAACCAACGACTGATTAAGGCGATTTACCAAATGGCTAAAGCTTATATCGGCGTCAATGTATCGTTGTCTTTATACATGAAAGTGAAGGGTAAATACCTTCCAGGACTTAAGCTGACAGAAAACTCAGCCTCAGGATTAAAGTTAGGTGAATCTACCTGGATGGATGGAAACTCATCAGTAAACCAATACGTGGAAATGCCACTAAAAGCGAGTTAATTATGGTGAATATAGAATTACAAAATCTTATTAAAAGACTAACGCCACACCTTAAATCAACGTTGGAAATTGCAGCGGGAGATTGTTTGGCGCGTACTCACTTTACTATTGAGTTAGAACATTGGTTTATCGCATTGTTACAAGGTGATAATACGGTATGGCACCAGGCTATGGCGAAAACAGGTCACGCGAAAGAAACCGTAGTTAACCAGTTAAACCAAAAACTTAGCTCTCTTGCTCGCGGTAATGACAGTTCGCCTTCACTATCACCAGAATTAGTTCAGTTACTAAAAGACAGCTGGATGTTAGCCTCTTTAGATCACGCTGATGGGGAAATTAATGAGTACCATTTATTACTAGTACTAAAACAACGAGCTAGTGAAGGACATGGACATGCAGCTTTAGAGTCTTGGTTAAACTCAATTTCATCGGCATGGTTAAGTTCAGAGTCATCAACAACTGCTCAAGCATCAACACCGTCATCATCGTCAGCTCCAGCTGCTAGCTCTGCCACACCTGGTTCGACTACAGCGCTTGATAGTTATACTAAAAATCTAACTCAAGCTGCACGAGATGGTGAATTAGATCCGGTTATTGGTCGTGGTGCAGAAGTAAGAAAAGCGATTGATATTTTATGTCGAAGACGTCAAAACAGTCCTATTTTGGTTGGTGAGCCGGGAGTAGGTAAAACCGCTATTGTTGAAGGCTTAGCACAACAAATAGTTGCTGGTGATGTACCTCCAGCGTTAGCTAACGTTGAATTGAGAAGCTTAGATTTATCTTTATTACAGGCTGGCGCTAGCATTAAAGGTGAATTTGAAAATCGTTTAAAAGATATCATCAACGAGATTAAACAATCAGCAACGCCGATCATTATTTTCATTGATGAAGCGCATACGCTTATTGGAGCTGGTGGTGCTGCGGGTCAAAACGATGCTGCGAATATTTTAAAGCCAGCTTTAGCTCGCGGTGAGTTTCGCTCTATCGCTGCAACAACTTGGGCTGAGTACAAGCAATATTTTGAAACAGATGCTGCGTTAACTCGTCGCTTCCAGGTAGTTGCTGTTAATGAGCCAAATGAGCAAGACTGTATTGAAATGTTACGCGGCGTTAAGGTGAGTTTAGAGAAACACCATAAAGTTAAAATTCGCACAGAAGCAATTGAAGCAGCGGTAAGCCTATCAGTTCGTTACCTACCAGAGCGTAAATTACCAGACAAAGCGATCAGCTTATTGGACACGGCTTGCTCACGTATTGGTTTAAGCCAAAGTGCAACGCCTTATGAACTAGACGAGCTAACGGCTAAGATCAGTTACACTCAACGTGAGATCGAAGCAATTGAGCATGAACATGAGCTTTGGTCTGCAGATAACAGCAAGCTTGTTGAACTAGAAGAAACGCTTACTGCATTAACAGAACAACAGCAACAGCTTGAAGCGCGTTGGCAGAACGAAAAAACATTAGTAGAGCAAGTTGTTTCATTGCAAGAACAACTAGCTGAGCAAATAAACGATGCTAACTTGACTGTTGATAGCAATATTCAACAACAGTTAAAAGACGCAATGGCACAGTTAGAACAACTTCAAGGTGAACAACCTTTAGTGTTACCACAAGTAAACCAGCAAACAGTGGCACAAGTAATTGCACTGTGGACAGGTATTCCAGTAGGCAACATGCTGAAGAAAGAAGTCGAACAGCTGATGCATCTTGAAGACCAAATTGGTAAGCGAGTTATAGGTCAAACAGCGCCAATCAATGAGATTTCACAAGCTATTCGCATGTCTCGCGCTGGACTGACAGATCCACGCAAACCTGTAGGGGTTTTCTTGATGTGTGGTCCAAGTGGTGTTGGTAAAACTGAGACCGCACTTGCTCTAACTGATTTGTTATACGGTGGAGAAAAGAACATCACCACTATTAATATGACTGAGTTTAAAGAAGAGCATAAGATCTCTATGCTACTTGGTTCCCCAGCTGGATATGTTGGCTTTGGTAAAGGTGGAGTGTTAACGGAAGCGGTACGTAAAAATCCGTACAGTGTATTACTGCTTGATGAGATGGAAAAAGCGCACCCTGGTGTTCACGATGTGTTTTATCAAATCTTTGATAAAGGCTGTATTGCAGATAGTGAAGGGCGTAATATTGATTTTCGTAATACCATCATTATCATGACTTCAAATGCGGCGGATAGTGCTGTAGTTAATGCCTGTGAAGATGAACGCCCAAGTGTTAGCGACCTGACTAAAACCATTTTCCCTGAGTTACAGCGTTACTTTAAACCTGCTTTCTTAGGTCGTGCGACAATTGTGCCTTATTTCCCTCTAAATGAAGAAGAAATGGGTAAGATAGTGAAGATATCACTGGCGCGTATTAAACGACGTGTATCAGAACATTATGGTGCAAGTTTCAGTTATAGTGATGACATTATCAGCCAATTGGTGTCTTTAAATAATTCACCAGAAACAGGTGCTCGTGCGGTTGAGCAAATAATCAACCGTAAGCTAATGCCGCAACTTGCCAATATGTGTATCGCACGTATGAGTGAAGCGTTACCTATTAAGCATATTGAAGTAAACTTAGTTAATGGTGACTTTACTTTCGATATTAAGTAACGGATTGATAAACAATGAGTAATGCAGTGTTTAATAGAATAGTTATTGTTGTCTTGGCGAGTGTTGCACTTTTGACGTCTATGTTCATAAGTGCAGCTCAACGACCAGAGCGGCTATTGTTGACGACACACGAATGGTACCCGTTTCAATATAGTACTGATGGTGAAATGAAGGGGCGCAGCATTGAGAAAATCAAATGCATGTTAAAAGTAATGAAACAGCCCTACCAGCTAACCATGACTCAGTGGGATAAGGCACAGTTACTAGTTGAAGCGGGAACACAAAACGGTTTTTTTCTAGCATCAAAAAATGATGCACGTGACCGTTACGCTGATTTTTCAGCACCTATTATTGAACAGAAATGGAGTTGGTTTTCACTTTCCGACTCTATTGGTGTAAACCAAATGGCATTTAAACAACAAGTTGAGGTAGCGGCATTGTTTGGCAGTAACAAATGGTTTTGGTTACAAAAACAAGGCTATCTGGCAACGAAAAAGCCTAGATCGGCCAAAGCTATGGTTGAACTACTTATCAGCGGTGAAGTGGGTGCTATTCTTGGAAACGATGAAGTGATTGAACAAACAATAAAAAAAATGGGACTAGGAGATCGAGCTATTTCTAAAACGCTTGTAGAAAAAACCTTGCTAGGTGTTTATTTTTCTAAGAACTTTACCAAGAAGTATCCGAACTTCTTATCTGAGTTTAACCAGTCTGGTTCACACTGCGAGAGTATTTAGTATGCCGTTATCGATTAGAATTATCAGCTCTCCAGACCAAGAGACAATCAGTGAATGGAATAAGCAGTTCCCAGAAGAAGGGGGCGATATTGGCCGTTCTTTTGGCTCGACTTGGCAGTTAAATGATGCGTCAAGAGAGTTATCTAATACCCATGCCATTATCAGCAAGTCTGCTGCGGGTTACCATATACTCGACAACAGCTCTAATGGTGTGTTTGTAAACGGTTCGACAAAGCCTTTAGGCAAAGGTAATAAAGTACCATTAAATGATGGTGACGTGCTCGATATGGGGCGTTTCCGCTTGTTGGTGTCCTGTTTTATTACAAGTCAAACTAAGTCCAGCACTGGACTTAATAATGAAGAGGAAGCCGACATTACAGGCAGCGATGACCCATTCAATATGAATCTTGATGAAACCCCTGTTGAACCAGAAGTAGCAGAACCAGTTGCGGTTGTAAACTCAGGTGAACATGGTGTTATTGAAGATGACCCTTTTGCTAAAGAGGCAAACGCAACCGTGCAACAAAATGTAAAACCGACATCGACAGATTTTAATGACATTGATGAGGACCCGTTTTCAGATTCTCCTATCACACCGAGCTTTGTTGGTATTGAAGATGGCGGTACACCTGCTGTTAATTCAACAGGTCAAGCATTGGCGACAAACAATGCGTTAGTAAATCATGGCGAAATAAGTGCAGATCTAGAACAAGCACTTGAAATGGCATTTTTTAAGTTTGTACAAGAGTTAGCTCCTAATAAACTTGAAGCCATGTTTAATGATTTAGCGACACCAGGTTTGTTCAGTCGTAAGCCTGATTATTGGAAGCTTTATCAGCGCTATTTTAAGCGCCAAATTGATTCTGGAGATTTAAAGTTTAAGTTTCAGGCTTATGTTAGAGAGTCAGTTAAAATACAACAGCGCTTGAAGGGAGAGAATTCATGATAAGGCTGTTGTGTGCTATTGCAGTAGTACTATCAATATCAGGTTGTAGTTTGTTCAGTGAAGAGATCATTCAGCCTAGATTGATCTTAAAAATTAAAGCTCAAAATAATATTAATAGTAATATTAACGGTTTGCCTTCACCGCTGGCGTTGCGTGTTTATCAATTGTCAGATAGTAATGCTTTTGAACAAGCAGACTTTTTACAATTGTTTGAAGACGATCAAAATGCACTTAAGTCAGGGCTTATTTCTAAGCGCGATTTACCTAGCATTTCACCTTCAGAAGTGAGGGAAGTGAGCTATCCGTTGAGCACTGATGCTAAATATATAGCTGTTGTAGCCGCTTTTGCTGATTACAGGGAAGCTAAGAGCAAAGCGCTTTATAAAATCGACCAATTTGGTTTAGTGACGGTGAACATCGCTATTGATGGTCTTAATCTTTCTGTTTCAGGTTTAGAGAGTAATTAATGGATACTAAAAAAGTCGTTTGGAGTGAGGGCATGTTCCTTAGTCCGCAACATTTCCAGCAACAAGAAAGACATCTGAAAAACTTTGTTCGCGAGTACAGTGATCACTACGATGAAAGAAAGTTTGGTTTTTCTCAGTTAGAAATAGACACCAATTTACTCAAGCTTGGCAAGTTTGGCCTTAAGCATGCTAAAGGTATTTTCCAAGACGGTACGCCATTTGAATTAACTGGCTCATTAGTAATAGACATTCCAATTGGCTTTATTAATCAGCGTGTTTATCTAGCCATTCCTATGTACCGTACAGGCGCAGTTAGTGTGGGTGATGATGATAGGTTGCGCCATAAACCACAAAGTTATGATGCTTTTGATACTAGCAGAGATTGCAATGAACCTGTGCAGCTAGAGGTTGCGAGTCTTAATCTTAGTTTGAAGCTAGAAGGTGAAGAACTTAAAGATTACACCTTGTTACCTATAGCGCAAATTAGCGAACACAAGTCAGAAGGTACGGTAGTTTTAAATCAAGCTTATGTACCTAACTGCCTGCACTTTGGCGCGTCGAATTACTTGACCGAAAGTTTGAGTGATATTTATGCACAGATGCAATATCGAGCGAACACCATTGCTGTGCGTCTGGATGCCGAAAATCAAAGTAAGAGTTATCAGTCTTTAATCCGTGATTACCTATGGCTACAGGCCTTAGGTGGTTGGTTACCAAAGTTGAAACTTTGGGTTGAAGGTGAAGTGATTGCAACTAAAGATTTATATTTTGAATGTATCTCTATGATAGGCCAAATGTATGGTCTTGAAGGTAAGATGCTAGACAAAGTCGACAGTTGGGATCAAAACAAACTCTATCAAATCTTTTCCCGAGTCTTTTCTGAGATAATGGTACACCTACGTGAAGTAGAACTAGATAATGTTACTACATTACAGTGGGATACGAGCTTGTTTGCGTCTCGCCGCTTATTAAGAACGTTGGTAAAAAAACGCAGTTTGTTTACCAACGGCAGATTTATTTTAGTTGTAACTTCAGCTTTGGGCTCGAATAAACTAAGTGAACAATTTCCACTAGTGGCAAAGTTAGCAGGCAATAGTGCGATTGCTGAGCTTGTTCGCAACGCTTTATCGGGAGTCCCTTTGCTGCCTTTACCTTATGCTCCGTCAGAGCTTAAGTCTCGCCATGACGCGGCATACTTCGAGTTGGATACTCAGTCGCCACTATGGCAATCATTAGTCACTAAGAACGAATCAATAGCTTTGCATATTGATGACCGTATTGGTGACGTACAAGTCGAAATTCACGTGATCAGGTAGGTGATAGGTGGCTGGACTATTTAATGAAGAAGCAACGGTTGTTGTTGAGCGACATCGAGCAGAACCGCAGACAAAACAACAACAGTCACAAGATCCTGAATATCTTGATCTTCATAACACTAATAAAGTTTTAGATGGCATTGCGCTCTATTCGAGTCCTTTGTTAGATGCTGCAACTGAACTACTAAGTACGCTGGTAACAATTCCTAGGCAAGGAAGTCCACGCAATATAGAACGCTTCAGACAGCAGATCCTTAAAGGCATCAGTGACTTCAGAACCAAAGGCCTATATTTAGATTATCATCCTAGTTGCATTGATAAGAGCTGTTTTATTTTATGTGCCGCTTTCGATGAAGCAATTCTTTACACATCTTGGGGTCAACAAGCCCATTGGGAAAATTTCTCCTTGCTAAGTAAAGTATTTTCGCAGCGTAATGGTGGTGAAGACTTTTTTGTTTTAGCTAAAAAAGCACAACAGCAGCCAAGTAAACTTGTCGACTTTTTAGAGTTACAGTACATCTTATTAATGCTTGGCTTCAAAGGTAAGTTTCGTGATGGTGGCGAACATGAGCTGTCACAAATTACAGCGGACATCTACGCTACGGTGCGTTACTTCCGTGAAGAAGCCGAGTTTGTAGCACCTAAACCTGCTCAGTTTACTCCAGCTCAACAGCCAACTCGACTGCTGAGTTTACGCAGAACTATCTTTGCTATGCTAATGATTTTACCTCTGGGGTACGCAGCATCTGAGTATTGGTATTCTAATCGCAGCATACCTCTAATCGCCCAGCTTAGTTCGTTAGATAAAACAGCATTAAGTTTAAGCCAGCAACAACAAGTACTGGTTTATTTAAGTACAGACAAAGACTTAGGTATTGAACCAAAAACAGAAACTGATGCAATGATGCAGCATATGGATATATCTCAAGTGCCGACTTGGGAAGTATTGCTCGCTTCATTTACCCAACAACAAGATGCTTTACGTTTAGCTCAAAATCTTCAAGCTGCCGGTTATCAAGCAACATTGAAAAAGACAGCAAAGCGCATTGATGTGGTGTTAGCGGCAGGCGAAGACTTATCTACTACTCGCAATTTGAAAAATGAAATTAATATCCGATTTAGTCTCAATGCAACCATTAGAAGAGCACAAAAATAAATGAAAAAAATTATATTAATGGTTTGTATCGGTTTAATTCTTTTCTTGGTTGGCTCCGCCAGCTTTTGGTTAAGTTATTTCCCTGAGCCTTATCAATGGCTTAATCCTACGTTATTTATTGTAGGTTGTGTGGCACTAATATTGGCTTTGGTTAGATTATGGTTTTTCAAAAGGCGAACGCCGGAAAGTAAATCTCAGCATGAATTAGAGCTGCTGATCAAAAAAGATAACCAACTTATTGCCGATATTTTCAAAGCTTCTATAAACAAGATAAAAGGCAGCGGTAGCACTAAGCTTGATACGCTTTATGACCTTCCTTGGTATGTGCTTATTGGTGGCGGTAAAGATGCTAAAAGCTCGATCTTGCAGCAAAACAACCTTGAGCCAGTGTTAAGCAATCAGGCTCAACAAGAGGAACAACAAGAATACTTAACCTTCTGGAGTAATGAACACGTTGTTGTGATTGAAGTAGGTCACCGCTTATTCGATAACGAAGAGTTAGACGATGGTTTATGGAAAACCTTCAGCCAGCAGTTACTAAGCTATCGTCCAAGACAGGCGTTAAGCGGTATTCTGTCCGTTATTGGCTGCGATCGTTTATTAAAAGGCGATAGAAAAGAACAACAACGACTGAGTACTGTCATTCAAGAAGCCGCACTAACCTTGAGTCATAATATTGGTGTTAAGTTGCCAGTTTATAGCTTGTTTTCTAAAGCTGACTCGATTGCCGATTTTATTGAGTTTTTTGAATCGTTCCCGGTTAGTACTTTAGATCAACCGTTCGGTATTACTTTTGAAAATAACAAAGGTAAGCCATTTGCTCCAGATGAGTTTGAACAGCAAATTGACGCTTTGTTAGCTTCGCTGAGCGCACAACAATTAGAGCTACTTGATAGTATTAGTAGTGATAAAGCAAGTTCCGTAATGGCGTTGCCTTATCAACTGAAAGTCTTTTTAGATTTAGTAAAAAATCTATTATCTTCGATAGGCAAGGAAAATAGGGTACGTGAGTCAGTTTGGCTGCGCGGCGCTTATTTACTTTCATCGGGTCAAAAAGGTTCAAGTTTTGACTTGCTAAGTCAGGCTGTAGCAGAAAAGTCAGAGTTTAATACTGCTATTGTTAAAAAGCAGTCTCCAAGCCGTCGTAGCTTCTTTGTTGCTAGCTTGTTTAGCAAAGTGATTTTGCCAGAATACAATATTGTCGGCGTCAACAAAGACAGGCAATTAAGTTATTTACTATTGATCAGTATCGCTATTATTGCCGTTGCAGCTTTGTTATCGGTAGCGGGAATTAAGCTAAGAGATAATTGGAATGCCGATGAAGCGTGGCGAGCAAAAACCACGACACAATTAAGCGTTTATTCCAACGATATGACTAACTTAATTGAAGAAAAAGAGTCATTATCAATCCCTGATCTAGCTGCTGTTTTATTTGAGCTTCGTACCGTTGCAATTGAAGGAACTGAAACAAAATCTTGGTATGACAAAGTAAGCGTTAAACAGCAAGACACCAGCTCAGCTGTGTATGCGGCTTATGAAGAGCAACTCAATCTAATTCTATTACCTAAAATTGAAGAGCTTATTAGTAATGAACTATATGTATACATCAGTTTAGGTAACCCGAGTAAGATCTTTAACATCTTACGCTTTTATCAAATGTTATTTGATGACAAGCGTTTGAGCATCGAAGACATGCAGGATTACTTGCTAACAAACTTAGAAGATCAAGGACATGTTTCACAAGACGACATAGACAAACTGGCATTTTTGATTGAAGACTTGTTCCAAAGCAACTATGACCATAGTCTAAAAGCGAATCAGGAACTGATAGCGGTAGCTATCAACAATCTTGAAGGTGTATCAGCAGAACGCTTGATTTATTCAAGGCTAAAGAGTCTTAGCCAATTTAATAGTCAGGTGGATATTCGCCGTCAACTAGGTGAAAACTTCGCTCATGTTTTTGAGTTCCCTCATGGTTATCACGGCTTCCTTATTCCTGAAATTTTTACAAAGCAAGGTTATAGCAAGTTAGACCTATCTGCGAAATCAACAATTTTACGCACTCAGTTACGTGAGTTTAATCGCATGCGTGGTGATTTTAGCTCAGTGTCTATTGCTGATTTGACTGAGTTGAGTAAAAAGATACAGAGACTGTATTTTGCTGATTATATTTATCGTTGGAAAGATATGATCAAAAATATTCATGTTAAGCAATTTAACACTACTGCTGAGTTCAGTCAGGCATTAAAGCTGGCTAGGGAGCCAGTATCTAGTCCAATCTTAGACGTGCTAGAAGCTGTGGCGTTAAATACAACTCTAGCTATTGAAGAGCAACCAGATACTAAGCAACAGAAGCAGATCGCAAGTCAGCTTGGCTTAAAATCGGTAAGGAACATAGCGAAAAAAGCAGATCGCATTAATCGCTTAGCTGGAGATAAGTTGCTTAGACTGCAACCTTCTTTTGTCGTTAACGAAGCATTCAAGTCTTACGCTAGCTATGTTGATTCGGGAGAGGATGGTTCAGCTGCGGCACCAGTAGATGAGTTATTCTCGCAATTTGACAGATTAAATAACTATTTTGAACATGCGTTAACCAGTAGTACTCCTGATAAAATCATTTATCAATATGCCGTTGCTCACGCTAATGGTAGCCAAGATGAGATAACTACTTTTGCTCAACAAGCCTCAGCTGCACCTGATCATGTTGCAACATGGATCCGTACATTAACCCAACAAGCATGGGCGAATGTTATTGATTCTGCACAAACACATATCAGTAAAGAATGGCAAAGCAGAGTTTATCAATTCTATGGCAAAGCTATTGCTGAACGTTTTCCTTTTGCGCCAAATAGCCGCAGTGAAATATCACTGAACGACTTTACGGCCTTCTTTAAATCACAAGGTGTGTTAGATAGTTTTATTGATGAAGTACTTACACCATTTGTGTATTGGGAGCGTGATAAGTTAATTTTGCGTGAGATCGAAGGTAAAAAACTACCGATTGACCCAAGTGTTCTTACGAAAATTGCTTACAGCAAAAAGATCCAGC
The DNA here is from genome assembly GCA_965221615.1 of Psychrosphaera sp. Lineage (GTDB taxonomy): Bacteria > Pseudomonadota > Gammaproteobacteria > Enterobacterales > Alteromonadaceae > Psychrosphaera. The sequence goes on along the minus strand of OZ244904.1, from coordinate 2,829,498 downwards.
AGCTGTTTTTCAATGAATCAGGACAAGAGCTCGGGTTAAATATCAGAGCTAGACCTAACGCAATGAGCACAGATATAACTCAGTTTTCTATGTCTGATGAGCAGGTCGTCTTTGACTATCGTCATGGCCCTAGAGTATGGAATGATCTGCAATGGCCTTCAAAAACTGAAGATACTGCATTGTCGTTGAGTTTTTATCGAGGCCAAGATCGAGTTGCTAACAAATCTTATACAGGCAAATGGAGTCTGTTACGTTTGGTGTTAGACAGCAAGTTGTCGACCACTAATGTTCGCAATGTCACTAGAGTGCGCTATCAAGATAAAGGTCAGCACATAGATATTGATATTTCGATAGGAAATGGTGACATTCGTTTGAATAAGGCGCTATTTACTCAGTTTAGGCTGCCAGCTAAGCTTTAGTTATGGTTGCAGGCAAAGGCTTCAGGTTAGAGAAGGCAGATGTAAAAAAGGCTTATGCAAAGAAGCCTTATGCAAAGAAGCCTCAACAAATAATTATCAAAAAGCGAGCAGAACAGCTCGCATTTGATTATGAAGTGCAAGCACTGTCACAGTGTGCTTGTTCTTCAGTTCAAGAACTTATAGAAACCATTCCTGATACTCTCACACTAAAGCTTCGCTATTACTCTAATGCAGTAGACCTACTGAGCTTCACCCCGTCACAGTTACCTTTGTTTATGACTTTGCTACCGCGAATTATTGAAACAGTAGACTATTGCCATCAACAGGGTTGGTGTCATGGCGATATTAAGCCGTCGAATGTACTCTATTGCCAACAATCACAAGATATAATTCTAATCGACTTTGCAGCAGCTTTACCCATAGGTTTAGATAGAGCAGAGCTTGCTCGTTGGGAGTTAACCCCTAGTTTTGCTTTACCAGAACGCCATGCTGGAATTGGAGTCATATCTCCAATAGATGATTGGTATGCTCTACAGCAGTGGTTGTTACAATTACCTCAAAGTGAGCTAACTCTAGAACAACAAGCGTATTTGCAAAATACGCTTGATTGGTTGAATGCAAAAATAGAAGGCTAAAAATAAGTTAGCTTATCCACCGACTAAAACCGTTGGCATTCCAAGAATTATGGTACCGCCATGTGCTGTAGTATCTGTCATTCTAGCCGCTGGCATGTTGCCAAATAGCACGGTTGCACTGCCTTTTATAATAGTGTCTGGAGGACCTACGCAGGTGCACATTTGGCCTAAGGTTGCAGCTGGCAAATTGCCAATAAGTACAGTCGAAGGCATTGGCAATATTGGCCCTCCAACATGAGGAATTGGTACTACTGCAGGAGTTTGCATAGGGCAAACGTGCATATCTGTAGCTCGTGCTGCTGGAAACATTAACTTTCTCCTGCTAAAACGCCGTTACCGCCACACGCAATATCCATCGCTATTTTAAAGTAATGTTGGTAGCGATCTTTTGCGTCTGCACCATCAGGCAGTACAGCACATAGATTGACACAACCAGCCACAGCTTGAGCGTAAATGTAAGGCGGTGGAGGGACAATTGGGTCTTTAGGTGAAGTCATGCTGCCGCCACTCCAAAAAGCGGCTTGAGCACTCCAACCTGCACCTGTTTCTAAAGTTGATACCTTCGCCATTTCTTCGGCATGGCGGCGATTTGTTTCATCTGGAGTTTGCACCCAAGCTTTAGCAGCACTGATGGCATTAATTTCGTCTTCAGACCAATCGTTACGAGTACCAGCACATTGTGTTGCCCACCAAATAGCTTCTCGTATCGGTAAACCATGAGCAATAAATAAAGCGGTATCGCTAAATAGTTCAGCCTCAATCGCTTTTTCAATCATTTGTTGTGGCGACATCGTATCATCTAACAAGTCTAATATAGGGGCATTAGGTTGATAGCAAGATAAAATATCTTGTGCATTTGAGTGAGGTATTTTAATTAACTTCATTAGTTTACCTTAGCGATTGCCCCTTGAATTTGTACCATAGCTCCCGCTTTTACTTGTGTCATTGCACTACCTTCAACTGTCACCATGGCACCTTTCACATCAGCTTTACCTTGACCTTCTACGGTTACCATAGCTGCTTTTAATTCTGCTTTTGCTTGCCCTGAAATCGCAATTTGTGGCGCATCAATTTTAATTCCACTAGCACTTAACTCTATCGTCGACGCGCCAACTGATAAGGCGATTTTGGTTTTACCTGCAAGGGAAATATCTTGTCCATCAATGGAAATAGAAGCAGTGGCTTTTACATCGGTATTAGCCCCTGACTCTAAACTAATATTCTTATCTGAAGCTGCCGATAAATCATCTTTACTAGTCGCTGCAAATGTTTTGTCGGAAGCTAATGACATAGCTTCTTTACTTGATGCCGAGAAGTTTTTTTCAGTCGCAGCAGTAAAATCTTCTTTGCTGTTAACATCAATCGTTTTTTCTACGTTAACCGCCTTCATTCCGGTGATTGTTGAAGTGCTATCGTTAGTTACTTCGACTAATAAGTCTTTTTGCGCGTGAATATATAGCTCTTCTTTATCTTTTTGATCGTCAAAGCGAATTTCGTTACTTGTTTGGCTGCTGCCATCTGGTGTCGTTCTAGTTCTGATACCACTTTGTGTTGGTGAATCAAATGGTGGCAAATTAGTTGGGTTGTAGATCCCTCCTGATACAACAGGTAAATTAGGATCTCCGTTTATGTAACTCACTAAAACTTCATCACCGATCCTTGGAGTAAATTGTACGCCAAAGCCTTTACTTGCAAAGTTCTGCGATACCGGCAACCAGCACGATGTGTTTTCATCATTCTTACCTAGTTTATCCCAGTGAAACTGAACTTTAATTCGACCTTGGTCATCAGTGTAAATTTCTTCATTACTTGGGCCTGTTACAAAAGCACTGTGCATACAAGCAACTTTAGGTTTAGCAACTTGCTCAGCTCTAAAAGGAGTTGAGTTTGGAATGCATTCAAATTTATTGCGGTATTGAAAATCTCGCCCTGACTCTTGTGCCTTGATTTGGTGTATTACGCTGACCACTAAGTATTCGGAATTATTTGCGCTGATAGGGTGACCAGATAACTTAAAGGTAGTACCGCTACATATTTCCGCAATGTTTGAATTTGAGCTAAAGCTTTGTTTACTTGCGTCTAACGCTTCCATTTGAACTTTTGCTGCGTCGCGGATTAATGACTTATCTTGTGTACTAGCGCCATATTGATAACTCGCTAAGTCACTTTGTGGATTGTCAGCACTCGATGATTGCTCACCACTATCAATACACTCAGTTAGCTCATGATTAAAATCAGCCAAAGTTAACTTAGAAGTTGTTACTTTGCTCTTTTGTCGCCAGTTGGTTAAACAGAACGATGACGTATCTGCTTGCTTTTGGAATGTGTAAGGCGAATTATCTAGCGATGAAAACGCTTGATTGCTGTCTGCAATCTCTATTTTATGGCTGCTATTGTTACGATCTATTCGATAATGCCAACCTTCACTTGCCATGATGCGCTGAATAAAATCAAGATCTGTCTCATCCATTTGGGTGTAGTATTCATGCTCCGCACCTTCACCAGACACGGATAAAGTGACGTAACTTTTCACTCCTGAATCTGCAAGTATGGTTTCCACTATGCGTTTACTAGAAACGTTCTGAAATATTTGACGATTGACGCGTAATGCTAGAAGAGAAAGCGCATCGCATAGCTCAACACGATAATAATAAAGATCTTTATCAAGGTTGTAGTCTAAATATTCAAGTGTCTTAATCAGACCAGTAAAAGCGGTTGATTGCTCTGCCTGCTCAAACTCGGCGGTTGCCAGTTTGCCTAAACAAGCACCGTCAATTTCCTCAGGTGTGACAATATTAAGTGTACAGTCAAAGTTTTTGGATAGCGCTTCGGTACACTTTAACTCGGTTGCAATAAAAGGGCCTTTACCAGCAAGTGTTACTGTTAAGGGACGTGAATCAGCATTATAGGTCATATCACTCCAAAGGATGGATCTATTATTGGTTCTAGCCAGCTACTTTTATGTTAGCGATTAGACATTCTTTCACTTATTTAGACAAGAGAATAGCTCTTATTATTTCAAATATGTGGAGTTTATATTACTTAGATTTGCATTAGCGCTTCACAAACCGAGCTCAATTCCCTACCAACTTTTGCTGGATAGCATATAATTGCTGGCCCAATAAACATCGAATGCTTGAAATATAGAAACAAGTTGGAGCGTATTCAAACCTATGGCCTCTGAATTTTATACATCACCGGATGGTTGGATTTATGAAACTTACATTGAAGGTGAGTCAGAGTCTGATGATTGCGAATACGAATATGATGTTGTCGATGATTTTTCTGCTGTGGCTGACGATGCGTCTTTTACTGCGGCAGAAGCTAAACGAAAAGTGGTACTTGCTACCAATATCGCCCAAACCAGTTTGACAATAGAAGGCATTGACGTAGTTGTTGATGCAGGCACAGAAAGAGTTAATACACTAAATGTAAAAACTGGCTCGGAGCAGCTTATCACTCAACCTATTTCCATTGCTTCTGCTGTTCAAAGAATGGGACGAGCTGGAAGATTAAAACCTGGGGTTTGTTACCGTCTTGGTAGTAAGGAAGTATTTGAACGTCGCCGCAAGCACGATACAGCTGAAATTGAACGGGTTGATCTTAGCCAGCTGTTGTTAGAAGTGAGCTTATGGGGAGCTAAGTTTGAAGATTTATTTTGGCTGTCTGAACCAGAGCCCGCTTTGATAAAAATGGCTGAGCAAAGCTTAGAACAATTAGGCTATTGGCACAGAACATCAACTGGTGTGAAGCACAGTGAATTGGTTAACAGCTTCCAGCAATATGGCTTGGGGTTACGCTACAGTAAGATGCTTAGTTTTGCCAAGCAAGACGGAGCAAAAGAGCTTATTTCAACGGCTGCATTATTAGCTTGTTTTCTTGAACAAAGGCAAGTTCAAGCAAGTGCAAACTTAGCTGAGCAGCTTGAATATATTTCAGCAAAAGACTGGCAAAAGCTAGCGTCAGAGTTCAATCGAATTGGCCAAAGAGTTGGAATCAAGTCATTACAGCGAAGCGATATAAATGTAGACCTATTAGGTAAGCTTTTACTCTGGGCTTATCCAGATCGAATAGCCAAGAAGCAAGGCAAGCGTTGGAAGATGGCCAATGGCTTTAGCGTCGAATTTCACTCTAGTCAGGTTGAGCCTAAAGCTGAGTTCATAATAGTTGCAGGGATTAACTCAAGTGAATATGGCCATTTTATTCAATCGTATACAGAGGTAGAGTTTACACAGATAGAAGAGCTGGAAACTCAGCTTATTCAAGAATCTGAAGTCACATTATGGTCTGAACAAAAACAAGCCCCGCAAAGAGTGTTGCAAACTCAAATAGGCAGCTTAGTTATAGCAGAAAAAGTACTGCCTCTAGAGCTAACAGAGCAAGATTGGCAAAACGTATGGTGTAGCGCAATAGCACAAAAAGGGCTGTCAGTACTTGAACAAGATGATGTCATCACCAGCACTTTAAACAAATTTGCTCTGGCTAGGGACAATTCAAGAAGCCAAGATTTTCCTCACTTAGACAAGCCAGCTTTACTATCACAGTTACAAACAGAAGATAACTGGCTTGCTCCTTACCTTGGTACAATCCGAAAACTAGCGGATTTAAAGAAACTTAATATCGCTGACATTTTGTTGTCAACTTTGAGCTGGGAACAACAGCAAGAACTAGCTCAATTATGTCCTGAGCATTACCAAACACCAGCTGGAAATAAGCGCAAGATAAACTATCTAACGGAACAACCTAAGTTGTCGGTTAAATTGCAAGAAATGTTTGGTGAGCCTGCATCTCCAGCTATTTGTGATAACAAAGTCGCTATCACTTTGGAATTGTTATCGCCAGCCCAAAGACCATTGCAAGTGACTCAAGACCTAGCTAATTTCTGGAACAATGCTTACGTTGAAGTAAAAAAAGAGATGAAAGGTCGATATCCGAAACACCCTTGGCCAGATGATCCTGTTAACTTCGTAGCTACCACTAAAACTAAACGTCAGTTGAATAAATAACGCTTTCCTTTATTTGCTAGATCCAAAGTTATTCATTAGCCCTCAAATTATTTATTAGTCCTCAAACTATTTATCAACTCAGTTAAATTTACAAAATCTTTACATTAACCCTGCCTGTGTAAGGTTTTGTAAGTGCTTATGTTTTTGGCATATGGGTTGAATCATTACACCTGTTTTCACGGTTATGACAAAAATTTGTCAAAAAACTGTAATTGAATACGGGCGAGTTGTAGTTCTCTTTGACAAGCTGGCTCTAGCAAATAAATTTATCTAAAGTGAAAGTAAAGTATGAAATCTGTTCAATTATTAACAAGCCTTAGCTTAGCTTGTTTGTTACAAGCTTGTGGCTCTAGTTCAAGTTCTGACTCTGACCCAAATCCTGTTGGAGGAAGTTACCCGTTTTCTCTGACTTCGACCATTACTAATAATTGTGGCATTTCAGTCCCTTTCACTGAAGTCGAAGTCTTGTTGCAAGATGATAATTGGCAACATGTACAGACCTATACTGCTAACGAAAATGGTGTTGTTAGTTTTACTGCTTCACAACCTATGATTAATTTTACACTTGTTGCTAAAACACAAACAGGTGAGCAAGACGAAGGGTTGGAAATTATCAGTTATTCCAAAGCCAATGCAACAACCGCTACCTTCTATCAAGCGACTCACGAAGCGATAGAAGATAACACGAGTTGTGAGTGTATAACTCAAGACTTAGTGCTTAGACATAGTGCAATTGACAGTGTGAGTGAAGTTGATAGTTCATTACCTTTTACTAGTGTTGAATCAGTCAGTCCACAGTCGACAAGATTTAATGATGTGACTGCATGTAGGCAGGTTGATGGCGAGTGGCCAGCTGGCTCATTCATGGTGACAGGTTTAGACGCCTCTCAAAATTTAGTTGGTTCAGCCGATTTCCTTAGCGATTTCTCTGCCGAAGAAAGCGGTGAGTGGGAATTGTCTGCGGTAGAAGTTGCAGAAGAAGTGATCATTGATGATGACCACCAATTACTAAGTATGTCTCAGTTGTTCAATGAGTCTGAGCACTTTACTAAAAACATCGAACTAGAAACCGAAGTAGCTCTAGTTTTTGATAATCATTTATACGTTAATGACACTCAATATATGAGTGTTGCGAGCTATACTCTTAGTGAGATTTCATCACTATTTGGTAGTTCAAGTGTAATAAGTCAAAACCAAGTTATTTCTTCGAATTATTTTGATGCACTGTCAAATTCGACGTCGGATGATGACATTGATATTGATTACGATAACTTCACTGAAATCTCCGATGATGGTTCGTATGACTATAGCGAAGTTAGTGGTCATGAAATGGCAGTTATCAGCTTCACTTATGGCTTCACAGAAATGCCGGTAACTTGGACTACTTATGGCGAGATTCAAGGCATGCTACCAACGTCTCAGCCTCTAGTTGGCTATGAAAGCACAGTTAATGCTGACAGCTTCGTTTCTGATACCCAAGTTCTGCTATTAAATAGCTCAGCGTCTAATGATTATGAAGATTACGTTCAGTATTACCAAAACCCTGTTAATCAAAGCTTTATTGCTGATATGTCTCGTTATCAACTAAATGTTCACGTGCAATAAGCTAAATACAACTTTCTCCCTTTAGAGTGACTTAGGGAACACTAGCAGTATCTAGTGTTCCCTCTTTTTATTCTATTGGCTTGGTATAGTTGCAACAGCCGCCTTATTTTCATGTATGATTGCACAGAAAATTATTCAGTCTAATAATAAAGCGCTAATTGATGACAACTGATCCAAACCAAGTCCTTAAACTCTGGTTTTACCGAATCCTTAAGTTCAGCATTTTTGCTGGCGTTTTACTTGCCTTTTATCTGATCTATTTGGACGCTTGGGTACAAGCAAAAATGACAGGCCCGAAGTGGCAACCTCCAGTAAAGGTTTATGCGCGACCTTTGCAAATTTACGACAATTTATTTTTACCAAAAAATGAATTGGTTCAAGAATTACAAATTTTAAATTATCGCAGAGTTAAGCAAGCCAAAGAACCTGGCCAATACCAAGTAAATAGCAATAGTGTCACTTACTATCGACGCGATTTTGTTTATCAAGACGGCTTAACAGTAGCAAAAAAGATTAAAGTAGAGTTTGAAGATAATAGAGTAACTTCCGTATTTGTCAGAGAACAACAAGAGTGGCAAAAGTCTGTCTCTGAGTGGCTAGACCCTTTACTCATATCAAGAAGCTCAGGTGAAAACAACGAAGACAGGGATATTATAGATTTAGTTACGGTGCCAGAGTGGATGATTGATACTTTGATCACAGTTGAGGATAAGAATTTCTACCACCATCACGGGGTGTCTCCGTTTGCTATTGCTCGAGCATTTTTAGCTAACTTGAGAGCTGGAAGAAGTGTGCAAGGCGGTAGTACGTTAACGCAACAATTAGCGAAAAATTTACTGCTGAATGATTCAAGAAAAACCTATCTGAGAAAGTTCAAAGAAGCCTTAGTTGCATTAATTTTGGATTACCGATTTGCCAAAGACGAAATAATGGAAGCCTACTTTAATGAAATTTATCTAGGCCAAAATGGCAACAAAGGAGTGCATGGTTTTGCGCTTGCGAGCCAATTCTATTTTTCTAAACCTTTGTCTGAATTAGATAAACACGAATTTGCATTACTTGTCGCTATTGTTAAAGGGCCGTCTTACTACAATCCTTTCCGTTACAAAGAAAGAGCATTGCAACGCAGAGATTTAGTATTGCAATTGATGGTTTCTGAAAATGTTATTGATTCTTCTGACTATGAGTTTTTCATTAATAAACCTATGGTGTTGAATCGAACTAAATCTAGAGGTCGTACTCTATACCCAGCTTACTTGCAGCAAGTTGAACGAGAACTGAAAAATATAAACATTTCAGAACAAGAATCAGAGCATGGTCTATTGGTATTTACGGGGTTAGATCCGATACTACAAAATAACTATGAAAAGCTGTTTGATAAGAGCATTACCAAGCTTGAGAAAAAGCACAAATTAAAAGGCGTCAACGGGGCAATCGTTAGTGTTGAACTAGATACCGCTTCTATTTCTGCATTAGTAGGAGATCGAAAACCAAGATCATTTGGCTTTAACAGAGCACTAGACTCGAATCGAAATATAGGTTCGTTAGTTAAGCCTGTGGTTTATCTAACAGCTTTGGAGCAAGCTGAGTATAACTTAGGCTCTATGGTTTCAAACAAGCCTGTTGCAATGAAAAGTAATAAAGGAAAGCTGTGGCATCCACAAAATTATGATAAGTCAACGTCAGAACAAGTGTGGTTATCAGATGCTTTAATTAAGTCGATGAACTTGCCAACAGTTCACCTCGGAATGGAAGTTGGTTTAAAGAAGGTGGTAAATAAGCTTAAGCAACTCGGAGTCGAGAAACGTATTCCAGAATATCCGTCGATATTGCTAGGCGCTGTATCTATGTCACCGCTAGAAGTGACTAAAATGTATCAACCTATTGCTAATTTTGGCCAAAAATTAGAAGTAACAGCGGTTACTTCTGTATTGGACTCTGATGGTATTGAACTTTGGCATAAACCAACGGCAAGTAAAGAAATTGCAGATTACGCAAGTACTTATGTATTGAACCATGGTTTGAATAAAGTAACTCGCGATGGTACGGCTAAACGACTCGGTCTTTATTATCCGAAAGTGCATTATGCTGGTAAAACAGGAACAACGGATGATCTGCGCGATAGTTGGTTCAGTGGCTTTGACCAAAACAAGTTGACGACAGTTTGGATAGGCAAAGACGATAATTCCCCTGTAAAACTAACAGGTAATCAAGGGGCGTTAACGGCTTTTATTGATTTGCAAGGTGCTCGAAAGTCGGAAACCTTATCTGCACCTAAACCCAACAATGTTGAAATGAAAGCTTTTGAAGTTCCTTCGGGCTTAGTATTAGAAGAAGACTGCGGGGAACATAAAATGATGCCTATCAAATTGAGCAAAATTAAAGAAGTAAAGGAGTGTCCTGGTTTCTTTAGTTTGTTTAACTAGTTGCATTTAATTAATGTTTTATTCTGCTTTAGATGTGTTGCTATATTGAACATTACAAGGAGGTTAACCTTATGAATAAATTATTCTTTTTTTCTTTACCTTTATTAATTTCTGGCTCTGTTTGGGCTGATGAAACAGAACCAAAGCCACGACTAATTGAGTCTTATACTAGTGCGAAACCTCTGGAAAAACAGGCACCTAAATTTCCGAAATTAGCAGCTAGGAGAGGAAGCGATGGTTGGGTGAAAGTTAGCTATGTAATTGGCAAAGATGGCAAAGTTAAAGATGTGGTAGCTATTGATAGCATTGGTGAATCTGCTTTGGTAAGGGCTGCGGTTAGCGCAGTTAAAGAGTGGACATTTGAACCTGCTAAGGCAGGTGATGAGTATATTGAACAATGTGACAATGCAGTACAACTCAATTTTCTCCTTACTAATGGCGGCGTTACAAAGAAGTTCCACAGAGCATTACGCAGAGGACAAAGTGCGTTAGATGAAAAAGACATTGAAGGTACACTGCAAGCATTGAAAGATATGGATAGTTTGGGCTCAAAGAACATGAGTGAGCTGTTCTGGCGTAGCCACCTTTCTATTTCCTTGTTTGAATTAACCGGCGATGCAGAACAAAAATATCATGCTGTAAATCAAGCTCTTTCTAGTTTAAACGCGATTAAGTTAAATAAAGAAGAAAAGCATAATTTGCAAGAGTACTTGCTATTGCAAAAATTTTTATACGAAGCGAACAACTCTCTATTATCTAGCGCTCTTTATAACTTTAACAAGCTGAAAAAAATGGAGTCGGAAGCTGCGAAAGTTTACCAAGGCGCAGCAGATAAGATTCAGCAATTTATTGATGGTGAGCAGCCTATTTTTGTTTCGGCAGAAATAAGTGACAAAGGAAGGTGGAGTCATTATTTGTCCCGCAGAGCTTTTAGTGTGACTAATATTGAAGGTCGACTAGATAAGGTTGAAGTTAGGTGTAGCCGCAAGTTTAATTCTTTCACTATTCAAGAAAACAGCCAGTGGCAAATTCCTGAGTCTTGGGGGAAATGTAACATTCATATGCTAGGTGCAGAGAATAGTAAGTTTGATCTTGTTGAGTTAACGATTTAATTGTTCGAAAAAGATAAATCGTAGAAGTTTAAACGCCGCTACGATTTATCTAATGTCAGCTTGAAGACTTAGCGATTATAGTTGACTAAATGCATCGCCAATTGCTGCAATAGTTTTGTCTAATTGCTCCGTTGTATGAGCAGCAGACACAAAACCAGCTTCAAAAGAAGAAGGCGCTAAATAAACACCTCTGTCTAAGCAAAGGTGGAAAAACTTATTAAACTTTTCACCATCACACTTTTGTACTTCAGCAAAACTTTCTACTTTTTCTGCTTCTGTGAAGAATAAACCAAACATTCCACCTACCTGAGAAGTCGTGAAGGCAATGTTGTGCTTGTCAGCTTCAGCTTGAATACCTTTTAATAAGTAAGTTGTTTTAGCAGTTAGCTCTTCATAGAAACCTTCTTTCTCAAGCTCTGTTAAGGCCGCTAATCCTGCCGCCATAGCTACAGGGTTACCTGATAATGTACCAGCTTGATAAACTGGGCCTTCAGGTGCTAAATGCGCCATAATTTCTTTTTTACCACCGAAAGCTCCAACTGGCATTCCGCCACCTATTACTTTACCTAATGTGGTTAGGTCTGGCTTGATACCAAATAAACCTTGAGCAGAGTTCTTAGCAACACGGAAGCCAGTCATAACTTCATCAAAGATAAGTACTGCACCATATTCATCACAAAGATCTCTTAGTCCTTGTAAAAAGTCTTGTTTTGGAGGGATACAGTTCATGTTGCCTGCAACCGGTTCAACAATGACACATGCAATATCGTCACTAAATTGCTCGAATAGGGCTTTAACAGAGTCTAGATTGTTGAATTCAGCAGTAACAGTGTGCTGTGCAACATCTGCTGGAATACCTGGTGAGCTTGGTACACCCATAGTTAACAAACCTGAACCAGCTTTTACCAATAAAGAGTCTGCGTGACCGTGGTAACAACCTTCAAACTTTAGTAGCTTATTGCGACCTGTGTAGCCTCTCGCTAAACGAATCGCGCTCATTGTTGCTTCAGTACCTGAATTAACCATTCTTACCTTTTCGATTGAAGGTAAAAACTCAGTTACTTTGTTTGCCATATCAACTTCAATTGCAGTAGGAGCACCAAAACTCAAACCGTTTTCAACTGCCTTTAATACTGCATTTTTAATTGCAGGGTGGTTATGGCCTAAGATCATAGGACCCCAAGAACCAACGTAGTCGATATATTCTTTACCTTCTACATCATAAGTAAGGGCACCTTCTGCTTTCTCAAAAAATACAGGTGTACCGCCTACGCCATTAAACGCGCGAACAGGTGAATTCACGCCGCCAGGAATGGTTTGTTTTGCTTGTTCAAATAATGTTGCTGAGTTTGTCATAGTTAATTCTTTTATTTATCTCTATTATTTCGATGTTACCCAAGGCACGTCACATTGGTATTGATCTACCTTATCTGCAACGCCTAATGTCATAGCAAAAAGCGCCATTCTTATTAACACGCCATTGTCAGCTTGACGGAAAATAGCCAAGTTAGGGTTTTGATTTAAGTCGTTATCAAGTTCGTTTGCATCTGATCTCGAATCCCTTGGTAATGGATGCATGATCACAGTGTTTGATTTGCAGTATTTAGTATAAATCTCGTTGTTAAGCCTAAATTGGCCACGATATTTATTTGCTTCTTCTTGGTTTGCAAAACGCTCTTCTTGAATACGTGTTTGATATACGATGTCAGCTTCAATATGGTTTTCCATTTGATCGCTAATTGTTATTTTATGGCCTGCATTTTCTAATGTGTCGATTACATAATCAGGCATAGCAAGTTCACCTGGAGAGACCAAGCTAACATGAACGTTTTTATACAGCGCTAATAACTTCGATAGTGAGTGTACCGTTCGGCCATTTTTCAAATCACCAACCATAGCGATATGCATGCCATCAATATTTTGTTCGAAAGCTGATAGCTCGCTTTGAATTGTGTATAAATCGAGTAATGCTTGAGTCGGATGTTCATTAGCACCGTCACCGCCATTAATAACAGGTACACGACTACCTTCAGCAAACTCTGCGACTGAACCCGCTTCAGGGTGTCGCATTGCGATTACATCGCTATAGCTACTTACTACTCTAGCTGTGTCGAATAGAGATTCGCCCTTAGCTAACGCAGAAGTTTGCATGCCAGTCGTTTCTCTTACTGAACCGCCTAATAAGTTGAAAGCACAGCCAAAACTCACTCTTGTACGAGTTGATGGCTCAAAGAATAAGTTCCCTAAAATAGCACCGTCCAGTACTGTGGTTCGCTTTTGACGCTTGGCATAAGGTTCCATTTTGCTAGCGATATTGAAGATATATTCGAGGTTATCTCGGTCAAATTGATTAACCGATAAAATATGTTGACCAGTAAAGTTCATACTTAGACTCACATGCTAAAGTTGGCAGCAAAAATGTGCAGGAAAAAGTTGCCGAATTTTAGCCTAATATTCACTATCAATCTAGCCAGAAGACTAAGATTGGAAGCTAAGATTAACAAAGCTTAATAGGGTTTAACGACCGCTAAAATAATGCAAGCTAACAATATAAGAACAGGGACTTCGTTAAAAATGCGATAGAACTTACTAGAGCGGGTATTTCTATCCTTTTTAAAATCAGCTAGTAACTTAAAACAATAGCCGTGATAAGCGAATAATAGAGTGACTAAAAGCAGTTTGGTATGTAACCAGCCTGACACTCGGAACCAACCCATTCCGTACTGGCCAATAAGTAGTAGGCCAAAAACAAGAGTTAGGATGGCAAAAGGGGTAACAAAGTATAGTAAGCGACGCTCCATAACCTTCAAAGTTTCTGAAGTCGCTTGGTTGTCGTTTTCACTGTGGTAAACAAATAATCTTGGCAAATAAAAAATACCTGCGAACCAAGCAACCATAAAAAACAAATGAAAAGCTTTTAGCCACAGAATACTCATTAAATTGCGTTCCTTTGAAGTAAGATTGTTTGCAGCTGTTCCCATTTAACCAGGCCAACCACTTTCTCTCCTGAAATTGAAGTGATTAAAGTAGCACCACCTTGTTGTTCTTCTAATAACTCATAAACGTGTGCCATTGTTGCTCTGGTATTGAGGGTTTGCAGTGGCCAGTATTTTATTTTCTGAGTTTCACCAACAGATGCTTCTAATTCGGCAAGACTGTAATCAACACCAAGATCATGGACAATTGAAACAACAATAGGCTGACCTTCCTCAGCTTGATTCAGATGATAACGAACGTCTTGTTCCGAGCGATACTCTAGTATCGTAATGTTTTTATTTAGTTCTGCTAATACACCAAAGCGAGACAAAACATTGAAAGCCGGTGATGTTTGAAACGGCAACTGCTGATAATTTAACTGCTGCAGGAATATAGAACGGTTCTTTAGTACCTGTGAGCTAGTGATGTAAGCAGTAACAATCACGATAATCGCTGGAGTAATAGCCTCAGGGGTTGATGTTAATTCCATAACTGCAACTAAGGCAGCAAGTGGAGCATGAAGACAGGACGCCATCAACCCAGCCATTCCTAATACACCATAAGTACTCATAAGGTGGATGCTAGGGTCGAGATACATAACAATGTTAGCAACAACTAAACCTAGCAAAACGCCTAAACCAAAAATTGGGCCGATAATGCCACCAGGAATACCTAAGCCTAACGCACACCAAGTTAATAGCAGCTTTGAAAATAGTAATACGATTATAAGATGGACATCTGTTGGAGAAAGCATTGCTTGGTCAATTGCACTAGTTCCATCTCCTAGAGCTTCAGGCACAAAGTAGCCAATAATAGAAGTAAATACACCCGCTATGATTAAGCGAGGGAACATAGAAACATGGCGGAAAGTTTTGATCACACGCATTAAGTTACTGTTAAAGACAAATGCTGATGCGCCAAGCAATAAGCCTAACATGATTAAAAATGGATAATGACTTACTGGTAACGCAAAAACACTAAGATATTCAAATTCTGCTTGGGTACCGAACACGGCTTGAGTGATCAAAGAACCCGCTGATGAAGCAAGCATTACTGGGATAAATACATGAATTTTGTATTCCCTAAGTACAACTTCCATTACGAAAATAACGGCAGCTAGAGGAGTATTAAACGAGGCTGATATCCCTGCAGCAATACCACAACTAGTTAATGTTCTAACTGCATTGTGAGGTAGCTTCATCCAATGGCCAAGCCAACTTGCACCTGAAGCTCCAATATGAACTGAAGGACCTTCACGACCAACGGAAAAACCTGAAGAAAGAGCTAACACACCGCCAATAAACTGATTTACTGAATTCCAAAGTGGCATATCGCCGTAATGTGCTTTAACTCTATGCAATACAAAAGGAATACCTAAACGATAATGTTTAAAGCCTGTGAAGTCGGCGAATACTGCGATTAAGACTGCAGCTAAAATTGGAATTGAAGGGATTAAATAAGGAGAGATGTCACCCAAGCTGCCGCCTGGTTCAAATTGTTCTTGGATAAAGTCAATTGATAATCGAAATAGCACGATTAAACAAGCAGCGATAATGCCGCCAATCAACCCAAGTATGCTTAGCTGAATACTAGTATAAGGCACGGAAACCCGTTTCCTTATCGCGTATAAGCTATCTAAAAGCATTAATGTCCCGATTTAGTCCTAGTCAAACAAGTGTCCAAAAGTGTACCATAAAGTTTTGACGGATAAACAATTTCTCTTATCGATATGACTTCCTGGTGGAGCTTTAACGGCCTAAAACAAAAACTGGGGCGTTTTCAATTTTTAATAATACTCATTGTGGCCCTTGGTATTTCTGGCTATTTAGGTTTTCATCTTGGTGGTGGAATTGACCTGTGGCAACAAAATAAAATCATAGAACTTGAGCAAAGGCTCACTAAAAATTATCAAGAATTAGACAATAAAATTCGTCAGATTAATTATCTATCTGTTGAGTTAGAAGTAGAAAAGAACGCCAGTGAGCAAGTTAAGCAAGAAGTGTTAGAGCTAAAGCAAGAGTCGTTTGCACTAAGACGGGAGCTTAATTTCTTCCAAAAAGTAATGGCTCCAGAACTCATTGTTGAGGGCATCTCAGTAGAGCAGTTTCAAGTTGAAGCAACTAACATTAAGGGTAGATATAAATTCCGCTTTGCTTTAGTACAAACCAATACTAAAAAACGCAATGCGAAAGGACACATCAGGCTAAAACTGTTGGGTAGCAAAGGTGAAAGTAAAGTTGAATTCGACCTAGCTAAGTTAGCGCAACTTAAGAAGTCAGATTTAACTTTCAGTTTTAACTACTTCCAATATTTTGAGGGTGAATTTGAATTAGCTAATGGGGTTATGGTTGATTCGTTAGAAGTGAAGGTCATTCAACCGAAAACTAAATGGCAAAGCTACAAGGCATCAACTCAAGTTTTACCTTGGCCTGAGTTGAATTAAAGGTGGTAATTAGGGAGATAAGGATTGGTATAATACTTGATAAAATCCGTCAGGTATTACATAATCGCGCCCCCAAAATAATGAGGTATCGTCCATGACTGAAACAGTAAATCCAGCAGAAGTTTCTATGCAAGCGCCAGAATTGCCAATTCAGTTTTCTGATGCAGCTGCGACTAAAGTTAAACAGCTGGTTGAGGAAGAAGAAAACCCAGAGCTAAAATTACGCGTTTACGTGACGGGTGGCGGCTGTTCAGGCTTTCAATACGGTTTTACTTTTGATGAAGATGTAAATCCTGGCGATATGGAAATTGAAAAACAAGGTGTCACTATGGTGATTGACCCTATGAGTTTGCAATACTTGGTAGGTGGCACTGTGGATTACACTGAAGGCTTAGAAGGTTCTAGATTTTTTGTAGACAATCCAAATGCTTCAACGACTTGTGGTTGTGGAGCAAGCTTCAGTATTTAAAACCAGCTTACATAAAGTTTTGTAAGCATTTAAACATCTTGTTACAACTAAAGGCCGCGATATCGTGGCCTTTTTTGTTTTTCTTGCTATGACATTAGGTTTTCTTAATTTAAAATGTCGGTCAATTAGTATTCAAAGTTTTTGTATTTATGTCTGTTGTAAAAAAATTCGGTTCTACGCTTGAACAAAAGCCATATGTTTTGGCTGTTGCAATAACACTTTCTTTAATTGCTTGGATGGCATCAGGTAGTGATGATCAAGTAAACACAAATGAAAATACGGAAAGTAATCACCACATTCCTAAAGTTGAAGTAACTAAGTTTGTGCCGAGTGATGTTGAACGCTCGATTCAACTTTATGGCAGAACAGAGCCTGAACGTGTACTTGAACTAAGTTCTGAGATTGAAGGGCGAGTAGTTGAGTTTCTAGCTGATGAAGGCGACATAGTAAAACAAGGACAAATCATTGCTAACCTGGCTCTAGAAGATAAAAAAGCTCAGCTAGAATATGCTAATGCACTGGTTGAACAGCGTAAAGTTGAATATCAAGGTGCGATTACACTATCGAAGCAAGGCTTACAAGATGAGTCTCGATTAGCACAAGCTAAAGCTGAACTAGAGTCAGCAAAAGCGATGAAAACGCAAAGGCAAGTTGAGTTAGAAAAAAGCGTAATTAGAGCACCTTTTTCTGGTGTCTTGAATAACAGACAAGTTGAAGTTGGAAACTTTGTTCGCAAGGGCGACGTGCTATTTCAACTTGTTGACCTTGACCCGTTGTTGGTTCATGCAAATATTACCGAAAAACATATTGATGCTTTAACTGAAAATAGTCAGGTTAATGTGAAGCTAGTTGATGGTTCTGAAGTGGTAGGTAAAGTTCGTTACATTGCGAGCCTTTCAGACTCTGGAACTAATACCTTCCCAATTGAAGTTATGATTGAGAATCCTCAGCAAAAAATGAAGGCAGGTATTAGTACTGAGATGGATATCCAGTTTAATCCAGAAAAAGCAATTAAGGTTTCTCCTGCATTATTGTCGTTAGACAAAGACGGCAATCTAGGTGTTAAAACTGTGGAGCAAGGCAAAGTTCAATTTGTTCCTATTGATATGTTAAGAGCTGAAAAAGATGGCATTTGGTTAGCTGGTTTTGAAGGTGAAACCGACGTTATTACTTTAGGTCAAGGCTTTGTGCGCCCTGGTGATGAAGTAAAAGTTAGCTACAAGCAATTCTAAGGAAGTTTTGATGAGAGGATTTATTGACGCTTCTTTAGATAGAACCCGTACGGTTCTTATGATCTTTGTATTGTTATTAGTTAGTGGCTTTATTACTTACAATAACATTCCAAAAGAATCAGAACCTGATATCACTATCCCTAATATTTACGTTTCTATCGTACATGATGGCATTTCTCCTGAAGATGCTGAACGTATGCTCGTGCGCCCAATGGAAAATGAACTAAGGTCATTAGAAGGCGTTAAAGAGATGAAATCTACGGCTAGTGAAGGCCACGCTTCTATTAACTTAGAGTTTATTGCTGGCTTCGATCCAAAAGATGCAATTGCAGATGTAAGGGACAAAGTAACATTAGCAAAGGCTAAGTTGCCGTCTGATACAGAAGAACCAACAGTTAATGAAGTTACAATTGCAGATGAGCAACCTGTTTTAACAGTTGTGTTATCAGGCCCAGTGCCGGAAAGAGGCTTAGTAACTATTGCTCGTGAACTTAAAAACGTTATTGAGGGACTCAAAGAAGTTCTTGAAGTTGAAGTAGGCGGCGATCGAGAAGATATTGTTGAAATCATAGTTGATCCGCTATTGATGGAAAGCTATGACTTAGACCAAGCGGATATTTTAAACCTATTAGACCGTAACAACAGGCTAGTTGCAGCAGGTACATTAGATAATGGAGCGGGTCGTTTTGCAGTAAAAATCCCATCAGTTTATGAAACGGTTAAAGATGTTTATGACCAACCAATAAAAGTGGTGGATGACAGAGTTATTACTTTTGGTGACGTTGCTCAAGTTCGCCGTTCATATAAAGATCCAAATAGCTTTGCACGATTAGATGGTAACCCTTCAGTTTCTTTAGAAATTAAGAAGCGCCCTGGTGAAAACATCATTTACACAGTGGAAAAGGTTCGAGCCATTATGGAACAGGCTAAATCTAAATGGCCTGAACATATCATCGTTACTTATACCAACGACAGATCTGAAGATGTTAACTCTATGCTTACGGATCTTCAGAATAACGTTCTTTCAGCCGTTCTGCTCGTATCTATTATGGTTATTGCCACTTTAGGTTTTCGTTCAGCTGCTTTAGTTGGTGTAGCGATTCCTGGAGCATTCCTAACAGGTATCTTGATCATTGCTTTAATGGGATTAACAGTGAACATGGTTGTCCTGTTTGGTCTTATCATGGCTGTAGGTATGTTGGTTGATGGCGCAATTGTTGTTACTGAGTTTGCAGATCGAATGATGGGAGAGGGCAAGCCTCGCCAAGAAGCATATCGTATTGCTTCTAAACGCATGGCGTGGCCTATCATTGCTTCTACTGCTACAACATTAGCTGCTTTTGCTCCATTATTGTTCTGGCCTGGAATCATGGGCGAGTTCATGTCTTACCTACCTATCACTTTAATTGCAGTACTAGCTTCGTCTCTAGTTATGGCATTGATCTTCGTGCCAGCAGTGGGCACCTTGATAGGTAAACCAAGATGGATAAGTAAAGAAGAAAAACAACAGCTTTTACAAGCTGAAACTGGTGATATTACTAGTTTAGGTGGATTTTCTGGCAAATACGTTCGCTTCTTAGAGCAAGCAATTAAAAGACCTATCACTTCATTGTTTATTTCTATCTTTATTGCTGTTGTCGTTTTCATGGGATATGGAGCTAGTGGTCTAGGTGTAGAGTTTTTCCCTAAAGTTGAACCTACAGGCGCTAACATAATAGTGCGCTCTCATGGTGACCTATCTATTCATGAAAAAGATAAATTAATGAAAAAGATAGAAGAACGTATAGTTGGTTTTGAAGAAATAGAGACTTTATATTCGCGCACCGGAGGCAATAACCGAGTTGGTCAAATGCGAATGAACCTAATTGATTGGCAAGACAGAAGAAAGGCTGATGACATTATTAAAGACGTCTATGCCGTTACAGATGATATTGCCGGTGTTGAAATAGAAGTCAGAAAAGATGAAAACGGCCCTGGTGGTGGTAAAGACTTGCAATTGGAATTGAGCTCTCGTTTTCCTGATGAGTTGAATGAAGCGGTTCGTATAATTCGTTATGAGTTAGAAGAAGAAGGCGTATTCGTTAATTTAGAAGATACCGCTAATAAAGATGGCATTGAGTGGCAGCTAGTTATTGATAGAAGTAACGCAGCTCGATTTGGTGCTGATGCAACTTTAGTTGGTAGCACTATTTCTATGATAACCAATGGTTTGAAAATTGGTGAATATCGACCAGATGATGTGGATGACGAATTAGATATCCGTGTTCGTTACCCAGAAGAAAAACGTGATTTAGGACAGTTAGAATCGGTTCGGTTGAAAACTCAAACTGGAATGGTACCAGTGAGTAACTTCGTAGAACAAACCGCCAAGCCTAAGGTAGATAGTATCCAGCGTGTTGATGGTAGAAGAGTTGTTACTGTATTGGCTGATATGGCGCCTGGAGAATTGTTAAATGATCATTTACCTAGATTAATGGAACGTTTACCTGAGCTGAACTTAAGTAATAACGTTAATATTAAGATCCGTGGTGACAATGAAGATCAAATGGAATCACAAAACTTCTTAATTAATGCCTTTATGGTAGCCCTGTTTGTTATGGCTATTATTCTTGTTAGCCAGTTCAATAGTTTCTATCAAGCATTTTTGATTTTGTCAGCGGTTGTGTTTTCAACAGTTGGTGTATTCCTAGGTTTGATTTTAGTGCAGAAACCTTTTGGTGTTGTTATGTCAGGCATAGGTGTTATTTCACTTGCTGGTATCGTCGTAAATAACAACATAGTGTTAATTGATACCTTCAATGTATTACGCCGTGAAGGAATGAATGCAACTGAGGCTATTTTGAGAACAGGAGCGCAGAGATTAAGACCTGTGTTACTAACGACTGTAACGACGATTTTAGGTTTAATGCCTATGGTATTAGAACTTAATATTAACTTATTCACTCGAGAAATTGAGTCTGGCGCGCCATCTTCTCAATGGTGGTCTCAACTTTCAATTGCTGTTGCTGGTGGATTGGCCTTTGCAACCTTACTTACACTGGTATTAACACCATGTATGTTAGCCATAGGTGAGAGAGCAAGAGCTCGTTTCCGCAGAGCGTAATGATTAATGAAGAAAGTAAAAAAGCTCCTTAGGGAGCTTTTTTGTTATTGGTAAAGTCGATGATTTACAAAATACATCACGGCATAAAATAGAATGACCACTACAGTTAAACCAATAATATAGAAAAAGCCTTTTTTCCCTTGCTCAATAGTCCAGCCATTTTTTCGCAAATAAAACCACCAACCTATACACAGTAACAAAGGGATCAAAAAAAAGAATCGGGTCATACTAGTCCTTCATGTTTATTCGTAACTTAATCATATCTTATTGTCATTGTAATTTGGATAAAGAATTTCCTTGTTAACCTGTATCGATAAAAGAAAAACAGACTACATTTATATCTAGTTTTAGCTTAGCAAAGCTTAGTTTAAAATTTTTTGTATGGTCAGTTTGAATAATTCACTGATAGAAATAATAAAAAAGGAAAAGTTAAAGCAAAATCTAGACTAAAAAGTAATTAATCTAAATTAAATAACTAAACATTGATGTGGATTTATATTAACATTCGTTGTTCAGAAACTGCACTTTGAAAAAGAGTACAATTGTGCTAAAAGTTAAGTTAACAATGCATATTGTTTGTGTTGTAGGAAATATATTAGGGAGTAACTAGGTTATGATGAGCAAGTCGGTATCATCGGATGAAAACAAAAAATTAACGCAATGGCTTAAGGAAAAGCGAAAGGAAAAAGGTCATACAATGAGAACGTTGTCGCAAATTATTAAAACGCCTCACTCATTTATTGGCAAGGTTGAGAATCAAGAGCGTAGATTAGATGTTATTGAATACGTTCGTTACTGTGAGGCTTTAGAGGTTGACCCTATTGAGGGCTTGAAAAGAGTTTTAGAATAGTAATATGGCACGCTAAGCGTGCCATTTTTGTTTCATCAGGTAGAGAATTGCTATACAGGTTGGAACGCCCATTAATGCTGTCATAGTGAAGAATTGGCTGTAACCCAGTTCTTCAAGCCATACACCTGAAAAGCCTCCCAGCATTTTGGGAAATAGCAGCATTGCTGAACTTAACCATGCGTATTGGGTTGCTGTGAATTCTTTGTTCGCTAGCATTGACATAAATGCAATGAAAGAAGTCGCTGCAATTCCTGCGCTAAGGTTATCAATTGAGATCACTGCGTAAAGTAAAGGAAGGCTATGCTCAGACTGAGATAGGGTAATAAAGAAGAAGTTAGTTAAAGCTGACATTACAGCACCTAACAAGAGTATTTTTAATACGCCATATCTATTTACTAAAGCGCCAGAAATAAGAGCGCCTGCTAAAGTCATCAATAAGCCATACACTTTTGAAGCTGTACCAATTTCAGTTTTGCTATATCCCATATCTATATAAAAGACGTTCGACATCACACCTAAAACAATATCTGCAATTCTATAAGTACAAATCAAAACAATCAGTGTAATAGCTTGCCATTTGTAACGAGATAACAAATCTATAACTGGCTCAATAAAAGCATATTTTATTTTGTAAAACACAGATGTATTTTGTTTTTCCACAGAGCTTTTAACAGCTTGCGTGTCTGGCTCTGGAGATAATAATGTTGTTGCAATAGCCGTTAGCATTACAGCTGCCATAATAAGGTAGGTGTAACGCCAAGATAGTAGATCGTAGCCCAAACCTTGCTGGAAAAAGTCAGCCATTAGCAAAGCGCCAGCAGAAGCAAAGATCATAGCTAAACGGTAACCAATTTGGTAAGTAGCAGCCATTGCTGCCTGTTGTTCTTCTGTGCCAGACTCAATTCTAAATGCGTCAATAACTATGTCTTGGCTAGCTGAGAAAAAAGCAACAAGCAGAGCCGCTATAGACATTAGATAAAGATTCTCTTGGGGATTAACAAATGCCATAAAGCAAATACTGAGAACTAAACCAAGTTGCACTACTAGTAACCAACTCTTTCGTTTTCCTAATAATTTAGTGAGGACAGGAAAGTCGACTCTATCGGTGGCAGGAGCCCAAGCCCACTTAAAAGCATAAGCTAAGGATACCCAGCTAAAGAAACCTATTGTTGCTCGCTCTACGCCAGCTTCTCTGAGCCAAACTGATAAGCTAGAAAAAACCAATAGAATAGGTAAGCCTGAAGCAAAGCCCAAGAAAAACAGTCTAATAACAGCTGGTTGTAAATAAACTTTAAAACTAGAAAAAAAAGATGTTTGTTGGAGAGATGACAAACAACCGCCTCATTTATACTTTGATAAAAAGACGATTGTTTATAACTTAAGAGATGAAATCAAGGCCTAATGCCAGAAATAAAATCTGGGAAAATGCCATCGCCACGTAAAAAGTCAATGCACGAATCTACTTCTGATTTTAATTCTGGGCTATTTCTGATTTCTATTGGATTCCAAAAAGTAATTTGATGTAGCAAGTACCAAAAAGCGCTTTCTAGAGGAGTCATGGCTTCCCCTGCTGTTTGTACTTGTGACCACTCTTCTATCGTATCCCAGCAATATAATTCCACCTCACTTTCTGGAATAATGCCGGTAACCATAGCATCGGCGTAATTGCTTAATTGAAACGCCTTAGTATCAATAAATTGTTTAGCTTCTACCACTGTTCCCCCTAACGCAATAACTTACATCATCAATGATTGTTATTAGGTGTCTTTCCGCTAACGACCCTGTTATCGCAAAACGATGACCAAATTATAGTCGATAAATGTTATTCGGCCATTATTTCTACAGAATTTATAACGATGTTTTTCTTTGGAAAGTTAGGCCAGCCAAGCTCTGGTGACGTATCTGTTTCTATTTCATTAAGTTTTTCTAAAATTTCATCGCCTTCTGCGATGTAACCAAAAACGGTATAACCCCAATTTCTTCCTGGATTTAAACTGTCATTGTCACTTAAATTAAAAAAGAACTGGCTTGTTGCTGAATGCGGGGCGTATTGTCTAGCCATTGCAATTGTGCCTTGTTCGTTTTTTAAACCGTTACCTGACTCATTAACAATTTCATCGAACTCGTCAACACTTTCAAATTCAGTTGTATAACCTCCACCTTGCAAAACAAACTCATGTTCCAGTCTGTGAAATAGCGTATTGTCATAACGTTTTGCTTCGACATAACTTAAGAAGTTATTAACAGTTATCGGCGCTTTTACACGGTCTAATTCAAGTACTACATCACCTAAATTGGTCGAGATCTTTACCTTAGGGTACAAATTGTCGGGCTGAATAAACTCACCGCGAGGTTGGGCTGCATTAGCTACTGAAGCAAAGCTCAAACTTACAGCTAAAAGAATTGTTATCACTAATCTATTTATCATTAGTTAAATACCGCAGTTTCAAATTCAGAGTCAGATAAGGTACGAACCAATAATTTTTCAGCAATTCTGTTTAAGTGTTTTTCAATAATAGAATTATCAGCTTGTAATGGACCTTCTTCATTCATGGTCGTTTGATAAGACTTAGTCCAAGTACTATTTTTAGTTTCTAATTTAACCTGCCATTCAATAACCGACTCTAAATTAAAGCTAAATGACTCCTGTTTCACGTAACTTGCATAAGACAATAGACTAATAGTCATTTTCTTTTTGCCATATCGGCTAGTGCCTATAGAGTCGTTTAGCCAAGTGTTTAATTTAGATATTAACTCTTTGTTTGTAGGCATTTCTTTACCATTAATGATGGCCAATGCTGGACTACTTCTGCTGTCTATTACTTCAATTTCGCTCACACTTAAAAGTTGTTTTTCGATCGCCTTTTCAGGAGATACCAACACAGGCATTACATTATTGCTAGCGCAGGCTGTTAAAGTTAAAGGAAATAAAATACAAAGAATGCGTTTAAACATTACGGTTAACCTAATTATTTTTATTACATTGAAAAATGACGAATTTGTTATTTTGCGCCAAGATGCCAAATCCACCAAATAGTTTTTTTAACATGCCTTGATAAGGTAAGTGGCGGTTAGCTACGACGATCAATTGGCCGTTAAACTTTAATCTGTCATAAGCTTGTTTGAACATTTGTTTTGCTATGTGTTCAGTGATTGTGTTTTGCTGATGAAAAGGCGGGTTGCACAAGATCATGTCAGCACTTTCATTTGGTTGTTCAGTTAAGCAATCATCTTGTAAAAATTCACAGTTTGATTTTTGATTAGGAAAGTTTTCAGCTACATTTACTTCCGACGAGGCTATAGCCATAAATGATTCATCGATAAACTTAACGACGGCAGTATTTTGGTTTTCTTTTAGTTGTTTCAAGCAGGCTAAACCTAATAAGCCATTACCACAGCCTAAATCAATTACAGTTTGACCATTGTTAATAACGGGCAAGTTTTCGGCTAGGAAACGCCCACCGAGATCAATTTGCTCTTTCGAGAATACATTGGCATGGCTACTAATTTTCAAGTTTTGCTCTTGCCAGTGAACAGATATTGGGTATTTACTTGTTGTTTTGTCAGCTGACTTAGGCTCAAAGTTTGCAAATATAAGTCTACTTTTTTTCTTCGCTAAACTAGTGGATACATCAAGTAAGTACTTTTCAAATAGTTTGATAACGTTAGAAGTAACAGATGTTGTTTTACCTGCCGCTATAATCTTACAAGGAGCGGTCAGTTGACTAATTTGCTGCAATTGATGCTCTAGATAGCCAATGTTCTTCGTCAACTTTAATAAAACATAATCTGTGTTTTGCCAATCTTCTAATGAATTTGAAATCTTAGGAGCCGCTAGTTCATTATCCTCTGCATTTTGTAGTGTAGCTAACTGACTAACGTAGGAATCTGTAATTAGAGTTGGCTGATAATCAGCTAAAGCACAGGACAAAGCGCCAAAAAGATCGTTAACTATCGCTATTTTTACTGGTTTCTCAGCTTGCTGGAAAATAGGCAAACAGTGCTGAATCAAATATTCATCAGCGCTATCCCATGCTTGAAGCGATTTGTCGTGTTGACCCTTAGGATAACGATTGAGTTGTAAATGCGGTTCTGTAGTTTGCCAAACAGTATTCACTTTCGAATTTAGCCTATGCCTAGTAAAATATAATTACGTCTATTGTCCCATTGCTGTTAAGAGAAGTAAATTTGCAACACGAGTTATTTCAACACGCAAAAACGAAGTTATTACCTGATTGCTTGGCTTATAAGCCAAACTTTTTGGCGGCTCGTTCTGCTAGTGAATTGTATAATTATTTGCAACAGAGCATTCAATGGCAGCAGCCAACAGTTAGAGTTTGGGGACAAGATCATAAAGTGCCGAGATTGCAATTCTGGATGGGAGAAATAGGTCGCGAATATCAATATAGTGGAAAAATATTTAAAGCTGAGCCTTGGTTACCTATTGTCTCGCAGCTTAAGCAAAAAGTAGAGAATACTTGCGGTATGGAATACAACTCAGTCTTACTAAACTGGTACAGAGATGGCCAAGATAAGATGGGCTGGCATGCGGATAATGAAGAAGAACTTGGACCTTCTCCAAGTATTGCGATGGTTTCAGTTGGTGTGCAGAGAAGTTTTCAGTTTAGAAGTCTAGAGACACAAATTACCGAAAATTTAGAGGTCGAACATGGTAGTTTGCTAATGATGAAATCAGGGATGCAAGAAAGTTATCAGCACCAAGTTCCAGCTCGAGCGAAAATTAAAGAAGGGCGGATCAGCCTGACTTTCCGAAATATTATTAGTTAAGAAGTCAATTATGAAAATTCAACAATCTATAGAAGCGAAATTAGCTGAGGTTTTTGCTCCTTATCATTACAGTGTAGAGAATGAGAGTAGCAATCACAATGTACCACCAGGTAGTGAATCTCATTTCAAAGTCACTATTGTTAGTGATGAGTTTATGGGCAAGAGACTATTGCAGAGACACAGAGCTGTGAATAATTGTTTAGCAGAAGAGCTACAAAATCATATTCATGCCTTAGCAATTCATACATATACAGTGGAAGAGTGGAACGAAACGCAAAAGGTTCCAGAATCACCAAATTGTTTAGGTGGTAGTAAAGGGGATGAAACGCTCAAGAATAAGCTGTAACAGTAGAACGAAATAGAAAGCGCCGCATTATAAATGCGGCGTTTTTCAAGTGACTTAATATTTAATGGTTGGGAAATGAAATATTAAGAGTTTTGATATTTACGAGCGAAATAAGCAATATCTTTACCGTTGCAGATATAGCTTTTAACTTCTTTACCACCTAGGTTTACCGCAGCTTGTAAGCCTTGTTCTGCGGCAATAGCACAAAAACGACTTTCATTAGAGCTGTCAATAGGCTTAAAGCGATAAACAGTAAGTGCTGTTTCTGTAGTATTTGCTTGGTACTTTTTAGCAAAGCGCTTCAATGTTAAACCGTTGCATAAGGTATCTTTTAATTGAGCTTTACTAAAATTAGTGAATTGAGTTGCTGTATTTACAGCTGCTTCGTAGCCTTGTTGTGCTGCCACTACGCATAAATTTGTTTCCAACGTTTTGTCCACTGCAACGAATTTGGTTTGTTCTGTTGCAACTGCTTGGCTGCTAATCATTGTTGCTATAGCTAAAGTAAATAGTTTTTTCATTGTCATCACCTGATTAATTAAAGTAAAAGCTCTAAGTTAGAGTAATTATACTAATGAAAATGTTTTTGTAAAGTAATTACGTAATAAAATTACACTTGAAATAAATTAAACCAATAATTTAATATTTTTATGTAATTAAATTACATTGTTTGGGTGGGGAAATTTTCACAGGCTTGCTAATACTATGAGCTTTGGGTATAAAAAACGTCCGCACAATAATAATGATAAAGGTAGGCTGTGTAGCACATGGCTACGAATAAATTTTCAAAACAAATCAATAAAATAACTGACTGGATTGGTAAAACGATCAGTTGGTTAACAATAGCAATGGTCATCACTATGACCTTAATAGTTGTTCTTCGATATGGTGCTAATTTAGGTTGGATATGGTTACAAGAGTCAGTCTTATACATGCATGCTTTTGTTGTAATGTTAGCTATGTCTTATGCGTTAAAGCACGATCAA
The DNA here is from genome assembly GCA_965221615.1 of Psychrosphaera sp. Lineage (GTDB taxonomy): Bacteria > Pseudomonadota > Gammaproteobacteria > Enterobacterales > Alteromonadaceae > Psychrosphaera. The sequence goes on along the minus strand of OZ244904.1, from coordinate 2,801,102 downwards.
CATGTAAGAGTAGATGTGTTCTATCGAAACTTTTCAACAACAAAGCAAAGGAAAGTTAATTTATTTGGCCATTTATGTTTTTTATTACCGACCTGCTTGTTTATTCTGTTTATGAGTTGGAGTTATGTTGCTCAGTCCTGGTCAATTTTTGAGTCTTCACAAGAGGCCGGTGGATTGCCAATCCTTTTCGTTTTGAAGTCTTTGTTAGTTATTTCTCCTGTTTTGTTAATTTTTCAAGCAATCGCTGAAATAGCACAATTGTTGTTAAATAAAGAAGGAACAAACTAATGGAATGGTTAGCTATCTTAATGTTTGTTGTTGTCTGTCTAGTGTTGATGTTTGGCTATCCGGTAGCTTTCTCTTTAGCTGGAACCGCATTAATTTTCTCAGTCGTAGGTATCTTTACTGGCACTTTTGATCAATCTTTATTGAATGCTCTGCCAAGCAGACTATTCGGTATTGTTACTAATCAGACTTTATTAGCCGTGCCTTTATTCGTTTTTATGGGCGTAATGCTAGAAAAGTCGAAAGTAGCGGAAGAGCTGTTGGTTTCGATGACTAGGGCGTTTGGCAGATTGCCAGCTGGTATGGGCATTGCTGTTATTCTAGTAGGGGCTTTGATGGCAGCTAGTACCGGTATCGTTGGCGCCACTGTGGTAACTATGGGGCTTCTATCATTACCATCAATGCTTAAACAAGGTTATAACCAAAGTTATGCTACGGGAGTTATAGCGGCAACTGGGACGTTAGGTCAGATTGTTCCACCTTCTATTGCTTTAGTACTATTAGGTGATGTGCTATCCAGTGCTTATCAACAATCTCAATTATCTCAAGGTATATTCTCTCCAGAAACATTGTCAGTTGGTGACTTGTTCGCTGCTGCTCTTATTCCAGGACTTATTTTAGTCCTTATGTACTTGCTGTATTCATTAGCAATTGGTGTGTTCAAGCCAGATTGGACACCAAAACAAGAAACTGCAGAGCAAATTTCCATTTCTGAAATAGTGTCAGGTTTAGCGCCTCCTTTATTGCTAATAGCATTAGTTTTAGGTTCTATTTTATTTGGCTTAGCTACGCCTACTGAAGCGGCTGGTATAGGTGCATTTGGCTCGCTAATGATAGCTATGTATAAGAAAAAACTGACTATAGAAACGCTCAGGGAAGTAACAAAAAGTACGACCATGGTTACTGCTATGGTGTTTATGATACTTATTGGTGCTTCTATTTTTTCTTTAGTGTTTAGAGGTTTTGGTGGTGAAGAACTTATCCACTCTATGTTTGAAAATATGCCTGGTGGCAAGTTAGCTGCTATTTTCATCGTAATGGCAGTCATTTTTTTATTAGGTTTTATCTTAGACTTTATAGAAATCACTTTCGTTGTTGTTCCGCTTGTTGCTCCTGCTTTGTTTATGATGGGAGTAGATCCAGTTTGGTTAGGGATCATGATCGCGATCAACTTACAGACCTCATTTTTGACACCGCCGTTCGGTTTTGCTTTATTCTACCTGCGGGGTGTAACACCAAAACAAATAAAAACATCCGCTATATATAAAGGGGTTATGCCTTTTATAGTAATGCAAATAATACTAATGATAGGTTTAGCAGTGTGGCCTGAGTTGGCGACGAGTTTACCTGAGATGATATACGGGGAGTAATTATGAATAAATGGATTAAAGGGCTGGTTTTAGCCACATTTACATTAGGTATTTTGTCAGCGTGTGGTGGCAATAATGAACAAAAAGCTACAAGCGCTGAACAACAAACGTTTAACTGGAAGTTAGTTACCAGTTGGCCCAAAAACTTTCCCGGTTTAGGCACGGCCCCTGAAAATTTTGCAAAGTTGGTCAATGAAATGAGCAATGGCCGCTTGAAAGTAAAGGTTTATGGTGCAGGTGAAATAGTGCCTGGGTTTGAAGTTTTCGATGCTGTTTCCCAAGGTACAGCGCAAATGGGACATGCTGCAGCTTATTATTGGAAAGGAAAAATGCCCGCTGCTCCGATTTTTACCACACTACCATTTGGGCTTAATGCCCAAGAAACCAATGGCTGGTTGCATTATGGTGGAGGTATTGAACTTTGGCGTGAGCTGTATAAGCCGTTTGGCGTTATTCCATTTGCAGGCGGAAATACAGGTGTTCAATCTGCTGGCTGGTTTAAAAAAGAAATCAATTCTGTGGAAGATTTGAAAGGTCTTAAAATGCGTATTCCTGGCCTAGGTGGCGAAGTTATGAAAAAGCTTGGTGCTGTGCCTGTTGCACTCACAGGCGGTGAATTATTTACTTCTTTACAATCTGGCGCTATTGATGCGACTGAGTGGGTTGGTCCATATAACGATTTAGCATTTGGCTTCTATAAAGTAACTGAACATTATTATGCTTCTGGCTGGCATGAGCCTGGTGCAATGCTGGAATTTACCGTCAACGAAAAAGCGTTCAATCAATTACCAAAAGACTTGCAAAAGATAGTTGAAGTAGCAACTAGAGCGGTTAATCAAGATATGCTTGATGAATATACAGCTAGAAATAACGCGGCATTGGAAACCTTGAAAACTAAGCATGGCGTTGAAGCAAAAGTATTGCCTCAAGACGTGATGAAAGCATTAAAACAAGCAAGTGAAGCTGTAGTTGTTGAGCAAATCGCAGCAGATCCTATGTTTGCTAAAGTCATGAAGTCTTACCAAAAGTTCCAACAACAGGTTTCTGCTTATCACAAGCTGTCTGAAGTTGAGTATTACAAAAATAGAGATAATTAGAGCCGTAAGTTTTAAGCTTTAAGTTATAAGAGAAAGGGGTTCTCATAAGAGTTAGATATAGAAAAGAGTGCAAACGTTAAGATGCACTCTTTTACAATTCTTTGCTTACTGCTTAGGTCCTGAAATGAATTCGGGATGACCTACTTAACGGTCACTGACAGCTCATTAACTACCGTTTTACGCTTGTCAGATTTGTTTTGTCACAAAGTGGTAGTAGACTGACGCGTAATTATTGTTATTTGTTGATTTACAGGAAAATAGTAAATGGTTATTCAACCAAAGATCCGTGGATTTATTTGTACTAATGCGCACCCAATGGGTTGTGCTGAGAGTGTTTCTCGCCAAATTGAGTTTGTTAAATCACAGTCATACGCAGAACAAGGTCCAAAAAACGTTTTAGTAATTGGTGCATCAACTGGTTACGGCTTAGCTTCTAGAATTGTTTCAGCATTTGGTCATGGTGCAAAAACATTAGGTATCTTCTTCGAAAAAGAAGGTACAGAACGCAAAACTGGTACTGCGGGCTGGTATAACTCTGCTGCATTCCACGATGCTGCGGAAAAAGAAGGTTTATATGCTAAAAGCATCAATGGAGATGCGTTTTCACACGAAATTAAAGCTAAAACAATTGAAACTATCAAAGCTGACTTAGGCAAAATTGACTTAGTAGTTTATTCACTAGCTTCGCCTCGTCGTACTGACCCAAATACAGGTGAAACTCACTCTTCTACGCTTAAGCCGATTGGCGAGAGCATTACAACTAAAAATTTAAATACGTCTAAGCGTGTAATCGATGAGGTTTCAGTTGAAGCTGCGAACCAAGAAGAAATTGATAATACAGTTAAGGTTATGGGCGGTGAAGATTGGGAAATGTGGATCGATGCGCTTAAAGAAGCTGATGTATTAGCTGATAACTTTAAGACAACGGCATACACATATATAGGTAAAGAATTAACTTGGCCTATTTATGGTCATGCAACAATAGGTAAAGCAAAAGAAGACTTAGACAGAGCGACTTTAGCTATTCGCGAAGCAACTGCAGAATTAAAAGGTGAAGCTTATGTATCTTCATTAAATGCAGTGGTAACTCAAGCTAGTTCAGCAATTCCAATTATGCCGCTATATATTTCAGCTTTATTTAAAGTAATGAAAGAAGATGGCACATATGAAGGTGTAATTCACCAAATTAGCGCTTTGTTCCAAGAAAACTTATACGGTGAAACTCCTCGTTTTGACGAAGGTGGCCACTTATTCCAAAACTACAAAGAACTTGAAGACGACGTACAAGCAAAGGTTCAAAAAGTATGGGATACAGTAACAACTGAAACTATTGACGAAATGACCGATTACAAAGGTTATCACCAAGAGTTCTTGAACCTGTTTGGCTTTGGCTATGACAATGTTGACTATGATGCAGACGTTAGCGCTGAAGTTGAAATCAAAGACATAGTTTAATAAATAAAATGGACAATTCGGTAATCTCATTGCCGAATTGTCTTTTTCTTTTCTCATTATCTATTTCAAAAATAAACTCCAATTTATCCACTAATTGTCTGTTAATTAAGCAACAAAGTACTAGAGAGTTAGTCATTTTGTTCTTTTTTACTCAATTTGACGTATAAACAAATACAAATTTATTGCTCTTTTTATAATCAAATTTGCGTATCACCAGACAACAATTAGAATTAGATCAATTTATTTGTCCTTAATTGCCGATCAAAGGTGATATTGCCTTGTTTTGTATGAGGCTTTTTCGGTAGAATCTCGCTAATTAACAAAATTGTAAGAAGTCGTTTCGATTTCATGTCGGAACTCTTACTCGCAAATTAATCCTAATCGCGGAGAAAGTTGGATGAGCAATGCGCCTGTAGACAATAGTCGCCGTCGCTTCCTTACTGCTGCAACATCTGTTGTTGGTGGTGCTGGGGTAGTCGCAGCGGCTGTGCCATTTATTGCTTCCTGGAATCCTAGTGCCCGAGCTAAGTCAGCCGGTGCCCCAGTAGAAGTTGACATTACCAAGCTAGAACCGGGTCAGTTGATCCGTGTTGAGTGGCGAAGCAAGCCTGTTTGGGTTGTTTATCGTACACCTGAGATGATTGCTCAGTTAGCAAAAATCGCTCCTAGTGAATTAAAAGATGCAGATTCAGAAGTTGATCAACAGCCTGAATATGCGAAAAATTTACACCGTTCTAAGAAAGAAGAAATCTTTGTAGCTGTAGGTATTTGTACTCACTTAGGTTGCTCTCCAACGTATTACTCTGAAGGTTACCAAGAAATCGTAGAAGGTCAGGATTCTGGTTTCTATTGCCCGTGCCATGGTTCAAAGTTTGATATGGCTGGTCGTGTATTTAGTGGTGTTCCAGCAGGTGCAAACCTACAAATTCCTCCTTACTTCTTTAAAGACGACAACACTATCCTAGTTGGTGAAGACGGGGAGACCGCGTAATGTTTAAAAGTATCATTGATTGGATTGACGCTCGTATACCAATGACTCGTGTATATGAAATGCACATGTCAAAGTATCCAGCGCCTAAAAACATGAACTTCTGGTACGTATTTGGCTTTTTAGCAACTATCGTACTAATTAACCAAATCGTTACTGGCGTTTGGTTAACAATGAGTTACGAACCTTCTGCAGCAGGTGCATTCGCTTCTGTTGAATACATCATGCGTGATGTTGAGTACGGATGGGTAATTCGATACATGCACTCTACTGGTGCTTCTGCCTTCTTTGTTGTTGTATATCTACATATGTTCCGCGGCATGATGTACGGCTCATACCAAAAGCCTCGTGAGCTACTGTGGTTATTCGGTATGTTCATCTACTTAGCACTGATGGCTGAAGCCTTTATGGGATACTTATTACCTTGGGGTCAGATGTCATACTGGGGTGCTCAGGTAATCATAGGTTTATTCGGTACTATCCCTGTTATTGGTGAAGACTTAGCACTTTGGATTCGTGGTGACTACGTTGTATCTGGTGCAACTCTTAACCGCTTCTTCGCGTTACACGTAATTGCATTACCACTAGTTATTGTTATTTTAGTATTCTTGCACATTGTAGCGTTACACGAAGTTGGTTCTAACAACCCTGATGGTGTTGACGTTAAACGTCCTAAAGGCACTGTTGCTGAAGAAGACAAAACTAAGTTTGAATTCCATGAGTACTACACTTCTAAGAAAGACATCTTAGATGACGTTGTTCCTTTCTTCCCGCACATGGTTCTTAAAGACTTAATGGCGTTTGGTGTGTTCTTATTTGCATTCTGTTATGTAATGTTCTTTAACCCTGATATGTACGGTAAGTTCATTGAGCATCCAAACTTTGAACCAGCAAATAACTTGAAGACGCCTGAACACGTATTCCCTGTTTGGTACTTCACTCCTTTCTACGCAATCTTGAAAGCAATTCCTAACCCGTTTGGTGGTATGGTTGTGATGTTCGCATCTATCATTCTATTAGCGCTATTGCCTTGGATTGACCGTGGTAAAGTTCGCTCTTGGAGATACCGTTGTGGTCTACACAAGTGGAACCTAATTGTATTCGCTATTGTGTTTATTATTTTAGGTTATTTAGGTGGTACTCCAGGTACTCCATTCAAGGAGTTATTGGCTAAAGTACTTACTGTCGCGTATTTCGCTTTCTTCGTACTGTTATTCATTTACAGTAAGAACGAAAATACTAAACCACTACCAGAAAGGATCACAAAATAATGAAAAAGTTATTCGTTTCTCTTAGCTTATTTGTGGGTTTAGTGTCATCTGCTGCGTTTGCAGCAGGTGGTGGCGCATTACCTTATAAAGCAGATATTGACCAAACTGATAAAGCTTCTTTACAGCGCGGTGCAAAATTATTTATGAACTACTGCTTAGGTTGTCACCAAATGCAGTATCAACGTTATGAGCGTACTTTTAACGACTTAGGTATTCCTGTTGAAGCAGGTTTAGAAAACTTAGTTTTCACTAAAGATACAAAAGTAGGCGAACATATTAAGAACTCTATGGCAAAAGACGATGCTGCTAAGTGGTTTGGTGCTGCGCCACCAGATTTAACATTAGAAGCTCGTTTACGTGGTGCAGACTGGATTTACAGCTACCTTAAATCTTTCTATGTTGACCCTTCTCGTCCATTCGGCGTGAACAACACAGTATTTAAAGACGTAGGTATGCCACACGTACTACAAGAGTTACAAGGTATTCCACATAAAGTATACGAAACTAAGATGATCGACGGTGAAGAACAACAAGTATTTGTTGGTATCGAAACTGACGGTTCTGGTGAATTAAGTGTAGATGAATATGACCGTGCAGTGTTAGATATTACTAACTTCATGGTTTACATCGGTGAGCCAATGATCTTAGAACGTGAAAGCATTGGTCGTTGGGCACTATTGTGGTGTGTGATCTTCTTTGTTTTTGCAGTACTACTTAAGAAAGAATACTGGAAAGGCTTAAAATAATTTAGCTTGAATTACAGAGAGTTAAATTAGTAAATTTTAAAAAGGGGTGGTTCACCCCTTTTTGCGTATAAAAAATTCGGAGAATTAAATGGCTGTGTCAGCAAACAAAAGAGCAGTAATGACATTATTTTCTGGTGCTAACGATATGTATAGTCACCAGGTTCGCATTGTATTAGCGGAAAAAGGCGTAAACGTAGATATTCACTATGTAACCCCTGATAACATGCCAGAAGACTTATATGAAGTTAACCCATATGGAAATGTTCCTACGCTTATCGATCGTGAATTAGGTTTATACCGCGCGAATATCATTAATGAATACTTAGATGAGCGTTTCCCTCATCCACCACTAATGCCAGTTTACCCTGTAGCTCGTGGTCGTTGTCGTTTAATGATGGATCGTATTGAAAACGATTGGTACACGTTAGCACGTAAAATTGAAGCTGGTGATGACTCAGCAGCACAAGAGTTGAAAGAAAGTATTTTATCTGTTGCTCCTATCTTTGCAGAACAACCTTACTTTATGAGTGATGAGTTCTCATTAGTTGATTGTTACTTAGCTCCTCTATTATGGCGTTTACCTGCTTGGGGTATTGAACTTGACAGCTCAGCTGCAAAAGATATCAAGTCATACATGTTAAGAGTATTTGAACGTGAATCTTTCCAAGCATCTTTAACTGATGTTGAAAAAGACATCCGTACAGCTTACTAAAGATTGTAGTGATGACAGACGAAACTAATATGACTTCAAATCGTCCTTATTTGTTAAGGGCGTTTTATCAATGGATTGTTGATAACGAGTGTACGCCGTACATAGTTGTTGAAGCAGATTTGCCCCACGTTGAAGTGCCACCTCAGACTGTAAGAGATGGTCAGGTTGTACTGAATATCAGTCCTACAGCGGTGCAGGATCTATTGTTGGAAGACAAGCAAGTTACCTTTTCAGCTCGATTTGGTGGCGTGCCTTTTGAAGTTTATATTCCGGTTTATGCGATAAGTGCTATTTATGCTCGTGAAAATGGTGCAGGGACTATGTTCCCACCAGAAGAAATTGCAGAGCTTGAAGAGCCAGAACAAGAACCTAAGACTGACGCTAGTCCAATGTCAGTGATAGAAACAAGTTCAGAACTAAAACCGACTGAAGATAAAGGGAAGCCTAAGAAAAAAGGCTCGCATTTATCTATCGTAAAATAATTAGTCTAGAGACAAAAAAGGCAGCGTAAGCTGCCTTTTTTATTGTTTGTGCAGAATTGGTATTAGTTTTCAAATACCTTAACCACTCGTTCAACGCCTGAGACTTTAGAGGCAATTTCTGCAGCCTTAGCAGCTTGCTCAGGACTAACTACGCCCATCAGGTAGACTTCTTTGTTTTCTGTTACCACTTTTATGTTGTGGCCTTTTACAGACTCATCAGTTAATAAGTCAGCTTTTACTTTAGTTGTGATCCAGATATCTGTGCTATGAGTTGAAATAGATACTGGAGTACCTAGTTTAATTTCGTTATGTACTGTTTTAACACCTTTGATGTCATTGATAATTTTTAGTGCTGAATCAATTAAAAATTGATTTGGAGCCTGACCCACCACTAGTACTACACCATTGTAACTAACAACGTTAAGGTTGGTGTGCTTTTCAATGCCATCATTTTTATTCAACTCAGAAGATGCTTTGACTTCAATGTTATTGTCGTCTATTTGCGCGCCAATAGTTCTTGGGTCATTAGCTGCAGAAACTGCAGTTACTGTGCCTGCTACTATGGCTGTTGCGCAACCTTGTATAAGGCCTACAGAGGTAACTAAAACTAAAACTTTAAGGTAGTTTAACTTCATTATTAATAACTCTTTACTGATTGTTAGCAAGGTAAAGATATTTACCCTGATAAATTAATTGGTTACATGGAAAAAATGACTTCATCGATAAGTTCAGCTAAAACATGTACTGTGAACAACTGAACCTCAATGGTTCGACTCGGTTTATTAGTTGGCAAACGGATCTCAATATCATTTTCACCAAGTAGTCCTGCAATTTCACCACCGTCATCAGAAGTGAAAGCGACAACTTGAATATCTTTAGTTAACGCTGCTTCTATAGCTGACTTGATTGCTGGCTCTCGATTGTTTACAGAGAAAATAACTAAGATATCTTGCTCATTGCCGATAGCTCGTATTTGTCTAGCGTAAACGTCTAAACCTTGATTATCACTTTCGAAAGAGCAATCTAAAATTTGGTCAGAGAGCGCAATTGCAGGTAAGCAAGGACGTTCAATTTCATAGAAGTTGACTAACAACCCAGCTAAGTGTGAGGCAATCATTTTACTCAGTGGCGCGCCACAAGTGAGAACCTTGTTTCCTGACAATAATGTTTGTGAAATCAACGCTGCGGATAATGCTAAATAATCTGCATTTTGTTCACCTGATGCCATTAAGTTCTGAATGTTGCTGGTATATAACTGTTTTATCTTATTTTCTGTCATGAAAATGCACTTTGGATCCAATTTATGTCTTCGCCGTCTATAGCTATGACATCAAACCTAATTTGGGGTTCAATTTTACGTTGAGCTAAATAAAAAAGCGCGGTTTTTTTTATTTTCTGCTGTTTTTGTTTGGTTATAGAAACGGCTGCGCCGCCATGGCTGTTAGTTTTCCGGAATCTAACTTCAACAAATACTAACATTTCAGTGCTTGGGTCAACAAAGATAAGATCAATTTCGCCATAGCGACTGTGAAAGTTTTGACTAATAAAGCTAAGTCCTTGTTGTTCTAAGTAGTGCTTAGCTTCATTTTCGTACTTCTGGCCTATGCTAAACTTATTGATTAATCGTTTTAATAACAATTACCTTTCCTTGTTTGTATTGCGCCCATTGCAACTGTCTGTTTATTCTATTTGAGCTACCAATACTCAACTGACCGTTAAGTGCTGGAATCGCTACCTCTGGCAATATTGCTAAATGTTGTAACACAGGAATGAGATGGTTGGCATCATAGCCAAATGCAAACATCTTTTTCAGTTGAGTGTTGTTTTCTCCAACCTCAGTATATAACTGGCTAAGCTGATCGTTTTGTTCAGATAACAACCATGGTATTTCTGTAAAAGTTAAACCATTTAGGTCTAACTTTTCTGAGTTGGTTTCACCTATCAGATAACTTCTGCTTGATGCATAGATAGGCAATGCTTTGCCAAAGTTGCTTACGTTGACATCAAAGAAAGGCTTAATTAATCGAGTTTGTTGGGAGTTGGCAATAACGTAGATAGCATCAATATCGTTGCGGCTGCGCTCCTCCGACTTTATTCTCGCTCCGAAGAGTTTTTCAATTTGTTTGATTCTCTGTTCGCTCAAGCCTACATCAAGCAACTCTTTAACAGCTTTGTCTAACTTAGACTGGTTTTGGAACGCTATGCTTTCTACTTCGTTGTTTGTTTCTGCTTGCCATAGACCGTTAAAGCGATCGAATAATCTTCTACCTAAAGAATTATCAGCATAAATGATAGCTGGGTGTTCAACACCTTTAGCAACAAAATAATCAACGGCTTGTGCTATTTCGTCTTCCGGCGCAAGTCCAAAGTAATAGTGATTTGATTGACCTTGAGGCAACTCTTCCACTGAATTCAAATTCAGTTGATTAACCGCACTGATAACTTCGCTTTGTTGATATTGAGTTACCGTCTCTTTCTGCAAAGGCCCAACAATAAAGTCTATGCCTTTTTCTAAGATAGCTTGTTCCACTTCCTCAATAGTTAGTTTGGTCGAATCTAGCAATGTGTATTTTGTGTCAGAGTTGAAATTAATACCGGCAAAAAAGCCATCACGAATAGCATTGGAACGCTTTGCTAGCCTGCCAGTAAAAGGCAAAATCAAAGCGACGTTCTTAGGTTCGAATGCTTCAACTTGGGCTAAATCTGAGATTTGCTTCGGTAAGCTATCAGATAAGGCATAAGCGCTATGAGCATTAGCCCAGTATTGTATTTGTTGGCTAAATCGAGATGGATTGTTGGGGAAGTTATGCAAAAGTTCTGCTAATTGAATCCAACTGTCAGCTTCTTCTCCAAAATCGGATTTGAAAACTTCAAGAGATGGAGCAGAAAGCTTGAGTAAGTTTTGCCAAATTAGCTCATTATTTAACTTTTTATCCGTTCGAGACAAATGTACGCCATATAGCTGAGACAATCTGAATAATGTTCGGATTGAATTAAGGTGTTCGCCTTTGTGAGCATCAAGTTGAGCGCTTACCAACCACAGAGGTATTTGGTATCTAGCTGGAAGTGCGCCTCGTTTTAATCTATCTACAAGGATGTTAGCTGAATCTATCTGACCTAAGTGCAAATAAATTTTAGCTAGCTTCAAATCAGCATCAATAGAATAGAACTGCTCTGGAGAAATTTGATAAATAAGTTGAGCTATTTGTTGCTCGGGTAAGCCTTGTAATAGAGCTGAATAGGCTTGGTTTATCTGTTGTTCTTGTACTGAAGTGTAACTGCTCTGAGTCCCTTGTTGTCGAGCTTCACTATTGTTAGTGCTCGTTGGTCTATCTTGTTGAGTTCTACTTTTAGCTGCAGAGTTCTGACTTTCTGGATTAGATGAACAAGCACTCAAAAAGATACTTAAACAAGTAAGTAATATGCTGCGACTAACAAATTTTACAAAAACAGAATTATCCAAGATCACGTCCAAGCTCACTAATAGCAATTGGTATAAATAGCACTTCAGGTTATCATACAAGCCATCCATAAAGCGTACAATCCAAACACTAAAATTCTCATTATGACAGAAGCAGGCAAACTCTATATTGTGGCAACGCCGATAGGTAATTTAGCTGATATTAGCCAAAGAGCGTTAGATACTTTAAATCAAGTCGACCTTATCGCAGCAGAAGACACTCGCCACAGTGGAAAGTTGTTGTCTCACTTTGGTGTAAAGACACGCATGTTTGCGCTACATGATCACAATGAAAAGCAAAAAGCTCAGTATTTAGTAGATGAAGTAAAGTCGGGAAAAAGCATTGCTCTTATTTCCGATGCTGGCACCCCACTGATTTCTGATCCTGGTTATAACTTAGTTAATGTAGCTAGAGAAAATGGCGTTGATGTACATCCTATACCTGGTGCAAGTGCTGTGATCACTGCACTTTCAGCTGCTGGCTTACCAACAGACAAGTTTCTATTTGCAGGCTTTTTGCCGGTAAAACAACAAGCCAGAATTAGCGAGTTAGAAAAGTATAAAAATGCTGAGTTTACAACCGTTTTCTACGAAAGCCCACGTCGCATCATCGACACCCTTAAGTATATTGCAGAGCACTTAGGTGAAGACAGAGAAGTCGTATTGGCGAAAGAGCTAACAAAGCATTTTGAAAGCTTTACTAAAGGTTCTCCACAAACTGTTATTGATTGGTTAGAAGAAGACAAAGATAGGCAGCAAGGCGAAATGGTTGTGATTTTGTCGCCAAACAAGCAAGAGCAAGGCATTAGCCCAGAAGCAGAATCATTAATGAAAGCACTAATGGCAGAACTACCAACAAAGAAAGCTGCAGGGATCACGGCTCAAATTCATGGTCTTAAGAAAAACGACCTTTATAAACTTGCGTTAACTTGGCAAGAATAAGTAAGAGCTTACAGCTTACAGCTTACAGCTCAGGATGACCTACTTAACGAGATCCTGAAATGAATTCAGGATGACCTACTTAACGAGATCCTGAAATGAATTCAGGATGACCTACTTAACGAGATCCTGAAATGAATTCAGGATGACCTACTTAACGGTCACCTACAGCTTTCACTGCTCCTAGCTTTTCATCATACTTTGCCATATAATGCGCGCCGCGAGACGGCCAGACAATCGCTGCTTTGTCGTTGTGTGCTTTTATTAGTACAGACGGGCAAAGGGGAGGAAAGTCCGGGCTCCATAGGGCAGGGTGCCAGATAACGTCTGGGGGGCGCGAGCCTACGACCAGTGCAGCAGAGAGTATACCGCCGATGGTCGTTCTTATTAGAGCGACACAGGTAAGGGTGAAAGGGTGCGGTAAGAGCGCACCGCGCGACTAGTAATAGTTCGTGGCACGGTAAACTCCACACCGGAGCAAGTCCAAATAGGCTTCCTATAGGCACGGCCCGTGCTGGAAGCGGGTAGGGCGCTTGAGCCTTGTAGCAATGCAAGGCCTAGACGAATGATTGTCCACGACAAAACCCGGCTTATCGGCTGTCTCGCAATATCTTTTTCTACATCATCTCGGCAAAGGCCGTAATCTCAAGTCTTCTGCTCAATTAGAATGATTGTCCACTCCGCGACATAAGAACAGGCGGCTTATCGGCTATCTCGCAATATCTTTTTCTACATCATCTCGGCAAAGGCCGTAATCTCAAGTCTTCTGCTCAATTAGAATGATTGTCCACTCCGCGACATAAGAACAGGCGGCTTATCGGCTGTCTCGCAATATCTTTTTCTACATCATCTCGGCAAAGGCCGTAATCTCAAGTCTTCTGCTCAATTAGAATGATTGTCCACTCCGCGACATAAGAACAGGCGGCTTATCGGCTGTCTCGCAATATCTTTTTCTACATCATCTCGGCAAAGGCCGTAATCTCAAGTCTTCTGCTCAATTAGAATGATTGTCCACTCCGCGATATAAGAACAGGCGGCTTATCGGCTGTTTCGCAATATCTTTCTAGTCATCTCGGCGTAGAGCGTGCTCTCAAGTAGCTTTTCGTCATTGTGGCGAAGGCGGTAATCTCAAGTCTTCTGCTCAGCTAGGATGACTCTCTTGCACTAGTGGCAACTTAACTTTGATACGCACTCCTCCAAGTTCAGAATGTTCTGCAGAAATACAGCCGTTGTGCGCATCTACAAGACTTTGGCTGATGTTTAGCCCTAAACCTGTACCACATTGTTCTCTGTCGCTAGACATATCTGCTCGGTATAGGCGTTCAAAAATTTGCATTAATTGAGCCTGTGGTAAGCCCGGAGAGCTATCTTCAATCGAGCATAATAAGTAGTTTTCGGTTGCTGATGCCTTGAAGTGAATTTCTCCTGGTGCATCGGTGTATCTGCAGCTGTTGGAGATTAAATTGTTAAGAACCTGTTTAATACGCTCGGAGTCTAAAACACATTGCGTATCTTCTCTAAGAGCAAGTTCGTAGCTAAAGTTTAAGCCTTTACTTTTTGGCAGAGGTTGAACATCACTAACCCACTCTTCAAAGTAGGTTTTAACATTTATTGGTTCAAAACTAAGGGATAAATCTCCTGAATCAGCTTGGGCTAACTGTGAAATATCACAAATTAAATGATTAATGCTCGCTAGTTTGTTGTGAAGCAATTTGTAGGTCGCATTGGGATCATCGACTAATCCGTATTCAAGTCCTTCAAGCTGAAGTTTCAAAGCTGTAAGCGGAGTTCGGAACTCATGGGAAATATCAGAAAACATCTGTTGTTTTCTCTTAGCAGCGTCCTGCATCAACTTAGTGCGAAGCAATAAAGACTTACGTTTGTTGTAGCCAACACAGATGAATGCAAAAAGTGCAGTTGCAATGAGTAAAGCAACGAAGATAACTTGTCGTCTTGAAGTCTGTTCCGTTAACACCTCCAATGTTTTTAAACTGTTTTGCTGTTCCAACTCTGCGATAGTTTGTTTTTGTTCGTTGGCTTTGTATAAAACGTTAAACTGCTCTAGACGGCTTTTGCGATTGGTTTCAACTTGTTCCTGATATTTGTCGTTGTACAAACTGAGTAACTTTGAACTTGCTTGCCAATCGCTTTGCAACTGCTTAATTTTTATTAATAACTTGAGTAATTCTAGGGTAGAGTCAGTGACCTTTTTATTGTTTACTTCATCTTGAATAAATCCAACCAAGTTTTCAGCGCCAGCAAAGTCGCCATTTGCTATTTTAATTTTAGCTCCTACTTCAATTAACCTTTTATGACGTGGCGGAGGTGTTCTACTTTGGTTAAACTCTAAGCCGATTTGGTAATACTTGTTAGCTTCTTTAAGCTGACCTTGCAGTAATTTTACATTCGCCAACTCAGCGTATAATTCAGCTTGCGCTAGTCGTACTTCTGATTTTTCTGCGACATCTAAAATATGAATGAATATCTTCTCTGCCGGTTCATATTCTTTTTTATCTTTATATACGTGGGCTAACCGATTGTTAATCGATATATACAGCGCTGGGTATTTTTCTACGGATACAAGCTTTAATCCTTTTTTTACCGAGGACTCTGCCATTTTTAAGTCACCACTAAGCTGATAAATACGAGCTATATTGCCAAAAGTATTAGCTGCGTTGTGATGCACTCCAGCCTTAAGGTATACCTCTATCGCTTGTTGGTATTGCTTAAGTGCTTTGCCGTAATTGTGCAATCTAAGATTAATGAGGCCTAAATTATTTAAAACAGTACCTATTCCGTCTGCGTTATTTAGTCTTTTATAAGTTTCGAGTAATTGTAGATAAGTTTTTTCGGCCAAAATGAAATGAAACTTATCAGAGTAAAGTATGGCTTGGTTCAACTGAATGCTAGCTAGAACTTTTTCGTCTCCAAACTGTTTGGCAGCTTCTAATCCTCTTTTTATCAAAGATTCAGCTTCCTGATGGAGAGCGTCCCTAAGATAAACTCTAGGTAAATAAACCAGTAATTTTGCTTCTTGTTCTATACTTGGCCACTTATCCAATAGCTTTAAAGCATTCTGTCCATATGTTTTAGCCTTTGGTGCACATGCTCGCCAGCATTCTTTTACCAAGCTAACGAGTATTGGAATACGAAGTTGGGAGTGTTCGGGAATTTGATTTAATTGAATAGTTAATTGATCAACTGATGAATTAGTTTCAGCCCTAACTTTATTATTAGTGAAACAAAGAGCAACCAAAAGCAAGGTAGAAAAGAAATATTGATATGAAAAGTTACCTTGTTTTGTATTCATAAAATGAGCTTTTGTTTAATTACCAAAATTGTTGTTATAGCTAGGCGGTTAAAGGTGTTACTGATGATAGAAATTTATATTTTTACAAAAATAAGCCTCTTAACTCCGTATCAAAGAGATTCTATTGAATTGCATATTTGAGTTAAATGAGCGAATTAAATACACTGTCGTGCAAAAACGCACGCAGGAAACAATATGGATAAATGGACAGAATTTAAAACGGCTTATCGTCTAGCTAAATTGGGTACGTTAAGTGCTACAGCTGATGATTTAGGAATACACCGCACCACGGTAATGCGACATATTGATGCGTTAGAAGAGACATTAGGCGCCAAGCTGTTTCAAAGAAACGACAAAGGTTATATTCCAACAGAAGCTGGGTTGGAAGTGATGCGTTTAGGTGAAATAACCGATATTCAACTTACGCAGTTTGCTAGTAAAACCAAGATTAAAGAAGATGTTTTAGAAGGTGTTATTAAAGTAACTTGCACCAATGAAATGTCGGTTTTCTTATTTTCAGCAATCGCTGAGTACCGTGCTTTGTATCCTAAAGTGACATTCGAAATCATGGCAGATACTAAAAAGCTTGAGCTTGAGTATGGAGACGCTGATCTAGCAATTAGAGTGGGAACAAGACCTGAAACCTTGGATAACGTCGTTATTCCCTTTCACCAATTAGAGTTGGTGTTTTGTGTTCATAGAAGTTATGTAGAAAAACATGGTTTACCGACCAAAAAGAACGTACAAGAGCATATGTTTGTTGCTGTTTCAGATCGAATACAGCATCTGCCATGGAATGAATGGATCCATAACAATGCACTGAAAGAAAATTTGGTACTCACCAGTAATTCTCAGCAAGTTTTAAGTTTCGCTATGCATATTGGTGCAGGCATTTCTATCACATTCAAACAAGTCATTGAAAATAATAGCGATCTTATCGAAGTCGATATGGGGGAAAAATGGGCTTTGGATTGTTGGATTTTGGTTCACCGCGATATCGTTAATATCCCCAAAGTCAGAAAGTTTGTCGACTTTTTAAAAGAGATAGATATTGATCCCAACGCTTTAAGATTACTCTAGTTGCAGGTCTTATTCTTACAAAGTTAATTTATTAAGCGAACACTTCGATAATTACACATTGTTTCCACATTTACTTCTGGCTCATTCTGTTAGCTTAACAATTGCGCAATTGTTATAGATAACTTCGGGCTGGGGCTTGTTATGAACACAGTGTTACATCAATTTACTAGGACTTTATTCTTTTTCGGGGCGTTGTCATTAAGTTCACATCTACTCGCACATGGTCAACATGACAATAAAAAACCACCCCAAGTAGATGCCGTTAGCCACCTTGGAAAGGCTCATTTAGCTAAGCTTAGTAACATTACCTCTAATAATGCAGCAAGCATTATAGATGCTCAATTTTCATTTGATGGCAACATAAATGAAGAGAGCGGTGATTACAGTATTGAGCTTTTGGGGGTGAAAACGGAAAACTATGAAAACCGAGATGATAACCAAGCATTTTCACTTGCCGATAGAACCTGGCTTGAACTACCGCAAGAGCTGCACAGCAATATTCAAACTGATTCATCACTGTCTTTAAGCCTTGATTTTTACTTCAAAAATACAGGCGTAGACGAAAGCGTTAGAGTTTTATTGAGTAATAAGGATTGGAGCTATGCAGCACCGGGTTTAAAGATTACTGTTTTGAATGAGAGAGAAGAGTGGCAGCCTGGAGACGCCATATTCGTTCAATTTAATATTGGCGTTGGTAATGCAGAAATTGCTCATAGGTTCTTTAATTTAGAAATGAACAAGTGGTACACGGTAACAGTTGATTTAGACTTCGCTCAAAACCAAGTAGCATTTGGTGTCAATGGTCGAGAAGTTGTACAAATGCTAACAGAAGGAGAGGGAGGTACTAACGTAGACCCTTCACTTTTTAAGTCATCTCTTACCCAAAAAACATTTCGAGTTGGTGTCCATCAATCTCCGGATGGGGAAGAGCCAGAATGGCGAAACGATTACGAAATTTCAGTTGGCAATACAACAACAACCAACGTAGCTGAAGTACTTGTCGATAATTTAATTATTCAATCCCCTATACCTGATGGAAATGCAGAACTTGCTAAGTCATCGTTGACCGCTTTCACTCAACATATCAGTGGCAGCCAAACTCTTTCTCAACAAGAGTTAGAAACACAATTAACTACACTCAGAGATAATCTTAATGAGGTAAATCCAGCTGACTTTGTAGATGAAATTAAATCTTTCACTAATGCGCACGCGTCAAAGTTTGGTGCTATTTATAAACTTATTAATAGAGACAATACTGATAATGTTATCTATGACAATCTACCTGCAGAATCACAAGCTTATATTGACCTTGGTGTGTGGTTATTGGACGAAGGGATTTCCTCTCAAAATGCTTCAGATTTACAAGGGATTGCTTATATAGAACACACGGAATTTCCTGGTGAATTAGCTGCGTCTGCAGAACGAATTGCTAGCGGCAAAGCAAATGTTCGAGTGCAATACGTCAGAGACAAAGGCTATTTGATGGGGGGGATGCGTCAAGAGCCTGAATCTGAATTGGCTGCTTATTTATATCGTCCAACGGGATTTTATGCTCCGGCTGGAGAAGTTATTAAGGTTACGGTACCTGACGCTTTAGTTAACTCTGGCGTCCATATTCGAGTTGGTGCTCATGCCGACAATCATATAGGACTGGCTTCAACTAGTCGCTTTCCGCTAATTAGCAGTGATTTTAGAGTTGAGAACACATCTACTGAGGTAATTAATCCATTCGGTGGCAACATTTACATTTTAGTGCCACAAGATATTGATTTAGGTTGGAATGAAATAGTTGTGGAAAATGCGGTACGAGCTCCATTTTTCTCAACTCGCGAAGGTTATGAAACGCCTGTAGAGCAATGGTCTACAATGCGACAACTTCCAGGTCTTTTTGCTGATTTTGAGTCCGATAAGTTCATGATCACAGTACCCACTGCGCAGTTACAATCTTTTGAACAACCGCAAGAGTTGCTAGAAGTTTGGGATCAAATTATGGATATAATGCAAACCTTGCATGGACGTCCACTTGAACGCTCCAGAGCAGAAGCTTATTTATTAGATGCTTCACAACTCGTCGTTGGTTCATTTCCTGGTGGATACCCAGTGACTCCAGGGCTATATGCTGAAGGTGATAGTGGCATTACCGACGGTTATTATACGCCTTTTGCTGCTTTGAATGATAAAAGTTGGGAAGAAGATCAGGGCATGTTTGTTATGTTGCATGAGCTTGGTCACCATCATAATGGGCGTTTTATTTTGGAAGGTGAGCAAGAATCTTACGTTAATGTTCCTGCTATAGCTGTATTAAACCAAGTATATGGTTTGAGCATAGATGAAGCTTTACGATTTTCTGCGTATCAATTTTTCAATCTGACGGAAACTGCAATAGATTGGATGGTTACATATAACTTTAGAAACGGTAATCCAATAGGTTTTGACCCAACAACAGACATTGAACCTATAGAAACCTCTTATCAAAACAGAGGACATGCTAAGTACGCTGATTTAGCATTAATTTCTGGCGGTTGGGATGCTTTAGGAAAGATATACCAAACCTACTATCTTGATGATCTCGAAAGTGAAAATCCACCTAATACTCAAATTGGAGTGAGCCATGATGACTTTCTTGTTCGAGGTTCTCAGGCATTAGAGTGTAATCTTGGTAGTTTATTCAATTTCTGGGGAATTCAGCCTAGTGACTCAGCATTTACAGAAATAAATGAGTTCCCTGCTTGTGATGGTGCATTAGAACGCGTACTACATTATTTAGATAATTCGCCACGTACTATAGAAGAGTTAAAAGAGTTTCATACTGAAAAAACAGCAGTGCATGAGAATCAGCTTAAGTATCAAGTTTGGGATCAGCTTTTAGTCGATTTTGATATCGAAATGGCGCAACAAATTAAAGAGGCCGGTGCGGTTTTACTTGCTAAATATTTTAACATCGAAAAAGACGCTGCCCCGTCGCTGCCAACCCCATTAACAACTAGTGTTTCAATAGACTTTGACTCTTCAGACAGTGTTGAGTTTAGTTGGCAAAGTTCGT
This sequence comes from Psychrosphaera sp., assembly GCA_965221615.1. GTDB lineage: Bacteria > Pseudomonadota > Gammaproteobacteria > Enterobacterales > Alteromonadaceae > Psychrosphaera. The sequence goes on along the minus strand of OZ244904.1, from coordinate 2,780,864 downwards.
CTGATGATTCGGGTAGAGAACTAAAATACAGTTGGATATTGAAAGACCCAAGTAATGATGAAGTTTTACTTTCAAAAACATGGCTAAGTGAAAATAGCATTGAGATTTCAGCTGATGAAATAAGCGCAGCTTTAAGCGGGTACGCAGGCCAAAATGAAAACTTTGAATTTGTTCAAGTGGTCACTACGTCAGATACATTTACCGTTGTATCAAGCGAGCCTGTTGCCACAAGTTTTGCTTTCCAAAGTTCAGGTGGTGGTAGTTCGTCAGGTGGTAATTCCTCTTCCGGTGGTAGCGGTAACTCAGATAACAGCAGTTCTGGAGGTGGTGGTTCTGTTGGGATTTCGATATTAACCCTATTAGTGGCTTCATTGTTCATTCGTAGAAAATACCTTTAAAAACGAAGGAAAAGCGCCTGTCGACAATAATAATTGATTTATATATGGTTAGATTTAGTACCTAGTTTCAGAACTAACTAAGTGTCGCAGATATTATCAAAGGGAGCTAAAGTGAAATTGGCTCTCTTTCGTTATTTGCCTTTATTTTCTCGAAGTGAGTTACCTTCTATTACTTAAAGGATAAAAAATGCTAAGAACTACTAGCAAGTGCATTTTGTTTATGTTCGCCATTACTACCAATCCGAGTCAAGCTAATGAAGCCGTTTTCAATGATATAAATAAAGTGAAAGAGTGTTGGTTAACCTGTCCTGATGAAGCAAAAGTGGCAGGAGAAAGAGCACTAAAATTTTTGAATGCTCAAGAGCCTTTAGAGCAAGACCTCGTAGATGCCTACGCAAAGTTAGTGAAGTACTACACAAGAGTGTTCCTTGATAAAGGTGATTACAAACGAGCTGAAGAAATTGTTAATGGTTTTTTGTCTTTATCAAGACAACCAACTTCAGAAGAAGATTTCGCTTTTGTTCTAACTAACTTAGGTGTTGTTTATTATGGCAGTAATAGAATTATTCTGGCCGAAAAAACTTATAAAGAAGCATTAGCTCTGTTTCGAAAAGTGGGTAACAAGGGGGCTGAAGGTTCAATGCTAAATAACTTAGGCAATGTAAACCTTGAAAAAAGCCGAGTTGCCCAAGCGATAGATTATTACCAACAGTCTTTAGCTATTGCGGAAAAGCATAGCTCTAATGAAAGAATTTCGACCGTACTTAATAATTTGGGTATTCAATTGTCAATAAAAGGCCAGTTTGAACTTGCTGAACAATATATTTTAAGAGCCAAAGACTTAATTGAAGACAGTCCTAATATAAGAAAAAAGATTCAAGTAATACAAGCCTATGGTTGGTACTTCATTTACGCTAAAAGATATGAAGAAGCTCTGGAGTACTTGTTAGAGAATGAATCTTTTATTCAAGAGTCTAATGTGATTTCTTTACAGTCTCACTTTTTCTTTCAGTTAGGAACAGTTTGGGAAGCGTTAGGTAAGTTTGCGGAAGCAGAAGTGGCATTTCAAAAAAGCTTGGATTTAGCTTTGCAACTCAATGCATTCATCGTAACCGAAAGTTCGTCCATGGGATTGGCGAAGTTAGCAAGTAAACGTGGAGAAATTGAAGAAGCTAAAGTTATGTTAAAAGAGCTTTATGCTAATGCCGTTGCAGAAGAACGTTTTGAATTTGCTGGCAATGTACAGCTGGAGCTAATAAAAACACTTAGTGAAAACAAACAATTTGAAGCGGCTTATTTAGAGTTAAATGCTCATCTAGAATCTTATCAGGCAAGAGTTGAAGAAGAACAAGAAAGTGATTTATCACAATATTTTGCCTTGCTTGAAACAGAAGAGGAAAAGAGGAAGGTTGCTGAATTAGAGCTACAGAATGCGCAAAAGGAGCTTGAGCTTTCGTTATCTGAAAGTAATCGTCAAAAGAACTTAACTATATTCGTTGTAGCTGCTTTGTTTCTTTTGAGTATTGGAGGCTGGCTTGCACAGCGTAGAAAGATTGCTTTGCTCAAAGCAAAGTCGACGCAAGAAGTATTAGATAAGAAGAATGAACTGCTGTCTGATATTTCACATGAATTAAGAACGCCACTTACAGCAATAAAATTGCAGGTTGAAACTTTGGAATATGAATTATCGACAAAACCAGAGCAAACATACGCACTTGTTTACGACAAAATTGCCAGCCTGAATCGGCTTATTGATGATGTGTTTCAATTATCAAAAGCCAGTTCTAAAGAGCTAGATTTATATCTGAAACCGACAAATGCCAAGCAATTTATATTGGAATTAGCAGAAAAATTTGAATCACAATTGACCGATAAGCAAATTACTTTTTCGATTGTAAATGAAGCTTCAGAGCAAACTTTAATAAACATTGACCAAAAACGCATTGAACAAGTTTTTATAAATTTAGTGAGTAATACTGCGAGATACACTGATATTCCGGGGACGTGTAGATTGACTATGAGTAATAGTAAAAACACATTTAATCTCGTATTCGAAGATAGTGCTCCTGGGGTAAGTGAATCTGGTCTTAAGAGATTATTTGAGCGCCTGTATAGAGAAGACTCATCCCGTAGTCGTGCACACGGAGGCAGTGGTTTAGGACTCAGTATTGTTCATGCATTTATAGAAGCGCATCATGGCAATATAGTGGCATCACATAGTGAATTAGGCGGTGTGCGTTTTGATATTTCTTTACCTATTTACAGCGCTCAGAATTAAATAGAGCTAACTAGAGTATTTTGATCTTATTATGAATCGAATTTTGATTGTAGAAGACGACGAGTCAATATCGTCACCTCTGATTATGTTTTTAAAACACAATCAATTTGAGTGTACCTTGTTAGAAGATGCACTAAATGTTGTTGAAAAAGTAAAACAACTTTCACCTAACCTTATTGTGCTAGATCGTATGTTACCAGGTGGGGATGGAGTTGAAGTTTGCCAACAAATACGAGAGTTTAGTGATGTACCTGTTATTCTTCTTACGGCTAAAAGTGAAGAAAATGATAGGCTAGCAGGCTTAGAATCAGGAGCTGATGATTATGTATGTAAACCTTTTAGTGCTCCTGAGCTGATATTGCGTATTAAAGCTATTTTGAAGCGCAGTGAAAAAGAGTCGGAACAACAGGCTAATCAACTTCTTCAATTGGATGAATCAATCAATAGTTTAGTTGCGATTACAGCTCATCGTAAAAAACACAGTGTCGAATTAACTCCTGTTGAATGTGCTTTAATCCGTTTATTTCTGGATTCTCCTAATAAAGTGGTTACCCGAGAAATAATTAAAGCTAGCGTTTACAAAGATCACAGAGTAGTTAGCGACCGCACTATTGATAGCCATGTTAGTAAGCTTCGAAAGAAAGTAGATAAATTAGCTTTGGCAGCGAGTGGTAAAAACAATCATGTTTTTATCCACTCTGTGTATGGTACAGGCTACAAATATACTCCTAAATTGCTTTTAGAAGACGCTTGAACAACTAAGCAAAACATGAATATTTGTTGTGTTGGCTTGCTTGTAATTGATGATTTCAGAGTTTAATAGAATTATTTATTTGGCAATTAACGACAAGCAACTTTTGACAGACAAACTTCTCCTTAGTTGATGGATGAAAACAGCCATTACTTTTCCAGTTAGATCGTATTTTTCTGTGGCTTAGTTTAAACTTCATGGAATTAGGCGGCATGCAGTTCCACTAGAGCTGTCTTTGTTCGTAGTAGTAAGGCTAGATTAAATGGAGTGATCTTATTAATGGAAAAAGTGGAGTCGAAGTTCGTTGGCTTGGATAAACTTCAGATAGGCGTTTATTTAGCCATAAGCTTGTTGTTTTTTGTGGGTTATGTAAACGACAAACTGAACATCCTTGAAGACCTAGTTGTATTTCAAAATAAATATTTAACGCTTCACAATACTCTATCTACCTCGTCTATTTTGTTTCCACTGCTTTTGCTTTCAACTCTATGTAAAGCTTTTACTAAAACACATACTTTTTTCTGGTGGCGTTACTTATCCTTACTGTCGTTTTCTTTGTTGGGTTCAGTAGCTGTATATCTTTTTACTGCTGATACGTTTAGCCCAATAGCAGCGGCGTTAGTGGGTTTTCTTGTCCACGTTGGATTCTGGACGTGGAATAGAGAATTAGAACAAAATGAGTCGTTTAATAACTCTTTGTCGGAAGCTAATACGACTATGCGGCAACAAGTGAACTCACTTAATAACTCATTAACTAAAGTTCAAAACATTATTTCTCTTATGCCACACGAAAATGCCTTGAAAGAGATGTCAGAGGCTTATGAGAGTATCTCAGTGAGTGGTTTTGCTTTATTGAATGTAAAACAGCAAATGAAAGCATTCAGTGCAAATGATTATAAGCAATTTGTTAACGAAGGCGCACCTGAGAAGTTGGTGAAAAAAGTAGAGTCTTCGATCAATAGTATGCTGAAAAATATTTGTTCAATTGCAGAGGTATGGACGACAGAAAATGCTTCATCATTTGAAGCGAATATTATGTTAGCAAAAGATACAAAAGCGATAGATTGGCAGAGTGATGATGCTTTAGCATTTAAAAGAGGAAGTATCTTTTTTCCGTACGGCTGTTACCAGCACACATTAACAAGTATTTTCAGTGACGTTTTGGTAGTTCAAACGAGCATTGGGTTTTCAAGTGCTAAGGAAGACATGACATTGAATCCCTTAATGTTACCGGCAACAGGTTATCAAGAAGCTTTTCTTGTACCAGGAGCGCCAGAAGCTTATGTGAATAAGCTTCCTGTACAGGTCGATGATGTTACAGAAATTGCTTCGAAAGTTGATGTGAGTAAAGAGAAACAACAGCAAATTGCAGAGTATTTTGAGAGTCAACGGGGTTGCGGAAGTGTATTGTCTTTGCCAATTCCAACCTCTAAGCACTCGAGTCACAGCAACCAATACTGTGGCGTTCTAAATATTTATAGGCCAGAAAGGAATGGGGTTAAGAGTAAAACCCTATTTCGCTATATGTGTACACCACTTTTGCATGAATTAGGCAATTTGTTATACTTAAGAGAACAATTTATGAATATTAATCGTGGAGAGACAGTATGAGCAAAGCTACAAAAGAAACTAAAGTTCTTGCTGTATTAGACGAAGAAAAAACAACTGGAAATACAGAAGCTCAGTTAGTTATAGATACCGCAGGCTATAGTGATGCAGCTAAAAGCATTCTCGATGCGATTAATAATAATTTGGAACGTTCAAGACAAGCTGTCCAACAGCTCAATCAGCAATCAGATAGAATGATCCAGCAAGCAAAGGATGGTGTTAGGGTACACATTCTAAATCAGTGAGCATTAAACGTTTTACAGAAAGCGCCTAAATGGCGCTTTTGTTGTTTTTAAGTAAGAGTAAATAGCTCAACTAAGCTTTCACCGAATTTAAATAAAGGTTTCCCTACTGAAACATTGTACTTTTCGATACTAGTGACAACTAATCATTAGCAAAACTAAGCTCCACTAATTCTCTTCTACCCCCCATAAATTTACTTGCTAAGAATTGCTCTGATTTCAAGCTGCTAACGTAAATTATGTCTTTGTTGAGTTTAGTAATAGTAGTTAAGTCACCAGTTTGTAATTCGTAGCGCCAAAACTCGTCGTTACCATCAATGCCATAAATGTGACCATTGTTAAATAGAGCTCGTTTTCCATAAAGCCTGCCATCAAGCTCTGCTAATAGCTTTTTATCGTTTTGCGAGAGCTGCCAAAACTTCTTTTGGTTATCGCTGTAAACTATTTGATTGTCGTTTGTATAAACTGCCCATAACACATTATTAATGGCTAAATTTGTAGTTTCTCTACTATTGATATCAACACTAAATAGCTGGCTTTTTTCTGTTTGACTTGCCGTTACTAAGAGCTTGTTAGGATCAGTCCATGGCATCAAGACATCAATAGCTATTGGTGTGTCTAAGAGTTCATGACTGCCGTCTAAATTTACCAATGCAAGTTTATTATTCACATTAACGACGAGTCTTTGGCCATCTGGTGACCAGCTAAATAATATCCCTAACGTACCTCGTTCGAAGTGAGTTAGTTGATAAGTTCTGTCACCATCCTGAATCCACAATTGGCTATTGCCGGAACGATATGAAACATAGGCAATAAGCTCACCGTTTGGCTGAAATTGTGAATTGATATCTACAGCTGTGGAGCGGGAAAATACTTCTATATCTGAACTTTCATTGTTTATTTTCAAAACGCCGACATCAAAGTCTTTCGAACCTTGATTAGCAGCGATTTTATTTTCGCTTGGGTGGAAAGTTGCATTGGACAAACCGTTTAAATGAGCTGCATGAGCCAAGGTTATATTACCGTTTAAATCGAGGTGATAAATTTGTCCTCGTACTTCCGTTAAGAATTTCTCGCCGTCTGGCGTGAACGAGATTGGGAAATCTTCATAGACAGAATGATGGGATAGCTTATTAATCACGGATTGCTTGATGATTTTTCCGTCGAGATTAAATGTCGTTAGAATATGTCGGTTATCTTTAGTTAAAGAAACACTAGCTAAGATGTTTTTTGCCCTAGAGTAATCTAACGAATAGATTCTACCTTCATTATCAACTTCTAGCGTTTGAGCCTGTTCTGACCTTGAGTCATGAACGACAATTTGGGGTTCTCTACTTCTATTACTAACATGTTGAAGCATGACTATACGCCCATCGTTCAACCACATTGGCTTAGTGGTTTCCGTTTCGGCGCAATCAAATCGGGTTAAACTAGATGGCTCACCATTCCATGCTTGTGCAAAGTCTAAAGTTTGTAATTGCCAACATTGCTTATTTGTTTCTAATACATCTTCACAACTGGACTGTAACACGAAGCTTATTTGAGTGCCGTCAGCTGACCAACTTAAACTACTGTAATGTCCTGATTCCTCCAGCAAACGTACTTCTTGATTATTGAGCAGATCCTTGGCCCATAAGTCACTAACGCATTGTCCAACATAGCGGTTGAAAACCAGATACCTGCCATCAGGGGAATAGGAGGCATTAAACTCTTGTTCATCACTTGCTGTCAGAGGTGTTACTCGGTTAAATAACTCGGGGTCAGGTTGCAATACCTGCCAAACTGAAAATAACAGCAAGATAGCTAACGCAGAGTATTGCCAGTAGGCTTTGCTGCTAATGTTTTGTTCAGAACCTTCTACTTGAAGACTTTTTGTTTCTTCGAACTCCGCCTTTGTTTCTTCAGTCTTTGCTGCTTCCCAGCGTACATTCGCTTCTAAGCTATAGCCTTGTTTTGCATGGGTTTTGATAAACGCTTGTTGTTTGCTGTCATCACCGAAAGCTTTTCTCAGTTGCGCTATTGCTCGTTGTAAAGTATTTGGCCCAACAACACTCTGTTGCCAAACTAAATCCATTAATTCGTCATGGCTGACTACTTCACCAGCTCGCGAAGCTAACACTTCTAAAACCTTTAATGCTTTAGGTGGTAATTGAGTCGCTTGTTGTTGATGTTGGATCTGGTTACGGGTGACGTCAATAAAGTAATTATTAACCCAAAATTTTTGCGTCATAAATCAAAGAAAAATCCATAAAAACTGACTTGAGCTTATCTCGACTTAGTCTAGCAAGTAAAGCTGAACGCGAATAAATCAGCTAAACGTCAGCTTTTTTTCATGTCATTCAGGTTTTCCAACTGCAATCTAGATGAACAGTAAGAAGTGCCTGTTCGCAGGCTATGCAAAAGAACACAAATCCATTAGCGATTTAGTTAAAAGTAAGGAAAGTTATGAATATCCCTCTTACCGTTAAAAAACTGTTAATTGTTATAAGTCTTATAGCCATAGCTGTTGTCGCATTTTTGTTTAATGCGTTGTCAAGTTTCAGCACACATCCTATCGCTTTTTCAGAGCCGCCAAAGTTTGTTGAAAAGTATGCTTCCGCACTAAAAGCCTCAACCCCGACTCTGCTTTCGACAGAATCTAAATCTGTGGTAGGAAGTTGGACTACAGAGCTCAGTGAAGAAGAAGCATTAGTGCGTGAGGTGTTTTTTGATGGCGCTTCTACGAATTTGCTGATTCCGTTATTCCGCAGCTCAGTTAAATCACAGCGAATAAAGATCGCTTTGGCTTTTTCAAATTTAAATGTTGAGTACACACACGATGAAGAAAGCGGAGTGCCCGAAAAAGTACGCCAATTTTGGCAACAACAAGAAATTTACATTGATGATATTCGAAATGCACTTTTTGAAGCCTTGATTGTTTCAGCTGAAGAAAATACATCGAACTACATTCCTTACACACTAGCTTGGATGCCGGGGCGAGGAGTAGAAACCGTCGAAGTATTCGCATGGGCTGCGAAGCATCATTCAGATTGGTGGATACGTAGATTTGCTGTTTATTTTGTTGCTGAGTTTGGCCAAATCGAGTCATTAACTGATGCCGTTCTTATTAGTAAAGCGAAAGATCCAGATTATCGAGTACGTAAAGAAATACTGGGGCAAAGGTTTAACAAGTTAATTGGAGGTTAATATGAATATTTACTCTTTCATTAAGACTTCGCTGACCATGGTTTTAATACTGGGAAGTATTAATGTGACCAAGGTTCATGCGGGAAATAAAACGAATCAAGCACCAGAAGCAAGTGCCGAAGAAGCCAAGATTATACACTGGCAAATGCCTGATATAGAACGTGACTTTTGGGATATTTCCAATCTAGCAGAAGACTTCATCAGCACTACTCCAACGGATAGAAAAGATGGTTTGAGTGTTGGTTCACTATCAAGTTACACCAATGAAGAAGGGATGCTTACAGAACTTGCAAAAGAAATTACAGAAGGTAAACACGGTGATATCGATAGCTTGTTAGTAGCTCATAAAGGCAAGCTTTTATTTGAGTCATATTATCGAAGAGGACGTGTTGATTTACCTCACCCACAGTCGTCCGCCAGCAAGGTATATACTGGATTAGCACTTGGCAGAGCTATTCAGTTGGGATATCTCACTATGGCTGATTTGAATAAGCCATTAATTAGCTTTTTGAAAGAACTCGACCACAGCAAACTTGTTGAGGGCTCAGAAAGAATAACCTTGCACCATGCTTTAACTATGCGTTCAGGCATACGTATTACTGAGGAGCAATGGAAAAATTCATCGAAGGCTCCAGAGATGCTTAAAGGGCAAGGTTTAGTTCAAACTTACCTAGAATATAGCGCTCCTATAACTAACGAATCTCAGGTGTTTAAGTACCAAAATGACCCTATGTTAGTGATGCAAGTGATAGAAGCGGTAGTGCCTGGAAGTGCCAAAGACTTTATAAAAAAAGAATTACTCGCCAAGATGGGAATTACTTCTTATGGCTGGGAAACGGATAAAGCTAGCGGCTTACCGGGGTCTGCAAGTATCACATCTAGAGATATGATTAAGTTTGGTAAGTTGGCTTTGAATAAAGGAAAGTGGAAGGGCAAGCAACTTGTTCCTGCTGAGTTTATTGCTAAGGCTATCAGCAGAAATGTTATCACAGGTGATGATGACATTTTTGGTGGCGGTAAAGATGTTTCTAATCAGGCGTATGGTTACTACTGGTGGAGTTCCGATTTAAAATATAAAAATAAAAACTACTTTAGCGTTTCAGCTCAAGGCGGTGGGGGTATATATCTCATTGTTGTTGAAGAGCTAGATCTTATTGTTGTTGTAACAGCGCATCACACTGAAGATGCAACTCAGCAAATTACAGCTGAGAGAATATTACCAGCTTTTGTAGATAGTCGAAGTGAACAACACCTTGCTTTAAGTGGTCCTTACCTAGGCCAAACACCGCCTAAGCTTGTTCCTGAAGTATTTGCACCAGACATAATTTCAACCAGTGGTTGGGAAACAAGTGGCATGTTTAGCCCTGATATGAAAGAGTTTTACTATATTCGAGAAGTAGAAAGTGAAGGCGCTTTACAGCAGCAATTTGTTGTTTTTAAAGAACGGGAAGGGCGTTGGCAAAGTTCGGTGATTTCACCTAGGGTTGGTCAACCTTTTATTTCGCCTGACGGAAGTACTATGCATTTAGGCAAAAGGTTTAAAACCCGCATTGCTAACGGTTGGTCTGAGATTAAGCAGTTAGGAACTGAGTTTAATGATTTTCGAATAATGCGCTTAACTTCTTCTGCAAGTGGAACTTGGGTGTTTGATGAAGCTACAAGAGATGGCAAAGCTGTACTGCGTTATTCAAAGCTAGTTGACGGCAAAAGAGAAGCGCCTAAAGCACTAGCTAAGAATATAAATACTGGACAGTGGAATGCTCACCCATTTATTGCACCTGACGAGTCATACATTATCTGGGATGGACAAAGAAATAGCAGTGTTCGCAATGCTGATTTGTTTATTAGTTTTAAACAAAAGGATGGCTCTTGGGGCGAAGCTATCCGGATGGGAGATGAAATTAATACAGCGAGTTCAGAAGCTGGGGCAAGAGTGACACCTGATGGTAAGTACTTATTCTTCAATAGAAAAGTAGGCGAGTTTGAATATACTCACGCAGACGGAAAAGTAGAAACTATTCCCAATGTCGATGTCTTTTGGGTGGACGCAAAAATACTGGAAACTTACCGAAAAGGTTAAAGCTATAACTATTTTTAATATTTCCATTGTGTAATAGCAAAAAGCAGTTTCTACTAGAAACTGCTTTGAAATGAATGATGACAGAAGTTAGTTGGCACTTCCTCCATCTTCTATATTCCAAGAAAAGTCATTTATTAGTTTTGCTCTCGCAGCTGCCGATGCTTCAGAATATAGGCTGTTACCAGCGTTGAACCTCAGTGGTAGGTGATTCCAATTTATCGGCTTATGTACTTCTTGTTCTGACCAACCTATTAGCAAAGCATCGTAGTTTTCAGTTGATAATTGAACACCTGAAAACATAGCAGTCATACCTTCATGCTCTTCCGAATCGACCAATAGTCCACCAACATAAATATCGTTTTGCCAAGAGATAACACTTGTTATGTTCCAACTCCCTAAGTTTTGATCAAATGAGCTCGCTTCACTAAACATAGCAACCATATCCGTTACATTTGAAACATCCCAACTTCCTATGTTTTGATTAAATGCATTGGCATTTTCAAACATGGATACCATAGTCGCCACGCTAGATACGTCCCAACTTCCGATGTACTGATTAAACGCTCTGGCATTTTTAAACATGGATAACATAGACGTCACACTAGATACATTCCAACTTTCGACAACTTGGTTAAAGGCGACAGCGTCTTCAAACATTGATTTCATAGTTGTGACGTTAGATACATCCCAATCGCCTAGGTTGTGGTTAAACGCTTCTGCTCCTTTAAACATCGAAGTCATAGAGGTAACCTTGGTAACGTCCCAATTTCCTATGCTTTGATTAAATACATTGGCATTTTCGAACATGGAATTCATATCGGTAACATTTGCAACATTCCAAGTCCCAATATTTTGATTAAATACCGATGCTGCCTTAAACATAGATTCCATATTTGTTACACGAGAAGTATTCCAACTACTGATGTTTCGATTGAATGCCGTAGCCGCAAAAAACATTGATTGCATATTAGTGACATTAGAAACATCCCAAGAACCAATATCTTGATTAAAGCTTTCTGCACCACTGAACATAAATCCAAGATCAGTTACGTTGGATACATTCCAATTGCTAATGTCTTGATTAAACTCAGTACTGTCGCGAAACATGGAGCTCATGCTAGTAACATTGGCAACATTCCATGAGCTTATATCTTGATTAAAGTTTTTCGCTCCATGGTAAGTGAAAGTAACTTCATAACAAGGTCCGTCTACTTCGATGGTATCGCACCAATAATGGGCTCTGCTAGTTGTTCCAAACATAGCGTGCATATTAGTAACATTGGAAACATCCCAAGAGCCAATATCTTGGTTGAAATCTTCTGCTCCACTGAACATTAGGTTCATGTTAGTTACATTCGAGACATCCCAATTGCTTATATTCTGATTAAAACTCTTTGCTTTATGGAATAACCCGGTCATATTGGTTACTGAACTAGTATCCCAATTATTTAGGTTACTATTGATTGCTTTGGCGCCCATAAACATATAACTCATATCTGTTACGTTAGACAGGTTAGGTATGTCTTCAGCGTTTACTTCTAAGTTGATGGCATCTGAGAAGGCGTTCCCCATCGAAAGCCATATAATGTCACCCCATTGCTCGATGGATTTAAGTTTAGAGTTGTCGCTAGGATATTCTTCATAGCCATAAAAATCGACATCAAGGGATGGGTACATATAAAATCGCGGAAATTCTCCAGTTATTTTCAATGTATATAGCCCTGGAGTTTGGTAAGTGTGAGTAATACTCGCGGTCACATTCTCTTCAATTGAGCCATCGCCCCAATCAATAGTAAAGTTATAACCTTCTCCTTTGGTCTCTATTTTTATTTGATTATCGCCGGTGACGCCATACTTGTCATAGCGGTGAGTGTCCCACGTTGTTATAAAGGCTCTTTGTTGCTCTACTGTAACCTGACGTGTTAATTGGCTTTGATTACCAGAGCTATCAACGGCAGTGTAAACAATAATGTAGGTTTCTGGTGCGAGAACATTGATTGCTCCAGAAATATTTACTGCTACTTCGCCATCTACACTATCTATAGCGGTGGCTCCCTCTTCTAAGTACTCCCTACCATAGCTAATAGAAACATTCGATTCTCCATTTAAGGTGATCACTGGAGGAGTTGTGTCGGATTGAGGTTCTGCTGGAGAAGTGTCGCTATTGCCTCCGCAAGCAATCATCAGCGATGCAATTGAAGCCAAAACTATGAATTTAAATAATGAAAAGCGTCCTTCCATGTTTCTTCCTTGATTAATTAAATTGTTTTGTTGTGTACAAATAACTAGTCAATAATAAATTTATTGTTCCGTTTGTTCAAATCACATTAGTTATTAATGAGTTAGTTAAGGTGTTTATATTAACGAGTAAGTAACTAAAACGAAAAAATCATCCAAAATAAACGTTTTTGTATACCTGTCGTTTACTTTACAGCTAATATACTGAAGCGCATGGAAAATGCTCAAACCTATATACTTAAACAGGATGTTTATTACCTAAAAATAGCACCAGTATTAGGCTAAAGTATAGATACCATATTTTATAGATTACTTGCCAATTGGATTCATTATGATGACTAAGCCGTTATTCAAGAAGCTAACATCTGGCCTCTTTGTGAAAAGTGCGATGATGATAGCTATGGTTGCAGCCGTTTCCGGCTGTGAACAAAAACAACAACAGCAGCAAGCTGGTGGAATGCCACCGGCAGCAGTAGCTTTTATGGAAATGGAAGCCCGCTCTGTTCCATTTAGTATTGAGTTACCTGCTACTTTGTCTGGTGCTAAAGAAGTTGAAATTCGCGCTCAAGTTTCAGGGATTTTGCAGACCAGAAACTTTAGTGAGGGTGACAAAGTGACGGCAGGTCAATCTTTGTTTAGCATTGATGCTAAAGCCTTTGCTGTAGAGGTAGAGCAAGGTAAAGCCGCATTAAATGCCGCAATAACTCGATTAGAACAAGCTGAGCGAGAGGTAAGAAGATTAAGACCGCTTCGCGCTAACAACTCAGTATCACAAAGAGAGTTAGATAACGCTATTTCTACGTTAGAAATTAACGATGCAGATGTGAAATCTGCTGAAGCAACTTTGGAACAAGCGCAATTGCGTCTTGATTATTCTAAAGTAACTTCGCCAGTTAACGGTATCGCTGGTCGAGAGTTGGTTTCAGAAGGTACTTATGTATCAGGTCCTGAAGTTTTGCTAACTCAATTAACTCAAATCGATCCTATCCGTGTACGTTTTGGTCTGTCAGAGCGAGAACAGTTAGAAATGCGCAATGACGCCGAGTCAGGCGCGTTAACGTTACCTGAAGAGGGTCACTGGAAAACAAAAATTAAACTGTTTGACGGCTCATTCCATCCGCAAGAAGGTTTAGTTAATTTTAGTGATATTCGTATCAACAGTTTGACTGGTACCAGTGAGTTACAAGCAATCGTACCTAACTCTGATTTTTCTTTACGTCCTGGTCAGTTTGTTCGTGTAGTTCTAGAAGGTGCTGTTCGTGAGAATGCGTTTGTTGTTCCTCAAAGAGCTGTATTGGACAATGGCTTAGGTAAATTTGTTTACGTAATGGCAGAGAATGAGCAAGGTGTAACCGTTGCTTTACCTGCTCCTGTTGAAGTAGGTGAATGGGTACAAGAGCAAAACGGTGACACTGTGACTAATGGTTGGATTATTCGCAAAGGTCTTAAGCAAGGCGATAAAGTGATCATCGATGGCATGGCTAGAATATTCTTCCCTGGTATGCCAGTGCGTTTAGCTGATAATTCACAGCCTCAGCAATAGAGAGGAAGTATCATGTTTTCTCGTTATTTTATTGATAGACCTATCTTTGCGTACGTCATATCAATTTTTATTATATTAGCTGGTTTGGCAGCGATGAGGAGCTTATCTATAGCTCAGTATCCAGAAATGTCGCCACCAGTTGTTCAGGTTACTGCGGTTTATCCAGGTGCTTCGGCCGAAGTTTTGGAACAGACTGTAGCAACTCCGCTTGAAAATGCCATAACTGGTGTTGAAGGTATGATGTACATGTCATCTACTTCTACCAGTGCTGGTGCAACAACTATTACAGTAACCTTTGAAATAGGTACAGACCCTGACCAAGCGTCAGTTAATGTTAACAACCGTGTTAAACAAGTAGAAGCTCGCTTACCTGAAGAAACTCGTCAACAAGGCGTTGTTGTTGCTAAAGGTTCTTCAAACTTCTTGCACGTACATGCTTTCTATTCACCTGACGACACACGCGATGCGCTTTGGACTTCTAATTATGTAACGCTGAACGTACTGGATAAAATTAAACGAATTCCAGGTACAACTAGTGTTCAGATATTTGGTGCTAAAGATTACGCAATGCGTATTTGGTTGCGTCCAGATGTAATGAGTCAGCTAGGCGTTACTGTTGATGAAATCAGCAGTGCTGTACGTGAGCAGAATTCGCAATATGCTGCCGGTCGAATTGGTGCTACACCTACTTCGAGTACTCCGCAGTCGCTTGTTTATAGTGTAAAAGTTCAAGGTCGATTATCTACTGTTGAAGAATTTGAAAATATTATTATTCGTGCAAATAGTGATGGTAGTTCTTTACGTCTGAAGGATATTGCTCGTGTGGAGTTAGGCTCAAAAGACTATGACTTCGACGGTCGCATTAATGGTAAAGAAGCTGTACTACTTGGTATTTTCTTGCAAGCTGGTGCTAATGCTCTTGATGTTGCAGACGAAGTTAACGCAACCATCGCTGAGCTAGAAACTCGCTTCCCACAAGGTTTGAAACACTCCTTACCTTACGATACGACACGCTTTGTTGAGGTATCTATTCGAGAAGTTGTGAAAACATTAGCGGAAGCTATGTTGCTAGTTTTTATTGTGGTTTTTGTATTCCTACAGAACTGGCGAGCAACTTTAATCCCAATTTTAGCTGTGCCGGTGTCTTTACTTGGTACTTTTGCTGGCTTATATATGCTGGATTATTCCATCAATAGTTTGACTCTGTTTGGCATGGTACTTTCCATAGGTATTGTGGTCGACGATGCAATTGTAGTGTTAGAAAACGTTGAGCGCATCATGCATGAAGAAGGGAAGAATGTGCGGGATGCAGCCGTTAAAGCTATGAAAGAAGTAAGTGGTCCAGTTGTAGCTATCGTACTAGTACTTTGTTCTGTATTCGTGCCAATTGCTTTCTTAGGTGGATTAACAGGTGAGTTATTCCGACAGTTCGCTATTACTATTTCAATTGCGGTTTCTTTATCGGGCTTAGTTGCTCTGACAATGACTCCTGCCTTATGTGTAATGGTGTTGAAGCACGAAGATAAAAAAGACAATATCTTTTTTGATGCATTTAACCGATTCTTCAAGCGTATAACTGGTTACTATGTTAACGGTGTTAGTTTCTTCTTACGTCGTGGTTTTGTTGCATTAGCTCTTGTTTTAGGAATGGTTGCGATAACGGCGAACATGTGGATGAGAACACCTGGATCACTAGTGCCAGACGAAGACCAAGGCTTTTACATTTCTGCAGTATTCTTACCAGATGGAGCCTCACTAGAACGAACTCAAAAAGTAGTTGATGAGGTAGTAACCGCAATCCGCTCAAATCCAGCTAATGAAAATGTTGTTTCATTTACTGGTTTTGATTTTCTTGGTGGTGGTTATAAAAATAATGCGGCAACTATCTTCGTAACGCAAAGCCATTGGGATGACCGTGAAGTAAGTGTTCAAGAGCTTGTTGGTGAATTGTTTATGAAAACAGCCAATATCAAAGAAGCACTTGTTTTAGCTTTCAATCCTCCGCCAATTCCTGGGTTAGGTAACACAGGTGGTTTTGAGTTCTATATTCAAAATCGAGGCGAAGGTGGTGTTGAGAAACTGAAGCAAAGTATGCAAGCTATGATGGGAGCTGCACAGCAAAGTCCAATTTTAGCTGGTGTGCAAACGCTTTGGCGTTCAGATACTCCTCAATTGAAAGTTGAACTTGATAGAGAGCAAGCTAGAGCTATGGACGTACCTATCAACCAAGCGTTTAATGCTTTAGCTGGTACTTTAGGCACTTACTATCTGAATGATTTCAATAAATTTGGTCGTACGTGGCAAGTGTTAATGTCGGCTGAACCTGAATTTAGAATGAAGCCAAAAGACATTGCTCGTGTTTATGTTAGAAGTAACAGTGGAGAAATGGTTCCTATTTCTGCCTTTGCCAATATTGAATACAGCAGTGGTCCAGATAGTTTAGATCGTTATAACAACTTATCTGCGGTTAAACTATTAGGTAATGCAGCTCCGGGTTATAGCTCGGGTCAAGCAATCGCAGAAATTGAGCGTATTGCTGCTCAAGTATTGCCATCGGATATGAGCTATGAATGGACAGGCACGGCGTTCCAAGAGAAGCGAAGTTCAGGTTCAACAGGTCTTGCTCTGGGTATGGCTGTTATTATGGTGTTCCTAATCTTAGCTGCTCTTTATGAGCGTTGGTCATTACCTTTGTCGGTATTGCTAGCGTTACCATTTGGTATCTTTGGAGCTTTGGTGTCGGTTTGGGTAACTGGCCTGACTAACGATGTTTACTTCCAAATAGGCTTGGTTACTTTGTTAGGTTTAGCGAGTAAAAACGCTATCTTGATCGTGGAATACGCCTTGATGAAGAAACAAGAAGGTTGGACGACAGGAGCTTCTGCATTAGAGGCTGCTCGTTTACGATTTAGACCTATTGTAATGACATCATTAGCTTTCATTCTTGGTGTTGTACCTTTGGCATTAAGTTCTGGTGCTGGTGCAGGAGCTCGTCACAGTGTTGGTACAGGTGTAATGGGCGGTATGATAGCTGCAACATTCCTAGCTATATTCTTTGTTCCGTTATTTTATTATTGGCTGACAGACCGTAAGATGTCAGACAAACGTGCAAAAGAAGAAGTAACGAAAGAAATTGCCGAGCATCATGAACGAGAGTTAGAGGCTGAAAAAGCAGCGAATAACTCATAATATTTGAAACTCCTATGAAAAACGCCACTCAACTTGAGTGGCGTTTTTGTTTGCTCTGAAAATAAAAGTATTGGAGACACTCAAAGTAAATAACAGAGACACCCATGATAACTTTGAGGTGGGTGTCCTAATAAGAATTACAGAGACATCCATGATAACTTTGAGGTGGGTGTCCTAATAAGAATTAACAGAGACACCCACGGTACTTTGAGAAGAGCCTTGTTATTTCCATAAGCATTTAAAATCACTACTTTTAAAGGTTTGACTTCTGCTTCAATGAAGGTTCAGTGGTGGCCTGTTTTGTAGATAAACAAATATGTGTTTTCATATGGATACCTGCTTTATGCAGGTCAAAAATTTTTATATCAAACTAATGGATTATTCAGGAGAAATAGGTGCAAATATCGTTTACAGGGGTGCAAATTATAGACTTATTTTTCCGATTTGCAGCAGTCGGCCAGCTGGGTTTATTAATGATCTTCATGCTCAGAACATACAAAAGCACTCCTTTTTCTCAGTTATCACTAATTATTTGCATACTCAGTTATATATTATTAACTGCACCAATTGAAAATGAACACTATGGGGGCTTAAGACACGTTCTCTTATTATTTACTGATTTAATCCCCTTTGCTGTGCTTTGGTATCTTGCAAACCAGTTAAATCCCAACTTTAAACTCTCCAACTTAAACAAATGGATAACAGTTCCAACAGTGCTATGGTGCGCAGCAATGGTTTATTTGTTTTTAGTCTTAGGCGGTAGAAGTATCCTTCATGATGTGAATCATGGGGTAGGGATAATTGTGCTAATCATTGCCATTTACTTATGCTTATCGGAGTATTTTGATGATTTAGATGGCCAAAGACGTAATACCCGACTTTTAGTCGTAGCTTTTTGCTCGTTCTACATGACTGGGCTAGTTATGTTTGAGTTTGTGTATAAAGCAGTAAGAGATTCGTGGCCTTTCAGTCTCATTAACGCAGGCATCATGTTTTTACTCATCGTAGGAATTTGCTCTCATGTCATTAGCTCTAATGTAAAGATTAAGAGTAAAAGAGTGAATAGAGAGAAGAAGCCTAGTAAAGAACTTAGAGATTTAGAAGAGTTAATGGCTAAAGGTGTTTTTCAGCAACAAGACTTAACAATAGGAAAGCTGGCTGAGCAGTTGGGGCTTCCAGCACACCAACTTCGTCAAATCATCAATCAAGAGTTGGGGTTTAGCAATTTTTCTCACTATCTAAATAGCTATCGTATTCCTTGGATCTGCACCAAGCTAAGCAGTACTAGTAATAAAAAACTGCCAGTTTTAACTTTAGCTCTGGAAGCAGGCTATGGTTCAATTGCGCCATTTAATCGTGCTTTTAAGAAAGAAATGGGGCAAACACCGACCGAATATCGTGATCAATTTTAAAATTGATCATCATTTTTAATCTTGGATAAGACGCGACTGAAGTGGAATGCTGCAATTAATGTCCTTCTATTAATAGGACATTTTTGTGAAAAAGATCATCGTATTCATTTTAGTTTTTATTCTTACCCCTTTAATTTACAAGCTTTGGCCGGTATACCAAGGACTTGCATATAGAGACAGAGTTCCTCTATTTGGAAGTGACTTCATTGCTTGGCCTTCTGAACAATTTGGCTATAGTGAAGTCTATCAAGAATCGTTAAGTGACTTAGATTCAGTTGCCTTAACCCTACTTAAAGATCAACAAAGAAAAGTTAATGCACCAGGCTATACTGCTGCGGTTGCAATAAATGGAGAGCTCGTCTGGTCAGGCAGTGTTGGTTGGGCTGATATTGAAAGTAGAACGCCGATGACAACCGAAACTAGGTTGAGAATAGGTAGTACATCTAAAGCTTTGACTTC
Source organism: Psychrosphaera sp. (assembly GCA_965221615.1). Lineage (GTDB taxonomy): Bacteria > Pseudomonadota > Gammaproteobacteria > Enterobacterales > Alteromonadaceae > Psychrosphaera. The sequence continues at coordinate 2,761,480 of OZ244904.1, read as the reverse complement.
AACCGGCTTAGCTAAACTAGTGGAAGAAGAGAAGCTGAGTTTAGATACCCCACTTAGAGATGTTTTTGTACAGTTACCAAACCCTGATTGGGGAAATATGACCGCAAGACAACTATCTTCGCACATGGCAGGTATTCCCCATTACAATGAAAATACAGAGTTACTAGGTAAGTTGAAAACTTTGGCTGCACAAACGCACTTTTCAAATGTTGAGGATGCGTTGAGTTTGTTCGATGAAAGCGAAGTGCTTTTTAAACCGGGCGAAAAGTTCAGTTATTCAAGTCTTGGGACTGTTGTATTAAGTGCGCTAATGCAAAGAGCAGCAGCAATGCCTTATCAAGAGCTAGTGTACAGTAAAGTATTAGCTCCATTGGGGATGAAAGCTACGAGTACTGAATTGGATGCTGATCAAGCAAAATTAGCGACCTTCTATTGGCAAAACTCGGAACAAAAAAGTGAGTTAAAACCTTGGTATGAGCTAGACCTTAGCCATCGTCTTGCTGGTGGAGGTTGGGTATCCACTTCTAAAGATTTAGCTAGATTAGGGCAAGCTTTTTTGGACAATGACTTTATTCCAGAAGCTATTAGAAGCGAATTTTGGACTCCACAAAAGTTGAACAATGGTGCAGTGAATGAACAAAGGTACGGTATTGGTTGGCGAATACATCCGTTAAATTTAGGAGAAGGGTTTAAACCATTAAATTACATACATCATGGTGGTGTTTCAGCTGGAGCACAGAGCTTCTTAATGGTTATTCCTCAGTACAAGATGTCGATAGCAGTGAATGCTAATGTTAGAACCAAAGTATTTCGGGACTTTGGAAGTGTTTCTCATGACTTAGCTAGGTTATTTATCAAAAGGTTAGAGCAGGAGAAATAGGCCATAAAAGGTCAACAAGCTTGTCAGATTAGCTAACATCTTAATTTGAATCTTTTTGCTTCAATACCCAGTGAGCTGACAAGCAAAGCCTGCTCTTAAACTCACTTAAGGTATCGGACTTTCCTTAAAGTAAGCTTTTGCCATTTCTACAAAAGATTTTACTCGATTAGATAGCTCGTACCTATGCGGATAAACAGCAGAAATAGCTAAATCTTGGATACTGTGTTGGGGCAATATTTCTCGCAGTAAACCTTGATTCACATATTTGGCAACTGAGTAAGCTGGCGCTTGAATTACTCCTTGGTGTTGAGCTGCTGCTTCATTCAATAAACGGCCATTATTTGAAGCCCATGCCCAATTGAAATGTTTGGTTTCTAGCTTGTCATCTCGATTAAAAATCCATTGATCTTTGCGGATGCTGTGAGCAAAAAATAACAGTTCATGATGGTGCAAATCTTCTATACTTGCTGGCTCACCTTTTTCAGCAAGATATTCGTTACTCGCCCATAAAGCTAATCGAGAAGTGCACACTTCTTGAGCTATATGACTGGCGTTTGGCAACATAGGTGCAACACGGAAAGCTAGCTCAACCTCGCTACTGAATAAGTCTATTGGCTCATTAGTCAGGTTCAAGTTTAGCTGTACTTTTGGGCATGCTTTTCGGTATTGCTTTATAAGTGGAGCCAAGTATTGGCTGCCAAATTCTAAACTGGCAGAAATAGTAAGTTGACCGGTCGGTTCTTCGTTGAGGTTATGCATAGATTGCTCAATGACGTCCAGCTTCTTCAAAACGGGTTTTATTTGTTGTAAGTAGTAGTGACCTGCGTCAGTTACATAAACCTTGCGAGTGTTTCTTTTTAACAGTAAACAACCCAGTTCTTGTTCCAATTGCTTGATGTAACGACTCACCATAGTTGCTGAGACACCCATTTCAATTGCAGCTTTAGAAAAACTTCTGCCTTCTGCGACTAGACAGAAAGCTTGCATAGACTCAACTTTGTTCATGATTTCTGTTTATAAACTTTAAGTTCATAGACTATAAACTCAAATTGAATATAACTGAACAAGGTTTCTAGGCAAAATGGCTCAAAAGGTAGAGTATTGAAGGTGAGTCGAATGAATAAAATAATAAAAGGGCTAGGTCTAGCAAGTGCTATTTACGCAGTACTTGCTATGCCAATACAAGCGCAAACTATCGCATTAAAAAACGTAAACCTAGTTGATGTTGATAATTTGAAAATAAACTCTGGTCAAACACTGATCATTGAAAACAATAAAATCAAAGACATCATTAATAAAAAGAAGCCAAAGCTAAAGAAAAATGTAATTTCCATTGATATGGCAGGCAAGTATGTGATCCCTGGCTTAATTGATACCCATGTTCACCATGCAACTGTGCCAGACACCTATGATAATGACCAAATTACTCGTGAACGATTGCGTAAGCTATTGCGAGGTGGCGTTACCTCAGTGCGAGATATGGGAGGTGATAACAGAGCATTAGCATCACTTAAGCGTCGAGCTGAAATCGACCAAATTCAGTCACCTGATATTTATTATTCAGTCATTATTGGTGGCAAAGAATTCTTCTCTGACCCTCGTACTGTTGCATCTGCATTAGGACGTACGCCTGGGCAAGTTGACTGGATGAGAGCGGTTGATGAAAACACAGACTTTGACGAAGTTATGCTCAAAGCGGTGGGAACAGGTGCTACAGGCATTAAAATTTACGCTAAAGTCCCAGCAAATGTAGTTGAAATGTTAGAAACTTCGGCGAAAAAACATGGTTTGAAAGTTTGGTCACATGCTTTTGTTGGTCCAGCTCGTCCAATTGAGTTAGTTAACGCAGGTGTTGAGACTATCTCTCACGCACCTGATCTTTCAGCGCACGTTGTTGATAATTTCTATGAACTTAGACGCAAAGGCGAACATATAACTTCTGAGCAAAAACAAGAGTCCTTCGAGTTTGATAGATATCAAGACTTATTTGCTGCGTTAAAACAAAAAGGAACTATTTTAGATTCCACATTAACTGTATTTGATAAGCACCAAGCTACGAGCGGTGAACGCGCTGAATTGATGCATGACTGGGGAATTGCATTTACTAAACTAGCTCATGAAAAAGGTATCAAAATTTCAGTGGGAACTGACAGTACAAGCGATAGTTTTAATGTTGACTATCCATTGGTTCAGCATGAAATGCAACTACTAGTAGAGCAGGCCGGTTTTACTCCATTAGAAGCGCTGCGTTCAGCTACAGCAATAGGTGCAGAAGTAATTGGTATCGAAGATACCCATGGCAAAATTGAGGAAGGTAAAGTTGCTAACTTGGTTGTACTTAATGCAGACCCATCAGTCGATGTTAAGAATTTAATGGACATAGCTCATGTAATTAAAAATGGAGAGTTTGTCTATCTGGGCAATGATAAGAGATTACCATTTGTCAGTGCACGTGAATCTAACGGTTACCTTTGGATGTCGGGCCAAATTGGTAATTTGCCATCGACTTTTGCTTTGGCTGGCAAGGATGTCAAAACACAAATGACACAAGCAATGAAAAATATAGGTGCTGTATTGCAAGAGCATGAGCTTGATTATAGCGACATTGTTAAATGTACCCTGATGTTAGCTGATATTGATGACTGGCCTGAAGCAAATGAAGCATACAAACCATTTTTTGAAACTTTTCCAACCAGAAGTGCCTTTGCAACAAACGGCTTAGCGTTAGATGCTAAGGTTGAAGTCGAGTGCTTAGCTGAGCTGTAACGGAGTGAGTATGAGTGTTAATAATCAGTTTAGTCGTCGTGACTTTCTTAAGTTTGCTGGCCTAGGTATTACCTCAACTGCTCTATATGGTTGTGGCGTCTTATCTAGTGTCGAGCTGTTGTCAGGCAGAAGCAACAGTTATCGCATTTACGATTTCGCTGGTCAGCATTGGCAGCCTTATGACACGAGTATCATAATTGATGGGTTAGGTGGAGCTATAGATGTTAGCAATAGTGAACTTAGCAGTGATACTCTATTGGCGTACGCTCGTTCAGGTATGACAGCTATCAACGATACCATTGCTTATCCTGGTGATGACTTTACTCAAGCCAACGACAAAGTCGATAAAGCGTTAGCGCAAATAGCTAAACATAGTGATCAGCTTAAGTTGATCAAAACGGTCGATGATTTATTAGATGCCAAAACAGATCGTCAGCTAGGCATTATTATGGGTTTTCAATCAACGGAGATGTTTGGCAATGATTTAACCAAGATAACTCATTTTGCGAATCGCGGAGTTCGTTATATGCAAATGAGTTACAACGGCCCATCTCAGTTTGGCAGTGGCGGGCTGGTTCAAGCCGATCAAGGACTAACTGATTTAGGACGAGATGCTTTAGCTGTCATGGAACAAAGTAAAGTTTTAGTAGATTTATCTCACTCTGGTAAGCATACCGTTGCTGATGCAATTACTCATTCAAAACGTCCGCTAACGATTTCACATACGGGTTGTAATTCTATTTATCGACATCCTAGAAATAATGACGACTCAGAGCTTAAAGCTGTTGCTGATAAAGGCGGTGTTGTTGGTATTTATTTAATGCCTTTTTTAGAAGGTGGAACTCATGAAATTACCGCTTCAGGTGTTATTGCTCACATTAAACATGCAGTAAATACTTGCGGAATCGACCATGTAGCCATTGGTTCAGACCAAGGTGTTAAGCCAGTAAATGATGGGCCTGAATACCGAGAGTCAGTTCGAAAAGATGTAGAAGCTAGAATTGCAGCCGGCATTTCAGCTCCAGGGGAAACGCCAAATCGCCCGCCATTTATTGCTGAGCTGAATTCAGAACGTCGGATGGAGTTAATTGCTTGGCATCTTGGTAAAGCTGGATTTAATGATGTAGAAATAAAGAAGATCTTAGGTGATAACTTAGTGCGACTTTACAAAGAAGTGTGGTAACAAAATTAATGCAATTACAAAGAGTTTTTAGCTTGCTCGGTCCTGGGATTGTGTGGGCTGCTACGAGTATCGGCGTATCTCATATCGTTCAGTCCACACGTGCAGGTGCTGACTATGGCTTTGCGTTAATTGGCTTTATTTTACTTGCTCATGTGATCAAATATCCATTCTTCCTGTTTGGTCCTAAATACACAGGATTAACTGGGAAAAGTTTATTAGATGGATATAAATCACTAGGAAATAGCGCTTTTTATCTTTTCCTCACTTTGACCTTAGTAACCATGTTTTTTGTATTATCGGGTGTAACTATTGTTACTTCTGCTATGGCAATGCACTTGTTTGACGGTGGCTTATCTTTAGCAACATGGTCTGCTTTGGTTTTAGCAATTGTTGTTGCTGTGCTTTTACTAGGGCATTACAAAGCACTGAATTTAATACTTAAATGGATGATGTTGTTATTAGCTATTTGCAGTATTTTTGCTTGGTTTATGGTTGCTGGAAAAATGGGGTTAGCACCAGCTCAAGATGCACCAACTATAGATCTAACCACTGCTGCTAGTATTGCGTTTATCGTTGCTTTAGTTGGTTGGATGCCGACTTCGATCGAAGTATCCGTTTGGCACTCGCTTTGGACTTTATCTCGCTTAGGTTCTCGTGCGGAAAAGCCTAGTCTTCAAGCTGCTAAAAATGCATGTTTAGATTTCAATATTGGTTATGCTACTAGTTTGGTATTAGCCCTTGTTTTCATGTCCTTAGGGGCTAGTTTGATGTTTGGGCAAGGAGACGGGTTTGCCAATTCAGCTGCTATGTTTGCAGCACAACTTATTGGTATATACACCAAAGCGTTAGGAGATTGGAGCTGGTTATTAATGGCAACAATTACCTTCATCGCGCTTTGTTCTACTACTTTTGCTGTGGCGGATGGTTTTCCGCAAGTTTGGAAAAGAGCTTATCACTTGATAGATAAGAAGCCGACTGAACAAAAAGCGAATCGAGTCTATATTCTGGTATTACTAACTATGGCTGTCGGTAGCTGGTGGATTATTGCTGATTTTAGTTCAGGTATTAAATCCCTGTTAGATTTTGTTACCACTGTTTCATTTGTCAGTGCGCCTATCTATGGCTGGCTTAATTACCAAGTTATTAGGACGGCAGATATTGGGCAAGAGCATAAACCCAAAGGTGTTTTTAAAGTTTATACTTTGGTTAGTTTGACCTTGCTAACTGGCTTTAGCTTGTTTTACTTGTGGTGGAAGTTTATAGCGTAGCTGTTATAAATAACCACTATAAAGAACAATTCTAAAGAACTATACCTTTTAAGAACTAAGCCTTGCGATAGCTAAGCTTTGTTACTGCTCTTGTTGTAGCCGCCAGTTATGTCGGCTACTTACGCTTTTTCTTTTTGAAATAAGGCTGAAAAAATAAGATAACACCTGTTATAAGCAAAATTACAGATATGATCCCCACAGGTAGCATCAGCCATAAATTGGCATTTTTTTCGAAAAAAGTACCATCGTGAATACTTTCTATAAAGTCGGAGCGGCGCACTGCAACGTGTAACACTTCTGCAGTACCGCTATCAATTTGAATCTCGACATCATTGTTGCTTCGGATCTTAATTAAACCTTTATTTGGTCTTACATCGAGTCTATCTATATCTTTCCAACTCGTTATTTCAGCAGATTCAACAGATTTGGCAGCAGTAAGTACTTGCTCAAAATGAAGCGTTGGCGTTGCACTTGTTCCTTTAATTGTTGGTGGTTGAATAAAGCTAAATTGTTTTTTCACTAACAACAAAATGCCTGTCACACACACAACTAATAAAGGCAGGGCTATGATAATGCTGCCCCATTTGTGAATTTTACGATTTGTTTTTTTAAAACCCATGACGTGCTACTTGTTGTTGATTCTTCGTTGCTTATTGTTTTGGCTTAAAAGTGCCAAGTCGTTGATAGTTTTATACTGCGCTTTGGCTGTAACGAAGCATCCTCGTCCAAACTACCGTAATAACTTTGGTTGGCAATGTTATTTAATACCAGACTAATCGATTGAGCAGAGCTTAACTGATAACTCAGTGACATATCCCAAAGAGTATAACGTTCTCGTTCAGCTTCTGATGAGCCAACTCTATCAGCACTAAAGTAATGGCTTAGTGAATTTGTTATAGATAAGTCATTAAAGCTCGCTAAGATGCTCCAACTTAATTTCTTAGGCAGTAAATCATCGAGTCTCTGACTTTGATTATCGTGGCCATTTTGCTGCTGAAACTTGAGCTGCTGTTCTAAATTGTCGTTAACAAACCAATAGACTTCCAGTTCTAAACCGGATATTTCAGCTTCAGACAAATTGCGATAAGACAGTAAATCATCATTAAGACGATAGCGCTCAATGTAGTTGTCTAATTCGTAATGATAAAAAGCACTGCGAACTTCAACTGCTGTGCTGACTTGCCAATCAAAACTCGTTTGTATTCCTAAGCTGGTTTCTGGCACTAAATCTTGATTACCAAGTATCAAACCTCGGGGAGTGCTACCATTAAAGAATCGCTCAGAGAGGGTTGGATAACGAAAACCGTTGGCTAACTCAAAACCCATATTCAAGCTAGTTGATAGTGGCACGTTTGCAGTAAAAGCGGCGTTAAACTCTTGTTCGGTAACATCTGAATATTCACCACTTTGCTGTTGTAACCAATCATAGCGGAAACTTAGACTTAGCTGAGTACTGCCAAATTGCCATTGATTTTTGTTGTATATGGCTAAGTTATCTTCTTCACCAGTTAACTCATTGGCCAGTAACTCGACTGTTAGCTCATCTTGAGGTTGAAACAGCTCGTATTCGCTGCCAATACTCACTCCTTTTCTCGCTAACCAATCTATGCCTATATCGCTTTTCACTTCATTAAAATGAAATTGATTTAGCCATTGGATTCCTAATGTATGGCTTTGGTATTCAGTTAAAGAGTCGTATTGTTCTAGTCTTAAAGTGCTGCTATCCCAGTTTTGATAATGGTGGAAAAACTTAATTAACCAACCTTGCTCTGAATTCAGTTGAAGTTGCGCTAATGAATGTATTTCTTCTGGGTAATCGCTAATTTCGCTATTTAAGTATCTAAGATTACTTTTACCTATATCTTTACCTAGGCTTGGTAACCAAGAGAAAGTCGTTGTTAAGCCATTGTTTTGGTGTTGATATCTAACAAAACTAGATGCTCTTTTAAACTGAGTGTTTAACTCGTCACCATTGCTTGCTTGGTCATTGTTTGCGTCTTGATAAGCAAGACCCAAAGCCAAGTTATCCTGTTTGTGTTTGAAGGTCAGGGCTTTGTATTCGATGCCGGTTTGTCCTTCTAGTTGCAGTGAAGTTTGCTCCGCCATTGATGTACTGAGGTTAACGACACCGCCTAATGCTTGAGAGCCATATAATGTTGAGCTAGGACCTTTGATTACACTAATACCACTAAATAGATCGGTTGCTAGAAAAGAGATTGAATTACCAGCTCTACGATCGGTAATAATAGGTATGCCGTCGATTTCAGTTCTAACTCTGCCACGGCTAAAGCCTCTGATGGCATAGCTTTGAAATTGCCCACCTTGTCCGTTTAAGCTAACCCCCGATATTGTCGCGAGTTGATCCGCAACTGTTCTATTTAGATTATGCGCGAATCTATCATCATAAAAATCGGTTGCTTGGCTGCTACTAGACGAAGTCATTTGTTGCTTAGGAGCTAAGACTTCTATTATCTCAGGACTTTGTTCCTGTGCAGAAACATTGACCGATGAAATTAATAGAAAAAGTAAAAATTGTGAGGTCTTGCTCATATCTAAGTACTGCTCGAAGTCGCTTCGAAATTGGGAAATAAAGGATTAATTTTTAAACTAAACGGCCTACATAGTAACACTATTGTGCGAATGAAAGTAGAAGTGAGAACAGGCTTTATCTTGAAAAAAACGCCAGCCAACGCGACTGGCGTTTATTAGGGGAAGATTAACTTATTTAAGTGATTAACTTATTTAAGTTTAACCTTTAGCTGGCATCATACCAGGCAGCCAGTTACCACCAGCCTCAGCGATAGCTTGCTCTGTTAGTTCAATAGATTCAGCTAATTGCTTGATGCGTTGGTATACTTCTGCATAACCTTCGCTTGCACGAGTAAATCTCAACTTTTGCTGACCACTTACTGGACTAGTGCTTTCGAAGCGAGACCACATGAAGTAGTTAATGTAACCAGTAACCGAAGTTGCAGTTGGCTCAGCGCGCTTTGCAACAACCGAGTCGCCGTGTAGCAGCATTTTAATTTCAGCAAGATCTCTTTGCATTTGATGCGCTAATTCTAGAGTTTTAGAACTTACGGCAAGCGTTTCATTTACTGCAACTTTGATGTGCTCGATACGACTTTCTAATTCACCTAAATATTCAACAGCACCAAAAATAGCTTTGTATAACTGACCTGCTTTCATCTCAAACTCTAAGTCTGACTTACGGTCTGTACTTGGGAAAGTTCTATTGTCGATAGTTACAACTTCAAAGCTTTGGCTTTGGTTATATTGAGTTTCTACGCCATTAACTACCTTAGCAACTGAAACTGAATAAGTGCCTGGAACAACTAATGGGCCACTGAACATTTCATCTTTCGTTTGAATTGGCTCAAAGCCAGGGTAACGTAAATCCCAATTGATGCGATTAAAGCCTTTTTTCGCCGGAGCTTGAATACGGCGAACTAGGTTGCCTTCAGAATCACGTACAGTGAATAGTAGAGTTGATTTTTGCTCTAAGTCTTCTTCTTTCAGCTCTTCCCAACTCGGGTAGTATACTGCTTCATCTTCTTTACGCAGTTCTGCTTCTTTTGCTTGGCGCTTAGCTTTCAATGACTTGAACTCTTCATTGATGTAGTAACTAAACGTTGCACCGTATTCAGGGTTTTCCGCAATATAGAAATCAGCACCACGCATAGCTTTACCTGGTAGACCTAATGGATCATGTTCTATGAACTGGAATGCTCTTCGTACTGGGAATAAAGTCGCTTTTTGTTTCTTAACTTCTTTAGCATTTTCACGCAATGGCGAGTAGTCATCTAGAATATAGAAACCACGGCCAAATGTTGCTAATGCTAAGTCACTCTCACGACGTTGAATTTCAACATCACGAACAGCAATTGTCGGCATACCAGATTTAAGCTGGATCCAGTTTTTACCAGCATTTTGCGTAAAGAACACGCCAAACTCAGTACCTACGAATAACAAGTCTTTGTTTACGTGGTCTTGTGCGATTGCATAAGTTGAACCTCTAGTTGGTAAATCACCAGTGATGTTCTTCCAGCTTCGACCATTGTTGTCACTGCGGAATACGTAAGGTTTGAAGTCACCGCGTTTATGGTTATCGAATACCGCAAATACCGTGTTTTTATCGAATAAAGACGCTTCCATATCTGCTACATAAGAGTTATCAGGTACTTTCGAAGGCCAATCTAGTTTTTCCCACTTTTGGCCGCCGTTTTGCGTTACATGCATTACGCCATCATCGCTACCTGTATATAACAAACCTTCTTGCACAGGTGATTCAGTTAGGGCAATTAGTGAGCCATAGAAAGATGTTGATGTGTTTTTTGCAACAGTGTCTACGCCCCAGATTTTATCCATAACTTTTAATTTGTTACGGTCAATATTTCGAGATAAATCACCGCTGATCGCTTGCCAATCATCGCCTCTGTTGTCCGATTGGAACAAGGTCTGAGAACCATAATAAATACGTTCATTATTATGTGGGCTGATTAATAATGGTGAATTCCAGTTAAAGCGTTGTGCTACTTTTGGATCTGGAGATACTGGTTGCATTTGCACACGTTCACCAGATTTTTTGTCGTAACGAGCTAATCCGCCATATTGATATTGTGAGTAGATAATGTCTGGGTTTTTCGGATCGATAACCGTTTTAAAACCGTCACCAAATTGAGTAAATAACCAATCACTATTACGAATACCTGAAGTGGTTGTTGTGCGGTGTGGAGCACCTAGTGATGCGTTGTCTTGCGTACCGCCGAATACGTTGTAGAACGGATAAGCGTTATCTACTGTTACTTTATAGAACTGAGTCAAAGGCATATTGTCTTTGAATGTCCAGTTTTTTGCTCTGTCCCAAGACTCGTAAACACCGCCGTCACTACCAATGATCAGGTGGTTAGTGTTATTTGGGTCTATCCAAAGTGCGTGGTTATCTACGTGTTTGTGATCTTCACCAGCTTCAACAAAGGTTTTACCACCATCTTCAGATACCATTAGATAAGTGTCTAGTGAATAAACTCGGTTAGGATTTTTCGGGTCAACTACTATCTCTTGGTAGTATTGAGGGCTACCAGAAACGTAGCTGCTTTGTTTATTCCAGCTTTCACCACCGTCGGTTGAGCGATAGAAACCAGACTTACCATCAGCAGCTTCAACAATGGCATAAAGTATGTTGCCGTCTGTTGGAGCTACATCAATGCCGATTCGACCTAAATCAACGCTAGGTAAACCTTTGTTTATTTTATTCCAAGTTTTACCAGCATCTGTTGATTTGTAGATAGTTGACTCTGGACCGCCGTTAATCAACGTCCAAACGTGGCGACGACGCTGATAAGACGTTGCATAGATAACGTCAGGATTATTCGGATCAAAAGCTATATCGCTAACACCTGTATGTTCGCTGATCTCTAAAACATTTTCCCAAGTTTTGCCGCCATCTGTTGTTTTAAATAAACCACGGTCTCCACCTTCACTCCAAAGTGGACCTTGCGAAGCGACATACACAGTGTCTGAATTACGAGGATCAATTAAGATTTCGCCAATATGTTCAGAGTTTTTCAGACCTACATTGTTCCAACTTTTACCACCATCTACCGACTTATATACACCGTCACCATAAGCAACTGAGCGTTGTGAATTGTTTTCACCTGTACCTGCCCAAATCACATTTGAATTATTCGGGTCCATGGTTACGTCGCCGTAAGAGTAGCTAGGCATTGAATCAGCTACAGCTTGCCAAGTTACACCTGCGTTATCTGTTTTCCACATACCACCAGATGCTGTAGCAACAAAGTATTGCGCCGGGTTTGCTGGATTAAAGGCGAAATCACTGACACGACCACCTGTTACTGCTGGTCCCATGTTTCTTAGTTCTATACCTTGATAAATTGAAGCGTCAGATGCTTTTTTATCTGACTTTGCAGCGGCTACACCAGAAAGGGTCATAGCGACGGATGCTGCTAATAGAGTAGGGAAAAATTTCACACTGTGTTCCTATTAGTTTTGTTATTTTTGTTCTCATATAAAGGGGTCAGAGTAAAATTAAATCCTTGTCGGCATTTAATTTTACTCTGACCCCAATTATTTCCAGTCTATCAATTACTAATTAGTTAGCAATTACTGGTGCGCCTATTGTCCATGGACCACCAGCATCGATGATTGCTTTTTGTAAGCTTGGAATTGCTTGCTGCTGTAGCTCAGTAATTTGCTTAGTTACTTTATCCAACCCTTCTAACGCATAACCTAGTTGGTCAATGTGCTGTTTAGTTGGGCCATATGTTGATGACCAAGTAACTGTCATAGCATAACCTAAGCGGCTAGAAATGTTAGCTGGAGAAATACCCATTTGAGCACGTGACTCTAAGCCATACATTGCTAAGTTAATTGCGTTAATTTCCGCTTGAATGTCAGCATACTGTTTTTCAAGTGTTGCTGTATTACCAGCCGTTTTATCTAACGCAGTACGAATCGACTTCATTGTGTTTTCGATACTAGCAACAACTTCATCTACTGCTGATGAACGTCTTTCCGCATTTGCTACTTGTTCAGCAAACTTAAATGCTTTATCTGGATTTGAGCCAGCTAATGCTCCTTTAGTAATAGGTTTTAGCTCAAACTCAACAGGCTCAGCCAGTTTAGTAATTTCACCGCCTACACGTTTAAACATAGTTGCAGTATATTTACCTGGAGCTGCCATTAAACCATTGCCAAATGGGTGCCAAGGTGATGGTGCCTTGTCTGTAATTGCACTAGCTTTAGCGTAGGTCATATCCCAAGTTACGCGATGCAGACCTTTGTTAGTTTTACCAGCTATGCGGTTAACAAAGTTGCCTGCTGCATCACGAATTTCAAAGTAAACCGCAGGTTTTGCTTCTTGGTTTTCTTTTTCAACTTGTTCCCACGAAGGATACTTAGGATATTTCTCATCTTCGATCATTTTCTTTTCAGCTTGTTGACGTTTCTCTTTTGCCGTTAATAAGCTGTCTTTTAGGAAGTAAGTCAAAGTTGCGCCGTGCTCAGGATTTTTCGCGGCAAAGCGATCGTCACCGTCTGAATCTGAGTGATTGTCATCAAGTTGGAACCATTTAACTGGACGACTTGGAGCAAATAGTAGAGCTTCTTCTTCCATTGATTTTTCAGTCAATTCACGAAGTGGTGAATAGTCATCTAGGATGTAGATACCACGACCGAAAGTACCTGCGACTAAGTCGTTTTCACGACGTTGAATTTTTACGTCACGAGTTGAGATTGTTGGCATGCCACCATCTAACTCGGTCCATTTTTTACCACCGTCAACAGTGAAGAAAATGCCAAACTCAGTACCAATGAACATTAAGTCTTTGTTCACATGGTCTTGCACAATACGCCAAACTAGGTGTTTTTCAGGTAGTGTTTTCGCTAGAGACGTCCACTTTTTACCTAAGTTTGTTGATTTGATTAGGTAAGGTTTGAAATCGCCTTCTTTGTGATTATCTAAAGCAACATAAACAGTATTTGGATCGAATAAATCGGCTCTAATATCATTTACATAAGCGTTAGCTGGAATACCTTTAACCTTTTTAAGATCAATCTTCTTCCAGTTTTTACCACCGTCAGTAGTAACTTGAATCAATCCATCATCAGTACCAACCCAAAGAATATTTTCATCAACAGGGCTTTCTGAGAAGTTTGCAATAGTATGGAATTCCGACATTGCATAAATGTCCCAACCCGCTTCAACAGACCAAGTTCGGCCCATCATAGGCTGGTGCATACGGTTACCATTTTTGGTTAAATCGCCAGACAACGGAGTCCAGCTGTCACCGCGATCGTCTGAGCGCCAAACACGCTGTGAAGCAAAGTAAAGTCGCTTAGGGTCATGAGTTGATACATTAATTGGAGCATCCCAGTTATAACGTTCAGCAGGCTCACCTGGACGAGGTTGAGGTTTGATGTAAACATTTTCACCAGTTGTGCGATCGTGACGATTCAAGTTACCTTGCTGCCATTGAGAGTACATAATGTTAGGGTTACCCGGCTCTACTGCAGGCTGGTGGCCGTCACCACCAAGTGTTAAGAACCAATCCTTATTTTTGATGCCTTCAGCACGGTTGGTGCGAGAAGGACCACCTTGAGTTGAGTTATCTTGCGCTCCAGCATAAACGTTGTAAAAAGGTGCTGCGTCATCAGGTGCAACTTTATAGAACTGAGTTAGCGGTAAGTTAGCTATGTAGCGCCAGTTGTCCATTCGATCATGTGACATATAAATACCACCGTCAGAACCAATCAAAACAAAGTCTGGATCAGTAGGATGGAAAGCCATAGCGTGATCATCTACGTGCTTACGACGCGTGTTGATAGGAGTCCAAGTTTTACCACCATCATCAGACACTTTACTGTAGTTACTTGCAATATAAACACGATCAAATTGATGTTGGTCGGCAAAGATTTCTTGGTAATAGTGAGGGCCTGTACCACCACCTACTTCGTCAGAAACTTTAGTCCAGCTTGCACCTTGGTTGGCTGAGCGATAGAAACCGCCACCGCGATTATCTGTTTCAATCGTCGCGTAAACAACATCAGGGTTCTGTGGCGAAATAGCCATACCAATTTTACCCATGTTGCCTTCTGGTAAACCTGTAGTTAATTCAGTCCAAGTTTCACCACCATCATCAGAAGTATGAATACCTGCGCCTGGACCAGTACCTACATAGCTGGCAACTTTGCGTTGACGAGACCAAGTAGCAGCATAAAGTTTATTTGGATTACGAGGATCAATTAGTAATGAAGTTACGCCAGTCCACTCATCAGCTGGTTTAAGTACTTGCTTCCAAGTTTCACCACCGTCAGTGGTTTTATATAAGCCGCGCTCACCGCCACTTGACCAAAGAGGGCCTTGAACTGCTGCCCATACAATATTTGAATTAGTTGGGTGGATTATGATGTCAGAAATGCGTTCAGACTTTTTCAAGCCCATGTTTTTCCACGTTTTACCACCGTCTAATGACTTGTAAATACCATCACCAAAACTGATATGGCGACCACCGTTGTTTTCACCTGTACCTACCCAAATTATGTTTGAGTTACTTGGATCAATAGTTACATCACCAGTTGAATAAACCGCTTGTTTATCAAAGATAGGTGTCCAAGTCGTACCTGCGTTAACGGTTTTCCAAATACCACCTGAGCCAACGGCTGTGTACCAAGTAGAAGGATTATTTTGATCGACAGCTATGTCTGCAATTCTGCCAGACATATAAGCTGGACCAATATTACGAAGAGACATAGCTTCGAAGGTTTTACTGTTAAACATGGATTCATCATCAGACTTAGCTGCAAGAGCGTCAGTCCCTGACAAAACTAAAGAAGCAGCCAAAGCCGCTTTTAGTAGAGTATTCATATTTCCACCAAAGGTTTGTTTTTATTAGAGTTGGTATTATTTCCCAGCAATTACACTAAATAAAAAAAGAAAGGATGCAAGTAGATAAGCGGTAAGATTACAAAAATTAGAGGTGAATGATACATTGTAACATTTGCTATTGCCTTAACGAGGTAAAAATCATATAACGATGAAACACTTCTTTTTTGCTCTGACGCTTTTTCGTAATCGAAAAACAACTTATCGAATTCGCAAAATAGCAATCCTTTAAAATGATAACAAAAATAACAATTTTCTTTAAAAACAAGTGGTTATGTTTTGGCATGTCACTTGATATACCTATGTTGATTATTATTCAACACGGGAGTTCAAATGGACGTTGTTTTAGAAAAGAAAAAGTCATTTAAGTTAAACGTTAAGCTGGTTGTAGGTCTTACTGTTGCCTTAGTTGTTGTGTTGTGGCTTGCTTTTCAACCTTCAGCAGCGATGAAAGTTGATGCTTCCGATATTTGGATTGGACAAGTCCAGCAAGGAGACATGAAACAAACAGTCTCGGGGTTTGGTACCTTAAAATCAAAAACAACAAGGTTATTAACTTCATACAGTAATGCAGTGGTTGATGAAATCTTACTGAGACCCGGAGCGATCGTAACGCCTGATAGCATTATTTTAAAACTGTCTGATCCTGAGATCGAACAAGCAGTAAGAAATGCAGAACGAACGTTAACCCAGAGCAAAAACCAATATCTGCAATTAGAAATTAATCAACAGCGTGAATTATTATCCCAACAAGCGTCTTTAGAAGTACTGCGCTCTTCCCTTGAAAGTGCGGAGCTAGAAGTCTTGGCACAAAGTCAGCTAATTGAGCAGGGCATAGTATCTAATATCGATTATCAACGTAGTTTACTACAACAGAGACAGTTAACGCGCAGAGTTGATATTGAACAAAAGCGAGTAACTCAGTTAACTGATCTACATGCAGCTACTTTGGCCATCGCAAACTCGAACATCAAAGCTCAAGAAGAAGCGTTAGCTCTGATTAAACAAACTCAAGAAAGACTAGTTGTCAAAGCTGGTATAGCAGGGGTAATGCAATCGCTTTCTGTTGAACTTGGTCAAAGTGTAGCTCCAGGGCAGCAATTGGCATTGGTAGGGAGTATGTCTGAGTTATATGCCTTGGTTAATATTCCACAAGCACATATGCAACATGTAGCTATGGAGCAAAAGGTAACGATTGATACTCGCTCAGGGGTGACTACAGGTTACGTCAGTCGAATTGAGCCTGTGATCACTAATGGCAGTATTCAAGTTGAAGTCACATTAACTAGTGAATTGACTGAAAACGCCCGTCCAGAACTCAACATTTCAGGAATCATAGAAATAGGCACTTTAAGCAACGTGTTGTACGTACAAAAGCCTATTAACAGTAAACCAGGAGCAGAAGGCATGTTGTACCGCCTTGACGAATCTGGCGAAACCGCAATTGCGACTACCGTACGATACGGTGCAGAAACTAAAGACACAATCCAAATTGTTTCTGGCGCTTCAGTGGCTCAGCGTTTTATCCTATCGGATATGTCTCGCTGGAAAGAACACTCTGCGCTAAGCATTCTTAACTAACACCAACTATAACGCTAAGCCCAGCACATAGGCGCAGTAACAAAATTAAGGAATAGTGATGACAAAACAAAGCAAATTAAAACTAACGAATATCACCAAAAAATTTGTCTCAAGTGAAATGGAAACCCATGCATTACAAGGAGTAAACCTAGAAATATTCGATGGTGATTATGTCTCGATTTCAGGCCCGTCAGGTTGTGGTAAATCGACCTTGTTAACTATTTTAGGTTTGTTGGATTCACCAACATCTGGTGAGTACATTATTGCAGGACACGATGCTAGCAATTTGTCAGTAAATGACAGAGCAACGTTGAGGAACGATCATATAGGCTTTGTGTTTCAATCTTTTAATTTAATTGATGAACTCAGCGTGTATGACAACATTGCTCTACCGTTGCGTTATCGCAGACAGGTTTTATCAGACGCGGAAATAAAGCAAAAGGTCGAGAGCTGTCTTGATAAAGTGCAGATGTCGCATCGGGCGCAACATAAACCAAATCAGCTTTCTGGTGGTCAACAGCAAAGAATAGCAATCGCCCGAGCTTTAGTTAACGACCCTGCGGTACTATTGGTTGACGAACCTACGGGGAACTTAGATTCGAAAAACGGTGATGCCGTTATGCAAATGCTGTCAGATCTGAATAAGGCTGGTACTACGATTTGCATGGTAACTCATGACCCTCGTTATGCTGATATGGCAACCACTCAGTTACACTTATTAGATGGCGTTATGGTGCCAGAGCTTCATATGGAGATGGCAGTATGATAGCAACTAAACGTTTTTTGAGTCATGAGTTCAAATTAGCATTTGCTAATTTGATGAAACTTCGAAGTTTCAGTTTAACGGTTATTATGACCTTAGCTGTGACTTTATCAGCATTAGCTGTGGTACTTAATATTAATTATACAGTACTGGCTAAACCGCTACCTTATCCCGAAGCTGACCAGTTAATCATAACGGATCAGAGCGAAACTATTAATGGTGAAACCCAGTATGGATATCAAATTCTTTCAGCTCAGTTTCACATATATCAAGACCAAACTTATATTAAAGAGATGGCGTTAATTCAGAATTTTGGCGGTAAGTTAAAGGATATTCCTAACGAGCCTGTAATTGATGCTATACAAGTTACACCTGAATATTTTTCGTTGCTTGATATGCCGATGTTTCTCGGACGTCACTTTAACCAGCAAGAAGGGTTAAACGAACAACAAAGGGTTGTCGTACTCAGTTATGATACCTGGCGCAAACACTTTAACAGCGATCCTAAAATAATTGATCAACAAACTCGCATAGGTAATTCCGCGTATAAAATTGTTGGTGTTGCTTCCCCTTTGTTTGAAGCACCAGAGATATTTGGCACCTTTGCTATTGAAGCTTGGGTGAGCTTTCACCAAGAAGTATCAACTACAACCCATTGGAACGCGATTACCAGCGGCATAAATGGCATTGCGAAATTGCAGCCAGGTATTACGTTAGAGCAAGCTAGTGCTTCTCTAGGCGAGCAAATTAATGAACTTTATCAAGGCAGACCGGGCGTGGCTCCTAACACCAGTATTGGTGGCCGTTTTGTTCCATTAAAAACTAAAATTATTCACGACAGTGATGAAATGGCTTTGGTTTTGTTGGTCGGTGTGATCACACTGTTATTCATTGCAGTGACCAATATTAGTAACTTGTTTTTTTCAAGAGCTGCACAAAAACAACGTATGATGGCGATTCAAGCTGCACTTGGCGCACATACTAAACATTTGTTTGTCGGCATGTTCGCGGAATCTCTTATTCTACTAAGTGCTGCTTGGGTAATTGGCTTGGTACTAGCTGGTTGGATACTGGTCTGGTTACAAAATGACCTGCAATATATTTTTCCTAGAATGCACAACCTTTCGTTAGACCTTGTAACTGTTGTAATTAGTGCTGCGATAAGCGTATTGATAGCGCTAATAATGGCTCGTCTGTCAATCAAACAAGTTAATTATGACAAGCTAGTTGAAGACTTACATGTCAGCGGCAAAGGGACGGGAGCGCAAATTTCGAGTAGAACCAGAAACTTCTTGGTTGCCACTCAAGTTAGTCTTGCTACTGTATTGTTAATGGGAGCAACAGCAATATTAAGCCCTGTTTATGAAAAGCTAAACAAGCCAGTTGGCTTTGATAGTGCCAATGTTTATCAACTTAGAGTTGATTCTGGCAATGTAGATTCAGGGCTATTTGAATATTCACAACAACTAAAACAAACATTACTTAACTTACCTGAAGTCGACGGAGCCGCAAGAACCTTAACTTCGCCTTTAAGTACAGGTTGGGAAAATTACTTATATGATGCTGATAACCAGATGCTGGGCATTGTTAGTACAGCTATGTTTGATAGCAACTCGTTTGCTGTGCTAGGGCACAATTTAATTGCAGGCAGACACTTTTCTGAAATAGAAAGCCAAGATGCTATACCACAAGAGGTGATCATCAGTGAATCTTTAGCTAAGCGCTTATTCAAAGCTGAATCAGCTTTAGGTAAAACGTTACAAGCTGCGCCGAATGAACCTTTAACTGTTGTCGGTGTAGTAAGTGATATTCATGTACCAGATAGAACTTTTGATTATGCATTGGAACGTTATTACATGCCTTATCCTGGCGATCGTCTTAATTTTACCATTAAGCTTAATACGCCTTTGCAGCAAAGTAAGTTACTCAACACTCTGCAATCGGTAAATCCTAGTTTTAGTATTTCTCGTTTTGACAATCTGGAAGCCAGAATTGATGCTCGATTACGTCAAGCTAAGCTGATAGGGATATTGACGCTCGCGTTAGTTTCACTTGCTCTTTGTTTAGCGGCTGCTGGTATTTATGGCGTACTTAGTTATTCAGTGCAAATGCGCCGTTACGAATTAGGTATTCACCTTTCACTAGGCGCTCATACTAATAAACTGATTGGCATGGTTGTTAAGCAAAGTATGGTACCTGTTGTCTTGGGGATTACTGCTGGCGTTGTATTGGCTGCAGTTGCTCATATCCTAGGTTCGCAAATATGGGTTTATCAATTAAGAGCTGATATCCTAACTTTTGTGTTTGCTCTACCTTTGATGGGCATGATAGCGGCCGTTGCTTGTTATTGGCCTGTTAAGAAAGTAATTTCCGCCGATCCAATCAAAGCGCTTCGCAATGAATAGTAAGATCGATCAGTGCGTATAACAGCGCACTGATTTACACTTCAACTAGAGACAGTTTATCTTTCCTATAGTTTGCAATATATGAAAGATAAACAGCCCCAAATCGAATTAGGTATAGATAATTAAATGACAGCTAAAACAATTCTTGTTGTAGATGACAAAGCAGATGTAAGAATGAGTCTGAGGTTTTTGCTATCCAACCACAAGTTCGAAGTAGTAGAAGCCAGTCGCTTAGAAGAAGCTAAGTTTTTGCTAACGCAGAATAATATAGATTTAGTTTTGCTTGATATGAACTACCAATTAGATACAACCTCAGGTGAAGAAGGTTTATCTTTTATTCAATCTCTTAAAGGAAATAACCCCCCGCCTATTCTTGCAATGACTGCTTGGTCTAGTGTTTCTCTAGCCGTACAAGCTATGCAATATGGAGCTTGTGACTTTTTTGCTAAGCCTTGGGATAACCAAGCCGTATTAGAAATGATCCAAAAGCATTTGGCTGTGGCAGAAATAGGTAAGGTTACTTCTACTTCTGAACATAAGCCTAGCGATACTAATGTCCAATGGCATTGTGAATCAATGCAGAGATTGCAAAAACAAATAAATCGCATTGCTAAAACAGACGCAACTGTGCTGTTACGTGGTGAAAATGGAACAGGAAAAACCAGTATCGCCCATTACATTCACCAAGCTTCCGACGTTTCGGGACCTTTTGTAAGCGTCAATGTTGCGGCCATTCCTGAAAGCTTATTTGAGAGTGAACTATTTGGTCACAAAAAAGGGGCGTTTACCGACGCAAAAGAAAATCGAGTTGGTCGATTTGAAGCTGCTGCTAACGGCACTTTATTTCTCGATGAAATTGGTAGCTTAGGTTTAGAGCAGCAAGCTAAACTATTGCGAGTGTTGGAGTCCAACGAATATGAGAGGGTAGGAGATAATCAAACCAAAGTGGCTAGTTGTCGTATTGTTTGCGCCTCAAATGCCGATTTTGAATCGCTTATTGCCCAAGGGAAGTTTCGCACCGATCTGTATTTCAGGATAAATCCAATAGAATTAGTTATTCCAGCGCTACGTGAACGCAAAGAAGATATCTTGCCATTAGCTGCGTTTTTTGCCGATTTACACAGTAAAAAATATCAGTTGCCTATGCCTTCAATCTCTACTGTTGCGAAAAGGGCTTTAACCGATTACCACTGGCCTGGGAACGTTAGAGAACTCAGCCATTTTATGGCTCGTGCAGTTCTGATGTGTGAAGATGATGAAATCAATATTAAAGATTTCGGTTTTAAAGCTCATACGTCGCAAGAATCTGAACATTTGCCTATGATGACGTTAGAAGATGCAGAGCGTAAGTTGTTAAATATGGCAATGACACAGTCTAACAATAATGTTGAAGATGCAGCCTTGTTACTCGGTATCAGTAAAAGTGCAATTTATAGAAGACTAGATAAATTTAAGACGAAATAGGTTTAACCGTGGCTAAGCAGCAGTACTCATTTGAATTGTTATTCCATCGCTTTTTTATCCTATCATTAGCCTTGTTGTTTGGTTTATTAGGGGTAATTGTTTACCTCCTGAGTGCTTCTTTATTGTTTGCGGTTACTGCATTTTTAGTGGTGATAGTACCTTATTGTTTTTACGCTTGGCACGTCAAAGCTTCAATTAAAACACCATTGCTAGGGTTAGCGGCATCATTAGAAGCAATCAGAAACGAAGATTATTCATTGCGCACTCATCCTAAATTTAATAGCGGTGCTATTAAAGATTTAAGTAATGAAGTTAACTTAATGGCTGATGACTTGAAAATTCGTAAGTCACACTACGATCAACAAGCAGTGTTGGTACTTAATCTTATTGAACAGCTTGCAACACCTATTGCTGTGTTCGATCAAAATGGTCGACTCAATCACGCTAATGACGCTTTTTCCTCTTGGTGTGGTAAACCTTGGTTGCAAGTTAAGCGCTTGTCTGCACAAGCTTTAGGCTTAGACTTTCAACCGCAAAAAGAAGCACAAGCTTGGCAGATACAAGACCGGAATATCGCTAAGCAATGGCAATTGCGACATAGTTGTTTTTCTATGCTTGGTGACGCTTATCAGTTAGTCGTGCTTACTAATATAGAAACAGTGGTTAATGAAGCTGAACGGTTAGCTTGGTACAAAATGACACGAGTGCTGAGTCATGAAATCAATAACTCCTTGTCTCCTATTAAATCGTTATCTCAATCTTTAGTTGAAGTGTTTGCTTCACAAAGTGATAACAAATCAGCCGTTGAAGCTTTACAAGTTATTGCTTCTCGCAGCGAACATTTGATGCAGTTTGTTAATCGCTACGCTAGTTTAAATCAACAATTCGAAGTTCGAATTGAAGAAATTAAGTTAGCTGAGGTATTCGCTAAAGTTGCAGCCTTATTTACTCATCCAATAACAGTGAAGGACAATCAGATTAAGGTAAAAGCAGACGCTATTTTACTCGAACAAGTACTAATTAATTTACTCAAAAACGCAATTGAAGCTAGTTCGGTACAGTCGCCTGTTATTGTCAGTGCTACTAAAATTAAAGCGGTGACAGAGATAAAAATTGAGGACTTTGGCTCTGGGATAGCCAATCCTGATAATCTTTTTGTCCCTTTCTATACCACCAAAGCTCAAGGTAAAGGAATAGGTCTAGCCTTAAGCCGCAATATGATTGAACAACAAGGTGGTAGGCTCAAACTAAACAATAAAGCAGATAAAACAGGGGCTGAAGCTCAGATACTTTTGAACTAAAAGTTTGTTTTTCCTTTTATTTTTCTTTTCCTTTATTTTTTCTCTTGCCACTGCTCTTCTCCAGCTAACAACAATTTCCTATATTTCCAACAACACATTCTTTGCCCTAACAAAGCAAAGTTACTTAATTTACTAAAGTTTGTTTCATTCCATAAAAAAGACTGTTTTCCCCGTAATTTTTGACGAGTTATATCTCTTTACCACACATAGACTTACTCCATCGAAATTAATGAGCAAACTTATGAGTTCTGATTCAACCGTTGATGCTATTGCACAAATTAATTTATTAACAACAGGGTTAACGTCGTCAAATGCTTCAGCAAATTTGATCACTGTAACTAATCAAGCTTTAGCGCTTAGTACACAAAACTCTGTAGCAAATCAGCAGCAAGGTTACATCACTCATCAGTCTGCCAGCGTACAAGGACGAAATAGCATGTTCGCAACAAGCATTACCGCAATGAGTGAAATTGTGAAGGACATTGATGACTCATAGTCGCGAAATACAGCCTTACAACGCGAGTGTTAGAAGGCCTTGTAATAGTTAACTAAGAAGTGAGTTTGTTCAGCAGTGCTAGACTTTCTGTCTGATGGATTTGTTTCTAGTTAAAGGTGTGAGTAAGCGATTTAACCCCATCGTTTACTGCTTGAAAAGGAAACAACAAGTCAGAGCATTTAGCTGCACACTGAGATTGGAAGTGTTGTTCACTTTCGAGGTTAAAAGGACTGGATGTCGTTTTAATCATTAGACAATTAGTCACAACTAAAAGTGACTCATTACTTAAATAAAAAGGAAAAATTATGCCAAGTACAGTTAACGGTGCAATTACCGATTCAGTTACGCAAGTAAACACTAAAGTATTAGGTGAAGTACCTGCAACAGCAACAGGTGATCTGATGTTAATGACTAGCCAAGCATTATCAGTGGGTGGCCAGAACTTAACTGCTGGTCAGCAGCAAGCGAATGTGATGTATCAAGCTGCGACAGTTCAAGGTATCAATGCCTTAATGAACACGGGTAATGCTGTAACAGGCAAAACAGCTTCTCAAGTGTTAACGCTTCCAGCTAGCCCTAGATAGAACACCAAATTAATTTTTAACATTTAAATATCCAAACAAAAAATAAAGGAAAAACAAGATGCCAAATTATGTAAATGAAGCAATTACAGACTCTGTGACTCAAGTAAACACTAAAGTATTAGGTGATACTCCTGCAACTGCTATGGGCAACCTAATGATGACAACTAGCCAAGCATTAGCAGCTAGTGCTCAGAACCTTACTTCTGGTCAACAGCAAGCAAATGTAATGTGGCAAGCAGCGACTGTTCAAGGCATTAACGCGCTGATGAACACTGGTAATGCGGTAACAGGTAAAGTAACAAGCCAAGTACTAGACCTGCCAGCAGCACCTACTCGATAAAAGTCGGTGGCTCCAAAAAGTTTTATATGTGCTTTTTGGAGCCTTTCATTAATTCAATTAACTAGGAAACGTGATGGCAGAGCAAACAAAAGAAAGTGACAAAACCCAAGTTATCGCTCGTAAATCTTTGGCGCAAACTGGTGCATTAGCTGTGCAAGATGCAGCGACAAATATGCGTGATATCAACACTTTGGTATCAACTGCAGCTGGTGTCGCTTTATCTAAGTTTATCGAAGGTGGTGACCTGAAATATCTACAAGCCCTAGAAGACTTAAACAAACAAGCGAAAACTTCGGCTGAACACTTTATCGATCTCTATAAAAGTGTGAGTAACTCACAAGACGCTGAGTAAGCTATTACTACTGAGGAATAATGATGGAACAACAAAACAACATAAAGGTTTCTGTCGATGGCAACCCTGACCCAAGCAAGAGTAGTTATTCCGTAGACATGATAGACACCATGTTTGCTGACTCACTCTCTAGAGGTATGCAAAATGCGATTATTTCACAGCAGAACGCACAAATGGCTTCTTCGGCATCGATAACCAGTGCCTGTGCTCGTATTTTACAAGCTGCTTCGGAACAACCGGCAGCAACAGAAAATGCAGAAGCAGATACTTCAAGCGAGAAGAATGAGGCTGAAGAAGAGGAAGGTGAGACAGAAAACGGCACAGAAAGTGATATTGAGGTAATTGTTGCTACAAAAGAAGACGCTCAGGCCAAAGTCACGGTGACAGAAGTGAGTAAGTCGATTAAAGACAAATGGCACTGGATAGTATGGAGTTTGATTGCCCTTATGTTTCTGGGTTCTGTTGCTTATTTTCACTCAGAATTAAAAGCGATCAGTAAATTTGTAGAACAAGAAGTTAACAAAGAAGCGGCTCATCATTCAGAACAAAAAACTGAGCCTGAAAAACAGAATAATACTTAGGAAATTGATATGAATGAGACTAATCAAGTAGATGACGACTCAGTAGTTGCACAGCATAACGACAGAGAGCCAGAAGCCGGTAGATATACTGAGCGCAACGAAGCTGCACACGCCTCACAATCTGAGCTCAATGGCCACCAAGTGAATAGTTATTTAAAAGAAAAACAAAGTGAACATGCTGATTACATTTCAAAAGAACTCGATCAGCTTTATGCCAGTATCAGTCAGCATGTAAATGATAAATTAACTGAAATCGAAGATCAGAACCAAGAAATTGCTGAGCTTCTGGATAACTTAAACAGTCAATTAAAAACAGCCTTAGATAAATGATTCCAAACCTGTGTGTTCATGTTTATCTATTTGCATTGCTTAATCTGAGTTTCTTGACCTTATGACTTAGCTTAAGTGGTGGTATGCAAATAGTTAAACATGCTTTTTCATTGCTAAATGAACACATAAGTAATGCTTATTAAGGAGATTATTTTGAACGATAGGAGTACGAAGTTAGACAAAAATATGACAAGTCGAGAAGTCGAACAACTAGTGTTGCTATGCGCCAAGTCAAACGATGTCGATATCCAGCAGCAAGCCTTAAAAACTTTGTTGAATAAAGCACACTACCAACAGCTACAAACTATTAACAGAGAGTTAGCTGAGCGACTTTATAATTTGATAAAAAGCGACTCCCCCACAAAGTCAGAGCCGAACCAACAAACCTATCGAAAAGTGACTTTCCAAGGTTCTCCAAACTTTGTCTATTTAGCTATGAGGGAATATGAAAGAGCAAGTTCTCTCACAACCGCAAACTCTCAAGTAGAAAGCACAATTTCTTTAGCTGAAGTTCAAGCTCGATGCTGGCAAACAATCACTGCCTTATTGTGCTTAAAAATCGCGAAAGCAAAGTATATTGAGATGAGTACGCCGTTTTCTCAATTAGAATTATCTGCTGCTTTTAAGTGGCTGATGACCGATTTTAAAATTGGGCTACGACAATTAAATCGAATCCTTTACTCATATATTGCTTTTTTCGATAGCTGGCATCTTTATTCACACACTGACACTACTGTGTCCAAATCCGTACAAAATAATGTTGGCTTAATTGCAGGAGACTGTGAAGAATCATTCTATAACTTCTACGAATAAAGCCATTTTTTTGAACGTTAAAACCTCAATAAATTTTTCATGTAAACCCCGCTAAAACGACGGTTTTAACTGCATAACTTAGCCCAAGAGCTCACCTAACTTTCTTTGTAATTTAACAAACAGTCAACCCTAAGGTTCTGTTTATTTTTATTTATAAATCAAAGAGTTCTCTTATCTGGTTGATGTTAATTGGCCGCTGAGATTTTGCATTTCACCGCGAAGTGCACCAGCTGCTTTTCATTACTTCATGAGCCGTAAATACGGCGAAAACAAAGGATAAGATATTATGTATTCTCGATTTTTAGATATCTACTTGGTTGCAGAGCAAGGCGATAAGTATGTGATTGATAGTGTGTTCAAAAACTCTTGGAGAAACCAAGCTGAATATAGGCAGACAAAACGTCCTATTTTACAAGACGGTGAAGTTCCTGAACAACTTACCGTTGGTGAAATTGGTGATATCCCAGTAGAAACAAAAGGAACCCAAAATTTATACCAAGCAACAGTTCAAACTTATCTAGATGAAAAAGAAAATTTAGATAAATACTATTACGCTAGAATATTACTGCCAATTAGCAATATCAATAAGAGCGTTTGTTCTCAGGCTATGCAAAGGTGTCTTGAGTGGGTTGATGGAGATAATGGCAAAATCAGAATAAATTGCCATGGCTCTGAAGATGCAATTCTGGCGATGCCTGCGCGTTTAGCTCCTATAAAATACGATGTTACAAATGGCACTAAATTGGCGAGATTTTTATGTGAGTCCATTCCGGTATTTACAGATCCGAATAACAGATTTACTGCACTTTCAGAATCCTTAAGTGAGTTAAAAACTGTAAACTTGGCTTGCTGTTACGCTGCTAGAAAAGCGGGAACTGGGTTGATTGAACAAAATGAAGATGGTTCTTACTCGCCTCAAGTAGGTTCAATTTTAAGTGATTTTGTCGAATGTTATCGCCTTTATAATAAACCTCAAATTGAAGTTACAGGGATCTTCACTACTGCTTTCGATAATGTTGTAACAGGATATGGTGGTTTTATATCAATACCAAAAGTATCTAGCCTTGGGGGAGCTCGAAATCCTTGGCCAACTCATATAGCTAATGATCATAATAGTGCACAGATAACAGTACCGATTACAGATGGCATGAAGGTGATTGACGGAAAGTTGAGAATAAAATATGCAAACATATATGGAGTAGATCCAGACACCGCTGTAATAGAGTTAACCAACCACTCAGAGTTCACTTTTGATCTCACTAAGTGGATTATTGTCTCTAGAGTTGGCAAGGTAGCTATTGTTCAAGCACAACCTGGTTGGGAATTTGAGCAGAAGGGCAATAGCATTTATGTTAAGTCTGGAGAGAGATTCACACATATTAGAGATAACGGTGATGAGCTAACATATAGAGTGTCGAATACATTTGCTAAATGTCGAACGTTTACTTGATTCCGTAAGAACAAAGCTTCTAACGAGTTAGAAGCTTTGAGTTTGTTATATGCTTATTTACTTACAGTAAATAAGCAATATTTTTGTTTAACTATAACCGAGCTTTAATAAGCCAATAAACAGAGGTATTTACCGGACGAATTTCGGTGGAACTAAGATTATCTCTTGAAGTATTCGGCCCCTCTGTATCTGTTGGGATTAAGGGGGATGCGCTGAGAGTACCAGCGGTTTCAGCAGGCAGAGTGATGCCTTTAGACGTTTTCTGGTATTTATGAGTGTGTGACAACAATGCGTAATCTTGAGTCGAACCTACACTATTAGTGTCTCCATGTTTTGGCGCGGTTCTACGTTCATGACTACCTGCAAAGTTACCAACGCCACGCAAAAAGGTTCCTTGATAATCAGGAAGGTGAAACATTCCAGCGTCTCCGCCATATTTATATCCTAAAGCTTGAAATAACTCTGGGAATTCAGCAACTTTTACTTTTTGGCCATTACACTCTAACCAATCAAACAGGTATAGGTTGGTTTCATGGGGATCATTCGAATCTTTCCTAATTTCACCAGCAAAGGCAATCACTGAGCCAACAGGCATGCCAGGAAAATGACCTGGCATGGGAATTACTGAAGGTAATGAGTTCGATTTATTCATCTAAATGGCTTCCTATGTCGTCTAAATGTTCGCGATCACTCAACACGCTCATTGTTGTAGGAAGAGTAACTTTCCAACTTCCTGTCTCAATAAATTCGTGGCGGGAAGTGTGCTCTAACTTTTTGAAGTCGTTTGCTATAGGTAAGGCTATTTGGTTAATCGGCACTAAGCTTTCTTCGCCGTGCCAGATTTGACCACTATCGAGGAAGTAAATGAAACTCAGCTCTTGCTCTAAGTTGACCGGCAGCAGTATTTTGGCGTGCGTGGCGGTTAAAAATCGCTTCAGGTAAAGCTCACTATCTAATTGTGCTAGTGCTCCTTTGGTCGTATTAATCGGCGTAGGAGACTTAACTCGATGCACTGTTTTATCGCTTGCTGTATTATTTTTTGCTGTGGGTGTCTCTGTTAAGGCACTTGTTACAGTGTCGCTTTGTTCAGACAACTTGCAGTATAAGTTTGGCCAATCTAATGCCTGATTAAAGTATTGGTTGTATGGCAGCTCAGCCATTGGCGATGAAGGATCTTTTCCTATACTTGCCATAGCATTCAGATAAAGCCTATACATACATTTCTTGATTAAGTAGTTGTTGATCAATGCTTGAGTTTGAGGATTGTTATTCGCCTCTAGCCATTGTTTGAGCTCTTCTAGATCTTCGTCATACTGCTTAACTTGCAGGGAATGTCCAGCTTGCAATAAATTGAACACATTAAACTGCCACTGATTTAACGCTTGTTCACTGCGCTTTAGTTGCAGTTGTACGCTAATGTTTTGCCCAACTTCTACTTTAGTAACAGTCTCATTTGTCGCTTTTGCGTTCTCGTCGTTCGGATAAGAACTGAATTGACAGTTTGTCTTTACTTCAGTCATAACAGCAAAAGGCAATTCACTATGAATTGGCTCACTCAGTTTAGTTGCATCTAGTGTTCCTTTGAATCTAGTAATAGTTGAAGTTGCATCTGTGACTTTACTCATAGTTATGGTTTCACCAGCAAGCGTAACTGCTAGGTCGTCCACATCTACTTTTGCGTCAACAGCAACTACGATATTTGCTGACTCAATTAGGTAGCCTTCAGGTACAACGATTTTGTTATTACACGTGCTTTGTTCACTTTTTATTGAAGTCGCATAAAAGGACTTCTCAGCTAGTGGAGAGGGCACATTAGTCACTGCAAACTGTTGGCACAAATCAAGGTAAAACATAGAGTTGTCTTGCAGCTGTTGCTGTTCAGGTCGTTCAGCTAAGATATCTTGATAGCTGTTTACTCCAGCTTGTTCAAGCGTGATTGGAGGCGTTAACTTTAGCCTATTTTGTTCTGCCAAAATTTGATGAAGTTCGGCGTCATCAAGCTCAAAGTTTACTTCTACAAGTAGTCGTTTTTGGGAGTCTTCTGCATTTACACGATAAGTTTTATTGAGCCAATAGTAGAAGCCATTTATGTTTCGCTCTGTCGTGTTTGAGAAGGTGTGCATACGAGAATGTTCTTCTTCTTGTTCTACCCCGTTTTGTCTCGCATTATTTATTTGGGAAGCAACTCTTTGCTTGGTTTCAGCTAATACATCTTTGATAAAGTTACTGGTGTTTTCTGCACTGCCACCAGCTGGATTTTCATCAACTGTCCAACTGCCGTTAGTCGTCGCTTTAGGTGATGTTGGACTGTAGTCAGTAGCAAGGTTATCAGCGGTATTTGTTACTTTTCGTTCGGCTAATGTTTTCTGAATTTGGCTATTAAAGTCTTGATCAACAATGTGATCTGTTTTGTCGTTATGCTGCTCGCTAGATGCGGTACTTTGGCCCTGATTATGAGTTGTTAACTGCTGTCTGTGGCTACGTTTACGAGTTTCACCTTGCAATATGCTTTCTACTTTTTTTAATTCCCCTAATTCATAACCAATGAGTTTGTATTTCACTAGGTGCAGAGTACCTATAGCGTAAGGCCTAGCATATGCATAATTCACTAGTTCTGGACTTACTTTTGAATTTACTGGTGGAGTTGGATTTGTAAGAGTTTGCTTTGGTAATGGAAAAACTTGGTCAGACAAAAGTAAATTAGCATTGCGCCAAGTTCTCAGCAAAGCTTCTGGAATTTCAGTATTCGCTGATAAATAAGGAAGGGAGTGGTTAAGAATATTGAGATTTCTAACTAGTGTTAGCAGCTGCTCTAGCCATTTCCTTTCATAATCTAGCTCAATCAACATGGTGATAATGGACAGCCACACGTTTTTCAATGTTGCTTCTGAGTCTTTTAAAAAAGTTTCGAAGCCTTCGACTGTTTTGAAGTTGCTTTCAATACAAGAGCGAATATCGGTAGTACTTGATAAATTCGAAAGCGGGGTATTTAGCACTGCTAGTAGCTGATCTCCTAACTGATAAAAGGTTCTTATAAACCCACCACCATTTATAAAAGCGACAGCTAAGTTTTGCATAGCTAGCCTGTTTTTTTTGTCTTTCTCTTCTGCTAGCTGAAAGAACAAGCTTGTAGGAGAAGTGTCTTGAGTAATTTTGTCAGGTATCTGAAAAAAAGCGTTGCTTATGTCCTGTTCACTTACTTTGGGCGTGTTGCCTATATAAAGATAAGGAAATAGCTGCTGATAGCTAGTTGATTGGCCGTTAATGGCCAAATGAGTAATGTCTGAATTAAAGCTCATGGTTCAAGTCCGGTTGTTGAAAAGCTTCAGATTATTAATTTGGCGATAACTTAACTCGTTATAAAATCCGACTCTTCATGTGATAACGATGGCGAACAGGGGGGATCCCATTACGCCGCTATTGCTTGTTTTTTCTTAACTAGCGACTTATAACCACGAGGTGTGATACCTGTGTATCGTTTGAACATTTTTTCAAAATGACTCAAGTCGCCAAATCCCACATCTAACGCTATTTGGGTGATCAGCAGTTGCGGACTGGCCTCTATCATCTCTTTTGCTTTGGCAATTCTTAGCTCACTAATGATTTGTTTAATGGTCTTTTTTACATTCTGTTTAAACAAGAAAGATAAGTGAGACTGACTGATATGAACGTGCTCAGATAAATCGCCTAAAGTAATTTGCTCAATGTAGTTCTCAGCAATAAAGGTTAAGGCCTTTTGCAAGCCTCTGTGCAGGTGATTAAATTGTTGATAGTCGCCTTGCTGTAATGTAGCGATTAAATCGAAGGTTTTAACTGACTCAGAATTAATTAATGGATTACATATTGATGTTGAAGGAGATAAAACTTCAGGTGAATATTGCTTGATATCAGTTAACGTTATTGGATTCGCTGTTGATAAAGTTAATAGGCGAGCTGTCGTTTGTTCTATTTCACAGTAATTTTGTGGCCAATTGTAATCGTATAAGGCTTGTTTTGCTTCACTGCTAAACTCTTGTTCAGGAAACAAGTGATATCTGTGAACTAAGTTTTGCAAAATGTAAGGAATATCTTCTTTTCTACTGCACAAGCTTGGAATTTGAATGGTTAAAAAGTTAAGTTTCTCGAACAGTTCTCGAGAAAACTCACGAGCTTCCACCATAGGTTGTAAAGCTTTAGTTGTAGAAGCGAAAATTCGCACAGGACGGCGATTCTTGTCTGATTGAATACCTAATGGAGCAGAGGAAGAGTTTATTGCTAACGCATCCGCTAATATTCCCTGTTGAGCTGGAGATAAATCATCAATTGCATTAAAGAAAAGACACCCTCCATTAGCTTGTTGGTAGCTTTGTTTGATTTTACTTTGAAATTCTTCAGCACTTGGCGTTGAACAATTTATTTCAATAAAAGGCTGGTGTTTTAAATCGCTATTGTAATGAATTGCACTGGCGACGGATAATTTTTCACTACCTACTTCACCACAGATAACGACAGGGCAAAATGCGTTAGCGGCCTTTTCTATAAAACTGTCCAACTTGAATGCTTCTTCGCTGTAACCACTTAGTGCGAATGTTTTACCCAAATAGTGGCTCGATAGTGATGCTGCTTGATGCCTTTTAAGGAGGAGGCTGATGGCCCTTGTTAGTTTTTTATGTTCAACCTGGGCAAGCTTTATACTTTGAGGATCACTACAACCTTGATGAGGCGTTAGTAAGTGCAAAGTGCCCACTTCTTTTCTCTGATAAATAACAGGGTAAGAATGGCGTGTAAGCGGTAAATTCGTCTGTTTTTGGTGCAGCTGAATTTGTCTAGGCAGTTGTGACTTAGATAAGTTCTGGAGTTCATTAAATTGTAAGTAGGCTTCAACAATTGTTGTACTTGGTGATACCAAACACTCAAAACAGGTTCTGAGATAATCGGCAATAGGGTACTGTTCATTTCCTTTCGAGGTAGGTTTTGTTTCTAGCGCAACTGACATTTTTGGACTCCATATCTACTTAAAATGATGCTGAATAATTTGTTAGTAACACTGGAGTTTTTGTGGCTTTTATTTACCTAACTGATGACTCCTATGTGTTGTTGAAGCTACGAAGAAGCTACGCTTGATTAACTTACCTTAAGATCTTCATTTACAAATTATTCTTCATTACAAACACAGGTCTAAGTTAGTGAAGTGAGGAGGTTAATAATCGGCGAAAACTACGATTTAGTAGGTGTTAAATACTTACATTGTGGAATTTGTCCAACTAAGTTTTTTATGGGGTAAAAGCAATAAGCGAGTGGGGTGTCGGACAGTTTTTATGTGTCCGATATGTGTCCGAGTGTCCGTCCGAACTTAGTTTTTATAGCGTCGTTTTTTATAAAATTTTAATAAATACAATGGGTTATGAGTTGGCACGAAGCTTGTTCTAGTTGTTAGGAATTAATAACAGGATGAACGAGGTGGACACTAGATGATCCGCGATACATTAGGACAAGATAAAGTTTTAACAGTTAAACCAAGCAAAAAGACGTGGTATATCGCAGCAAGTGTTTTGCTCACAGTAGTTGCATTAGGGGCATTTTCTGTACCACAGTTCAAGCAATTGTTAGCAACGGATTTAGTATTAGGAAAATCGACAATTAAGACAGCTAAGGTGACGCAAGGCAGTTTAGTCGAAGATATTTTTGTACAGGGAAAGACGCTAGCAGCGATCAATCCTGCAGTTTATGCCATAGCTGCTGGAACTGTTACTCTGCATGTAAAAGCAGGTGATGCTATTGAAAAAGATCAGCAACTTCTAACTATTGATAGCCCTGAGTTACGCAATAGGTTGCTGCAAGAAGAGGCCACATTGGCTCGATTAGAGAATGAATTTAGTCGACAAAAAATAAGTACAGAGCAAGCCTTGCTCGATACTAAGCAAAGAGCAGAGCTAGCAAAAGTAGATTTAGAAGCGGCTCAAAGTGCAATGAATAGAGCACAAGCAAGTATAGATAAGCAAATTATCTCGCAATTAGAACTCGAAGAAAAAATGGTTGACCTAAAGCGGGCTCAACTTAATCAAAAGCACGCAATTGAAGCGTTTAATCTGGAACAAATGAACCTAAACTTTGAGCTGAAAATTGCGGAACTC
The DNA here is from genome assembly GCA_965221615.1 of Psychrosphaera sp. Lineage (GTDB taxonomy): Bacteria > Pseudomonadota > Gammaproteobacteria > Enterobacterales > Alteromonadaceae > Psychrosphaera. Next base: position 2,727,404 of record OZ244904.1, on the reverse strand, counting down.
GCTTTAGCAAGACAACAGCATCAAACTGCAGAGTTAACACGACAGGTAAACGAGCTAACTATCTTATCTCCACTTACTGGCATAGTTGGCACAGTTGCAGTACAGCAGAAGCAGTTTGTACAGCGTGACAGTGAGCTTATGTCTTTAGTCGATTTATCTGAGTTGGAAGTCGAAGCTTATATTCCAGAAAACCTAGCTGATGAATTAGCTATCGGCTTACAGGCTAATATTTTAATTAATCAAGAAACCCATCCTGCAACTTTAGTCGCGATTTCACCAGAGGTAGAACAAGGCAGAGTTGCTGGACGGATCCGTTTTATCAATCAACCAGAACGGCTTAGGCAAAATCAACGTATAAACGCACAGTTGATTTTGTCGAAAAAAGACAATGTTTTAAAAGTCGAGAGAGGGGCGTTTGTAGAAACAGGAGCAAGTAAAATTGCTTACCTGGTTAAGCAAGATATTGCCACTCGACAAACCATACAATTGGGGGCGAAGAGCATCAATGAAGTAGAGTTACTATCCGGTGTAAAAGTCGGAGACGAATTGGTGATTTCAAGCCTAAGCCCATTCCAGAATAAACAACAAGTAATGCTTAGTGATCAGTAAGGAAATGTCATGTTATCAATGAAAAACATAAGCAAGATTTATCGTACCGAATTAATCGAAACACATGCGTTAACAGAACTTAACTTAGAAGTGAATGAAGGGGATTTTATCGCTGTTACTGGGCCTTCTGGTTCTGGTAAAACAACGTTTCTCAATTTAGCTGGACTATTAGAAAAGTTCGATGGTGGTGATTACTACCTAGACGGTGAGAATGTTAATAAGCTTAATGACAAGCATTTATCTCGATTAAGAAATGAAAAAATAGGTTTTATTTTTCAGGGGTTTAATCTAATCAGCGAACTTAATATCTTTGATAATATCGAAGTGCCTCTTATTTTCAGAGGCTTGTCGTCAACAGAAAGAAAGAAGCGAATAGAAGAGGCATTAGAACGCGTTGGTTTAGCAAGTAGAGGCAAGCATTACCCGGCGCAACTAAGTGGTGGACAACAGCAAAGAGTAGCTATCGCTAGGGCACTGGCTGGCCAACCTAGGTTTTTATTAGCGGATGAACCAACGGGGAATTTAGATACTTTAATGGCCCGCCAAGTAATGGACTTACTACAAGAAATAAACCAGCAAGGCACAACGCTATTGATGGTTACGCACGATAATGAGTTGGCACAAAGAGCCCATCGGAACATCCAAATTTTAGATGGTCAGCTTAGTGATATCAGTAAAGATCAGCTAACCGAATTGGCGGTATAGATATGAGAGATCTATTACAACTTGCCATACAAGGCGTGAAGCAAAAAAGTAAGTTAACCTTGCTCATGATAATTAATTTGGTCATAGGCATCACCTTGCTACTGACCATGAGTACGACGATGAAGTTAAGTAGCAGTACAGCACTAGAGCATAGTTCAGAATATGTTTATAACTTCAGTTTGAACTTTATGGATGCAGAGTATGAAATTCGCAATTTGTTTCGTTCTCCACCGTTGGCATACCAAGATGCAACACAATTAAAAAATGCTGGGTTAGACGTAAAACATTTATCGCTAAACTACGAAACTCGATTTGTCATTGAATCACAACAAACCGATGAAACTAGACCAATTCGAGCTCCTGCTTCGGCTTCTGATTTGGATTATTTTAAAATCTTACAAGTGCCATTTGTTTATGGACAGCCATGGTTAGAAGAGCAAAAAAATAGTGATGTCATAGTGATAGACAAGAAAGTAAATGATCAACTATTTGCTGGAGAAAACTCAGTTGGACAATTTGTTAAAGTAAATAGGCAATTGCTCAAGGTTGTGGGGGTAATGGACTTGTCGCGTTACAAATATCGTATTCAAAATATGAGATTCAGTAACAGATACAATGATTTAGCTGTTATTCCAATGGAAACAGCTGAACGAATGAATTTACCTCGTACAGGCTTTATGCCATGCCAAACTAAGGAAGAAGGATTACGAGTAGAGTTTCGAGAAAGCGATGTTCAAGGATTAAAATCAGCGGAATGTGGTTATTTGGTTACATGGTTGGAGTTTGATCGCGACAATCATCAGCAACAGCTAGCTGAAGTTACTAAATGGGCTCGTAATTATGCTCAGCAACAAGCTAGTTTAGGACGTTTTCCTCATGAACAAAAATTTGCTTTAAACAGCTTAGAATCTTTAATGCAAGAATTGCGAAGATTTCTCCGTTGGGAAACGGTTTATCTGCAATTTGCTTATTTGTTATTTGCAATTTGTTTAGTTAACACAGTTGGTATTTTGTTAGCCAAGTATCAGGCAAAAAACAAATTGGTATCTCTTTATCGTGCCTTAGGCGCGAGTCGAACTTACATAATGAAAATTCATTTAATTGAAATAAGCATCATAGCACTGGTGGCTATTTTGGCAGGAATTGCGCTAGCGCATTTAGGTTTAGAGCTGATGTTTCAAATCGCTAGATATCAATCAGATTATGTGGGAGATCCAAGTATAGTCAAAGCAATCTACACCATAGATTACGGGTTCGCGTTTTCAACTGGATTATTCATCTATGGCGCTATTTTACTCGCAGGTTTATATCCAGTAATTCGTATTAGCGGTATTGCACCAGCTGCGCAGTTAAGGGGATAGTTATGTCGATAAAACACATTATGAAATTAATCCTAAAGCAAAAAAGCATTTCACTGCTAATTGTTTTCCAAGTTGCTATTACGCTTATGATAATCAGCAATAGCGCTTTTATAAGTTACGCTACATTACAAAATTGGCTGATACCTTCGAAGTTAGAAGAGCAAGAGATCCTTAATGTGGTTACTCAAGTTTATGATGAGGAACTTGATAAAGGACAGCTTATTCAGCGGGATTTAACGGCTCTTAGAGCTTTACCTAAAGTTGTTAGCGCAACTTATAGTGGTGAAGAAAATGTTATTGATACTAGGCGTTTAGAGAACTTTGTTGTCAGTGATGACCAGCGAGAGGATGCTAAAAAGCACACTGTGGCTTTGTTCGGAGTCGATGAGCAAGGCGTTGATACCTTAATGTTATCTATCACTGCAGGCCGAAATTTTTATGGCAACGAATTTGTACAGGGAGATGAAACGTCTTTGCCCGCAAGTGTTGGCTTGATAAGTGAGTCTTTAGCACTTGAACTGTTTGAAACTACAAGTGTGTTAGGGAAAACTTTATATATAAATTCAGCTAAAACGCCATACCAAATTATTGGCACTTTTGCTGACAAGATGCTTGGGGAATCTGCAACTTATGAACAATCTTGGTACAACGCAGTAGTTATTCCAGAAGCGATTTATGGTCGAAATTCTGAGGTTAACTACATAGTGAGAGTCGAAAAGGGCACGGATGAAAGCGTTTTAGAGCAAATTGAAAATGTACTGTATCAAGAACAAGGTCGCATTGTGCCTAGAGTTGAATTTTCAGCTAGAGCTAAAAAGCGCTTATGGGATGGTCGCAGCAGTTTTGCCTTTGTGATGTTCGGCATTAGCTTTATTGCATTAGTCATCACTTCGTTTGGGATTATCGCTTTAGTCACTTTTTCCGTCAGTATGCGTAAGAAAAACCTTGGTATTTTGCGAGCTATTGGGGCTAGTAAAAGTAAAGTACTGAGCAGCTTAGTTATTGAAAACTCATTATTGTCTTTGGTTGGAATTGTAATGGGGATATTTCTATCGCTTTGGTTAAATTATGCGTTAATTAAATCAACAGGGATTCAAGGGACACCCGACCTAGCTGTTGGGGCGTTAGTAACACTATTTGTCTGGTTATTGACTTGCTTAGCTGCTTACATACCAGCTCGAAAAGCAACAAAAATAGCGCCTGCGCAAGTAACTAAAACAAGTTAAGATAGGGCGTGAAAACGCCCTTAAAAAGAATAATAAATGCAACAAGATAAAATACTAATCATTGATGATAACCCTGATGTGGTGAAAGCCCTGAGGGTTTTGTTTTTGTTAAATGATATCGAGTGTGAAGGGGCGTTGAGTCCAGAAGAAGGAATAGAAAAGTTACAAAACAGCAGTTTTGATTTGGTTATTCAGGATATGAACTTTAGTCGAGATACGACTTCTGGTGAAGAAGGCGAAAGGCTTTATCATAAAATCCGAGAGTTTGATCCTGACCTACCCATTATCCTGTTAACGGCTTGGACGAATTTAGAGATGGCTGTCTCATTAATAAAAGATGGCGCTGCAGACTACATAGCTAAACCTTGGCAAGATCAAAAGCTGTTACATTCAGTAGAAAATCTTCGAGAAACTTATCAATTACAGAAACAACAGCAACAAAATCACGTTAAACACAGAGCTAGATTAAACCATTTACAACAGCATTTTGACTTGGTTGATATGGTCTTTGCAGATCCTAGCATGGTTAATTTGGTTGAAATTGCAACGCAGGTTGCCGCGTCTGATGCGCCTGTATTGATCACTGGACCAAATGGCGCAGGCAAAGAAAAAATAGCAGAATTGCTAGTCGCCAATAGCCTGTACAAAGATGAACCTTTCGTTAAAGTTAATGCTGGAGCTTTACCTAGCGAACTTATAGAGGCTGAGCTTTTTGGTGCAGAAGCTGGGGCTTATACCGGCGCAAACCAGTCGAGAGTAGGCCGCTTTGAAGCAGCCGATGGTGGCACCTTGTTTTTGGATGAAATTGGTAATTTATCTGCTTCGGGGCAACAAAAACTGTTAAGAGTATTACAAAGTGGTGAGTTTGAGCGAGTAGGTAGCACTAAAACGAAAAAAGTGAAAGTGCGTATTATTAGTGCGACTAATACCGATCTGCCGAAGGCCATAAGAGAAGGAGGCTTTCGCGAAGATCTGTACTACAGGTTAAATATGATTGAGCTGAAACTTCCGCCTTTGATAAATAGGAAAGATGACATTCTTTTACTGGCCGACACATTTTTGGATCAAGGTAAATCATTCACTGCCGATGCTGAAAGTCGTTTAATGGCTTATCATTGGCCAGGTAATGTTCGCGAATTACAGAATGTTATTGGTCGAGCTCAGTTATTAACCAAATCGAATAAAATAGAAGTAAGTGATTTGGCAATAGAGATCATAAAACCTACTGTCGATGAGCGTGTCGAGTACAGCAAATCAGAGATTGAGGCTGCGTTGGAATCTCATCAAGGCGTTATTGCTAAAGCTGCAAGAAGCTTAGGACTTAGCCGCCAAGCATTCTATCGTCGCATGGAAAAGTTTGGCTTAAAATAATGGAAAAACCACAATTAACTCTGCTGCAAAAAACAATGATGAACGCATTGTTTGCTTTGTTTTTGTCATTCGTTAGTTATGGAATTTCAGGTTTTTTCTTAGCTGACAGTTTGAGTAGAGTTGTAGTGTCGCTGGTCGGTTTTATAGTGATATTTACCAGTTTATTGGTTAAGTACTTAAATTATCACCAAAAACAACTCGCTACTTTGTATGAAGGGGTAAAGAGCTTTAAAGACGGTGATTTTACTATTCGAGTAGTGGAAGAAGGCGACCATCATACTCAAGGCTTATTACAGGTTTACAATTCACTAGCCATCAACCTTAAAAAACAAAGGCAAACTTTGAGTCAAAAAGAGCTTCTACTCGATAGCATTATTCAAGCTTCACCTATGGCAATTATTTTGTTCAACCCTTATAAGCAAGTTGTTTATCATAATCGTCAAGCTAACGAACTGCTAAATATTCGAGGCTCACTGCAGGGAAAAGATTTACATCAATTAACTAAGAAGTTAGATAATGCCTTGTTTCCATTTTTGTTAAATGGCGAATCTGGCTTGTTGACCTATGAAGAAAGTGATTTTAAATACAGTTATTACGTTGCCAATAAAACAGTTACTTTTGATCATCAAAAACACCAATTAGTGATTTGTAAAAATCTCTCGCAAGAGCTTAGCAAAGAAGAGTTGTTATTGTGGAAGAACGCTATTCGGTTAATAAGTCATGAGCTGAATAACTCTTTAGCGCCAATAACTTCGTTAACTTCATCGGCAAAAGAGATGATTGAAGGAAACAAACATCTAGATTTACTGCCTGATATTTTGTCCACGATTAATCAAAGGGCTAATAACTTAAATCAGTTTATTGCTGAGTATGCTGAGTTTGCTCGTATTCCTAAGCCGAATATAGCAAGGCATAAATTGGCAAAGACTTTGGATACTGTGCAAGCTTTGTATCCATTTAACTTGTTGGCAGCGTTACCATGCGAAGAAGCTTATTACGATGCTCAGCAATTTGAATTAGTGCTGATCAATTTACTTAAGAATGCCCATGAGTCAGGCTCTGATGTAACCGATATTGGCCTTAAAGTAGTGAAAGATTATCACAGACTACGCTTTGCAATTGTCGATAGAGGAGAAGGAATAACGGCGGGTAAATTAACGCAAGTAAGTTTACCGTTTTTCTCAACTAAACCAAATGGTACGGGATTGGGCTTGAGTGTTTGCTCTGAGATAATCAATGGTCACCAAGGTCACTTGACGATTAAAAACAGAGAATGTGGCGGTGTGATGGTGGAATTTGATATTTCAGCAATAGCAGAGACAGTTATCTAAAAATCAGAAAGCCAAATAACAGAGACATCCACCATGATTTTGCGGTGGGTGCCCCTGTAAGATGTTTAGTTTTGTTTGTTTTAGTTTCGCCTAGTGGCGAGCCTCATTTTTGCAACAGCTCAAAAACGAGGCGCAAAAAAGCCGTCCCCTAACAATATCTTAATCTCATTATTTAATTTGTTTTGTCGAAAAAGACAGGATGATTTTTCATCCCTGAACAGCATCCTTTTCTCGGCGTCCGTGCCTCGAGCTTTTTGAAAACAAAATTAAATAATGAGCGATATTGGATGGGAATAATGACTCTGAACGTTTAGTATTTCTTCTTAAACATTATTAATTAAAGCATCGTTCAGTGATTAGCCGGAATCACATGTCGTCATTCTGGCGAAGGCCAGAATCTACATTAACAGAGACATCCACCATGATTTTGCGTTGGGTGTCCCTGTAAGATGTTTAGTTTTGTTTGTTTTTGTTTCGCCTAAGGGCGAGCCTCATTTTTGCAACAGCTCAAAAACGAGGCGCAAAAAAGCCGTCCCCTAGCAATATCTTAATCTCATTATTTAATTTGTTTTGTCGAAAAAGACAGGATGATTTTTCGTCCATGAACAGCATCCTTTTCTCGGCGTCCATGCCTCGCACTTTTTGAAAACAAAATGAAACAATGAGCGATATTGGATGGGGATAACGACTCGGGACACTCAGAATAAGTTCTGCTGGTTCAGACTTATTTCACCACTCAGAACACTTAGAATAAATCCTGCTGGTTCAGGTTAAATGTTTTGTGCTAAGGGCGGCATTTTCGCTTACCTTTTTTGCTGTTGAAAAAGGTGAGACCCCTTTAGGGTTTTATAAAAAACAAAAAGTTCTTAAAGGCACTTTTTGAGCTGTTGAAAAAACAAAATAACAGAGACACCCACCTCAAATTTTCATCTCATTGGTATAAGAAAACTAAATTAAACAATGAGTGATATTGGATGGAGATAATGACTCGGAATACTCAGAATAAGTTCTGCAGGTTCAGGTTTACTTTCCCCGCTCAAAACATCTGAATCCAATCTGATTTTTCTCGAATAAAACGGGCATGGATGCCCAATTAGAAAAGAGTACATGGATGTACTTTCTTTTCGTATTCGACGACAAAAATCAGATTTTATTCAGGTAAAATGTTTTGTGTTACGGGCGGCATTTTCGCTTACCTTTTTTGCTGTTGAAAAAGGTGAGACCCCTTTAGGGTTTTATAAAAAAACAAAGAGTTCTTAAAGCACTTTTTGAGCTGTTGAAAAAACAAAATAACAGAGACACCCACCTTAAAGAACATAACAACTACATCAATTCAGCGAGATCCAATAACGTAGGCAGTTATTTAAAGAATCAGAAACAAAGATCACTGTTCGGATAAATAACGAGCTCTCAGCCCTGAAACATCTGTAGCGTTACAACAAATTTGAGGTGGGTGTCTCTGTTATTTTTGGCATGGGTGTCTCTGTTATTTGAAGTAGGGACAAACTTGATATTTACTTTATTTAAAAAATATAGTGTTATGCTTTTCTACTAATAAAAAAGACAAAGGGAACATCATGTTAGCGCCTTACAGGCAAAAAGTAATAGAATTTACTCAACCTCTGCTTATGTGGCAAAAATTGTATTTTTTGGCTTTGGCTATTGGGTTATACAAGTTAGTTTTTAGCAATGATGACGTTTCTGACTTCACCTTAGTTGGCTTCGTTGCCCTAATGGCGTTATCTGTTGAAATGTGGCCTAAATTTGTTGAGATATGGGAAACATTATTAGGCCGAGTTATCGTTGTGATTGTTTACGCCATTATTGGTAATTTTGTTGTTGTTTTTGCTCGACACCAGCTTAATGAAATAGTGGGAGTTGACCCCGGAACTCTGTTCTATGCAACTAGCTTTGTCAGTCTTATTACTGCACCTGTTTGGATTATTACCATAACTCTGATAGTCATGTTCATCTATATGATTGTTAAACAATTATGGTTCATTATTACTTTTGTCCCTTGGCTCATTGGTTTGTACGAAAAAACCAATAATCAAGTTGCTATGTATCCAAAGCTAACCCGCATTACCCGAATCGTTATGGTTCCTTTCATGTTTATGTTCTTGATCTCTATTTTACAACTGTATGGTGATGAAGATACGGTTGAAAATGGAGCTTTCAATGAATTGACATCCGGTATTGTTGAAGGAATTGAAGGTAGTCACAAAACAAAAGTTTCAGAAAGTATTTCTTCTGAAGAAGTAAGTGAAGAGCCAGAAAAGCCAGAGAATGAGGATGAACTAGGAAAAGAAGCTAACAGTGAGTCAGAAACGTTAGAACCAGAAAAAGAAGTTGCTTCGAAAGAAAACATAGGTAAAGACCCGTTACAGGAAAAAAATGAAATTGAGTTAGAAAATAACAACGTAACTTTTCTTACTGGTAAGGCGATAAACGAAACGATAGCTGAGTTTGTTTACTACTTTGAAGCTTTTGGTCATTCACAATGTGTAAAAGAAGAAGATGAGAGGGTCATTTCCATTGGTGAATACGACATTTTAGTGGTGAAACGCGATAAAAACAGTGAGTTTGGTTTTCACTTCAGCGTTAGAGAATGCAAACTGAAAAGTTATTCATCAGCTAACAACGAATAAATCAGGTCATTTAAAAATAAAAGCCATAGAAGCACTAGTCACTTTATCTCCTAGGCTCGCTTCTATGGTTTATCATCAATAGCCACTTTTACTCAGCCTTAAAGAAATTCCTATACCTTGCAATCACAGCTTAGTTTCGACACTATGCTGGCTGAAAATAATAATAATGACTGAAGGAATAACTAAAGATGAACGCTGTGGTTATCGCTGTGCTACTAATGGTTGGTCTTAGTCTAGCGAGAGTAAACATTGTTATAGCATTGGTGTTAAGTGCTATTGTTGGTGGATTAATTGGCGGTTTACCTTTAACAGAAACTGTTACCGTCTTTACTCAAGGGTTAGGCGGTGGTGCCGCTATAGCGCTTAATTACGCTATGTTAGGTGCATTTGCAGTAACTATATCCAGATCAGGTATTACTGATGTATTAGCGCAAATAGTAATAAGAAGAATTAGTGGCAAAAACGCCACCTCCAGCGATGCGCTATGGGTTAAAAGTATTTTGTTTGGCATGATTCTATTGGTTGCCATAGCTTCTCAGAACTTGGTTCCAGTACACATTGCTTTCATACCTATTTTGATCCCTCCTTTATTGCATGTCATGGCCAAACTGAGACTAGACCGTAGAGCTATTGCATGTTTACTTACTTTTGGTTTAACAGCTACTTACATGCTACTACCGGTTGGTTTTGGTAATATCTTTTTGAATACTTTGTTGTACTCAAACCTAGTTGATAATGGTTTGAATATTCAAATTGAACAGCTGCCATTTGTGATGGCAATTCCTGTTTTTGGGATGTTTCTAGGGTTACTTGTTGCATTGTTTGTTACTTATCGCGGTAAGCGCAGTTACTCGCTAGAAAAGCTTTTAGCAGCAGAGCCTGAACATAACGAAGTTAATACGAAACATGTATGGATAGCTGTGAGTGCTATTGTAGCTGCGTTGGTTTCTCAGCTTTATACCGACTCAGTTATCATAGGTTCATTAGTTGGTTTAATCATTTTTATCCTTGCTGGTGTATTGAAGGTTGAAGACACCCAAGATGTATTCGCTAAAGGCGTTTATATGATGGGGCTACTTGGTTTTATCATGATTTCTGCTGCAGGTTTTGCCGAAGTTATGAAAGCTACGCAAGCGATTGACTCGTTAGTGTCTACTACAACCCAAGTCGTGGGTGACAATAAGATTTTAGCTGCATTTTTAATGCTGTTAACAGGACTGCTTGTCACTATGGGAATAGGTTCTTCTTTTTCTACAATTCCAATCATAGCTTCCATTTATGTTCCATTAGCGATAGGTTTTGGATTCTCGCCACTTGCGACAGCCGCTCTAGTTGGTACTGCCGCCGCTTTGGGTGATGCAGGCTCTCCTGCTTCAGATTCAACACTGGGCCCAACCTCTGGCTTAAATGCTGATGGTCAACATGACCACATTTGGGATTCCGTTGTACCTACTTTCATTCACTATAATATCCCTTTGGTTATTTTTGGTGTTATCGCAGCACTAACTCTTTAAGGCAAAATAGGTAGAACCAATAGGAACAACAAAATTGTGGTTGTTCCTACTTATCTAAACAAGTAGACTTGCTGCCGTCCAAGGGGTGTCTAGCTTAAATCAGCAGACTGAGATGCACATAGCAAACCCTTAGAACCTGATCTGGTTAAAACCAGCGTAGGGATGGAACTTCAAAGATCACAGTCTCAATTTATCCAACCTGCGCTCCTAATTTATTATGCGAGCAACACATGAAACAATTCCGCTTATCTGTATTAGCGTCTGCCATTTTATTTTCCGCAACAAGCTTTGCTGAAACGACCTCAAAAGAAATGGAAGTGATTGAAATTAAAGGTGAACTACTTCCAACTTCGATACAAAATGCAAAAAATGCAGTTGAAGTATTAGACAAAAAATTAATCGAAGACCTAGGTGCTGCACATATCCAAGATGTGTTGGTACAAGCTGGCAACGTGAATTTATCTTCAGGCAGTTCAAGAGCTCGATTTTTCCAAATTCGAGGTATTGGTGAACGCAGCCAGTTTGTCGATCCAGTAAATCCATCGGTGGGTGTCTCTATAGATGGTATCGATTACTCTGGCATGGCTAACGCAGCAACCTTATTTGATATAGAGCAAGTAGAAATTTTTAAAGGCCCACAAGGCACTAACATTGGCGCTAATGCGATGGCTGGTTTTATTAATTTAACCAGTTCAGCAACAGGTACTGGTGCAGTAAATAAAGCAAGCATTGAAGTTGGTAACTATGGCTTAACGAACCTTGGCGTAGCCTACGGCGATGATATTTCTGAGCAAACAGCTTATCGTTTTTCTATCAATAAGTTAGATGGTGATGGCTATATTGAAAATGTTTATTTAGGTCGAGATGACACTAACGGTTTTGATGAATTATCTATCCGAGCTATGGTTGATCATCAGGTAAACGAAAATTTAGCGCTAAAAGCGGTTGTTCACAAATTTGATATAGATAATGGTTACGATACGTTCTCTTTAGATTTAAATCGTACCACTTTATCTGACGAACCAGGTTTTGATCGACAAGATACTACATCAGCAGCGGTTACTGCATTCTATACAGGCTCTCAAAGCTTTGATGTTAAAGCTTTCGTAAGCTTATCAGACTCAGATCTTGATTACGGATACGACGAAGATTGGGCATATGGCTCTTATAATGATGACTGGACTTTCACAGGTATTCACCCAGATGGTTACTCTAGTGTTGACCACTATTTCAGGGATAGAACTGCTCACCAGTTGGATATTAATCTAACTGGCAAAGAGAAAGATTGGGTTGTTGGTTTTTACACGCAAACGACAGACACAGATTTGAAACGTGACTATACCTGGTTGTCTCAAAGTTTCGAAAGCCGTTATGACGTGACCAATATTGCTGTGTACGGTGAAAAACGCTTCCAACTATCTGACTCAGTTGAAGTTTCTACTGGTGTGAGAGTTGAACGTTATGATGGCGATTACAGTGATAATAACTTAATTGTTGATAACACAGCTGAGACTATGTGGGGTGGTCACTTTACTATAAGTAAGCAGTTTGACGATGAATTAATGAGTTATGTTCGATTAAGTCGCGGCTTTAAAGCTGGTGGTGTTAATGGTGAAGCCTTGGCTCGTCAAAATGAAGATGGACTAGAGCGTTTTCGTGAAGAACTATTGGATAATGCAAGCTTTGATGCTGAAGCATTGAACAATTTAGAGGTGGGCGTCCGTTATGCCACTGAAAAGGTTATGGTCTCAGCTAATGTGTTCTATGCAGATAGAGAAGATATGCAGGTAAGGCAGTGGTTGACTAACGATCAAGAAGTACAGAGCTCAGACGAAACGCCTATCTTCGTAGGCTTTATTTCAAATGCACCATCAGGTTCTAACTATGGTTTTGAAACAAATATCACATATCAGTTAACACAAGATGTAGAACTAACAGGCGCATTTTCAGTACTAGAAAGTGAAGTTGATGATATGTACAGGCTAGAAGAAGATTCTGCAACTGGTGAAGATGTTAGGGTTAGTATTGATGGTAGAGAGCAAGCTCACGCTCCTGGTTATCAATACAATTTAGGTGCATCTTGGCAATTAACGGAAAGCTTCAGCTTTAACATGAATATTAGTGGTAAAGACGATTACTACTACTCTTTTTCTCATGATGAAAAAGCAGATTCAGTTAACTTGTTAAATGCTAGCTTGGTTTATCAAGGTGAAACATTTGATGTAACACTGTGGGCTAGAAATATTACAGACCAAGAATACGGCGTTCGCGGTTTCTATTTCGGTAACGATCCACGAGATGGTTATCAAGCGAAAAACTACGAACAATTTGGTGAACCAAGAGTTGTTGGTATTCGTTTAGACTACGTATTTTAATTAAGGAGCGTCTGATGGAATTAAGTGTTGAAATTAGCAAGTATCCACTCGCTGAGATTGATTATGTAGCAGCAATAAAAGACTTTATTGACCGCATCAATCAGCACTCAGGACTGACGATTGAAACAAATGTTATGAGCACACAGATTTTTGGTGATTACGATTTGCTGATGTCTGTGCTCAACACAGAGATGAAACGCAGTTTTGAACAATACGGCACTTTAGTATTTGTTTGTAAGTTCATTCCTGGCAACTTAAAACAAAAGTATGCAGACGCTTAATTATGTTTGAACAGATTATCTCTGGTTTTCAAGCTATGTCTTACTGGGAATACCTAGCCGTATTCCTAGGTTTGGCATATTTATTACTAGCTATGAAACAAAGCTTATGGTGTTGGCCTGCAGCATTTATAAGCACAGCCATATACACAGTATTGTTTTGGCAAGGCTTTCTGTATATGGAGAGCTTTTTAAACTTTTATTACTTGTTAATGGCAATCTATGGCTGGTGGCAATGGCGAGGTTCAAAGACACAAGTTGCAAGTGAAGAGCAAGAGGTTCAGGTTGCAAAAGCAATTCAATCTTGGAGCCTTTCTAAACATGCCGTTTGGATCGCAGTTGGGACACTCATTGCAATGTCGCTTGGTTATTTGCTAGATACCTATACACAAGCTCGTATGGCTTATCTCGACTCATTTACCACTGTATTTGCCATAATAACAACTTACATGGTGACTCAGAAAGTTCTGGAAAACTGGTTGTATTGGATAGTAGTAGATTTAGCTTCAGTGTATTTATACGTGCAAAATCAATACTTTCCGACAGCTGTCTTATTTGCGTTATACACAGTATTGGTTATACAAGGCTATAGAATATGGTTGAAGGAATACCGACAAGCTGGTTAGCGGTTCTACCAGAATCGCTAGTTAACTCTATTACAGCCTTTTGTCCTGTCCAACAAGGTCGTGCCCAAACTTGCTTTTTAACCTTGAATAATGAAGTGGAAGTGTTTGCAAAGCAGAATGAAAGCGAGTTAATTCAGGCAGAAATTAATGCGTTAACTTTTTTAGCGCAAGTAGAGCCTTCAGCGCAAATAGAGAAGCCCTCAGCGCAAATAGAGAAGCCATCAGCGGAAATAAAGAAACCGTCAGCGCAAATAGAGAAGCCCTCAGCACAAACAAAAAAGCCGTTAGTTAAAACAAAAGAAACATCGCTATTTTCTTACCCAAAAATATTCCATTGCGGTAGCGATTACTTACTCACAGTTAAAGAAAAAGGGACACCCATAGTTGATAGTCTAGAAATAGCGATAAAGAAACGAGGACTGGCCAAAGCTCTTGTACAAATGCATAAAACTGAGCCAACTCACTTTATCGATCCTTGCCCTAACTTTGAATTTCCGAGTGCGTCGAGCTTAGTTAATGCTCTTGAAAAGTTTGATGTAGATAGAGACTCCGTGGATAAGCTACAGCGCAATTTGAAAAATGCAGTGACCAAACTAAAGAAAGTAGCTAAGTATTCAGGTTTTACCCATGGTGATTTGACACCAGATAATATTTTATTTGATGAAGGAAAGCCCGTTTTTCTAGATTGGGAATTCGCAAGCGTTCGTGATGTTCGTTGGGATTTAGCAACAATTTGTGAAGAGTTTAACTTATCACCTAAGCAAATTAACCAGCTTGTTAATGGCTATCTAGAGTTAATGCCTGAGTTCGATCTAGATTTTACGCTAGGGCTAGAGTGTTGGCGCTTTATATACTTGGTGACTTGCTTTATCTGGTCAGTCGAGCAGGCATACAAAAGTGCAGAATATTTGCATAAGTTAATTAATTCTATAGATACTAATTAGTCCCATAGAAACTAATTAATCAATGAGAGCTTTCCTTTTTTCTGAACGCTAGTTGTACAAAAAATAAGACTTATTGTTTATTAGAATGAAATTTAAGCAAAAACTCCTATATTTATTCGATGAACCGCAATTTTTTTTATTAAGCCTCGGTCTTTTGGGAAAACGAGGCTAATGTTATAGGAGAGAGTATGAGAATTAGCGCCTTTATTTTAGTTTTATCGAGTGTTTTAGGGTTAGCAGCTTGCAGCTCGGATACAACGAACAATACATCAAATGAAAGAGAAGTAGTATGGCAGTCCGGTATGGATATAGAAAAGTTTTGGCTAGACTACGCTGATTCAAAAGGTGGCTTAACTTACGGTAAAACTTCTGTATATCCAGAATATGAAAAAGTTAACGAGGGTGACACTATGATAGTTGAAGTCGCTCAAGGACCTTGCTTAATGGAGTTCTTCCACAACCGCTGGCGTCGAGCGAATGATGTTAGACGCTGGGGCGAAGTTCACAATGAGTATGGTGGTTGTCCATACGTATTTGATTAATAAAAATATCAATTTGTATAAAAAAAGAGAGTTTGTTACCAAACTCTCTTTTTTGTTTGTCATTGCCCTGTTCTAAATACGGTTGAGACTTTGTATTGAATTATAAATTCTTATCAAAGTAACGAACTATGGTTTTAGATAAATGTAAACCAACTTTCTTGCCTCGAAGACTGTGCTTCGAACCTGGGTAAGTCATTACATCAAACTCTTTTCCTAAGTCTTGTAAGTGTTTGAATAATTTAGTTGAATTAGTAAACAATACATTATCATCAGCCATTCCATGATAGATAAGTAAATCGCCTTTTAAGCCATTGGCATACTTAAATACATTACTGATCTCGTAATTTTTATTGTTCTTACCTGGGTGACCTGCATAACGTTCTGTGTAATGGGTGTCATATAAACCCCAATCAGTTACAGGTGCCCCTGACACACCAACTTTGAATACATCTGATGCTTTGAACATGCCCATGATAGCCATAAAGCCACCATAGCTATGGCCATAAATTGCGATTCGATCTGGGTCTACAAAATCTAATGTTTTTAAGTAATCAACACCAACAAGTTGGTCTTGCAATTCAACGTCACCTAAGTGCTTATAGATAGGATCTTCGAATTTTTTGCCTCGGTTGAATGAGCCGCGATTATCAAGTTGAAAAACAACATAACCTTTTTGCACTAAATGCTGTAAAAAAGCGTTTCTGTCACTCCAACTATTTGTTACACGTTGCGCATGAGGCCCGCCATAAACATAGTTGATAACAGGACGTTTACCTTCAAAGCCTTTCGGCTCAAAAATTCGATAATGTAAAACTTGGCCATCTTCCGCTTTTAAAGTTCCAAATCTTGGTTTAATAAAGTCGGATTTATATGAATGGAATGGATGAGAACTATCCACTTTGTTCTGTTCCATCCAAGTTAAATGTTTACCATTTGCTTTATGTAAGCTTACTTGAGTAGGTTGTAAAACATTAGAGTAAGAATCTAAATAGACGCTCGCATCGTTTGAAAAACTGATTTTATGAAAGCCTTCTCTCTTAGATATTTTGCTGATTTTCTGAGGCTTATTGATATTAACCTTGTATAAGTGGCGCTCAATAGGAGTGTCTTTTCTGCCTGAAAAGAATACATCTCCAGTTTGCTTATCATATGCCTTTAACTCATCAACAATCCACTCACCCTTGGTTAACTGAGCGATTTGCTTACCACTATAGTCATATAGATAAATGTGTTTAAAGCCGTCAAGTTCAGAAGTCCATAAGAACCCTTGCTCTATAAATTTAAGACCGTCTTGAATGTTTACCCAAGTGTCACTCGTTTCAGTTATGATTGGGTGTCTCTGTAGTGAGTTTGAGTTTACAAACACTAGTTGCTGTTGTTGTTGGTTTCTGGTTTGCCACTGATAACTAAAGTTCTTGCTATCTGGTAACCACTTGCCTCTTGTTAAATAAATGTCTTTATCTTTTCCTAAATCAACCCAACGGATTTGATCAGCTGGGCTATCTACATTAATAAAACCTAAATTTATTAGAATATTATCTGTGCCAGCGTAAGGGTATCTTTGATCGATTAATTTAATACTATCGGCGTAAATTTCATTTCTAGTAACCACTTCTACTGGTGACATATCTACCTTCGTTAAAGCAATAGTCGACTCGTCTGGTGACCACCAATAGCCTGTCATTCGATTCATTTCTTCTTGAGCAACAAACTCAGCCATCGCAAACTTAATAGCGCCACCACCTTTGGTAGTTAGCGCCTTAGTTTTCTGGGTTTTTATATTAATGACAAATAAATTCTGATCACGGACAAAAGAGATGTAATTACCTTTTGGTGAAAACTTAACATCAGTAGCGAAACCTCCACCTTTGGTTAGATTTACTGCTTCCTTTTGGCCTAATTGGTAGTAATAAACGTCACCATTTAGTGGAAACATCAAGGCTTTACCATCGGCTGACCAAGTATATTCTAGGATACCTGTTCCATATACACGCTTACGCTCTCGGCGTGCTTTTTCTTCATCTGATAATACTTCGTCTCCTGCAAATAATGCTTTTGAGTCGATTAGCATTGAGCGTTTGCCTGTTGCAACTTCGTATTGCCATAGGTCATATCGGTTGTAGTCATCTTCTCTAGCTTGAATATAGGTGGCGCGTTTGCCATCTGGAGATAACTTTAATTTTTTTGGCGATTTGCCAGAGATAGAAGGATCTGAATATATACGCTCAAGCGATATTTTCTCGGCCTTAGCAATACCACAGGTAGCTAAAAGCAATAGCGCAATAAAGGCGATAAACTTTTTCATTATTATTTTCCAGAGAGTTGAAAGGCGCAATTGTGCCAGTTTTAGAGATATTCAAAAAGCTGGAATTTGAGATTTGCGATATAGTGAATGAAAACTAAGATTTAAGCATAAGAGTAAATCTTTTATTCAAACAAACGTTTATATTCTTGTTGTCGTATAATGATACAAGTGAATAACTAAGGTCAGTCGTTTTATTTATGTTTAAATCTTTGGTTCAGTCTATTTTTCCTTCCGTTGCTACAGAGCAAGAATTTACACCTGATTACACATCATTTGAACGCAGCAGGGTGACAACAGAAGAAGATCCTTTAGCGATCCCAAGCAATAAACCGCAACCTAATAAGATCCCAAAAGCTGGTCCCTTCTATGATTATCTATTTGGCGACTCCAGCCAACAACTAGAACAAGACCCGCTTAGTCTGTATGTGGCTAACAAAATCAATGAAATAATTTTACAGCCACAACAACTGCTAGAAGAATTACCAGTAATGCCAACCTCGGTTGCTACTGTAGTCTCATTGTTAGAAGACACTGAGTTTAATCTTGATGAACTATTAAAAGTTATTGAACAAGAACCAAGCATGGCAGCGGATATGATTCAATTAGCAAATAGCACTAAGTACAAAAGAGGAGATAAACAAGTTACCGACTTGCAAAGAGCCTTTATGTGCATGGGAGCTGAAGGGCTAAAAGAAGGTGTTATTCAGGTATTTTTACAAAAGTTTTCTGCCAGCTCGAATCTCTATTTTAAACAATTTGGTGAAAAGATTTGGCAGCACAGTTTCACTTCTGCTCAATTTGCCCAAAGGTTAGCGCAACAATATTTGTCTCCGTCCGATGCAAATACTGTGTATTTAGTAGGTTTATTAAGAAACTTGGGCACTATGGTGATATTCCAATTAATGTTAGAAGCGTTTAAACATGTAGATCCAGATGCACAGCCTAGTAGTGCTAGTTTCAAATCGTTAATGGCTGAACAGTCTGTCAATTTAACGGTAATCATAGCTAAACACTGGCAGCTGCCAAGTCGCATTATTGATATACTTGAGGCTCAATTGAAAGATGATAAAGAGTCGATTTCTGGCGCGTTATGCGTGTTCGAAGCCAACATCATCAGCGAAGCTAAATCTCTATTTGATGGAAAGAGAATAGCTACACCAACTTTCGAACAATATATCAATACTAAATTGCAAAGAGACTTCTCTAAAGAATTTGCTTTATCTCTGTTACCTGAGCCAATAAATTCGTAGCCTTTTTTATTTTCTTAAGTAGAATGGCATGCCAATTTTTCCAGCCTTTTTACGATTTAAGAGAATAAAAAACGAATGGTTACACTAGGAATAGATTACGGTACTTCTAACTCGGAAGTTGTTCTGTTTGATGGTCAGTCTCATCATTATATCGAGTTAGATAAAGAGTCTAAAACGCCATTTAAAATACGCTCTTCAGTATTTATTTATTACGAAGATGACTTACCTTTACCTCCAGTTGAAGTGATTCAAGAGAAAGTTGAACTAATTAAACGCTCAATTACTGCTCAACTTGATAAAGCTAAAGATAAGTACGATGAAGCAACAACACCTGCTGAGCAAAATAGATACCTGCGCCAAATAGATGAATTAAGAGCCGAATTTCACAATACGCCTAAGTTACAGCGCAGAGCTATAAATGAATTGCTAAAGAATCAGTCGGTCGATGATTTACCTTTGCAGAAAATGGTAGAGACGGGCACGTTTTTATTTGGTGAAGCTGGTTTTAAGCAATATTTAAAAACACCTGAAAAAGGTCGCTTAATTTACTCTCCGAAAAACTTCTTAGGTGCTAATTTAATTTCTGGTCAACAAGAAGCTTTCATTGGCTTGATTGCTAAACAGTTAGAGTTCTTCAAAACGTCAGCTGAGCAACAGCTTGGCAAAAAAGTCACAGGTGCTGTAATTGGTCGCCCCGTAAAATATCACGGTACTCGAGGTGAAGAAGGTAACCAACAAGCTATTAAAATTATGCGTGCTGCTGCAATGCAAGCTGGCTTCGAAACGGTTGAGTTCTTAGAAGAACCTATTGCGGCTGCATATAGAATAGAACAAGAATTAGCTGAGCAAAAGACAGCACTAGTTGTTGATATCGGTGGTGGTACTACTGATATTTGTACAATAAAGCTAGGCGGACAGAAACAAGCCGATTACGATCGCCAGCAGGATGTACTATCAGTAACTGGTACAAGACTAGGTGGTATGGAATGCGATAAAAACTTAATTCTTAAGTGTATTGCTCCAGAAATGGGATTGGGAACTGAACAAACTAATGGTATTCCAATTCCACCGCTTTACTTTAATGATATGGTTGCTGTTGATGATATTCCTAGATTAAACAGCTTTTTCTCGGATGATACAGGTTTAGAAATTGCCCAAACCATGTCAGTAGCAAAAGAGCCTGAAAAACTAGAAAAGTTATTGATAGTTCAGGAAGAAAAACTATCAGCTCGCGTTGTTAACTCTTCTAGAATGGCAAAAGAAATGCTGTCAGATAAAAGCCATATTGTATTACCTCTGAAATATATTGAGCCGGATTTTAACGTTCAGTTGACTGAAGCTGATCTTAAACGCTCAATGATAGGCTGGATGGCTAGAGTTAAAAGCTTGATTAAAGAATGTTTGGAAGGTAGCTCAGAAGCTCCTGAAATCTTGTTTATAACTGGTGGTATGAGTTTGTCGCCAATTGTGCAACAAGAGATTAAAGCTATGTTGCCTGACTTGCCTGTAGTTACAGCAGACGCATTTAAATCGATCTCAGAAGGCTTAAGTATCCAAGCTAATAAGCTTTAATGTTAAAAACACTATTAACTGTGAGGTTAATGGTTTAATTTATCGCTTATTAATAATAATAAGCGGTAAGAAAAATGAGAGACACAAAGCAAAAACTCACACCAATAACCATAGGCTTGCATTGGTTTGTTGGTATCACTTTTATTTTAGTTCTAGCTGTGGGCTTCTATATGGAAACAATGGAAGCCTATGCTTTATATCCCCTGCACAAATCATTTGGTGCACTATTATTTTTCTTTATTGTTGCCAGAGTCATTTGGCGAGTCATTAATGGTTGGCCAGTACCGCTTAAAGATGACAATAAGATAGAACTGTTGATTGCTAAGTTAGTTCATTGGATATTGATAATTGGCACTGTGCTTATGCCTGTATCTGGCATGGTAATGAGCGGAGCAGGCGGCAGAGGGGTATTTATATTTGGCTTTGAGTTATTTGCAGCAAATCCAGATCTAGCTAACCCTGGCAAAGTTATTCCACTGAATGAAGCGTTAGCGGGGGCAGCACATAGTGCTCATGGAATAATTGGCTGGGTAATGGTTGTGGCTATTTTAGCTCATATCGCTGGCGCAATTAAGCATCACCATGTATTCAAAAACGACACTCTATTACGGATGAAAGGTAAAGAAGTCGAATAAACTATGTTAGTTATAAAAGTGAACGAAAAAGTTCACTTTTTTTTAAAAAAAATAGAAAAACTGTCAACCAAACCAAGTTATGAGTGTTATTACTTTTAGTAGTCGGCAGAAGTTTTGTCAGTGGCTAAGTTCATTGGCTAAGTTCATTGGCTTGTTATACGATAACAATGTACTTAACTATATAGCTTTAATAAGAGTTGGATTTGATTCAGGCATTTTTACAGAGCGTTGAAACTCGAGCATATAAGATGGCTTATATGGCGACAAAAAGAGAAGAAGACGCACTAGATCTATTGCAAAATGCCATGATGAAATTGGTAGAGAAGTACAGTGATAAACCAGAATCTGAATTAAGGCCTTTGTTTTACGCGATTTTGCAAAACCAAATAAAAAACTGGTACAGGCAACAAGCGCAAATTTCTAAGTGGTTCTTTTGGCAAAAGTCAGATTACGATTTAGAAGAGACAGAGCAGGAACATACAGTGCAAGGTATTGAAGAAAAGACACCTGAGCATATGTTGCAATCTGGTCAAGAACAGGAACAACTATTACAGGTATTAGAACAATTACCAGTAAAACAGCAGCAATGCTTTTTACTTAGGAGTTGGGAAGGTTTATCCGTGAAAGAGACTGCTAAAATAATGGGCTGCTCTGAAGGTAGTGTAAAAACACATATGAGCAGAGCAAGCCAAAAACTACAACAAGTGTTATCGCAGGAGGTATAAAACTATGTCTGAGCAAAAGCTACAAAACAAAGTAAATGCCGAGTTAAATCAATCTGTGGCGCAACTTGATGAGTTGACATTAGCCAAGATCAAAGCTGCAAGGTTAACTGCGTTAGAGCAAGCAAATAAATTAGCTTGGTGGCAGAAATTAGGCTTTAAACAAGGGGCATTAGCAACTAGTTTTAGTTTGTTATTGGTTGCAGTATTAGTTGCTCCAATTTCGGGAAATAAAGAAACCAATGAACTAGCCTTAATGGCGGCTATGAATCCAGTTTTAGCCGAAGAGCCAGAAATGTTATCGGATTTAGCCTTTTTAGCTTGGTTGGAGCAAGAGCAGTTATTAGAAGAGACAACTGAGCTTGATACTTAATGTTAAAAAAAATATTGCTATTTATGCTCGGTTTTTGGGGATGTCAGGTACATGGCCAAGAACCTGAGAAACATAAAAAGATAGAACCTTTGTCTGAACAGTTTTTATTGTTTTTAGCTGAGATGACAGTAGTAGATGGTGATTTGATTCACCCAGTTGATTTAGAAAAGAAAAAACAACCTGAACAAACCGTTAAACAAGTAAATGAAGATGGCAAAGAAAATGATGACAGTTAAGATAAACAAAGCAGTAAAGCTCCTAGCGCTAGCTTGCTTATTTATGTCTGCAAATCTACTTGCCGACAATAGCTGGGATACTCTTTCTTCAGATCAACAACAGGTGTTAGCGAATCTGCAAACAAAATGGCCTTCTCTTGAGGAAGGGCAAAAGCAGAAGTTAATTTCAGGTGCTGATCGTTGGCTAGCTGCAACTCCAGAGCAAAAGCAGCAATTATCAAGCAGAATGCAAAAGTGGCAGAAAGCTACACCGGAGCAAAAAGCGCAGTTGAGACATCAATTTGAACAGTTTCGACAATTACCTGCAGATCAAAAACAAAGAGTAAGAGAAACCTTTAGCCGTTTTCAAAACTTACCAGATGACCAAAAACACAAGTTAAAGCAGCGTTGGAATAAACTTTCACCGCAGCAAAAGCAAAAGATCCAACAGAGAATGAAAGGAAAAAGGATCAGAAAATAACTTTTAAAAAATAGGCCATAATAAATATGGCCTATTTTTTTGAATGTATTTTATCATTAACAAGGTCATATGAGTGATGTCATTATATTTATGATCTTCTCCTTGTTAATCACGTGTTTATGGGTAAATTATGAAAGCTAAGCTTCTGATATTGTTACTAGTCAGCCATGTAATGGTTGGTTTTTTGGGTTTTGCAGTTGGTATCTATACTTTACCTATATTAAGCGCGCCTGAAGCTCCATCAGAGGCTGAAATCAAAACTGTATCAGCTAAAGCTTTATATCAAACAGAATTTATTAGAGAGTTGAAAGACAGCGATAGCTTGCACTGGGGGGAAGGTAAAGTTTCAATTAGCAATACTCATGTTTCGTTACTTGGTGAGCTTGCTCCAGGACCTAAATATAAGCTTTATTTCTCACCGACTTTTGTTGAAACCGAAGCTGAATTTAAACAACTCAAACACACTATGATTGAGGCTGCAAATATAGATACCTTTGACAATTTTATGGTGGAAATCAGCCCAGAGGTAGCAGTAGAAGATTACAACTCAGTGATTGTTTGGTGTGAGTCGTTTGAACAGTTTATTACCGCAGCTAAATACAAGTAAGCTGAAATTGAGATAAGTAATCGAGTGATTTTAAAATGGCTAAGTTTGGTTTGATGACCTGCTTTCATGCATTAGCTTATCGAGTATTTTTTGCGATTTGGCAGGAG
The DNA here is from genome assembly GCA_965221615.1 of Psychrosphaera sp. Taxonomy (GTDB): domain Bacteria; phylum Pseudomonadota; class Gammaproteobacteria; order Enterobacterales; family Alteromonadaceae; genus Psychrosphaera. The sequence continues at coordinate 2,703,607 of OZ244904.1, read as the reverse complement.
CGTCAAGGTCAGTGACTTCTATCATCTCGCATTCATCTCTGATCATTTCAGAAATAAGACTGGGGTAATGACGACAATCTTCTGGTCGGTTGAGGTAAATACTGCAAGTGTATTTTTTTATCTCAGAAGTGCTATCTTCAACTTCTAGAAAAGGGCAGTGTTCTAATCGTTTTCCTGATTTAGGATCAAACCAAATTTCATCGTTGCGAACATACTCTGCAATTTCAGGATTAAACAATTCCCACATTTCAATTTCTTCTGTGGTGACGGAAAGATCTCCTCCGCCATATTTGATACAGCATTTGCCGCATTGGTTACACGATTTCATTGTTCGACTTAGTTTTTGAATAGCTAGGCAATGATAACACTTAATGAATTAACAGAGACACCCACATTTAATTCTCGAGTTGCGATTCAAAAAATAACAGAGACACCCACATTTAATTCCCGAGTTACGATTCAAAAAATAACGGAGACACCCACATTTAATTCCCGAGTAGCGACTCAATGAAATAACAGAGACACCCACATTTAATTCCCGAGTTACGATTCAAAAAATAACGGAGACACCCACATTTAATTCCCGAGTTGTGACTCAATGAAATAACAGAGACATCCATAGTTAATTCCCGAGTTGTGACTCAATGAAACAACAGAGACACCCATAGTTAATTCCCGAGTTGTGACTCAATGAAACAACAGAGACACCCACATTTAATTCCCGAGTTGTGACTCAATGAAACAACAGAGACACCCACATTTAATTCCCGAGTTGTGACTCAATAAAATAACAGAGACACCCATGGTTGTTCTTTAGCCAATCAACTTAGACGAAAACAGAAAAAAACTTGGGCTTGCAGACTGGGTTAGTTTTGAGAGTCAGATATTTCTATTAATGTAATCGGAAAACTCTTGGTCATGTTGTTGTGGCTGTTCAAATAAAGGACTAGATATTACAAAGTTTGCAGTAGACAAATTGCAAGCTACAACACAGTCATACATGGTGGATAAGCGCAGTAATGCTTTTATATCAACATCATGGGGTTGAGGTGTCATAGGATCAGTGAAAAAGAACAAAATATCTAATTGGCCTTCACAAATCATTGAACCTAGCTGCTGGTCTCCACCTAATGGACCACTTTTTAATGCTTGTATTTTAAGTTCAGGTTCCGCTTCACTAATTAACTTTCCAGTAGTACCTGTGGCAAACAAATTGTGTTTAGCTAGCTTTGTAGCGTGTTTTTTTGCCCATAGAATAATTTCGGGCTTCTTCTGGTCATGCGCGACGAGTGCGATATTTTTTTTCATATTTACAGTGTTATAGTTGGTTGTAGTATTTAAAATTAACAATTTGTAACACGAGTATGAATTTAATTCTGTACTTTTAGTTTGTTATAAATAAAATGAGAATTATTCTCAATTGAAAAGTGACTAGACCTATTATGAAAAAAATTGCATTAGCCATGGTGGCTCTTTCTTCATTTGCATCTCTGGCAGATACAGTGAATGTTTACTCTTATCGTCAAGACTTCTTAATCAAGCCTATTCTTGAACAGTTTACTAAAGAAACAGGAATTGAAACTAAAGTTGTTTTTGCCAAAAAAGGTTTGATTGAGCGTATGAAACGCGAAGGCAAATACAGTCCAGCAGATGTTGTGCTGACGTCTAATTTCAGCAAGTTATTACAATTAAAAGACGAAGGGTTAACGCAAGAGATCACGAATAAGAGTGCAATCAGCTCAGTTCCTACTAAGTTCATTGATAGTGATGGTCACTGGGTTGCACTGACTAAGCGAGTTCGTAATATTTATGCCTCTAAAGCTAATGTTAACAATCCGCAAAGCTTAACGTATGAGCAGTTAGCAAGCCCTGAGTTTTCAGGTAAAATTTGTACCCGTAGTGGCAAACACCCATACAACTTAGGTTTAATTGCTTCTATGATCGCGCACAAAGGTGAAGCTGAAACTGAAAAGTGGCTAAAAGGCGTAAAAGCGAATCTAGCTCGCAAACCTCAAGGTAACGACAGAGCACAAGTTAGAGCAATTAAAGAAGGTCTTTGCGATGTATCTTTAGGTAACAGTTATTACTACGGCAAAATGTTAACAAATAAAGACCAGAAAGCTTGGGCTGATGCGGTTAACTTAGTTCACCCTAATCAAGCAGATCGAGGCGCTCACATTAATGTATCAGGTGCCGCTATCGCTAAACATGCCCCACATAAAGATAATGCAGCTAAGTTAATTAGTTTCTTAGCGTCTGAAAAAGCTCAGCAAGCTTATGCTGATCTGAACTTTGAATATCCAGTAAATCCTAACGTTCAACCTACAGAAATGGTTGCAAGTTGGGGCGAATTTAAGGAAGATGCGCTTTCTCTCGCTGACGTAGCAAAATATCGTAAAGATGCGCTTAAGTTAGTAGACAAGGTTAAATTCGATTTATAGAGGATAAGTTGTCTAACGCAACTTCAGGCAAAGCTTCGGTTTTGCCAAAAAATACTCAAAAAAATACATCTAAAAAGCCTGACGGATTAAGATTCGCCAGGTTTTTTGTTGTGTCACTAAAAGATGCAAGCTGGCTGTCATTATTGCTTGCTGCATTACTATCTTTACCTCTGTTTGCACTTATCTTTGAAGCTGTTATTGGTACAGGCGATAGCTTTGAGCATATTAAGCAAACAGTGTTAACCGATTATGTATTAAATACCGTTAATTTGATGCTACTAGTAGCTGCTTTAGTGCTTGTTATTGGTGTCCCTTTGGCTTGGTTATTAGCAAGTTGCCAGTTTACTGGCCGTAAGTTTTTTAATTGGGCTTTAGTATTGCCTCTTGCTATGCCGGCGTACCTTGTCGCGTATACTTATACTGACCTGTTGGATTATGCTGGTCCCATTCAATTATGGTTGAGAGCAAGCTTTGGCTGGAGTTCTCCAAGTGACTATTGGTTTTTTGATATTCGAAGCTTAGAAGGGGCTGCACTTGTCATAGCTTTAGTTCTTTATCCCTATGTATATTTGATGACTAAAGCCAGCTTTTTAGAGCAAAATGCCAACTTAACACAAGCCGCTAGAATGCTTGGTGCTTCTGCTTGGCGCAGTTTCTTTAAGATATCATTACCTCTTGCTCAAAAAGCTATTATTGCAGGCTGTGCGTTGGTTATGATGGAAACAATTGCCGATTTTGCTACGGTAAATTATTTTGCTGTTAGCACTTTAACAACAGCTGTTTATGATACTTGGCTTGGGCATTATGATTTAGCCAGCGCCGCTAAATTATCATGTTTGATGGTACTAGGTGTGATGGCGTTACTGATGTTGGAGCAACTGCAAAATAAGAACAAAAAAGTTGCTAATGATGCAAAGTCATCTCAACAAGATATCAGATATCAACTCAAAGGCTGGCGTAATATAGCTGCTGTTACAGCTTGCTCTATCGTGCTTTTTTTAGGCTTTATTTTACCAGCGATTCAACTTGGTCTTTACGCCATTAATTACTTTGAACAAGCTTGGACAGATGAAGCATTTATTTATGCCTTAAATAGTTTAAAAATAGCGGTTATCACTGCATTGTGCGCCGTTATCTGCGCTCTTTATATTAACTACGCGTATCGTATTAAAGCTCAGTCGGTAAACTTTACTAGCTTGAAATTGGCTAGTAATGGCTATGCAATACCGGGAACAGTTTTAGCTATTGGCGTACTTATTCCGCTTAGTTTCTTGGATAATCAAATTAACCAACTAGCTGAGCAACTTGAATTTGATACTCCAGGTCTACTGCTAAGTGGCTCTATTTTTGCCATTATTTGCACTCATGTTGTTCGTTTTGTTGCTATTGCAAACAAGTCGCTAGAGTCGAGTTATCAAAAAATTAGTTATTCATTGGACATGGCTGCAAAGACTCTTGGTTCAGGAAAATTAAATATTTTGACCAAGGTTCATATGCCGTTATTGAGAAAAAGTACACTAGTTGCAGCTTTACTTATTTTCGTAGAGAGTATGAAAGAACTACCTGCTGCTCTATTGCTGCGACCTTTTGATTTTCAAACCTTACCAACTTACGTGTATCAATACGCAAGTGATGAGCAATTAGAACTCGCTTCTGTTGGAGCGATAATGATAGTGTTGGTTGGTTTAATCCCTCTTATTTTTATTAATCGTTCTATCGACAACCACTAGTAGGATCTTGTTGTGACTGTTTTATCTATAGAAAATTTACATGTTTCTTATCAAGAAGTTGAAGTGATAAAAGAGTTAAAGCTAGCAATAGAACAAGGTGAAATTGTTGCTTTGTTTGGTCCTTCTGGTTGTGGCAAAACGACTGTTTTAAAGTCTGTGGCAGGCTTGTTAGAGCAAGTTACCGGAGAGATCTCCATTGCTGGCCGAAAAGTACTTTCTGGTAAGAAGTCGGTAGCAACAGAAAAGCGTAAAGTTGGCCTTATTTTCCAAGATTATGCTCTGTTTCCGCATTTGACCGTCGCTGAAAATATTGCTTTTGGCTTGGTGAAAAAGCCTAAGCAGGAACAACAAGATACGATTAATAGAATGTTGGAATTGATCAAGCTAACTGACTATGCAGATGCTTATCCAAGTCAATTATCAGGAGGTCAGCAACAGCGTATCGCCATTGTAAGAGCGTTGGCTTGTGAGCCAGACATTTTATTATTTGATGAGGCCTTTTCTAACATAGATCCACAATTTAGATTCGAATTAATTGATGATATTAGAGACTTATTGAAGCAACAAAACATTGCAGCCTTGTTTGTTACTCACAATCAAGATGAAGCGTTTGCATTTTGTGATCGTATCGCACTGATGTATGAAGGAAAAATAGCTCAAATCGACACTTCAAAAACGTTATTTTCAGAGCCGTCGACTAAGTTTGTTGCTGAGTTTTTAGGAGAAGGTATCTGGCAAAGTGCGAAAGTTCTTAGCCCAACAAAACTAGAAACTGAATTTGGCTCAATAGAGTATACAGGTGCTCAAGACTTATCAGAATATGTGGAACAGCTTGTTGAAGTTTATCTAAGACCTCACCAGTTAAGCCTGAGTAAAGCTGAAAACAGCGAATATAAGGTAACTCATGAGCGTTTTGTTGGTGATAGTTATCAAATGACAGTTGAAGGTAATGGACTTGTTATTTCAGTCAAAGAGCAAGAGTCATACATTAATCAAAATGTTGAACTTTCTTTAGAGACTCCTGTAACGAAAGTATTTATTTAGTATTTGAATCTTCGCAGCAATTATTTAGTTTAATAGCTCAAACTACTTTTATCAGTTGCACTGAAACGAATCATTTTCATGCACAATATCAGTGCACACCCCCTACTATCTTATCTCTATTTTGTGAAAAATTTATGTATTTCATATAGTTAAACTAGTGGCATAAAGATTTCTTTATTTGGTTTGAATAACAAATAAAACATATAAAGGAAACAACATGAAACTGGTCACTGCCATAATCAAGCCTTTCAAACTTGATGATGTTCGTGAAGCCATCAGTGAAGTAGGTGTCGAAGGGCTTACTGTTACTGAAGTTAAGGGCTTTGGTCGTCAAAAAGGTCACACTGAACTGTACCGCGGTGCAGAGTATCAGGTGGACTTCCTACCAAAAGTGAAATTGGAGATCGCAACATCGGATGACAATGCTGAGCGTTTAGTCGAAGTCATCGCAGAAGCCGCCAACACCGGAAAAATTGGTGACGGTAAAATCTTTGTAACTCAAGTTATTCAGGCTGTGCGTATTCGTACTGGTGAAACTGACAACGAAGCTATCTAACTGGGGGCGTTACAATGGAACAAAATATTTTTCACTTACAATATGCGATGGACACATTCTATTTTCTGGTTTGTGGTGCATTGGTGATGTGGATGGCTGCTGGTTTCGCAATGCTTGAAGCTGGTTTAGTAAGATCTAAAAATACGACAGAAATTTTAACTAAGAATATCGCTTTGTTTGCAATTTCTTGCATTATGTATTTAGTCTGTGGCTACGCAATTATGTACGATGGCTCCTTATTCTTGTCTGGGATTGAATCAGTCAACGTTGATGAAACCTTGACTTCTTTCGCGGAACAAAATGACTTTAGTGGTGGTTCAATTTATTCTGCTGCTTCAGACTTTTTCTTCCAAGTTGTTTTCGTTGCTACAGCAATGTCTATAGTGTCAGGTGCGGTTGCAGAACGCATGAAACTGTGGGCATTTTTAGCCTTTGCAGTTGTGCTGACTGGATTTATTTATCCGATGGAAGGCTCGTGGACTTGGGGAGGAGCATCAGTATTCGGTCTTTATACTTTAGGTGACCTAGGCTTCTCTGACTTTGCGGGATCAGGCATTGTTCATATGGCTGGAGCTGCTGCCGCACTAGCTGGGGTATTGTTGTTAGGCGCACGTAAGGGCAAGTACACAAAAGATGGTCGCGTAAATGCTATTCCTGGAGCAAATATGCCTTTAGCAACTCTGGGGACATTTATTTTGTGGATGGGATGGTTTGGTTTTAATGGCGGCTCGGTTCTTAAACTAGGTGATATTGCAAACGCAAATGCTGTAGCTATGGTATTTTTAAATACTAATGCAGCAGCCGCAGGTGGAGCTGTTGCAGCATTACTAACCGCTGCTATTTTATTTAAAAAAGCTGATTTAACTATGGCGTTGAACGGAGCTTTAGCAGGTCTTGTCGCTATAACTGCTGAACCTTCTACTCCAACGGCACTTGAAGCTACTTTATTCGGTGCTTTAGGTGGAGTAATCGTTGTATTCTCAATTATTACACTGGATAAACTAAAAATAGATGATCCTGTTGGTGCCATCTCTGTTCACGGTGTTGTAGGCTTACTTGGATTACTGTTAGTTCCTGTAACTAATGATGGTGCTTCCTTTTCAGGCCAGATAATTGGAGCTTTAACAATATTTGTTTGGGTATTTGTTACTAGCTTTATTGTATGGTCAATTTTGAAGTCTGTTATCGGTATTCGTGTAACGGAAGAACAAGAATATGAAGGCGTTGATAAGACTGAGTGTGGTATTGAAGCCTATCCAGAATTTGTCGGTGCAGGTAAATAATGCTCTATAAAATAAGAAGTTAAGAAAACTCTTTAATTAAAAAGCTCATCTTAAAGGTGAGCTTTTTTATATTCATAAAACTAAAACCAAATTGTAATCCTGTTGTCACAGTAGCAATAGATTATGCTGCCCGTAGACGATCTCTCCGGGAAGTTTACTCGTTCCTTTACTTTTGCCGCTAACAATTGTTAGCGGCTTTTTTGCCTATAGGGACATAGGTATGTTGTGATGTCATGGACGACAAAGAACAACTGCGCGAGGGATGAAAGTACATCTTCCGAAATTGTTCCAGACAATTTTTCGGCATTCGCCATATCCATGTGGGTCACGGAGTCATGGATGACGAAGAGTGACTGCGGCAGTGATGAAAGTACATCTTCCTAGATTGTTCCAGACAAATCTTTCGGCATTCGCCACATCCATGATGGATCATGATGTCATGGACGACAAAAAATAAGGATCATAGCGAATGGCTTCAAATTGTTGTGGGTGTCTTTGTTATTTTTAATGGGTGTCTTTGTTATTTTCTAATCGTGAACATTGAGATCCAGCGCTAAATTTCAGATTTTTATAGATGGTTTTACAAAGATGTTTTTGTAGATAAATAGTTCTAAATAAAGGTGGGTGTCTCTGATAAATTGAGGTGAACACTTTTATACAATTCGATACAACTTCTTTATTGTTCAGTACCTTGCAATTAAATACACTCACGGCAAAGTAATTAAAAGGACTTGTGTATGTCTACTAAACTCCAGCAACTTCTCATTAGTTGTTTATTATTGTTTTCATTTATTAGCCAAAGTGCAGATGGTGTTTTACCGCAGCAGAAGTGGAAAACTTTTGAAACTGAACACTTTAAAGTTCATTACACTCCAGAATTTCGTGATTGGGCAATTGCTGCATCACACGAAATGGAAGCCTCTGTTGAGGTTATCGAAGAAAGCCAAAACCGAAAATTGCCAGAAAAAGTTGATGTGGTGATTATGGATCCGTTTAACGACTCCAATGGTTTTGCTTTGCCATTTAGTACAAAGCCATTTATGGGGTTGTATACAACACCACCTCAATCGGACTCTATAATCAGTAACTCTTCTAGTTGGTTACAACTTTTATCGTTACATGAATATGTTCACTTAGTACATCTAGCCCAACCTAGCCGAAATAGATTAACTCAAGCGCTTTCTGAGTATTGGGATTTATATGATATTGCTGGACGTGAGGAGATCAACCGTTGGGTTGCTGAAGGCTATGCGACTTTGCAAGAGTCTCGTTTAACAGGAAGAGGGCGACTTTATGATGCTCAAGTAGAAGCGTTAATTCGTCAGTTTGCTAGAGAAGGAGCTTTACCTAAATACAGCGAGTTAAATAAAACAGAAGGTAAATATCGCATCGGCAGCATGGCTTACTTAGTCGGTGTAAGGTTTTTAGCTTGGTTAGAAAAGAACTATTCGGTCGAAGATTTAGATGCAGTTTGGACAAGAGTCCAAGGGAAAGAAGGCCGCACTTTTGAACAAGCTTTTGAAGGTATTTTTTTAGAGTCACCTGAGTATTTATATCAACGCTTTATAGCAGAGTACACTTACGAAGTTATGGCTGAAGAAAAACAGCTAGGTAAGAGTGAGTCGAAGCTTTGGTATGATGCGCAGTTTGATTTATCTTCTCCTGTTGTAGACCCAGAGCAGAAATTTTTGGCTTTTATCGAAACAAATAAAAAGCGTGATAGTGTCATTAAAGTAGTTAACTTAGCTGCAGATGATGAACAAGAGTCTGAATTTGAAAAAGCTAAAAAAGAGCTGCTAGAAGAAGATCCACAAGATATAGCGGCGAAAAAGCCAAAGGTCTTCAATCGTAAAGCTGAGTTTAAATTACAGGAACAAAATTTCTCGAGTATTCGAAACCTTACTTGGTTTGATACGGATAATATCTGGTTCACTGCAATTAGCAGAGACACCCATGGCTTTGGTCATCAAGATATATTTCAATGGAACTTGTCATCAGGAAAAGTTAAGCAATTAACACATCAAGCTAATTTAAGAAGATTTGATATCAACTCCGATGGCACTGCATTAGTTGCTGAACATGCGAAACACGGTAAATCTGGCTTATTTCAATACTCTGTTACAGGTAAAGGAAATAACGTTAGTGTTGCTTCATCGGGTGAGTTGTTAACTGACTTTAGTATGGCCCATACCTATGACTTTCCACGATTTAATCCGAGTAATAACAACCAGCTAGTGTATCTACAGTCGATGTTAAATCAGCCTTGGGCTATGTATTTAGAAGATTTAACGGGGAAACAAGGTAAATTCCGTATTCCTATGCCTGAGCAGTACCAGTTCTTATCTTACCCTACGTGGAGTAAAGATGGCCGTAACTTATATTTTGTTGCAGGCAAAGGCACATCAGTGAAGTTATATAAGTTCGAATTTGCTTCTCAACAGTTACATGAAGTAACGAAAGGGCAAGAGTTAGTGTCTTGGCCGGTTGCTCTAACAGCAAAAGATGATGCTAGAGAACAGTTGTTACATGTGTCTATGATGTCTAGAGGCCCAGAGTTGTTCGCTAGAGATTTAGAGCCTGAACATTTTGTACAAGTAACAGAGTTCACTGACTTTAATGACTTTGAGTACTTAAAAGAGCTCACAGATTCAGAGCACAGAATCGTTGATGCTGAAATCAACCTAGACACTAGTATTGGTTCTGAACAAGACTATGATATTTGGAACCAAGATATTACATTTACCTTATCAGGAACAAGAGCTAGTGCTTCATACGGTTCTACAGAAATAGGTCTTAAGGGAAGCGATATACTGCAACGCTTAAGCTGGAATGTATCGTTAATGGAAGCAAGTGATGACTTAGAGTCTGGTTATAGTGCAAATGTTGCTTGGCAAGGTTGGCCAATAAAGCTTAAAGCTCATGCTTATCAAATGGAGTTTTCTAACACTGCTAGCAACGCTTTTCAGCAAAGTTATGCGCAAGGTTCAGACAGAGAACTGGAAGGTTATTACTTAGCTGCTGAGTATCCTTATGCTATTGCCAGCTCAACATATAGCGGTAACTTGTCTATTAGCTATTTATCTAACGATTCAAATATCCAAGACAGCCAAGCAATCCGCCTCGAACATAGTCAGAGTTGGTATATGGATAAAGTAAATTGGGGGATAACTCAGTACTCTAATCTGCAAGTTTTATCTGGTGAAACTGATATTAACTCAGTTAATGACTCATGGAGAGGCGTGCAAGGTAGTTTCACTTTATCTGGTCACTACGCAGGATTTGGTTTAGGTGTCAGCTATGAACATGCTGAAAGAAATGATGCTGAAACTAATTTATTACAACTTGGGGGCATAGCATCCGGTGTGCTTAATCAGCAGGCTCACGCTAATTGGTTGTTAACTCCAGAACTAGCTTTAGGTTATGCAACAGGTAATAAATACACTAATACGCAGTTCAATTTTTATAAGCGCGGTTCAGGTTGGAATTTGTATTACTCAGAACCTAAGATGGAAGATCAAAAGTTGGCTGAAATCGTAGGTATAAAAGGACAAAGTAATATGAACATGTTTGGCGCAGGGCTTAGTAATATTATGATCCAATATGGTTTAGCAAATGTGAAACCTGAGCAAGGTGAAGAAGAGGTAGAAGGTTGGTTGTCATTCCGTTACCAATACTAAATCAGTAATTTATTTTAACTATAAAGAGCAGGCTAGTAAGCCTGCTTTTTTGTTTCCCAGAACACAATAACAACAGAGACACCCATGGTAATTTGAGGTGGGTGTCTAGTTAAGGGGAATAACAGAGACACCCATGATAATTTGAGATGGGTGTCTAGTTAAGGAGAATAACAGAGACACCCATGATAATTTGAGGCGGGTTTCTAGTTAAGGGGAATAACAGAGACACCCATAGTAATTTGGGGTGGGTGTCTAGTTAAGGAGAACAACAGAGACACCCATAACAATTCGAGGTAGGTGTCTAGCTAAGGAGAACAACAGAGACACCCATAGTAATTTGGGGTGGGTGTCTAGCTAAGGAGAACAACAGAGACATCCATAGTAATTTAGAGATGGGTGTCTTAGTTAAAGTAGCTCTTAGTTAAAAGTTTCTCAGTTCAAGGGAGTGCGCTAATCGAGGGAGAGAAGATTGAGAAGAGTAGGCCTGAAAAGCTATGAGATATTATTAGGTATGGGGACTTATCTATAAGAATTTTCAAACCCACCTACACTAGTAAAGATGGGTTTGTGTCATCGAAAATGACTTAGCTAGAAGAAGCCTAAAGGATTGGTATCATAACTAACCAGCAAGTTTTTAGTCTGTTGATAATGAGCTAACGCCATTTTATGGGTTTCTCTACCTATTCCAGACTTTTTATAACCACCGAAGGCTGCATGTGCAGGATACATGTGATAGCAGTTAGTCCAAACTCGGCCTGCTTGAATATTTCTACCCATATAAAAAGCTTTATTCATATCCCGAGTCCAAACTCCAGCACCAAGACCAAATTCTGATTGGTTAGCCAGTTCTAGTGCTTCTTCCTCATCTTTGAATTTGCAAACGGAAATAACGGGGCCAAAAATTTCTTCTTGGAATACTCGCATATTGTTATTACCTTCAAGCAACGTAGGCTGAATATAATAACCGTCATTATATTCATTAGACAAAGGCTCAACATCGCCACCAATTAGTACTTTAGCTCCTTCTTGTTTACCTATTTCAATGTAGCTTAATATCTTATCAAACTGCTCTTGTGAAGCCTGTGCACCAACCATGGTATCTGTATCTAGTGGATTACCTCGTTTGATTTGTTTACTCCGTTCAATCACTTTTTCTATGAAGGAGTCGTAAATATCTTCGTGTACAAATAAGCGCGACGGACAGGTACAAACTTCGCCTTGGTTAAAGTAAGCAAGTACAGCTCCTTCAATACATTTGCTCAAAAACTCATCTTCGTGGTCCATCACATCAGGGAAATAAACATTAGGAGACTTGCCACCTAGTTCAACAGTAGATGGAATGATATTGTCTGCTGCGCATTTTAAAATGTGAGAGCCGACGGGAGTCGAGCCTGTGAAAGCGATTTTTGCAATTCGTTTGCTTGTTGCTAATGCTTGACCAGCTTCTGCACCAAAACCATTTACTACGTTTAAAACGCCAGCTGGCAATATGTCTTCTATAAGTTCTAATAGAACTAAAATAGACGCTGGGGTTTGTTCAGCGGGTTTAAGGACAACACAGTTCCCAGCAGCGAGCGCTGGACCTAGTTTCCAAGCTGCCATTAATATTGGAAAGTTCCAGGGGATTATCTGGCCAACAACCCCAAGTGGCTCGTGAATGTGGTAAGACATTGTTTTTTCATCTAGCTCAGCGAGAGAACCTTCCTGAGCTCGTAAACAACCTGCGAAGTAACGAAAGTGATCAACAGCAAGTGGAATATCAGCAGCTAGAGTTTCGCGCACGGCTTTGCCATTATCCCAAGTTTCTGCAACGGCCAGCATTTCTAAGTTTTGCTCCATTACATCCGCTATTTTTAATAAAAGATTACTGCGCTGTGCAGCTGGTGTTTTGCCCCAAGAATCTTTTGCTGCATGTGCAGCGTCCAACGCTAATTCAATATCTTTATCATTCGATTTTGGGATCTGGCAAAAGGTTTTGCCATTAACTGGACTGACATTATCAAAATATAGTCCATCAACAGGCGGTACCCATTGACCACCAATAAAGTTTTGATACTGCGATTTAAATTGAACGGCAGCATCTTCGCTACCAGGTGAAGTATAAATCATGGTTAAGCCCCTATTGATCTTATTATTATTTTGTCTGCTTTTTGTGCAAACTAGGCATAACTTAGCTAGTATCAAAGCTTATGACTTTGCTGTTAGTTCATATTTATTTGCTAGCAGTACGCAAAGGAGCAGGTATGATTCAGAATAAAATAATAAAAAGAACGCCTAGGGTATTGATTGAGAACAAAGTAAGTTTCGCAGCAGAGAGTTCAGAATTAAGCATTTATGACACTTATCAGCAGGCTTCAAGAGTAGAACTTTGTTCAGATCAATTAATGTTTTGCGGTATGGTAGCGGGAAAGAAAATCATGCATGCAGAGCATGAAAATATACACGTCCCCTTTTTGCCTCACGAGTCCTTTGTTATAGCACCAAACCAAAAAGTGGAAATTGATTTTCCTGAAGCGAGAATTGATAGCCCAACGACTTGCTTGGCTATCGAAATAGCCCCTGAAAGGATTCAGCAAGTCGCTGATAAACTTGAACATGTTAGCCCAAAACAAAAAGACTACGAACATTGGCGCTATCGACACGCTACTTTGCATACTCATCACTCGTCTGAAACTCAAGCTTTATTAAATCGAATTGTGTCGATTTATACCGAAAATCATCCTGAGCGGAAGTTGTTAATTGATTTAGCTGTCAGCGAACTAAGCGTTAGGTTGCTGCGCCAACAAACGAGAGACTTCATTGTTGCTTATTGCGAACAAGATCCGGAAGTTAACTGTATTAATAAGGTTGTGAGTCATATTCTTGCTAACCTCGATGAGCCTCTCGATATTGATCATCTTGCTAGGTTAGCTTGTATGGGGAGAACCAAATTCTTCGCGGAGTTTAAGAATAACCTAGGCTGTACTCCAATTGTATTCTTGCAACAAGAGCGGCTTAAGCACGCAGCGAAGTTACTCTCCCGAGGTAAACAAGTCACAGAAGCTGGTTTTGAGGTTGGATTTCAAAACACCAGCCATTTTAGCCGAGCGTTTAAAGCTCAATTTGGCGTAACTCCAAGCGCCTTTAAGCAAGAGCGAGCCTTAAATTAAACCTTAAAATAAGAAGAGCTCTTAGATTAAAATAGCTCTTAAATTAAAAGAGCCCTTAATTAGATACGTTTTAATAAAAACAGTATCTTTTAGTGCACTTCGTCACACATCTGTCATCTTTATTTAATTTGGCTTTAACAAACTTGTCATTTTTCTCAGTTTTAATATGAGTAATTGTAATAAGACAGAAATAAATAGAGATGCTAGCAACTTCAAGTACGGAACAAACAGTAGCTGTAGATACTAATGAACGAGTATTAGAGCATTTAACACAGCTTATTCATCGACCTTCCGTAACTCCTAATGATGCTGGTTGTCAGCAATACTTAACGCGCATTTTTCATAGATTAGGTTTAACGGTAGAAAACTTTGAAGTCGAAGGCGTAAGTAATCTTATTGCAAAAATAGGCAAAGGACCTACCCGAGTAGCTTTCGCGGGTCACACGGATGTGGTGCCAGCATACAAACCTGAGCTGTGGTCTGCAGATCCTTTTTCATTACATGAACAAGATGGCAATTTATACGGCCGTGGCATTGCTGATATGAAAGGTGGCATAGCAGCATTTATCGCGGCTTTTGAAACTGTACTAGCAGAATTAGATTTAGACAAATTTAGCTTTTATTTTTTGATCACTAGTGATGAAGAAGGGGAAGCTGAATTTGGTACTAAAGAGATAGTTGCGAGGTTGCAAGAACGTAAAGAATTACCTCACTTGTGTATTGTCGGTGAACCTTCGAGTGTTGAGTTCACGGGAGATGTACTAAAGATTGGGCGACGGGGCGCAATATCAGGTGAAGTCACTGTTGAAGGAAAGCAGGGTCATGTCGCTTATCCTCAACATGCGAATAATGCATCACATAAGGCAATGGCTTTAGGTAAATGGTTAACTGAGCTTTCTTGGGATGAAGGAAGTTCTGATTTTCCAGGTAGTCATTTACAAATCACAGGTTTAGATAGTGGTGATTGGACTGACAATGTTATTCCTGGTGTGTGTCGAATAAATTTCAACATTCGCTATAGCCATAAACAAACAGAAGAAGGCATTAAAAAGCGTATTTCTGATGGCATAATGCAGCTAAAGCAGCTTACAACTGATATTAATATCCGATGGTATCGCTCATGTTTACCTTACTATACTTCGGGAGTCACAGCCGTAGATGCCACGGATAATGAGGGGATGTTCGAGCATAGTCATATGGAGCAATTAGATCCTGAATTTGACCTAGTTGCACAAGCTGAATTAGCTATTTTTGATACTACAAAACGATTTCCAAGACTTTCAACCTCAGGTGGCACCTCAGACGGTAGGTTTATCGCCAAGACCGGATGCCAAGTTATAGAGTTGGGATTGCCTAATCACAGTATTCATCAAATTAATGAACATATTAAGAAAAAAGACTTATTCGAGTTACAGAACTTGTATGCCAAGCTAATGTTGCGATTAGCGGCGAAATAACAGCAATATTGCAGTTATATTACAAGAATATGAATTGAAATATTTTTGTCACCTAATAGAAATATAGACTAAACATTACTGTCACATTATCGCTCTAAAATTTGCCCCATACTTTTATGGGGTGAACCAATGAAACTAAATTCTAAAACCGTTTTATCTGTTGCCGTTAGTGCAACTTTGATGGCTTCTTCAAGCGTTATTGCTTCCGAACTTAAGCCGGTATTAGCTGCAAGTGAACAAATCACAACCTCTGCATCTAAGTCACAACAAAAAATCGACAAAATTGCAGAGCAAGTCCAAGACAAGTTACAGCAGTTCAGAGCAATCAATAAAGAAGTTGAAGGTTTGGACGTATACAACGGACAGCTTGAAAAACAAATTCAAAGCCAGTTAGACGAAATGGCACAACTGAATCTGGATATTGACCAAGTTTCAGTTATCGAACGTCAAATTACGCCATTAATGTTGCGCATGATTGATGGCTTAGAGCAGTTTGTTTCTTTGGATGTCCCATTTCTGCCGCAAGAGCGCTCTGAGCGTATCGCGTCTTTGAAAGAGATGATGGATAAGGCCGATGTTGCAGTATCTGAAAAATTCCGTCGAGTACTAGAAGCATACCAAGTAGAAGTAGGTTACGGCCGTACTATCGAAGCCTACTCAGGTATTTTGAATTTAAATGGTCAAGAACGCGACGTAGATTTTCTGCGAATCGGTCGAGTTTCTCTTATGTATATAACTCGTGATGGCTCTTTATTAGGCCGTTGGGATGCAGAAAACAGTGACTGGCAAGAGTTAGATCCTGAATACCGTATGCACATCACAAAAGGTCTCCGTATGGCTAAGAAACAACTAGCTCCAGACCTACTAACCATGCCAATCAAAGCTGCACCTTAAGCAAGCTGTAGAAAGAATTTAGGGTAATTAAACAATGAAAATCATGTTAAATACTAAAAAAACGCTTAAGTCAGTAGCGCTAACTTTGGCTACATCTTTAGTTTCAGTGTCTGTATTTGCAGCAGATACTAAGCCATTAAACTTAGATGAACTATTGGCTCAATTAGAACAAGGTAAATTAGCCCAGTCAGCTGAGAACCAAACTCGTGAGCAAGCATTCTTAAACCAAAGCGCAGAACAGGATAGATTGTTAAGACAGGCCGAAGCCCGTCGTGATACAGCGCTTAAGAAATCTGAAACACTAGAAACTAGTTTTGAAGAAAATGAATTTAAGCTTGCTGATTTATCTGAGTCCTTAGGTAAGCGTATGGGATCGCTCAAAGAATTGTTTGGGGTACTTCAGCAAGTTTCTGGCGATTCAGCAGGTAAAATGAAAACGTCTAACGTTTCAGCACAGTTCCCAGGCCGCGACGTTTTTTTTGAAGAATTGGCCGAAAGCATGGGAGGCAGCTCAAAATTAGCTTCTATCGAACAAATTGAACAGGTTTGGTTTGAATTACAACGCGAGATGACTGAGCAAGGTAAAGTAGCTCGTTTCAATCGTGACGTGGTTGAAGCTAATGGAAATAAAGTGAATAAAGAAGTACTTCGTGTTGGTGCATTCTCTTTAGTATCTGATGGTAAATACTTAGAAATCAATCCGACAACAGGTACTGTTGCTGAATTGGTTCGTCAACCTGCTTCACGTTTCAATGCTGGTGCTGCTGAATTGCAAGCTTCACAAAATGAAGTTAAGCCTTTTGCCTTAGATCCAACAGGCGGCTCTATTCTTGGTTTATTAGTACAAGCTCCTACTGTAGAAGAGCGCGTTGACCAAGGTGGCCCAGTTGGTTACGTAATCATTGCTGTTGGTTTAATTGCTTTCTTAATTGCTCTAGAAAGGTTTATTTCGCTAGCGTTAATGGAAGCTAAGGTTAAACGCCAACTTAAAAACAAAGAGTTAAAAGATAACAACCCTTTAGGTCGTGTTCTTAGAGTAAACCAACAATTTCCTAACGTCGCGTACGAAACTTTAGAACTTAAGCTAAGTGAAGCTATCTTACGTGAAATGCCAAAGATCACACGTAATCTAACGTTAATCAAGATTGTTTCTGTGATAGCTCCTTTATTGGGCTTATTAGGCACAGTAACAGGCATGATCAATACCTTCCAAGCAATTACCTTGTTCGGTACAGGTGACCCTAAACTTATGGCTGGTGGTATTTCTACCGCTTTGATGACAACAGTACTTGGCTTAGTAGTAGCTATTCCAACAGTTGTATTGTCTAGCGTACTTAATACTCGCAGTAAGAACATTTTATTCATCTTACAAGAGCAAAGTGCAGGCATCATTGCTGAGCGTTCTGAAGAACAGTTAGAGCGTCGCAACGATATTAAAGAAGTTAAGAAGACGGTAGCTTAATTAAGGAGAAGGCTGTGGTTTTACTCACAGAAACCCTTGAAGCCATTCGCGAGTTTTTAGATACAGGTGGCGTTGTATTAAACGCCATCGCAGTGATGATTTTTGTAATGTGGATGATGATCTTAGAACGTATTTTTTATGCTTTGTCAGGTCACCGAAGATACAAAAAGAGTTTGATAAAAACTTGGTACGAACGCAATGACAGAAGTTCGTGGAATGCAGAACAAATACGCCAAGCATTCGTAGCTAGAGCCAAGATGCGATTCAATCAGAACTTGGCTTTGATAACTACTTTCGTCGCCTTATGCCCATTAATGGGGTTGTTGGGAACAGTGACAGGCATGATTGAAGTATTCGATGTTATGGCTATCAGTGGCAGCGGTAATGCCAGATCTATGGCTAGTGGTGTGTCTAAAGCAACTATCCCAACAATGGCTGGAATGGTTGGCGCGTTATCTGGTGTTTTTGCTAACACTTGGTTGCAGCGCACTGCGAAGCGAGAAGTCGAATTATTAGAAGATAAGTTAGAGTTGGAAATCCATCACTAAACTGTTGCTTTAGTTAATTACACAGGGATTGACTAAAGCAAAATTGAATAAGGTAAGAAAGGTTATGAGAGCGCCATTAGCAACATTAATGCAGGAAGAGCAGGAAGAAGAGATCAATTTAACGCCAATGCTGGACGTTGTATTCATCATGTTGATTTTCTTTATAGTGACAGCTTCATTTGTAAAAGAAGCAGGCATTGACGTAAACCGCCCAGAAGCAGCGACCGCAGTGAAGAAGGAGAGAGCAAATATTCTGATTGCTATTTCTGACAAAGGTGAAATTTGGATCAATAAACGCCGCGTAGATGTACGTGCTGTGCAAGCGAATGTGGAACGTCTTAAAGCGGAAAATCCACAAGGTTCTGTGGTTATTCAAGCTGATAAAAAAGCAACTACCGATACCCTAATCAAGGTAATGGATGCATCAAGAGCTGCTGGTGTATATGACGTTTCAATCGCGGCGCAAGAGCCGTAATTGAAACTCAATAACATAGAGAATTGCAATTATGTTTAAACGTTATTTAGTTGCTTTGGCTGTTGCTGCAACCATCACAATAGGCTTGCTATATGGCATGCAAGCTTTGATCAAAACGTCAGGATCTGCGTTATCTGAACCTCCAGTAGGTAATGTTTTAGACTTCGTCCGTTTAAAGCAAGAAGAAACAGTTCAGAAAAAAGAGCGTAAGCCAAAGAAGCCACCCAAGCCAGAAGAGCCACCACCACCAATGGAACAGCCTCAAGTTTCGCCACAAACGGCGAATAATGACAGTGCAGGCTTTGACTTTAGTGCAGATGTATCTGCGGATGTGTCAATTGGCAAAGGTTTAGCACTAGAGTCAGGTGATGGTGAGTATTTGCCTATTGTAAAGGTTGCTCCTGTTTATCCTCGTCGAGCTTTGCAGCGTGGGATAGAAGGCTACGTTATCGTTGAGTTTACAGTAGATAAATCGGGAGCTGTAAAAGAGCCTAAGGTTGTCGAAGCTAATCCTGAAGGAATTTTCAATCGTGCAGCTATGGATGCTGCACTGAAATTTAAATATAAGCCTCGTGTAGTAAATGGTGCTGCAACAGAAGTCTCTGGCGTGCAAAACCGTATTACCTTTGAAATGGCAGGCTAGGAGTTAACATGAAGTCTTTATTTACAACTAGCTTAGCTGCGGTAAGTGTACTCTTAGCTTCCAGCTTAGCCGATATGGTTCCAGTGATTGAAATTTCTTCTGCTTATGCAGCAGAAGAAAAGCAAGAGCGAAAGCGTCGTCGTACACCTGCATTGAGTTCTCGGGTCTATGCTCAGCTTGCTAGAGCACAAGAGATTGCAGATAAAGGAGATGTCACAGCAGGCTTAGAAGTTTTAGATTCGATAAAAGACAAAGCGGGTAGCTTAAATAGTTACGAGCTAGCTATGCTTTATAACTTTTATGGTTTTATTTACTACAATGCTGAGCGCATGGATGAAGCAATAGCTTCATTTGAACAAGTTGTCGCGCAGAAACCTATCCCTGAATCATTAGAACTAAGTACTTTATTTTCATTAGCCCAGTTAGCTATGGCCAACGGTGACTATGGTAAAACATTAAAGTACATAGAAGGTTGGGAAGATCTTAATACTGGCAAAATACCAGTTAAAAATTACGTATTAAAAGCACAAGCAAGTTATCAAGCTAAGCACTACAAAGAGGCTTTGGTTTATATCGAAACAGCAATTAATTTGCAGGCCGCAGAAGGTTTTAAGGCAGAAGAGAATTGGTACGTGCTACAACGTGCTATCTACTTTGAACTGAAACAACCTAAGAAAGTAACGGAAGTTCTAGAAACTATGGTTCGCCTTTTCAATAAACCTGAATACTGGACTCAGTTAGCGGGGATGTACGGTGAGATCGGTGCGGAACAAAAGCAATTGGCGGTAATGGAAGCTGCATATCAGCAAGGTTATGTAACCAAACAATCGGATTTGCGTAACCTATCTCAAATCTATTATTTCAATGGTTTGCCGTACAAAGCAGGTAAAGTATTAGATAAGGCAATTAGAGATAAGTTAGTTACTGAAAACGAGAAAAATATCAAATTCTTAGCCCAGTCTTGGGTTGGCGCTAAAGAGTATGATTTAGCTATTAGCTCATACAGAAAACTGGCAGATTTAACGACTAATGGCGATGCCGAGCAACAGATTGCGGAACTATATCTGCAAAAAGGCGACTTTAACAAGACAATTGAAGCGGGTAATAAAGCATCTAAAAAAGGTGGATTATCCAACCCTGGTAATTTATATCTAGCTCTGGGGATGGCTAACTTTAACCTCAAGCAGTTTGACCAAGCTATCATAGCTTTCACCACTGCTAAGAGCATCAAAAGTTCGGAGCGCATGGCAACACAATGGCTTAAGTTTGTGGAACGTGAAAAGATGAGTGCAAAAGCGTTAGCTGCTAATTAAGTTTTTGATAAAAGCTTTCAAGCTGACAAAGCCCGCATTGGCGGGCTTTTTTATAAAAATAACTTTTTAATTTAAGCTAAGTTTTGCAGACACCAGATTAATTACTATCTATCAAATACTTATTAAATGCTTTAATTAGTTGCTCTTGTTTAAATGGTTTTTCAATGTAATCGTGAATACCAAGCGCGTCTGCTTTTTCTTTCTCATCTTTACCTACACTCGCACTTAGAATAACAATAGGAATGTGTTGCAAAGCCTTATTTTGTTTAATCAAACCTGAAGCTGTGAATCCATCCATAACTGGCATTTGCAAATCCATCAAAATGAGATCTACGGACTCTTTTACTAATATATCGAGCGCTGCTTGACCATTATCCGCAAGAATAAAATTAACCTGTAACTTTTCTAAGTGCTTACTGATAACTAGCTGATTTACTTTGTTATCCTCTACCACCAAAACGCTATAGTTTTGGTAGTCACTTGCTTTGACCTCTTGCTCAAGATTATCTGTGTTTTGTGGAGCTTCTGTTAACTTAAACGGTATGCTTACAGTAAAGTTACTGCCTTTACCTAGTTCTGACTGAGCTAAAATTTCGCCGCCCATTAGATTGGTAAGCTGCTTCACTATGGATAATCCTAAACCAGTACCACCAAATCTTCGGTTAGTTGATGCTTCAGCTTGTGAAAACGGTTTGAATAGGTCTTGCAGAGTTTCTTGTGCAATGCCAATACCTGTATCTTTGATTGAGATTGAGAATCGCTTTTTACCCTCTCTGACATCTTTGCAGCGACAGAAAATGGTAATCTTACCTTCTTGGGTGAACTTGACGGCATTATTTAATAAATTGATGAGTATTTGCTTGAATCGCACTTCATCTGCGCTAACCCAAATATCAAAACACGAATTGAAGTCAAATTCGAAAGCGATGCCTTTTTGCCTAGCTTTGTGTGCCAAAATATCTATTACACTTTGTGTGGCAAGTTTTAAATTAAAAGGGATTGCCTCAAGTCTCAGTTCACCAGCTTGCATCTTCGAATAATCTAAGACGTCATTGACGATACCGAGTAAAACATTTGAAGATTGGTTAATTTGATTAAAGTATTGCAAAGATTGCGGATCTTTAATTTCACTTTGCGCGACTTCGGTAAAACCTATAATTGCATTTAATGGCGTTCTATACTCATGGCTAATATTAGCTAGAAATAGATTTTTAGCAGCGTAAGCTTTTTCTAACTCAGCATTTTGTTGCACTAACTTTTTTGTACTGTCGTTAACTTGCCGAGTGAGAGATGCGTTGAAAGTAACGATAAAGAAAACAAACATAACGCATACAACACCAATGATGACGCCAGTAAATATGATGGCAAAGCTATTCCAATTAACTAACCTTTGCTCAAATAACTCTGTGCTAACAAATAGCAATTGTGCTTTTTTATCGAATAGTTCAAATTCAACTTCATGGCTAAATTTGGCTTTGTGATTAAACTCCTGATGAGTAAAGGTGTTGTTATCGCCATAGGCTAGTTGAAAAGTATAAAACTCTCCCTGAGGCTGTTGGTGAAGAGATTGCAACAACAAGTCTAGCTCTAACACTACTTCTGTTAAGCCTGTTAAAGGATGCTCTCCAGCTTTGTCACTAAAACTCGGGTAATACACGATAACACCTGTGTATTTATCTCTTTGCTGAATCAATGAAACCATAGGAGAGAGTACAAAATCTTGCTGCTCGATGGCTTTAGTGACACTTTGTTGAACAGTTGGGTGTCTTGATACGTCCAAACTAATGGCTTGCTTATTTTTATCGTAAGGTACCGAGTATTTAATCGGTAAATAATAATCTTGTTCAGGTGCGACTATGACTCCGCTAGACGTTAATTGGCGGATCTTTAAATTTGGCTCTTGTTCACTTACTAAATGTTGCTCAAATTCTTCTCTTTGCTCTGTGGTTATACGAGGTAACCAAGCAAAAGCTCTGATCGCTTCATTAGTATGAAGAGCTAACATCTCACTGGTAAATTGTTCAAACTCACTTTTTGAAATGTATTCTGAAGCCTGAATTAATCCATCTAATGCAGTCAGATTGTGTTTTAAGCTGTTAACAATAACGCCCGTAGCCTTTATATATTCTTGGGTCGCTTTAATAAATATACGGTTTTGTTCTTGCTCATGATTTCGGTTTTGCAACAAATAGACTGAGGTTATTGCCGTTAATACAAAGACTGTTGCAAAGGTTGCAGCAAAGGGTCTTTGCGCTCTTCGAACGTATTTGTTTGAAGATAAGAACAAGATAACTGGAGTGATAAAAATAATACTGACGGTATTTCCAGTCCAAAGCGACAGCGCGATATACCATAAAATTTCGTTGGAATAGTTGAGATAAGGAGCTAGGAAAAACATGCTCAATGGCGTAGATACAGCGCTAGCAATTGGACCTGTCAGGATAAGAAACTTAATAATTTGCCAGGGACTGTGACTTCTAATTGGTAAACTGCAAAACTTTTCTATCAGCTCTTTGCTCAGTATCATTTGCAAGACTGTGATAGCAGCTAGCAATAGATTCGCATACACAGGAAGGCTATTAATCCCTTCGCTGCTAAATAGGTAAAGGAGAGTTCCTAGAAAAGTACTAAATAAAATCCAAGGACCGTTTACTAGGTATAGTCCTAACATCACCCCTGAAACTGGCCAAATTAAACTGGCATAACCAAAAGGAATAACGAACAAGCTGCCAAATTGCATTAATAAATAGCAAATTGCAAAACCAGTAAGGCTGATAGATAGCTTGTTTAACACAGGTTCTATGATTCCATTTGTTAAATTTATTTCACGTTTTTAGAATATAACCGGAACAAGAGGCTGTCCATGGTTGTTGACAAACAATTACCGCAAGCCAACAACCAACAATTACACTCAATTGAGGCTAGATTAAAACTAGTCCTGCAATTAGATAAGCAAGAATAGTCAATACACCACCAGTTAAAGCGTAAGGTAATTGAGTTTTAACGTGTTCTAGTAAATCACAACCTGAAGCAACGGCAGAAACGGCTGTGGTATCTGAAATAGGTGAACAATGGTCTCCAAATATACCGCCACCGAGTATTGCTGCGAGTATAAGCGGAGCAGGTAATCCTAAATGAATCACCAGAGGCATACCTATTGGAATAAGAATTGCGAATGTGCCCCAAGAGGTTCCAGTTGAAAATGACATAAGTGCCCCTGCAATAAAAATCGCTGCTGGGATCAAAAAGTAAGGTAATGAATCTGCGACTAAGCCAGAAATAAAGATACCAGTACCTAGCTGTTTTAAGCTACTTCCTAGTGCTAAAGAAAACAATACAATAGTTACTAGGGGCAATAGCTCGGCCATACCTTTAAAACTCAGGTCTGTCATTTGTTTGTGAGTAAACCTCTTGCTGCCTACCATCATTGCATAAGCGACAATACAAGCTAAAGCTGTTGAATACAGCACGGATTTAGAACCTGAACCTGCGGTAAAGTCGCCATTACCTGTGATGAACATAAAAGCGACCATAGACAAAGACATGGTTAACAAAGGGACTAACATGTATCTAGGTTTACTTGCTTCAACGTCTAGTTCCAAGTGTTTTTGAGCTTTGTGCTGTTCTAACTCAGCTCTTTTCATTGGACCGTGGGTTTTATCTGCAATAATGGTGTATAGCACTATCGCTAAAGTAATTATCGCATAAAAGTTCAGAGGGATTGTTTGAATCAAAATAGAAACAGGTGATTGCTCTAGCTCGTAAGAGCCTAATAAGCCTAATACATAGGCGCCCCAGCCATTCATCAAGATTAAAATACAAATAGGTGCTGAGGTACTATCTATAATGTAAGCAAGTCTAGCGCGGCTCATGTTGAACTTATCGAATAGCCCTCTAGAAAGGATACCAGCCATAAGTACACTCAAATTCGATTCGATAAAGATAAATACACCAGTAAAGAAAGCCAAAAATCGGGAACGTCTAGCATTACCACTAAGACCTTTTTTCACCAGATAATTAACTGTTGCGGTAACGCCACCAGAGTAGCGCATAAAGGCGAGTAGAGCGCCTACAAGCAAAGAAAATACGAGTATTCTGGCATTACCACCTTGGGCAAATACGTTAACTATGCGTTCTATACTAGCTAACGCAAAACCAGCTAAAGCTTGTTGTTCAGACCCTGATAATAAGATTAAAAATTCAGAACTAAAAATAGCAACGAGCAATGCCAAGATTACTTCTTTTTTCCAAAGCACAACGGCAATGGCCAATAGAGGAGGAATAACGGATAACCAGTCTGACACAGCATTTCCTTTTATTACTGACTAAGTTTGTTTTATAACACAATAGCGACTTTATCGGCGAGGGGGAACTGAGAGGTTAAAGTTATTTGATATAACTGAAGAAATTCTGTTTTTGGCGCTGCAAAGAGCTAATATTAGAAAAGAGCTGTTATTAAAACAGCTCTTCTTCTTCTTCAACTTCGTCTTGTTGTTGGTTTTGTGCTTGTTGATAATCATCAACGTATTCTGTTGGCTCAGTACCTGCAATAAAGTACTCGAAACGGCTATGGTAACCAGTCTGTCGAGTTAACAAACCAGTCTCTCTATCGACTCTAACCGATATAATACCTTCTGGAATATCTCTATTTTTTACAGGATATTCAGGTAATACTTGTTCCATAAATTCAATCCAAGCAGGCAAGGCTGTGAGCGCTCCAGCTTCACCACCTACAAGTTGACCTTTGCCTAAGTTCGTATTGTATGAAGCTCGGCCCAATGGTCTTCCTGGCGCGTCAAAACCAACCCAGCTAGTTGCGATAATGTCTTGGTTAAAACCAGTAAACCAAGTATCTACAGATTGGTTTGTCGTGCCTGTTTTACCTGCTAAGTCTTTGCGTTTTAATTTTTGCGCTCGCCACGCTGTGCCGTTCCAGCCTGTACCATTTTTCCAACTTACGCTGCCTTTTATCGTGCTTTCCATTGCATCAGCGATTAGGAAAGCGTTTTCTTTTGATATTATTCTTGGCGCTGGCATTACAAAGTTACTGTTGTCCTCTGGAGCTAATTCACCAGATTCTTCTAATTCATCCAAACCGGCAATAGCTTTCACTTGTCGGAAAACTTCTTCGCCTTGGGAATCTATAACATAGTCGATAAGGTGGGTGTCTACTAAATAACCGCCGTTGGCGAAAGTCGATAACCCTCTAATCGCGGATAATGGTGTTAGTGACGCAGAACCAAGAGATAAAGATTCATTTGCTGGTAGATCACTTTCGTCAAAACCAAAACGAGTTAGATGCTCAACTATGTTTTCAATACCAACAGAGCGAGCTAGGCGAACTGCCATTACGTTTTTCGACGTTGCAAGCCCGACACGAACACGAGTCGGACCGCCATATGTTGGAGGTGAATTTTTAGGACGCCAAGACGAACCTAAACCTTTATCCCATTTGTTGATAGGTGCATCATTGATCAAGGTTGATAAAGTGTATCCTTTATCAAGAGCTGCTGAATAAACAAAAGGTTTAATATTTGAGCCAATTTGTCGTTTGGCTTGGATAATTCTGTTGTATTGGTTATGACCGAAGTAGTAACCACCAACTAACGCTAAGATATCTCCACTATTAGGATCTAAAGCAACTAACGCTCCGCTCACATCTGGTATTTGGCTCAGTCTATTACTGCCATCCGGATTTGGACGCAGCCAAACCAAAGCCCCAGGTTGCACGATATCAAATGCTTTTTTAGGTGCTTTGCCTTGTTCAGTGTCAGACTCGTACTTTCTTGCCCATTTTAAGTTGTCCCAGTCAATAACATCCACTCTACCTGACTTTAAGTGAACATAGACGGTATCTTCTGTTACGTTGGTCACTATAGCTGGAATTAAATCACCATATTCGTGTAAATCTGCTAAATACTCGTTTATTTGCTCTAGAGTCCAAGTGGAACCAATAAAGCCATCGTTGTGCTGCTCAGCCATCCTTTTTTGTTGCGACTCTCGGTAAAGTTGCTCAGCCGTTTTTTCTTTTTGTTCTTCAACTTCACGCCATAGATATCGCACTGGCCCTCGGTAACCATGTCTTTCGTCATAAGCATGAATGTTGTTTTTAACTGCAAGTTGAGCTGCTTTTTGCGCTTTTGAGGTTATTGTTGTGTAAACGTTGAAACCTTCTGTATAAGCTTTTTCTAACCCGTACTTCTCGACCATTTGCTTTCTAACTTGCTCAGCTACATAAGGAGCGTGAGCTGTTATTTGTGCGCCATGGCGCTTTGCTGTTACAGGTTGAGAAAGTGCATAGTCATATTCTTGTTGCGTAATAGCTTCAACCGTTAACATACGGTTTAGTACAGTATTTCTGCGTTGAATCGCTCTCTCAGGATTGCGAATTGGGTTGTAGTTTGACGGTGCTTTTGGCAAGCCTGCAATCATAGCAAACTGCTCTAAAGTCAATTCATCTATGTTTTTGCCGTAGTAAACTTGAGCAGCTGCGCCAACGCCATAAGCTCGGTTGCCAAAGAAAGCTTTGTTTAAATATAAGGTGAGGATCTCTTCTTTGCTTAGAACTTGTTCTAAATGCAAAGCGATATAAAGCTCTTTTACTTTTCGAATTACGGTTACATCTAAAGTTAAAAAAGCATTTCTAGCAAGCTGCTGAGTGATAGTACTTGCACCACGAGCTCGTTTACCAAGAATTAAAGTGTCGAAAGCAGCAACGGCGATACCAAAGGGATCGATTCCATAATGTTCGTAAAAACGAGAATCCTCAGTCGCTAAAATAGCGTCTTTCATGCTTTGTGGAATCTCTTCGTAGGTAAGAGGCGTTCTGCGCTTTTCTCCAAACTGTGAAATTAACTCACCATCTTGAGTGTAAATTTTCATTGGTATTTGAAAACGAACATCACGAATACTTTCTTCTGTCGGCAGTTCATCTTTGACGTAAAAATAAAAACCGACCAAAGCACTTATGCCAAGAACAGCTAACAAAATACCCAGTTTAATAAAGCGAATTAGCCAAACCATCTAAAAATCATGAAAACCAACTAAAAAGAAGTTAAGTATAACGATTGAGCAGATTTAGAAAAGATTTTTATAGTACCTAAAATGGATAAATTTGTATTCGTAGTCTAACCTAAATACAAACAGGGATAGCTAGGGACATAGGTATGTTAAAGGTTGGCAAAAGGATGTTTGGTAAAGAGTTTTGGTGCTTAGTTGCGATAAAAAATAAAATTTGTTTATTGCAACTTCAATACAAAAAGGAACGAAACGCCGAGATCAAAAGAAAGTGGTTGTTTGATTCTTCATTTGATAAGAAGGAGGCTGCAACAAAATTAATTTCAATTCTACCCAGAAAAGCGTGTTTATTGGTAAGTTTGCCATCAGAGCAATTCTTTTATCAGCAAATCTCTATTGATGATACTTTTTCGCAGAAAGAACGCGATACATATATAAAAGATAAAGTTCAGTCTGAGTTTAATGCAGAGGCTGAAGAGTTACTACTGGATACTGAAGTTGTTAGCAAGCGAGACGGGATAATTCGGTACAATCTTGTAGCAGTGAATAAGCAAAGTTTATCAACTCTGTCGGCGATGCATGAGTCTTGTGAGAGTAAATTGGTTCGTTTAGAGAGTACCCATTTAACCTTAGCCTGGCTAGCCAAAAAGCAGCTTGTTGAGGAACCACTTGTCAGAGAGCTATCTACAAAAGAGCAGCCTACCAGAGAGCAATCAACCAAAGAGCAATATTGGGGAGTTGTTGAGTTTACCAGTGATACAGTCTACATCGTTATGTATTGGGGAAGTAACTTATTGTGCAGCAAGCCGTTCATCTTGTCAGAGTATACAAACGATAATTTTTCTTTTGCCGTCAGATTACAACAAAAATTAAAACAACTAACGACTCTGCTGAATATCAAGTACAAGGTAACCATCTTTGTGACACCTTTCGTATCCAGTTTAGTTTCGGCTATAGATAGCGATGATAGTTTTGCTTTTATTGAACTAAGTGTTGCCATGTATCAAGAAGAAGAAACCACAGCGGCAGATGCAGAGCAAGCAGAATTCATTGCAAGTGTGTTGATTTATAAAGCGATGGAAGTAGATTAAACATGTTTACTCTCAATTTAGCTTCACAATTCAGTGTCAGCTCTTCCAATCGAGCAAAATACATAGTTGTCACTACCATAGTTTTAATTTTACTTGTTCTATATAGCGTTTACCCATC
Organism: Psychrosphaera sp.; assembly: GCA_965221615.1. Lineage (GTDB taxonomy): Bacteria > Pseudomonadota > Gammaproteobacteria > Enterobacterales > Alteromonadaceae > Psychrosphaera. The sequence continues at coordinate 2,674,709 of OZ244904.1, read as the reverse complement.
TATTTTTATTGTTAGAGATGCACCAAGCACTCGTCTAAATAATGTGACAAAACAGGCAACCTCTCAACCTAGGTTTGTGCCCGATTGTTCAGCGGTTCAAGCAAGGTATTTTTTAATAGGAATTGTTTCGGATAAAAGGAAAGTGATCACCTTAGTGCAGCAAAGACTATCTGGCGAGACCTTTCTCGTGGTTGGAAAAAGCTTGTTTGATGAAGGTGTTCAACTTATCTCTGCAGGATTGAAACACGCAGTTTACAGGTGGCAAGGTTGTGAATTTGAGTTGACGGTTATTGATGACTAAAGGAAGAAACAAGGATGAAAATAAAGTTAGCCAGTTTTTTGTTATTACTCATAAGTTTAGGTATTAACGCAGAACAAAGCGAAAAAATTAATCTCAGCTTTGACAATGTTGAGTTGCAATTAGTACTCAAAAGCATAGCAAAGGTAAGGGGACTCAATCTAATAATGTCAGACAAAGTTGCAGGCAAAGTAAGTATTGAATTTAGTGATGTTTCTTGGCTTAAAGCGCTCAATCTCATAATGCAACTCCACTCGTTAGAATTCGAACTGCAAGATAATATTATTGTAGTGGCCCCAGCAGGAGAATTGACGAAATATAAACTTAATCAACAAGAACTAGAAAATAAGTTAGAGCAGACGAAGCCTCTGATAACCCGACTCTTTCCGATTCGCTTCGCAAAAGCAAAAGAACTGGTAGATACACTGCAATCTAGCAAAGAAGCGATTTTGTCTAAACGCAGCCAAGTGACAGCAGATGATAGAACTAATACTTTAATAGTCAAAGACACTGAACAAGCAATATCACAGCTTATACCTGCAATTGAACAGCTAGATAGAAAAGCAAAGCAGGTGATCATTGAAGCTAGGATGGTTACGGTTAGAGATAATTTGGATGAACAATTTGGCATTCAATGGGGAGTTACTGGAGGAGCGAATTCTGCTGGGATAACAACTTCAGGCTCTCTAGACAGCTTAGAGCAAGTTCGACAAGGTGAGATAGAACAAACTGATTACTTGAGTAGACTTAATGTTAATTTACCAATACCCAGTCCTGCTGGCAGAGTTGCTGTGCAAGTTGCTAAATTAGCAGATGGCAGTTTACTCGATTTAGAATTATCGGCATTGGAAAGAGAAAGCAAAGGTGAAATTATTGCTTCACCGAGGATTCTCGCAACTAATCAGAATACTTCAAGGATTGAGCAAGGTACCGAAATTCCTTATTTGCAAGCGGCTGCTCATGGTGCTACTAGCGTAGCGTTTAAAAAAGCAGTGCTGAGTTTAGAGGTGACGCCTCAAATAACCCCAAAAGACAACATAATTCTGGACTTAGTGATAACTCAAGATGCAAGAGGGGATACCGTTATCACTTCTACTGGGCCAGCTGTTGCTATCGATACTCAACAAATATCTACCAGAGTAACAGCGAAAAATGGTGAAACAATTGTCCTTGGGGGGATTTATCAACAACAAGTTGTTCATTCAAGTAATAAGGTACCAGTGTTATCTGATATTCCTTATTTAGGAAGATTGTTTAAATCTAATACGAACTATAACGAAAAAAGACAGCTATTGGTGTTTGTTACGCCAAAATTAGTTCTAACCGAAGAATGAACTCCAAAGTTTCATATTTATTAGTTGTTGATAAATATCGACTTTTATCTGGCATATTAATTGTTTATGGCTAATTCCATCTCAAGCTTGCTTTTTCAATTTGTTTTTTGCGATAATTCGCGCCTTATTTTTTTCGAGGGCGCCCGTGACAGCGTCAGGACTTTAAAACAGTAAACAGATTAATTATTTGATTAGGTAATATGGCTGAAAAACGAAATATCTTCTTAGTAGGGCCTATGGGTGCAGGTAAAAGCACTATTGGTAGACACTTAGCCGAGCAGTTACACCTTCAATTTATAGATTCAGACCAAGAGATCGAGCGTCGTACTGGTGCAGATATTGCGTGGGTATTTGACATTGAAGGGGAGGAAGGCTTCCGCCAACGTGAAGAAAATGTAATCACTGAGCTGACTGAAAAGCAAGGTATTGTATTAGCTACAGGCGGTGGCTCTGTAGTGAGTAAAGAAATCCGTAACCGCTTGTCGGCTCGCGGTATTGTTGTGTATCTAGAAACGCCAATTGAAAAACAGGTTGCTAGAACTCAGCGTGATAAGCGTCGTCCTTTATTGCAAACGGAAGAACCTGCACAAGATGTACTAGAGCGCTTAGCATTAGAGCGCGGTCCGCTATACGAAGAAGTAGCAGACATTGTTGTAAAGACGGATGAACAAAGCGCACGTGTTGTTGCGAACGATATAATTAACCGTTTAGACTTTTAATTCATAATCACTGGAGGCTGTAAGCATGGAAACCTTAACCGTATCATTAGGGGAGCGCAGCTATCCAATTTATATTAAATCAGGAGCTATGTCAGATAGCTCCTTTTTTGTTCCTCATATAAAAGGCAACAAAGTTGTTGTTATAACCAATCATACTTTACAGCCTTTATTCGAAGACATGATCAATCAAGCTTTGGCATCATTTGAGGTAAGTTGGTTTGCTATTGAAGATGGTGAAGCATACAAAACACTAGCCAATTACGAAAAGATCATGAGCTTCTTATTAGCAAATAACTTTGCTCGAGATGTGACCCTAGTTGCGCTTGGTGGCGGTGTTATTGGTGATATCACAGGTTTTGTCGCCTCTACTTATCAGCGTGGAGTTGATTTCATTCAAGTGCCTACCACACTTTTATCTCAAGTGGACTCGTCAGTTGGTGGAAAAACTGCAGTAAATCATCCGTTAGGAAAGAATATGATTGGGGCTTTTTATCAGCCTAAAGCTGTGGTTATTGATATAGATACGATGAAAACGTTACCAGTTAAAGAATTTGCAGCTGGTATGGCCGAAGTTGTTAAGTACGGTATTTTAGGCGATTTAGAATTCTTCGAATATTTAGAGCAAAACAGAGAAGAGATAAAAACTAAGACCGCAGAACAACTCGTTTACGTAGTTAAGCGCTGTTGCCAAAACAAAGCTGATATTGTTGCTCAAGATGAAAAAGAAGCAGGTTTAAGAGCATTATTAAATCTAGGTCATACCTTTGGTCACGCTATTGAAGCGGAAATGGGTTATGGTAATTGGTTGCATGGAGAGGCTGTTGCAGCAGGTATGGTTCAAGCTTCAGAAGTTGCTTTAAACAGAACCTGGTTGAGTGAACAAGATGTTGAACGCATTAAGTCTCTGTTGAGTTATTTTGATTTACCAATCGCAGGTCCTGAAAATATGAACTGTGGGCAATACTTAGTTCATATGAAAAAAGATAAGAAAGTTCAGGCTGATACCATAAGATTTGTGTTGCCGAAACAGCTTGGTCAAGCGATACTGGTGAAAGACGTAACAGAGAGCGAATTAAACCAAGTTCTATAATGGCAGCTTCCAACAAGGAAACATCACAGTTTTATATTCCTGATTCTAGGCAGGCTTTTATTGAAAAAGTCCAAGCTGGTTTATCACAGAAAAAAATTGTAGTTATTGAAGGTCCTACTGGGATTGGTAAAACGGTTGTATTAGAAGAAGTACTGACGCAAACTTTACCAAACGCAAACAAGTGTTATGTCACTCCTACACGCGGCATGACGGATATTCAAATTCGCAGTAGGGTCATTGAACAACTATTTGGTAATGTGTTGTTTGACCCAGAAATGCCGATGTTGACCTCTTTTATCGAGTTTAGCCAACCACAACAAATTCTTATCGCAATGGACAACTGCCAGTTTTTATCTGGAAGAATCGTTGGAGAATTACTTCAATTGTTCAGCGAAGCTGGAAATTTAGGCATTGAGCTTACAATTGTTTTGGCATTAGATAAGTCATTGAACTCCACATTGTTGAATGTTAATTCAAGCTTAGTAAGGGTCTTAACGGTTCCGACTTTGAATAAGCAAGAAAGTTATCAGTTGATGGTTGAGTATATAGAAGGTATTCCTGCTCAAACGAATTCAAAGATAAAACGCTGGATAGATAACGCTGGAGGCTTGCCTATTCAGCTATTGGGATACAATGAACAATCAGGGGAAGGACAAGCCGAAGATGATTCTCCATTGAATTTAAAGTTGTGGGTGTCTTTGTTAGTTTTAGCTAGTTTGATACTCGCATTAGGTGTGTATGTTTATAGAAAAGGACTAGAGCAACCGTTAGAGGTGAAGGAAGAAGTAAGTCTTCCTGTTGAGGTTGAGCAAAAGCCAGGAAATCAGCAAGTTGTAACTGATTGGAATAAATCTAAGCAAGAAGAAAAAGAGCCTGAGACAGAGTTTGAGTTAGAAGAAAAGCCTATGGCTCATGTTACGGCAATGCCTACGGCGAGTAGCGAAGTTATTTTGGCTGAAATTTTGGGTGAAAAAAATAAAGCTGAAACGGTGGAAGAAAAGATTGAAGCTAAACAAGTTGAGCAAAACTCTACGACGGATTTAATTTTATCTGAGCTAACGAAAGAACAGGTGAGGTTGAGTGAAGAACAGCAGCGTGAGGCTGAGAACGATTTGTTGAGCGAATTGCAGCAAGAAGACCTCACTGAAACTTCAAATAGTCAGAGACACCCACCACAAAATGAGTTGCGGAACAACCAAAGACACCCATCCGAAAATGAGCTAGAAGATGTTCCTGAATCTAGTTTAAATGAGTCAGGAGAAATAAAATCTACATATCCTGCCTATTTTATAGATAATCAGGTATTTATGTCGTTGCCAGCAGATCGTTTTGTATTACAATTAACAGCTGTGAGTAATGAAGCAGTATTATCTGAATATTTATCTTCAGCGCCGGTGCCTGTAGATGAACTAAGAATTTATCAAATCAAACGTAAACAAAGTGACTGGATTGTAGTTACTTATGGTTTGTATGAAAATATTGAACAAGCAAGATTGGCAGCGAAAAAGATAGAGCCAAATGCTTGGGCAAAATCAATTTCGGTGATCCAGCAACAAATATTAGCCTTCCAGAAAGCCCAAGAATAATAGAGTAGTAAATGAAAAAGAAGATCCGAGCCTTTCTGAAATGGGCGGGTGGAAAGTACAGTCTTGTCGAAGAGATTAACGCCAGATTACCTGAAGGTAATAAATTGGTGGAACCGTTTGTAGGTGCTGGTTCGGTATTTTTGAACTCTGAATTCGATAAGTATCTTCTTAATGACGTTAATCCAGATTTGATAGAGCTTTATAAGTTTGTTAAAAAGCGCCCGAAGACTTATGTCAAAGATGCTAAGACCTTTTTTACTGCAAAGAACAACGATAAAGTTCATTATTATGGATTGAGAGATGAATTTAATAAAAGCAGTGATCCTTATTATCGTTCTCTATTATTCCTTTATTTGAATCGACATGGCTTTAATGGCTTATGTCGCTATAACCGCTCTGGTGGTTTTAATGTGCCTTTTGGCTCGTACAATAAGCCGTATTTTCCAGAAGAAGAAATTTTTCAATTCTCTGAAAAAGCTAAAAAAGCAACGTTTTCATGTCAGGACTTTAAGAGAACTTTTGCTCGAGCCCGCGCTGGTAACGTGATTTATTGTGATCCTCCATATGCTCCGTTATCGGAGACAGCCAACTTTACAAGTTACTCTGTAGGTGGCTTTGATGCTAATGATCAGGTTGAACTCGCTAATAGAGCTGAAAGAGCAGCTTTTGAACGCAATATTCCTGTCTTAATTAGCAATCACAACACACCACTAACTAATAAAATTTATTACAAAGCGGACACTAGTTTTGTAAATGTTGCTCGAAACATTAGTCAAGATGGTAGCAGCAGAGGCAAGGTCTCAGAAATCTTTGCTTACTATGATAATACTGTTAGTGCTAAGCGCTCTAAGTCCTAGACACCCACCACTAAATTAACCACAGCGACAAAAGAAAAAATCATTAAAGAATTAATGGATGTGATGATAAAAAAAGCAGCACAGCTGCTGGAAATATCGAGTGTTAACTAAATACACCAGAAAAGGCACAATATTGGAGCCTACGGCCACAGCGGTCCTTGAAATCAGCTCTGATTTCATTTACGCAAAGAGTTTTTTGATGTGACTGACGTTACTTCGCCGTTTTTTATGAGTGTATTGCATAAACCTTGTCAAAGCAGACTCACCACCGACAGCTCCATGAAATAGCTTGGAAAAGTGCAGAGTGAGAGTCAGCCAGTTATGGGAAGTGATGTGCAATTGATTGAGAAGATTGGGAACAGTTGAGTAACTAAGTTCAGGTTTTTGTGTTTGAATACAACGAGCTGTGGTTTCAATAAGAGTCAAATAGTCGTTTAGATTGAAAGGCAAAGTGGTTTGAGAAGGCACCGTAACTTGGTCAGAAAAAGGCATTAAGGAAGTAGTAGTTTGGCTGGTAAGGGATTTAATTCTTTGCTTGATGCTCGTATAGTCTGATTGTTCGGGTGTGTGTGCAATTTGGGCTCGAATGGGGTTAAGCTCAACATAGGTCATGCATGCCAACAGAGCAGACTCATCAAGTAAAGCTTGGCTTTTAAAACGACCTTCCCAAAATCGTCCTGTGCACTCATCTTCTTTATTGGCCGCTCTGGCAATGCCTTCATTTAACACTCGCATAAACCAACTGATATCCAGTAGACGTTGTTTGTAGATTTGCGCCGTCTCCTTCACTGTGGTCAGTTCGGGCTCAGAAAGAGGTTTGCCTTGAATAAAGGCTTGAGTGAGGAAAGTGCCTTTAAACACCTGATGCCATCGAGCGAGTATGTCTCTTGTACTCCAGCTTTTCGCTTTATCCAGATTAATGTGCAACACCACATGAGTGTGATTGCTCATCACAGCATAAGCACAAACGTCAATGGCAAAGACAGTAGGGAGAAAGAGTAACTTATCTTCCACCCATTGCCTTCTGTGCTCATAGGATTGGCCAGTTAGCTTATCTTGACCGCATAAAAATGCGCGCCGAACGCATCGGGAGATGCAATGATAATAAGGCGTAGCTTCAAGGCAAACCTGACTCTTCCTTGATTGTGGCATGAGAATTAAATCCGTTTAACTCGTTGTTGTGTTCCTTAATTATGGACAAGAATTCTCAGCCGTCAAGTTTGTGGTGGGTGTCTTTGTTTTAGCTCGTTTTACTTGGATAAAACAGCGTTGACGATAGCAACCAGAATAAAGATAAAGCTAATAACTAAAATAACACCTGCTAAAATAAATGGAAAAGGAGTTTCGGATTCAAAATCTTGCTGATGTTGTGAAGATGATTGCACCCCAAAAAATGCTGCCATTGCACTTTTCAGGGCCTTGAAGAAAGATTTATTTTGATTCATATATTCGACGGTTTTTGTTTTTCTTTAATTATAGCAGCTGTATCATTTTGTATTTCACGATCGTGAATATGTAGTAGCTCTATTAATTGAAAAAAGTGAAGTTGAGAAGATTTATTATTCGTTAACCAGTTCCACCATGTCAGTCCTTGTGCTGCGCTTTGCTGGCACTTTAATATTTCTGAGTTTGAGTTTTCACAGCTACAGCTACTCACAGCCATAGCACTACCTGCAAATAATAATGATATCCCTATGATTAATCTTTTTTTATAAGCAACCATTGGAGTTCTCCACCGTTTAACCTGACTGTAAGTTTAAGCGATTATTGATTAAATGCTGTTCAGTTGAGATAGCTTAAGAAATTTAAGCGGTGAGTGACTTGTCCGCCATTTGTTGAATGATTCGAATAATTCATAATGGGTGTCTTTGTTATTTAGAGTAGATGTAAGGTTTATGTTCAGAAGGGTGGGTGTCTTGTTTGAATTGTGTGATAATGACGTTAACTACCTCACACAAGGCTATCTCCATGAAACTCCCGAAGTTACAACAGCTTAAGTATTTAGTAGCCCTTTATGATACAGGTCATTTTGGCCAAGCGGCTAAAAAGTGCTTCGTTTCACAATCAACACTCAGTAGTGCTATCCAAGCGCTAGAAGAACAATTAGATTCTCAACTGATAGAGCGAGATCACAAAACCTTTGTGTTTACTCCTCTAGGTATTGAAGTAGTAACAAAGTCTCGACTTATTTTGGAGCAAAGCGCAGATCTTGTGGCTACTTCTAGCGCTGAAGGCAATGAGTTTTCAGGAGAGTTACATATAGGGATAATCCCTACTATAGCCCCATTTGTGCTAACTCCATTGATAAAAAAATGCTCTGACGTTTACCCTAATTTGAATTTATTCTTGCGTGAAGATACAACTGAGAATTGCTTATCTCTGTTACGTGAGGGGCGATTAGATATTGTGCTATTAGCTACGCCTTATCAATTGTCAGAGTTTGTTGAATTGCAATTAACAAGCGATCCGTTTGTTAGGGTCTATCACCCAGAAAAAGAAAGTGACAATGTTTATCTTCTAGAAAAAGATCACTGTTTATCTGAACACACTGTTCAAGCATTTAATTTGTCCAAGTCAGATCGAGTACATCCTTTTCAAGCAAGTAGTTTAAATACTCTGCTTGCTATGGTTGAAGGACATTATGGTGAAACGTATTTGCCTAAATTAGCTGTCCAAGCAGGATTATTGCAAAATAGTAAATTGAAGACTGAATTTATCCAAGATCCAAAAGCTGACAGGAAACTTAGCCTTATCTGGCGAAAAACAAGCCATCGTAGAGTATTCTTCGGTAAAGTGGGCGCGACAATCCAGCAGGTGTTAGAGCAGCTTATAAAATAATTGTACCTAAAATTGATAATTTTGAAAAGGTGAACTATAACTAGTTTGAAGTTACCCATTACTAAGGAGAGCAAAATGGCAAATTTCAAACTACTACTTATTTCGTTACTACTAATGTTCATAAGTGCGTCTGCGATGGCTAATAAGATTATGGAGCCTACGCAAGGAAACTCGCAAAAAGAACAGCGAATTAGTGAGAATAAGTTAAATGTAAATAAAGCATCATTTGAAGATTTAATTGGTATAAAAGGTATTGGGCCTGCTAAAGCACAAGCTATTTTAGACTATATTGAATCTAATGGTGAATTAGTGTCTCTTGATGAGTTACTTGAAATAAGAGGTATAGGTAAAGGTTTATTAGCTAAACTAAAAATACAGTTAAGTTTATAAGCAAACTCATTATGGATATAGCAAGGAGGCAACTCCTTGCTTCCTTATTATTGCTTTGAGGTTAAATTTGCCATCTGTTCAGCAGCCCAATTAATAGCATTTGAATAGGTAGCTGGGACTTGTCGACCAGATAGTTTTAATTGTTCTTCTATAGCCAACTCATTTTCCCAATCACCTTGTTCGTAAGCTAAAGCAAGGCTCAAGTAATCCGCAAGAATTCCTTTCTTATGTATTAGTGCATCCTTGATATCACTAGATAAAGGCAGTTGTTCCATCACCATTTCAATACTTTGATCTAAGATCGCATCAATTAAAGACATCATTCCGGTTAAAAATGCCATACTGGAATCAGCAGAGCCTTCCAATGATGCTAAGTTTTCACAGAATCTGGCTCTAACCATAGCTAAATTCAATAACTCTATCGGTTTTTCATCACTCACAGAGGCTGCAAAAAGTAGTGATAAGAACTTTTTAAGTTCATATTTTCCGAGCACAACTAAAGCTTGTTTAATCGTTGATATTTCGGCTCTACGCTTAAAGGCAGCAGAATTTGTATAACGTAATAGTTTGTAGGATAAGTTGATGTCTCTTTCAAAAATCTGAGTAACTTTGGGCAAGTCAATTTCAGGCGTTGAAGTTTCATATAAAAGTTCAGCTAATGTCATCTGAGCTGGTGAAAGAGTTTTAGTTTTTACCACTTCAGGTTTAGAAAAAAAGTAGCCTTGAAAGTATTGAAAGCCCATTTGCTTACATTTTTCGAACTCTTCTGATGTTTCTACTTTTTCTGCAAGCAGTTTAATATCTGGAAAATCACTAATATCGGCTATCACTTGCTCTATCTCATCAAATGACATAGCTCGAAGATCAATTTTAATCAGGTCGATATATGGGAAAAAATGGCGCCAAATAGGTTTGTGCTCATAGTCGTCTAACGCAATAACATAACCTTGGTTTTTTAACTCTTTAACTGACTCTAAAAGCTTTTTACCAGGCTGAACAGTCTCTAAAATTTCAACTACTAATGACGCAGGTGGTACCATAGTTGGATAATTTTTTAGAATCGTATCAAGGGTAAAATTGATAAAAGCTGGTTTATTACCAGTTAAGTGCTCTATACCTAAGTTAAATTGTGAGCCTTCAATGATCCGACTTGTTGCTTCATCTTCATCTATGCCGGGAAACACATTGTCAACGCCGTCACGGAACAAAAGCTCGTAAGCATATAGGTTTTTGTTCACGTCCAATATGGGTTGTCTGGCCGCATAAAAATACATTCAATTAGATCCAACTATTAATTTTTATACTTACTTTTTTACTCGCTGAATTTAATAATAGTAACAATTCGGGCGAAACTCTAGAATTAATATATATTCATTAGTAGCTTATTTAAAACTAAAGCTGTTAGAGTAGATGCCGAATAATGAATATACAATCTAAATTAGGATCCAAGTATGTTTAATCTGTTTAAGCCAACCATACCGTCAGACCAAGTCTTGATCTCTAAAACTGAACTTAGAGAACTACAAGAAAAAGCCAAGCAATCTGAGACTGTATCGTTAGATCAAAGTAAACAAATTGCTGAGCAAATTAATCAAGAGGCAACACGAGTTAATCAGGCCTCTCAGTCAAAAATGCAGAATATAGAGCAAGTCTTCGCTTTAGTGAGAAGCGCTGCAGAGTACTCTCAAGATTTGGGGAACTCTTCTGATCAGTCATTGCAAAGTGCAGTAGAAACATATGATATGAGTCAGGAGTCTATTCAGCACTTGACTAACCTAGTTGATAAAATTACGAATTCAGCCCAATTCATTTCTGAATTTACCCAGTTATTAGCGACATTGGATGAGAACAGTAAAAACATTGAAAACTTAGTTGATGCTATTAAAGGTATTGCTGAGCAAACCAACTTATTAGCACTGAACGCTGCTATTGAAGCTGCCAGAGCTGGTGAACATGGTCGCGGCTTCGCAGTTGTTGCGGATGAAGTACGAGCATTAGCAAATACTGCAAATAGCTCAGCGGATCAAATTCAGTCGGAAATGACTAAGATCATGGATATCTCATCATCTATTATCAGCAAGCAAACTGAAGTTGAGAATTTAATGGGCGAATCTTTAGATATAGCTGGAGAAGCAAGCTCTCGCTTAGAAACTCTAACTGAATTAGCTGAATCGAGTAAGTCTGCAGTGGAACAAATGAGTCACTTGATAGGTTCACAGCAATCATCTTCAGATCAGGTGATTACGAGTCTAGAGCAAGTTCGTGATGAGTCGGAGCAAGCTGTAAGTGGCTCTGCAACTAATATGAACTTAAGTCGAGATCTGCTTAATTCACTTAATTAATAACTAGTTAGCATTTTCTAACAGCTTTGAGCTGAAAAAATAGCCGCTTGTTCTACCCTTAATAGTAGGTTCAGTTATTGAGGGGACGACAATATGGATTCGATTATCATGATGATCTTAGGTTATTTTGCTTGGTGTGCCATCGCGTTTGTTGTTGCCAAAGCTATGAATATAGAAAATGCGAATAAGGCTATGTCTTTTGTATACGTTATTGCGGCTGCGCCTTTAGTACTCATAGACTACATTAAGGGCATAGGTTCCAATTAACACTGATTTTATTGAAACGGCATTTATGCCGTTTTTTTGTAATTCCTCACTACCTACTTCAGTTAAATTTATTTTCGCAACTTTTGTCTAAAACTCTATTGGAGTTCTAGATTGTTTGGTTTTGTTCAAACTAAAACTAAGAAGAACCGAGATTTCTATAGTAGCTTTATTGTAAGACAACCTAGTCAAATAAAAATAAATAGAAGAGACACCCATAAGTAGCAAAGCCTCTCGTAGTAATTTTACGATGGGTGTCTTCGTTAGAAAGTATTAGTTAAAGCGGAATACATAACTGAGATGCCTATATTAGCTATGTTCTAGAAAGCTTCAGTTAAATTCGATAAACGGCGGAGATAGAAACACCGGAGACACCTATAGTAATTTTACGATGGGTGTCTTCGTTAGAGGATATCAGTTAAGGCGGAATTTCCTTTATTCGCCCGAGACAGTCTCCCATTTTGCCAGCAAGATTAAATTTATTTTCTAACATTTATATAAACATTTAGACGTCTAAACATCTAGATGTTGACATTGCTATTTATATAAGTAATCTGCTTATTAAGAGATGAACAACTAAGCGATATCGTCATGCCAATCCGCGTACCAAATAAATTGCCTGCTATTGATGCCTTAAGGCAGGAGAATATTTATGTGATGCCCGCACACAGGGCAGACACCCAAGACATCCGTCCTATGCAAGTGGCGATTCTCAATCTGATGCCGGATAAAATAACTACGGAAATTCAGCTGGTTCGTTTATTGTCCAATTCTCCATTGCAAGTAGATGTTGATCTAGTGAGATTGCAGCACCAAACCAAAAATACAGCGGAAGCACACCTAGATAACTTTTATCGCTATTTTGATGACGTAAAAACTAAAAACTACGATGGCTTAATAGTAACGGGAGCTCCATTAGCGCTGAAAGAGTATGGTGACATCACTTATTGGCCTCAGCTACAGGAAATATTAGATTGGGCTGATAAACATGTTACTTCAACCTTATTCTTATGCTGGTCAGCATGGGCTGCGGTATACCACCACTACGGTATCAAACATGAAATTCGTGAAAGTAAATTAAGCGGCGTTTATAAACATGAGCGCTGGCAAAAGTTTGCACCTATTGTTAGAGGATTTGATGATTCCTTTTATGTTCCTCACTCTCGTTATGGCCATATTCCAGTGAACAAACTTGAACAAGTTAAAGATCTGATTTGTGTTGCAGGTTCCGATACCGTGGGTGCCTATTTAATGCAAAACAAGCTAGGGACGAGGGTTTATATTACTGGTCATCCTGAGTACGAAACGCTGACTTTACATGATGAATATGTGCGAGATCTTGCTGCTGGAATAGAGCCAAGAATCCCAGTTAATTATTATCCAAATGATGATGTAACTCAGATTCCATTGAAATCTTGGCAGGCGCATGGTCATTTATTATTTTTAAATTGGTTAAATTACTACGTTTACCAAAAGACACCTTACGACATTACTCAGGTTAGTGAGAATGTTCGTACCGAAAACTTTGCTTGATAAAAATTGGATGCCCTATGACTTTAGCCAACAATACACAACCAGATCAGACAGAGCTGCTTAAAGATTTATTAAGTAAGCACATACTTATCCTTGATGGTGCGATGGGAACTATGATCCAAAAGCATAAGCTCGAAGAGCAAGACTATAGAGGTGAACGGTTTAAAGATTGGCACATTCCTGTAAAGGGAAACAATGATCTGTTGGTGCTAACTCAACCTAATCTGATCAGAGACATCCATAGAGCTTATCTGGAATCTGGAGCAGATATCATTGAAACGAATAGTTTTAACGCTACTGAAGCATCCATGGCTGATTATGAGATGGAAGAGTTTTCGATCGAAATTAATTATGAGTCGGCAAAGTTAGCGAGAGAAGCATGTGACGAGTTTTCAACACCAGATAAGCCTCGATTTGTAGCTGGGGTACTAGGTCCAACATCTAAAACGACGTCCATTTCTCCAGATGTGAACGATCCTGGTTTTAGAGCTGTTACTTTTGATGAACTGGCTGAAGATTATTTGAAATCGACGATAGCATTAATCAAAGGCGGCTCTGACATTATTTTAGTAGAAACAGTGTTTGATACTTTAAATGCAAAAGCCGCTTTGTTTGCAATTGAAGAAGCATTTGAACAACTAGAGATAAGATTACCTATTATGATCTCTGGAACTATTACTGATGCATCGGGACGAACCTTGTCAGGACAGACAACTGAAGCATTCTATAACTCTATTTCCCATGTTAATCCGCTGATTGTTGGTCTCAATTGTGCTTTGGGACCAGATATGTTGCGTCAATATGTAGACGCATTATCTAATTGTGCGGAGTGTTATGTGTCAGTTCATCCAAATGCAGGATTACCAAATGAGTTTGGTGAGTATGATCTTGAAGCGGAAGAAATGTCAGAGCACATAGGTGAATGGGCTGAAAGCAAGTTAATTAATATCGTTGGTGGCTGCTGTGGGACTACGCCAGAGCATATAGCTGCAATGAAAGAAAAGGTTGAGAGTCAAAGTCCAAGAATTCCACTAGATACCTCTTCTTTAATGAGACTTTCGGGTCTTGAAGCGTTCAATGTATAGGTGGTAAAGAGATGACAGAACAATCAATAAGTCGATTTATCAATGTTGGTGAAAGAACCAATGTTACAGGCTCTGCTGTATTTAAACGCTTAATTTTAGAAGAAGACTATGACACAGCTTTGAGTGTTGCTAGGCAGCAAGTAGAAAATGGCGCTCAAATTATAGACATCAATATGGATGAAGCTATGCTTGATTCTGTTGCTGCTATGACTCGTTTTTGCAACTTGATTGCTTCGGAGCCAGATATTGCTAAAGTTCCTATTATGCTCGACTCTTCTAAATGGGAAGTGATCGAAGCTGGCCTTAAGTGTGTTCAGGGCAAAGCAATTGTTAATTCAATTTCTTTGAAAGAAGGCGAAGAACCTTTTATTGAACATGCTAGAAAATGTAAGCGTTTTGGTGCTGCTGTTGTCGTCATGGCTTTTGACGAAGAAGGGCAAGCTGAGACTCGAAGCGAAAAGTTTCGAATCTGTAAAAGAGCATACGACATCTTAGTTGATAAGGTTAAATTTCCTCCTCAAGATATCATCTTCGATCCTAATATTTTTGCAGTTGCTACAGGCATCGAAGAACATAATGATTACGCAGTTGCTTTTATAGAAGCGACCGCTGATATCAAGCAAAATTTACCGCACGCCAAAGTTTCAGGCGGACTGTCAAACGTATCTTTCTCTTTCAGAGGTAATAATCCTGTGCGAGAAGCTATGCACTCGGTGTTCTTATATCACGCTATTAAGGCTGGCATGGATATGGCTATTGTGAACGCTGGTCAGCTTGCCGTTTATGACGATATTCCACTGGAGCTTAGAGACGCAGTGGAAGATGTCATTTTAAATCGCAGTGAAGATGCGACTGAAAAGCTGCTGGATATTGCCCCGAAATATCGTGGCGATGGCGCTAAAGTAGAGCCTGAGAATGAAGAGTGGCGTAGTTGGGATGTTATTAAACGATTAGAACATGCGCTAGTTAAGGGAATAACTCAATTTATTGAAGAGGATACGGAAGAAGCAAGGCAAAGCTTTGATAGGCCTTTACAAGTAATTGAAGGCCCGTTGATGGACGGGATGAATATTGTCGGTGACTTATTCGGTGAAGGCAAAATGTTCTTGCCACAAGTTGTGAAGTCTGCTCGGGTAATGAAGCAAGCGGTGGCTTATTTAAATCCATACATCGAAGCTGAAAAAGAAGAAGGCCAAAGTAACGGTAAAATCTTAATGGCTACCGTAAAAGGTGATGTCCACGACATAGGTAAGAATATCGTAGGTGTTGTATTACAGTGCAATAACTATGAGGTGATTGACTTAGGTGTAATGGTGCCATGTCAAACTATCATAGACACAGCTCTGAAAGAGAAGGTAGATATTATAGGTTTATCAGGCTTGATCACGCCTAGCTTAGATGAAATGGTACACATAGCTAAAGAGTGTCAAAGACAAGGTTTAAACCTACCCATACTGATAGGTGGTGCAACAACATCTAAAGCTCACACTGCAGTTAAAATCAACGATAACTATGAACACCCTGTTGTGTATGTCCCTAATGCTTCTAGAAGTGTTTCTGTTGTATCTAACTTACTAAGCAAAGAGTTGAAGCCTAAATTTATTGAACAGCTAGACAAAGACTACGAAAGAGTTGTTGAGCAACACCATAGAAAACGTGACAACACCCAGTACATAAGCTTCGCTCAAGCTAGAGAAAATAAATTTGTAGCGGATTGGCAAAATTATCAACCAGTAAAACCGAACAAACTAGGTATTCATCAATGGGATGATATTTCTATTTCAACATTGAGAAGTTACATCGACTGGACGCCTTTCTTCTTAACTTGGCAATTGTCAGGAAAGTATCCTGCGATCTTGAAACACGAGGTTGTTGGAGAGCAAGCCCAAAAGGTATTTGCTGATGCAAATGAGTTGCTAGACAGATTGGAACAATCAGGCGAAGTAACAGCAAAAGCTGTATTTGGCTTATTTGCTGCAAACTCAGAGCTTGAAACAACTACGCTCTACGATACGCAAGGCAATGAGTTGACTGATTTACATCACTTACGCCAGCAAATAAAAACTCGCAATAGCTCTCCAAATTATTGTTTAGCTGACTTTGTTGCTCCGAAGAGTTCAGGAGTACAAGATTATATGGGAGCTTTTGCTGTTAGTGCGGGCTTTGGCGCCGATGAGCTGGCGGACAAATATTTAGCCGAGCATGACGATTATAATAATATCTTGGTTAAAGCTGTGGCAGATAGGTTAGCTGAAGCGTTAGCTGAGTACTTACATCAACAAGTGAGAGTTGAGTATTGGGGGTATGCAGCGGATGAAGGTTTATCGAATGACGATTTGATCAGAGAAAAATATCAGGGTATTCGTCCAGCACCAGGTTACCCTGCTTGTCCTGAGCATACTGAAAAACAAAAGCTTTGGGACTTGTTACAGGTAGAAGAACGCATAGGTATTTCGCTGACCGAGTCCTTTGCTATGTGGCCAGTTGCCTCAGTGTCAGGTTGGTATTTTGCTCACCCTGATACTAAATACTTTGCGGTTAGCAGAATTGATGAAGCGCAAAAGCAGGCGTATATGGAACTGAAAGGTTGGGATGAACGGACTGCTGATTTATGGTTGGGGCCTAATTTATAATGACAAATCCATTTGCTCACTTAGCTCACAATCAAGCTGCGGAAAACAATAAATCTGTCATTTACCAACAACTCAATAAGCTTGGTTTACTTAGCCGAACAGTGCTAGAGATTGGTTCAGGTACTGGTCAGCAAGGAATACATTTTTGTTCAAACAAGATTGAATTGACATGGCAGCCCTCAGAAGTAAGCGATAACTTACAAAATTTAAAGCAATGGTATAAGGTTGCAAAGGAAGCAGGCATAAGCAATTTCCTAGAGCCTATTTCGTTTAGTATTGGTGATGAGCTTTTATCAAAGGAAGATTTTGATTCAATTTACACATCGAATGTATTGCATATTGTTTCTAATTTGCAGGCAAAGGTGTTAGTTGAAACTGTGACAACGTCATTGAAGCGAG
This sequence comes from Psychrosphaera sp., assembly GCA_965221615.1. GTDB lineage: Bacteria > Pseudomonadota > Gammaproteobacteria > Enterobacterales > Alteromonadaceae > Psychrosphaera. The sequence continues at coordinate 2,657,341 of OZ244904.1, read as the reverse complement.
GACAATTGTTCATTTGTTATGGACCATTTAAAAAAGATGGACAATTTACGACAAGTTCCAATGAGCAATTTAACTCTTGGTTGCAAGAACAAGGATATGGCGGCTTGGTTGATTTACAAGATGTAATAGGTTGGAGCAAAAATAAGCTGAAAATTAAACATTTGTGCGATATGCCTGCCAATAATTTTTTAGTGGTATTTGAAAAGTCTGAGGCTTGAAAGCTAAATTAAAAAACTAAATTAAAAAGCTAAGGTTAAAAGCTAGGGCTTATAACGGTTGAGTAATCATTTCGTAGTTTTCTAATATTACTCGACTAGCCCCTTTTTTCTCATCAAAAGTTATAGATTTTTCAGCTATTTTTACTGTTACGTTTCTATTGATAGCTTGATGTGCTGTAACTTTTATAGCTTCAATGATTTTGTTACGCTTTTTTGCGAGCAAGTAACGAGCTCTTTCTAGTTTACTTATTGTTACTATTAATTTCTTCAATTCTAGTTTCAAGTGTTCAACAGTTGCTGAGTCCAACTGAAACTCTGAATTAGTTGCTAGCTCTATTTTCTGTAGTTCAAACATTTCTAGCTTTTGCCAAAGTTTGAGATCTTGTTGTGCTAATAAATCTAGTTCCCGATTCATATCTATATCAACTTGGATATCTAATTCATTACCAATCTCGCCTGCAACTAAGCTTTCTGATAAATAACATTTACCACCGAGTATTTTGCCTCTTGGGTTTTTCTCATCTCCGATTAATAGACTTTTAGCTTGAATGTCGCAATTGGTTAATTGTTTATTGACCACAACTTGCTGTTCTGCGATAAGTTCTGATGATGAAGCAAAAGAAATTGAAATGTTTTTAGCCTTTAAGTGGCAAGTCATTTGTTGTCCGTCATTATGTGCTGACTCTTCCAACTTCTTCCCTGAAGAACCTCCAACTATAGTTAAGTCTCCCGAGCAAATAATTGTTCCTGATTGTACAAAGCCACCAATAAAAACATCGCCATCCGCTTCTATTTTCATATCTGGCTCTACATCTTTATCGACGATCACAGAGCCATCAAATTTAATATGTCCTTCTCTCGCCGTTAGCCGTTCTGTTTTAAAAATATCATCGACAACGACCTTGTTGCCTTCTTGTCTTAACAAACCTTGCTTGGTGGCAACTAAGTAATTTGGATTTTGCTTTGAAACTTGAGTGCTTTCGGTATCTTGTAATTCAAAATCAGCGCCAGGTGTCGGTGCTATTTTGGTGCCCATTACATCAATTCCATATTCTCCTTGTGTAGCTGCGATCTTTTCAGCAACAACTTGGCCAATAGCTACGCTTTGGATGTTGCCAAGATCTCGCATATCGAAGCTTCCATCAGAATAAACGGTGGGTGTCCTTATTACTTCGGAGAACAAAGTTACTTTGGGTAAGACGTAGGCATCTTCACCGTTTTTAACAGGCTTTCCTATTACGATAATTTGTTCTATTACTGAACCTGGAACTGAGCGTCTTGCTTTATTAATTAGCTCTTTTACTAATTTAGCTTTCAATCCGTATTTGATTCCTTGAGCAATACAGACCTGTTTAATTTGTTTTGCCGATATTGGCTTACCACCTCTAGCAGTGGTTAAAGTTGCAATGCCTCGCATTTTGTCCTCTTGGACCTTAATCTCTAAATGGGCATCAATAGCTTTAGCTAAGGGAAATTTTACTACTTCAGATTCGGATTGTATTTCTGTGATAGCCTGAGTTTTGGTGTTCACTTGTTCAATGAAACTATCTAAGGTTTCTGACTCTAATTGATGGTAAGTAAATGAAGACTCTTGAAATGCGGCGATAATTTCAGCTTTAGTTAATTCGGCCATCCCCGCTTGACAGCGAACGACGCAATATACAGTATCAGCTTTCGCTAATATGCTAAAAGTATGTTGATTTGATGTAGCCATAAATCACCCAAAAATCATACGTAAAGCTCAATCGCCTTTTCTTTATTATCGGAGAAAAATCACTTTTAAACTTGATTATCATCATACTTTTGCATAATTAACAATTGTAATTAAGCATTGCTAGATGGTGAATTTTGCGTAACCTGTCAACTTTAATGTCAATCCGCCTGAGAGATTAATGGATATCTTAAACAAAAATGTTTTCTTAATTAAAGAACACTTTGGCTTGCTTAAAGCATCAAATAACTATGATGTTTATGACCCTGAGTCTGGAAACATCATCATGGAATGCCGTGAGCCGAACTTGTTTTGGTTAACAAAAATTTTAAGGTTTACTGACTTTAAACGTATGACTCCCTTTGATGTTCAAGTCAAAACGCCGGATGAAAACCGCATTGTCAGAGTTATGCGAGGCATATCCTTGTTAATCTCGAAGGTAGAAGTAAGAAACGCAGACAATGAGCTGGTTGGCTATTTTTCACAAAAATTATTTTCTATAGGTGGCCGCTTTGACGTATTTGATAAAAACGATCAGCTTGTGTGTACTTTAGAAGGAACATGGGCTGCGTGGGACTTTTATTTTAAACAAGGCGACACAACTTTGGCACATGTAACTAAGAAATGGCAAGGGCTTGGAGCTGAGTTATTCACTAGTGCTGACAACTACGTGTTGGAGATTAATCCAGAAGTGCCACAAGATTCGGAACTTCGACAGCTGATATTTGCAGCTGTGATGTGTATTGATATGGTTTTAAAAGAATAGAAACTGTTAGCGTGAAGAGTAAGCAGTCTAGTTCTCTTGAACAAAAAAAGTTGATGGCTAAGCCTGAAAGACCATTGGACAATGAGTGTTGTGGTGGTGGGGCTTGTCAGCCTTGCGTTTGGGATTATTATTTTGAGCAATTAGAAAAGTGGCAAAAGCAACAAGAACAATTGGCACAAAAGCAATTAGCAAAAGAACAGCAAGAAAGCTAGTTGGAGCGTGAATTAAAGGTTGCAATTGCGCCAGTTCAACGTAGAATACGCGCCTCCTCGAAAGAGGTTATTCTTGGTTGGCTGAGTTAGTGATCGGCTAGCCCTAATTTTATTTTGGAGATTATTATGTCACTAAGCGTTGAAGAAAAAGCAAAAATCTTAGCTGATTTCGGTGCAAACGAAAAAGATTCTGGTTCTGTTGAAGTACAAGTTGCATTATTAACTGCAGACATCAACAAGCTACAAGGCCACTTTAAGTCGCACAAAAAAGACAACCACTCTCGTCGTGGTTTATTACGTAAAGTAAGCCAACGTCGTAACCTTTTAGACTACTTAAAAGGTAAGAGCTTAGAGCGTTACAATGACCTAATCCAACGTTTAGGCCTACGTCGCTAATAAGACGATTTATCAAGAAAAAGGAGCACTTAGTGCTCCTTTTTTTATGGTTCAGGATTAACCTAAGCTAGGCTGTTATGGATTAGCTTAGAGGGAGTCCTCCACACCAACAACTCTAAAAGCACACCTAAACTAGGTGGACGTATAGTTTTAGGCATCAGCACTTCCAAACAACACAAATAGCATATTTTCCTAGAGCATGTTCTCGGTATTTTCAGAGAAGAACAACAGAGACACCCATGATAATTTTAGGAAGGCTGTCTTATTACAAGTTGAGCAATAACCGAGACACCCGTGGTAATTTTCGGTGGGTGTCTTAGTTACAAGTTGAGCAATAACAGAGACGCCCATGTTAATTTTCGGTGGGTGTCTTAGTTATGAGTTGAGCAATAACAGGGACACCCATGTTAATTTTCGGTGGGTGTCTTAGTTACAAGTTGAGGAATAACAGAGACACCCATGTTAATTTTCGGTGGGTGTCTTAGTTATGAGTTGAGCAATAACAGAGACACCCATGTTAATTTTCGGTGGGTGTCCTAGTTACAAGTTGAGTAATAACAGAGACACCCATGGTAATTTTCGGGGGATGTCTTAGTTATGGGGAGCTTAGTTATGATGAGATCAACAACTGAGCTTCAGTAGGTGTTAACTGAAAAAAATGGAAGAGAACTTGTTTAAAGGTGGGTTACCTGTTCTTGCAATAAGCCAAAAAATCAAGGTTTTTAAGCGAAGGACTATATAGATAACCTTGAATTAACTGACAATCGTTGTCCGACAGCCACTGCTTCTGTTCTTGTTGTTCTACACCTTCTGCAATGATATTGAGCTGTAAGCTATGGGCGAGGGCAATGATAGCATTAACCAAAGCCTCATCTTTTTCACCCTTGCTCAACTGATTGATAAAGCTTTTATCTATTTTTAGCGAATCAATAGGGAAACGTCTAAGGTAGCTTAACGATGAGTAACCTGTACCAAAATCATCAATAGATATTTTTATACCTAGCGCTTTTAATTCATTAAGTTGCTGTTCTGTCTGAACTTCATCAGCGATTAACAAACTTTCAGTTATTTCTAATGTTAGCTTTTCAGGCGGTAAGTCTGATTCTTCTAGTATGTCTTTTACTGTTTTTACCCATTCAGGCTTTTGAAACTGAATGCTGGAAATATTAACTGCAACGGATGGCGGATCATTTAATAAGTCACTCCACTGACTAGCCTTATGGCATGCCTCTCTTAATATCCATTCGCCGAGTTTGTGGATCAGACCTATTTCTTCAGCCAATGGAATAAATTTAAAAGGCGGTATGCTACCAGCTTTTGGGTGGGCCCAACGAACAAGAGCTTCAGCGGATTTTATTTGATTTGTTTTTGAATCGTGAATTGGCTGAAATTCTAGATAAAACTCTTGGTTTGCTATGGCTTCTCTTAGCTGAACCTCTAATTCTCGTCGTTGCTGTGCTAATGCGTCCATTTCTTTAGTAAAGAACTGCACCATATTGCGGCCATTCTCTTTACTTTTATACATGGCGCTATCCGCTTTTCGCAATAAAGTTTCTGCATCGGTTCCATCATCAGGATAGAAAGTTACACCAATGCTGGCTGTGACATAGCCAAGTTTATCTTTTAAAGTGTATGGTTCGGCAATAAGCTGTAATATCTTATTTGCTACTTTTTCTACCGAATAAATCGACTCGTTATTGGCCATTATAATGGCAAATTCATCTCCGCCTAATCGAGTTACAGTGTCTGACTTGCGCACACTTTGTTCTAGTCTTAGAGCTGCTTCTCTTAGTAACAAGTCACCTGCGGAATGACCTAATGAGTCATTGATGTGTTTAAAGCCATCTAAATCAATATACATAAGGGCGAGCTTTTTCTGCTCTCGTTCAGCTAATTCGATGCATTGATTAAATCTATTGTTGAACAAGTTACGGTTTGCTAAGCCAGTCAATTTATCGTAATTGGCTTGCGTATAAATTTTATCGTCAGCTTGTTTTTTCTTTGTGATATCAGCAAACAATGAAACAAAAGCTTCCAGTTCACCTTTATGATCATATTGGCTAGAAACTGTTAACCATTCAAAATAGCTACTACCGTCTTTTCTCTTATTGCAAACTTCTCCTTGCCAAAATCCTCCTGAGCTCAGTGAACTCATAATGTTGGCGTAAAAGCGTTTGTCTTGTTCCACCGCTTTTATTTGATCTGGTGATTTACCTATAGCATCTTCAGCTGAGAAGCCTGTAATGTCAGAAAAGGCTTTGTTTACCGAAACTATCTTCCCTGTCTTATCACATATCATTACTGCTTCCGTTGCTGTTTCCAACACCGCTGACGCTAGCCTTAGTTGCTGTTCATCTCGTTTTTCCTTGGTGATGTTTTCAATCATTACAACGTAGCGGGTTCTTGTAGAAGGTTGTTGTGGTGTAAGTGTGTATACATTCGCTCTTTCCCAAACTAACTCACCTTGAGAATTGTGATACTCGACTTCACCTATCCATTGTTTATGAGCGTCGAGTGCTTTGCTAATTTCGTGAACTTGCTCTTCTGGTAAACATTCGATTGATAAAAAGTTTTCTACTTTGTCACCAACAACGCAATCGGTATCCTGACGGCTATGCTGAAATTTACTATTGGAATAAACAATTCGACTGTCTTTGTCTAAAGTTGCGATGGCAATCGGACTCTGCTCAACGATAACAGATAAATTTCGGGCTCGCTTCTCTGCTCTGATCTTGTTTTGTAGGGCAATGATTAGGTATATAGCAAGAGCAATCAGTACGCTGATCCCTGCTAACAATATGCCAATTAGCTGTGTTTTACTTTTGTTTATAGTGTCAGTTTGCTTGTCTACCATAGTTTCCAATAAAGATTGGTAGTGCCAAACATCGTCTTGTTCTTCTCTCTGAGTCGATATGTCAAAGATAATAGAAAACAAGTACTCTTGTCCTTCAAGTTCTATAGGAGAAGAAAAAACTCTGACCGTTTTAATTTGGTTGTTTGCTGTTTTGTGGCGAAAGATAAAATAGTTGCGATTTTCCGAGTGCGCTTGCTGACGTTCAATCCTTACTTGTTCAGCAGTGAGCATATTGATGTCTTGAATCGACATACTTTTGAGTTGTTTGGCGCTGTAGCCATAAAACTGTTCTGCCGCATTGTTGGCGTCGATGATTTTTCCTGAACTAGGCTCAATAAGAAGCATAGTAGCGTGGTGACTATTGAAAATGACATTAAAATTTTCTAACGCTTGTGCTGGAAACAAAGCAAGCGTTGCAACAAAGTATATGAATGAAGCTAAAGTCGACCTTGGCATCTAAATTATACTGCTTGAAATAGACCAAGCTTAGCATATCTTTTTTTGTCCCGATTGTTTTGACTTGAAACAACTAATGCCAACTTCTCAAGGTCAAATAAAAAAATACCTCGCATTGCGAGGTATTCGTGGTTACGTAATTGCTTAAAAGTGAACTTTGGCCAGTAAATTAACGTTGCGTTCATCAACGCCATCAATGCCAAATTTATTGTTCCAATACACGTATTCAACGCCGAGATAGAAAGGGCGGTCATAACCAATATGAGGTGCAATGTCATATTTAAATTGAGAAGTTAAATTCATATGAGTCTCAACTTCGTAACCTGCATCTGCGTCATAACCTGTTGCATAGTCAAGAAAGCCATCATAGTAGAAAGGACCAATAGGTACGCCCCAAGTCAAAGTCGTTTGAAAGCTATTGTCGCCATCGTCATTGTTACGAACGTAAGCGTTTAATTGGAAGTACTTAAAATGAGGAATATCTAAGTCGGTACCTATACCAATCAAGTAATTAGTCGCATGCTCTGCCATTTCTATCGATGGTGCAAAATAAATGTTTTTCACAAAACCATTTAATTCTTTTAACTTAATACGAGGAGTAAATTCACCATAGGTTTCTAAGTCACCATTTGAAGATTCTAAACGATCAAAAAACATGAAATGATCGCCCCAAGTTGTTCCCGAAGCATATTCAAAAGTTACGACTTCTCTGTCTTTATCCCCAACTTGGTAATTGCTGCCATTTAAATAAGTGACACTGTAATCAGACCAAATAGTTTTGGCGTTAACTGAAGTTGCAGCGGCAGCTAAAGCTAATCCTGTAAGTATTTTTTTCATCATTTTTGATTCTCCCTGATATCTTAGAAAAATTTAGCGGGGGATTTTATACAAGTAAAATTTTAATTCAATTTTTGGATGAAAAAAGCATCGTTTTTGATTAACATGCGGCGCTTTATCGCGACAATGGAGAAAAAAGCAATGCTCGAAAAGCTGTTTAAGCTGAGCCAGCACGGAACGAATGTAAAAACTGAGGTTATGGCTGGATTAACTACTTTCCTTACTATGGCTTACATTATTTTTGTAAATCCTTCTATTTTAGCGGATGCAGGAATGGACGAAGGTGCCGTTTTTGTAGCTAGTTGTCTAGCGGCTGCTATTGGCTGTTTTATCATGGGGTTTATTGCCAATTACCCGATCGCACTCGCACCAGGAATGGGACTAAACGCATTCTTTACTTATGGTGTTGTATTGGGAATGGGACATACTTGGCAGGTAGCTTTAGGTGCAGTGTTCCTATCTGGCATTATCTTTTTGTTGTTGAGTATCTTTAAAGTTCGCGAATGGATTATTAATGCAATACCTAAAACGCTAAAGCTCGGTATAGCAACCGGTATAGGGTCCTTCTTGGCGTTAATTGCTTTGAAAAACTCAGGTATCATTGTAGCGTATCCAGCTACCTTTGTTACTTTAGGTGACATCACTTCATTTGTTCCATTAATGAGTATTGTTGGCTTCTTTTTAATTGCCGCGTTTACAGCTCGCAACATTCCAGGAGCTGTGATGATCGCAATTTTAGTGATGACTGTGATTGGCGTGGTATTTGGTGAAGTAGAATACAACGGTTTAATGTCCGCACCACCATCTTTGGCTCCAACGTTTATGCAAATGGACATCAGTGCAGCGTTAGAAATCTCTATGTTGTCAGTAGTATTTGCTTTCTTATTCGTTGATTTGTTTGATACTTCTGGAACGCTAATCGCTGTTACTCAGCGCGCAGGATTAACTGACAAAGATGGCAAGATTGAGCGTTTAGGTAAGGCTTTATCGAGCGATTCAGTTGCTACTCTCTCTGGTGCAGCACTAGGTACTTCTACCACAACAAGTTATATTGAAAGTGCTTCAGGAGTTGCTGCTGGTGGCCGCACTGGTTTAACAGCTGTAGTGGTAGGTTTACTTTTTGTATTAAGTATTTTCTTTTCTCCTTTGGCTGGAATGATCCCTGTTTACGCAACATCAGGTGCGATCTTCTATGTAGCTATTCTAATGCTGTATAACTTGAAAGATATTAATTGGGAAGATATATCTGAAGCGGCACCTGTTACCGTTGTCCTGTTATTTACGCCGCTAACATTTTCAATAGCGCATGGTATTACTTTGGCTTTTATTACTTACACATTTGTTAAAGCATTGACTGGAAAGTTTAATGAAATCTCAATTAGCGTGTGGGTATTAACCATACTGTTTGTTGCGAAAATAGCTTTTGAAGTGTAACGATTATAAAAAACAAAAAAAGGGAAGCATTGCTTCCCTTTCTATTACTGAAATGACAGATTTACTTGATCAGTAAATCTTTAATTTCTGCTAATTCCTTTTTGCCTTCAATTAACTCTTCTGGCGTTAAGCCTGATAGTTCATGAGGGAATACTAACCACTCTTCGCTAGTGCGAACATAGTAGTCTGGAATGATCTCTGTTTTATTGTTTTTAGGCTTATACCAAGGGCATGCAATACGGATGTCTTTAGGTGTATTCAATCGAGATAATTTTTTGATTGTTGCTACTAAAGCTTCAACACTGCGGCCTGAATCAAATACATCATCTACGATAAGTAATGAGTCTTCTGCGTTAGCGTTTTCAATTAGATAGTGTAAGCCGTGTACTTTGATCTCTTTTGACTGCTGACCTATGCCATAGTACGAAGAAGTACGAACTGCGATGTGGTCAGTTTCGATACCTTTAAAATCAAAGTATTCCTGTACAGCAATACCTATTGGAGCTCCACCTCGCCAAATACCAACGATGAAATCTGGTCTAAAGCCATCTTGAAAGACTTGGTCCGCTAAACGGAAAGAGTCTTGTAATAATTCCTGTGAGGTAATAAATACTTTATCGCTCATAATATTGCCATATTTTTTAAGGGAGGGGGATTATAGTAGATTTAACATACCAATTCACCCCAGTAAGTTAGCTAACTTGTTTTGTTTTGATACACCTCACTGATCAAATAAAAATGACAAGCTAACAAGAAATGAAATATTCCCATTTGTAAGTCATAAGAAACAGGGAGCAATGCGGTTAATGGGACAAGTAATATAGCGATAAGGGCTTTAACAGTTTGTCTTCGGTAGTCGCTAAAATAAGCAATAGCAACAAGTGAGATAAACAGCACTGCATTTGTTAACAAAGTGACACCAAATAGACTCAATAAAACGCTAGTGGTAAACAAAGCTATCAGTGCGATAGCTATTCTTTTGTTTAGAACAAATAACATAGCAGTCAATGTTGCATACATTGGCATGGCAATGTTAGTCGATAACCAAGACGTAGCGTCGTGAATACCTATCACAGAATCAATACCTGCAAATCTAAGCACACCAAAGCTAGCTGTTACAGCAACAAATAAAAGAGCTAAGCAAATTCCTATTCGCAGCGAGGGTTGGTTTGGAGAGTGAAAACAACGATGAGCAGTAAACAATAAGCAAGCAATTAACAATAACTCACCAAGAGATGCATAATAAGTCATAGTGTTCAATTTTCCTCTTTGAATATTAAAAAGCCCTGAAAAATCAGGGCTTCAAACTATGCTTATGGAGTTAGAATTCCATACCGAACTCTATGCCCCACATACGTGGTAAGCCTGGAATTGCAACTGGAGAACCAACAGCCATTGCCTGACCTCCAAGTTCAAATAGATACTCTTCATCGGTCGCATTATTCACAAATAATGCCAATGAAATTGGGTGATTGTTACTTTGCCAGCTGAGTCGAGTGTTAACTATGCTATAGCTTGATATTGTGTTGTCAGAATTTAAGCCTGTAACTGTTGCTGGATCATAAGGCAGTGGATCTAATGTTGGACCATCAATACCTTGTGTTCTATCGCCTGTATATGCATAACTTAAGTGGAAGTTAAACTCGCCATCCATGCCTTCAAAGTAGTAATCTAATCTTGCATTAGCTTGATCTTCTGGCATACCAGAAATTGGCTCACCCACACGACTTTCACTTGTCGTAGGATCTTCAAAGTCGAAGAATTGCCACTTAGTGTACTCGGTTTCGACGTGGCCATAGTTCATCGTTAGTAAAAGATCATCTGTCGCTTGCCAAATAAATTCTACTTCATAACCTTCACCTTCTGCATCAACGTTTCGCAGGTTATAACTTGGCACTGACGAACCTTCTGCTGCAACTAACTCATGTTGTTGTAAGTTGGTGTAGTCGTATTTATATGCTGATAAATTTAATCTTAAACGATTATCTAACCAAGTAGACTTTAAGCCGATCTCTGAATTTTTAACCGTCTCTTCATCAACAGGAGGAGCTTCACCTAAAGTATTAAAGCCACCTGCTTTAAAACCTTCAGAATAAGAAGCATAGGTCATAATGTCTTTAGTCCACTGGTAGTCAATAACAAAACGAGGCGTTAGTTTGGACCAATTAGCATCTTGGTTTGCTGTTTGTGGGATGAAAGCTATGCTCAGAGGAATATCATCTACGCCTTCATATGGCATAGAGATAAAGTTAGTTGGTTCTGAGTGAAGATAAAATTCTTTATCATCATAGGTATAACGAGCACCAACCGTAATATCTAATTTATCTGTTAATGAGTAAGTACCATCAAAGTAGATAGCTGCGCTATTTGTCGTATTTTCATTTTCAAATACTTCTTTGTGATCTTTGTAATAGTTTGCGCCAACAATTGTCGCCATGATTTGATCAATTGATTGACCTGTAGTAGCTGCAATTGTGCCAAGCGTTTCTGGCGGGATAATACCAGCGTAAACAATACTTGTGCCTAAACCTTCAGGCCATAAACCAATATTCTGAGGATTGGCATTTTCGCCAACCATTGACGGATCTAAACCTAAGAAAGGTGCTTGTTCAGGGGTTATTGATTGTAGTTGTACAATTGCCAGTGCATCTAAAGTTGCTGTTGTGAAAATTGCTTCTGTTCTTTGTTCGATATTTTCATGGAATAAGGTGGCACCTAAAGTCCATTTAAAATCATCAGTATTTTGCGTTAAGCGAAACTCTTGTGAGAGTTGATATTGATCTTCGTCTAGAACACTAGTAAATGATGAACGATAGTAAGCTGAACCGTCATCGTCCATTTCGTTATATCGAGTGAATTGACGATAGGCTGAGATGGAAGTGAAGGTCATATCATTATCTAATTGACGATTCACCTCAGCGGATAAACCAGCTACTTTACGCTTTTCTCTACCGTCACTATCTAATTCAATTGGAGCAAAAGGGTCAGCAGGCTCAAAATAGCCAGAGTTAAGAGATACAGATGGACGAGACTCTTGGTTTACATGACTGAAATCACCACGGAATATTACGTCTGTTTTGTCATCGTACTCCCAAAATAGAGAACCTCGTAAAGCCCAATCTTTTTGGTTGCCGTACTTTTCTTTATCATCTGCTTGATCTAAGTAACCACCTCGCTCATTGGCAACTATACCACCACGGAAATTCATATCTTCATTGATAATTAAGTTAGTTGATAGTTCAACTTTGCGCTTTTCATGGCTGCCGAGAGTAAACTTCACATTGCCTTCATTATCGCTAGTGGCGTCTTTTGAAATAATGTGAATAGCACCTGCTGATGCGTTACGGCCAAATAGTGTACCTTGTGGACCTTTTAGTACTTCGACTCTGTCTATATCATTGAAATTTAAGTTCGAAGTACCACGACGACCAACATAAACGCCATCAAGGTAAACAGCTACAGCTGCATCTAGACCAATACCAAAGTCATTGGTTGTGATGCCTCGAATGTTGAATGTTGTTTGAGTTGCCGTTGCGTTATTGGTTTCTAATCCCGGTGTTAATAGCCCTAAATCATTAATATTGGTAGCACCAATTTTCTCGATGTCAGCTTCGGAAAATGCACTGATAGCAATAGGTACTTCTTGTACGCTTTCACTTCGTTTTTGAGCGGTAACTTGGATGACTTCCAAGCCTTTGTTTTCCTCTTCTGAGCTGGCTTCTTCAGCGTTTACATTATTTGCAGCTAACAACCCAAATAGAACTGCAGAGGTGACTTTTGACAAGTTCGATGTTTTTAACATAGGTTAACCCTGTAAGTTTTTCTTACTTTTATTTTTTATTATCTGCACTACTTTTTACTGTGGTTTTGCAGACATCCTTGATTGATATTTAATCAGTGTTTATGGTGTTTTTTGATTACTGATTATTAACTCATCCGTCCAGATGAGAGTCCAGATTAACACATGGTAAATAAATTACTAATGTTTGATTTATAAAGTGAAACAATAAAATGAAAAGAGCCTTATCCGTTTTAACGGGATTGATTCTAGTTATTATTCTGTTGTCCCCAACTCTGCTAGGTTTTTCCGTGTTTCATCTTGGTCATGCACTAGAGGTTGCTACAAGTTTGTCCGCTAAATTGGCATGTTCTAGTAAATTCATAAGTGGCTTCGATGACAAACAGGTTGTTAAAGATTTATCCTCGTATTCTCCAGCAACAAACCTCGTCACCATAAGATATGACCAAGTTAACAAAAGCGTGACTACCAGTTTGTTTGGATTGGCGGAAACGGGGGCACAATATAGAGAGGGCGTTGGTTGTAGTTTGCTAACAGAACAAGCAAGCATGATAAAAGGGGTGCAATTAAAGAAACTAGCCCCTTTGGCTTTATCTTGGCCATATGGTAATGACGTCGCCAATAACGCTCCTTTAGTGCAGCAAAAAGTCGAACAAATGCTTAGGTCAGATAATGAAAGAGGCTATAACACTAGAGCTTTGCTGGTGGTTAAAGATGGGGTTTTATTAGCCGAAGCTTATGGACCAAATGTAACCAAGCAAACACCTTTGCTAGGTTGGTCAATGGCTAAAAGTGTTACCGCGATATTGTTAGGAATATTGGAACAACAAGGCCAGTTAAACAGAGAACAAAGTGGGTTGTTTTCTGAATGGTTGGGAGACAGACGCAAAGAAATAACTATCGAACAACTTATGCAAATGAATTCGGGGCTAATATTTGATGAGACTTACGCCCCTGGAAGTGATGCAACACATATGTTATTTACAGCTAGCAGTGCTTCTGATGTTGCCTTAAAAAGTAGTTTAGGCGCTGAGCCTGGAACTACTTTCTCGTACTCATCAGGGACAACTAATTTGCTATCTCGCTATATTTCTAAACTTTTTGATAATGACCCTCAACGAGTACAAGAGTTTGTGAAAAATCAACTCTTTAAACCTTTAGGCATGACCAACAGTGAATTTGAGATGGATGCGTCAGGCGTGTTGGTGGGGAGTTCGTATTTATATGCAAGTGGCAGAGATTGGGCTCGATTAGGTTGGTTGATGGTTAACAATGGCAAAATAGGCAATAAACAGGTGTTGGCGGAGGAATGGATTAATGCTGCTCAAACACCTAATTTAAGTGATAACGATAAAAAGTATGGTTATCAGTTTTGGCTGAACTCTGGTGAACAAGCATTGCGATGGTCTACTTTACCTAAAGATGCATACGCCATGATGGGTAATAGAAAGCAATCTGTGATGATGATACCTTCGGAAAATATTGTGTTTGTCAGACTGGGCTGGACAAAGGGGGACTATCCGATGGAAAGTAATTACAGAGGATTATTAGAATTATTGAATTAGCTAGCTTCTGATACGAGTTGTTGTCCTGAAGATGAGAACTCTTAGTCAAAACGACCCAGTTAGAATAAAAACTTAAATAAGTTATGCTTTTTTTGTTGATCTCAGCGCCTAGTGCCCATAAATATAGCTAGTTAACTGTGGTAGGATCCTGCCGGACATTAGGTGTAGAGAATTCATGTTAGAAAATATACGAATCGTTTTAGTAAATACTTCCCATACAGGCAATATTGGCTCAGTAGCCAGAGCTATGAAAACAATGGGATTGTCAGATTTAGTTTTAGTTGATCCAGTACAGGAGCCTGACAGTCATGCTTCGGCATTAGCAGCTGGTGCTACAGATATTCTTGGTTCGGCAAAAATTGTAAATACCTTGCAAGAAGCGATTGCAGATTGCCCTTTATCTATTGCTACAAGCGCTCGTTCAAGAACCTTATCTTGGCCTATGTTAGATCCGAGAGAGTGCGGCGCTAAGGTTGTTGAAGAAGGTCATAAAGGCAAAGTAGCGTTAGTATTTGGCCGAGAGAACTCAGGATTAACAAATGAAGAACTGCAGCAGTGCCAGTTTCATGTTCATATTCCTGCTAATGAAGAATATTCATCTTTGAACTTAGCTATGGCTGTACAAACTCTAAGTTATGAAGTTCGTATGCAATTCCTTGAGCAACAACAAGCTGAATATGAAGAAGTCGAAGCAGAATATCCAAATGGTGAGCAACTAGAAGGATTTTATCAACATTTAGAGCAAGCTTTACTGCATACTGGATTTATTAACAAACAACATCCAGGTCAGGTCATGCAAAAGTTACGTCGCCTGTATACACGCGCTCGACCTGAATCTCATGAGTTAAATATTTTGCGAGGCATCCTTTCCTCGATTAGCAAAACAGAAAAAGAGTAAAAGAGACAATGTTTGAGCGGATCAAAGAAGATATAGCGAGTGTTTATGATAGAGACCCTGCAGCGAGAAATAATTTAGAGATCTTTCTAAATTATCCTGGTTTGCATGCTATTTGGTTTCAAAGAGTAGCCCATAAACTTTGGAACAAAAACTGGAAGTCTTTAGCTCGATTTATTTCTACTTTGGCACGTTGGTTAACAGGTGTTGAAATTCATCCCGGAGCAACAATTGGAAGAAGGTTTTTCATTGATCATGGCATGGGAGTTGTTATCGGTGAAACTGCTGAAATCGGTGATGATGTAACTGTTTATCATAGCGTAACCTTAGGTGGTACGAGTTGGAACGGTGGTAAAAGACACCCAACATTAGCAGATGGCGTTGTAGTAGGTGCAGGAGCCAAGATACTAGGGCCTATTTTGATTGGTAAAAATGCTCGCGTGGGCTCGAATTCAGTTGTAGTGAAGGAAGTTCCAGAAAATGCCACTGTAGTAGGTATTCCTGGTCGTGTAGTTGTTAACAAGCAAAACACTGAAGAGGATGAAAAACGTTCTCAAATAGCCAAAAAGTATGGCTTCGATGCTTATGCTGTTTCGCCAGATAATCCTGATCCTGTTGCCAATGCCATTGGCAGAATGTTAGATCATATTTCGATTATGGATGACAAACTCAATACTGTTTGTAGTGAAATGCACAAGTTAGGTGCTGATGTTTGCGATAAAGCGATACCTGAAATTGATATTAATGAAGCAGAATTTGTTGAAGCTGAACATAAAGCTGCTGAAGAAAGAGAAGCTGGAATTCGAGCCTTTGATCCTAAAATTTAGCACTTGCCGTACTATAATATAATAACCTACTAAATTAGTCGGGATTATTACTTGACTAATTTAGTCAGGATTGTAAAATCCACGCCATTCTAAAATGAGTCTAAATCGAGGTATCTATGAAGCTAACATCTAAAGGTCGTTACGCCGTTACCGCAATGCTAGATGTATCGTTACATGCTTCTAATGGGCCAGTCCCATTAACAGATATTTCTGAACGTCAGGGTATCTCTCTTTCTTACTTAGAACAGCTGTTCGCTAAGCTGAGAAAAAAAGAATTAGTGAACAGTGTACGTGGACCAGGTGGTGGTTATTTTTTGGGTAGAGATGCCCACGAAATTTCAGTGCGAGAAGTGATTGCTGCGGTTGATGAAAGTGTTGATGCAACTCGCTGTAATGGCAAAGGCAATTGCCAAAATGGTTCTCGCTGTTTGACTCATCATTTATGGACAGACTTGAGCTTGCGAATTGAAAGCTTTTTGAGCGATATCACTCTAGGTGAGCTGATGGAAAATCGCGATGTGAAGGATGTTGCAGGACGTCAGGATGCTAATTGTTCAAATAGTGAGCGTTTAGCAATAAACAACTTATAAGTTATTTAAAGAATCTCTAGTGCTTGATAAAATTGAGCGCTTAACTCAAAACCGGAGAAATGAATGAAATTACCAATTTACCTTGATTATGCGGCAACCACTCCAGTTGATCCTCGCATTGCTGAGGAAATGATGAAGTCTCTAACAATGGATGGCACTTTTGGTAACCCAGCTTCTCGTTCTCATAAGTTTGGTTGGCAGGCTGAAGAGCTAGTAGATATTGCTCGTAATAATATCGCTGATTTAATTAATGCTGACCCTCGCGAAATTGTTTTTACTTCCGGCGCAACAGAATCAAACAATCTTGCTATTAAAGGTGCTGCAAACTTTTATAGCAAAAAAGGCAAACACATTATTACTTCAAAAACTGAGCACAAAGCTGTGCTTGATACATGTCGTGAATTAGAGCGTCAAGGTTTTGAAGTTACTTATTTAGATGTAATGCCAAACGGCTTAATTGATTTAGCTGTATTAGAAGCGGCACTACGTGAAGATACTGTTTTAGTTAGTATCATGCACGTAAACAACGAAATTGGTGTTGTTCAAGATATCGAAAAGATTGGTGAGATGTGTCGTCAACGCAAGATCATCTTCCACGTAGATGCTGCACAAAGTGCGGGTAAACTACCAATCGACTTAGCTGAGTTAAAAGTTGACTTAATGTCATTCTCAGCTCACAAAATCTATGGTCCAAAAGGTATTGGCGCATTATATGTTCGCCGTAAGCCTCGTATTCGTTTAGAAGCTCAAATGCACGGTGGTGGTCATGAACGTGGCTTCCGTTCTGGTACATTGCCTGTACACCAGATCGTAGGCATGGGCGAAGCATTCCGTATCGCTAAAGAAGATATGGCAAAAGATACTCAAAAGATTATCGAATTGCGTAACCGTCTTTGGGATGGCGTAAAAGACATCGAAGAAACTTACATCAATGGTGACATGGACAACCATGTACCAGGTATCTTCAATATCAGCTTCAACTTTGTTGAAGGTGAAAGTTTATTGATGGCACTGAAAGATATGGCTGTTTCTTCAGGTTCTGCTTGTACTTCAGCAAGCTTAGAGCCATCGTATGTGCTAAGAGCATTAGGCCTGTCTGATGAATTAGCTCACAGTTCAATTCGCTTCAGCATTGGGCGTTTTACTACAGAAGAAGAAATTGACCACGTTATCAAGCAAGTAAATAACGCAATTGGTAAGCTGAGAGAAATGTCACCACTTTGGGAAATGTTCAAAGATGGTATTGATTTGAACTCTGTAGAGTGGACAGCACACTAAGAATATATAAGCCGAAAAACTTCGGCTAAAAATTTTATACCGCGTTAGCGGGTTAGGAGATAACAATGGCTTATAGTGATAAAGTAATCGATCATTATGAAAATCCTCGTAATGTAGGCTCATTTGATAAGAATGATCCAAATGTAGCAACTGGTATGGTTGGTGCTCCAGCGTGTGGTGACGTAATGAAGCTTCAGCTTAAAATTGATGATTCTGGCATTATCGAAGATGCTAAGTTTAAAACTTACGGTTGTGGTTCAGCTATTGCTTCTTCGTCTTTAGTTACAGAGTGGGTAAAGGGCAAATCTATTGAAGAAGCTCAGCAATTAACGAATACAGAAATTTCTGAAGAGTTAGCTTTACCTCCTGTTAAGATTCACTGCTCTATCTTAGCGGAAGACGCTATTAAAGCAGCGATCGAAGACTATAAGTCGAAAAAAGCACAGTAATTCAACCTTAAGCAGTAGAGACAAATAATGGCAATTACCCTGACAGACCCAGCAGCAGAAAGAGTAAGAAGCTTTTTGGCAAACCGAGGAAAAGGTTTAGGCCTTCGCTTAGGCGTAAAAACGACTGGATGTTCAGGTTTAGCATATGTGCTTGAGTTTGTTGACGAGCTGCAAGAAGGCGATGAAGTATTCAACAATAACGGAGTAAACGTAATTGTTGATGCTAAGAGCTTAGTTTATTTAGATGGTACCGAGCTAGACTTTGTCAAAAATGGTTTAAACGAAGGTTTTGAATTTAAGAACCCGAACCAAAAAGAAGAGTGTGGTTGCGGCGAAAGCTTTACTGTTTAATTGCTTCCAGTCTTAACGATTGGAATTATTAATGATTTGTATAAGGCCATAATCTATAATGGCCTTATTTGTTTCCAAGGATCTCAAGTGCGTTTCTTCTCACTATTCGAACTTCCTGTTTCTTTTCAAATTGATTTAGATTTGCTTCATTCTCGTTATCAAGAATTACAAAAAGCAGTTCACCCAGATCATCACTCAACAGGTTCAGAAAGCGAAAAGCTTTTAGCGATTCAGAAAGCTTCAGAAGTAAATGATGCATATGAAACGTTAAAACAACCATTAACTAGAGCTGAATATATGGTTGCTGAGCATGGTTTTGATGTACGTCATGAGCAAGCAACTATACGAGATGGTATGTTCTTAATGCAGCAAATGGAACTTCGAGAAGAATTGGAAGAAATAGCTACAGCTGATGATATGGAAACCGCTTTTGATGACTTTTATGACGATGTTAAGCGTCTAATTAGCGAATATACAGAGCAATTCACCTCATTGTTTTCAGCTGATGACTTTGCAGCAGCAGCAGATGCGGTTCGCAAACTTAGATTTATATACAAGTTGAAAGAAGAAGCACAGCAGTTAGAAGATAAGCTGTTAGATTTTTAAGGTAGCGATAGAAAGATGGCGTTATTACAAATAGCCGAGCCTGGTCAAAGCTCTAATCCCCATGAACATAAACTTGCCGTAGGTATTGATTTAGGCACAACAAATTCACTAGTTGCATCTGTGCGTAGTGGCCAAGCTGATGTGCTTCCTGATAATGAAGGTCGTGCGAGCTTACCATCTGTAGTTCATTATAAAGAGAATGGCGAAATTGAAGTGGGTTATCAAGCTAAGCTTGATGCCGCGTCTGATCCTCAAAATAGTATTGTTTCCGTTAAGCGTTTTTTAGGTAGAGCTTTAGCAGATATTAAAGCAACTTACGGCAATCTTCCGTATCAGTTCGTAGAAAAAGAGCACACTGTTAACCTAGCGACAAGTCAAGGTGAGAAGAATCCAATTCAAGTATCAGCTGACATTTTAACTCAGTTGAGAAAAAGAGCAGAAGAAACTTTAGGTGATGAGCTTTCAGGTGCAGTTATCACAGTTCCTGCACACTTTGATGATGCTCAGCGTCAAGGTACAAAAGATGCTGCGCAATTAGCAGGATTAAAAGTTTTACGTTTAATCAACGAACCGACAGCGGCTGCAGTTGCTTACGGTTTAGACTCAGGCCAAGAAGGCACTATTGCTGTTTATGACTTAGGTGGCGGTACGTTCGATATATCGATTTTAAGATTAAATAAAGGTGTTTTTGAGGTTCTTTCTACAGGCGGTAACACTGCGCTAGGTGGTGACGACTTTGATAGCAAAATTGCTGATTTAATCTTAGCTAAAGGGCAAGTATCGAGTGAGTTATCGGCTCAAGCTTTACGTAAACTAGCTGACTTATCTAGAAGCATTAAAGAGCAACTATCAGAGCAAGATTCAGTTGATTATCAGATTGAGATTGATGGTACTGAATTAACTGGTGCTATTTCACTGTTAGAATTTAATGATGCCATTGCAGAATTAGTAAAGAATACCCTTCGTAGCTGTCGTCGTGCGCTTAAAGATGCAGATGTAGAAAAAGAGCAAGTATTAGAAGTTGTAATGGTTGGTGGTTCAACCAGAGTACCACTTGTACGAGAACAGGTAGAAAGTTTCTTTGGTAAAAAGCCGCTAACTTCTATCGACCCTGACCAAGTAGTAGCAATTGGTGCGTCAATTCAAGCAGATGTATTAGTTGGTAATAAGCCAGATTCGGACATGCTATTACTTGACGTAACGCCACTATCGTTAGGTTTAGAAACGATGGGCGGACTAGTTGAAAAGGTTATTCCAAGAAATACCACTATTCCTGTTGCCAGAGCGCAAGAATTCACTACGTATAAAGATGGCCAAACCATGATGGCTATTCATGTTCTTCAAGGTGAACGTGAATTAGTTGATGATTGCCGTAGTTTAGCTCGCTTTGTGTTAAAAGGTATTCCACCGTTAACTGCTGGTATAGCAGTGATCCGCGTGACATTTAATATTGATGCGGACGGCTTATTGAGTGTAACTGCACTTGAGAAATCAACAGGTGTTGAGTCATCAATTCAAGTGAAGCCTTCTTATGGTTTAGAGCAAAATGAAATTGCTGAAATGATCAAAGCATCAATGACCAATGCCCAAGAAGATATGCAAGCTCGAATGTTAAGAGAACAGCAGATAGATGCAATTCGTATGGTTGAAGCCTTACAACTAGCTATGAATGAGTCAGCTGACATTTTACTAGCAGAAGAAAAGCAAGCAATTGAAGCAGTTATGCTTGAGTTAGATGAAGCTGCTAAAGGTACAGATGGTCAGGTGATTAAAGACCTGATCAAAAAGTTAGATGATACCAGTCAGCCATTTGCTGCACGTAGAATGGAACACAGTATTAAAACAGCGTTAACCGGTAATTCGGTTGACCAAGTCTAAAAAGAGAACAAACTTATGCCACAAATTATATTTTTACCGAATGAAGATCTTTGTCCAGAAGGCGCTGTTGTTGAGGCAGAAAAAGGTGAGTCAGTTCTAGACGTAGCATTAAAGAATGATATTCCTGTTGAACACGCATGCGAAAAAGTATGTGCTTGTACAACTTGCCACATGATCATTCGTGAGGGTTTTGACTCAATCCCAGAAAGTGACGAATTAGAAGATGACATGCTTGATAAAGCATGGGGATTAGAGCCTGAATCTCGCTTAGGCTGCCAAGCTATTATTCAAGATGAAGACTTGGTTGTAGAGATCCCTAAGTACACAGTGAACCACGCTAAAGAAAATCACTAATAGTCAGTTAAACATTATTGAGAAAGAGCAATAACAGCAATGTTATTGCTCTTTTTTGTTTTTAGGCTGTTATTAAAAATTAAAGTTAAATATAAAATTTATTTAATGTTGAAAAATTAACCAGTTTGTAACTGGTAAAGTCGTATTTTGATGTCAATTCTTCCAACATAGAGAAATTGACTTATATGAAAAACTTATCTCTTCCCTTAGCGTTATTGCTTCCATTGTTGTTAAGTGCTTGTTCATCAACAGCACCTATTGAGATGCAGAAGGAAGCCGTAGCTGAGACATCACCACAATCAGAAAAACCAGAACAAGAGACATCTACAAAACCAGAGACATCCACACTTGATAGCTATAACGAAGCTATGCATAGCTTCAATGAAGCCGCTTATGATTATGTACTGAATCCATTGGGGACAGGGTTGGAATATATAACACCTGACTTTGTTGAAGATTCAGTATCTTCCATTCTCGAAAATCTCTCAGTCCCTAACACTGCTATAAACAATGCTCTGCAGGGGAAATTTAAATCATCAGGTCAAGATCTAGCTAGATTTGGCATCAATACAACGGTGGGGTTACTAGGAATTATTGACTGGGCTTCAATGATAGGACTGCCAAAAAATGAAGAAGATCTTGGCCAAACTTTAGCTGTTTACGGCGTCGGTGCTGGACCTCATGTTGTGATTCCTGTATTCGGTGTTGCAACACCACGAGATATGCTCGGGATGTTTGCCTCCTTTGATCCTGTCAATATGACAGACGACAGTACTAAATCTACATTCGATAATTTAGGTTATGCGAGCATGTTATGGGATAGCAGTGGTTCAGATGCATATCCGACATTGGAGAAACAGAAGCAATTGTTTACCGCTTATCGAAACTGCAGTATTCACGATGGGGCAGACATAGCTAAAGACAGTTGTGATCAAGTCTGCACAGAGTTTTCCTCAATGATAGAAAAAGAGCTGGAAGCTGCCGAAAACCCAGAGGAAAAGCAGCAAATGATTGAAATGGCACCGAGTTTTGTCCCGAGTTACTGCAAAATTGATTTTACTCAACTCGGCGTCGACGGACCTCAAAGCAGTTAGTTTTCAAGATATGAAAATATTTCCCCTAATTAAAATTATAGGAGTTCAATATGCTTAAAATTATTAGTGCACTCATCATTATTTTATTTACAAGTGCGAATGCAAAAGCAGAAAGTTTAATCGTTAACATAACCAATATTCATTTATTGAAAGGGAATATCGTGATTGAACTTATGGATGAAGTGGCTTTTGACGATGACACTAAGGTTGAAGCGAAAGTTATTCCAGTGACAGAGAATTCTCTAAGTTATCAATTTGAGTCGATAAAAGCTGGAGAATACGCCTTGTTTGTATATCAAGATTTAAATGAAAATAATGAGCCTGACTTCAGCATATTTGGTCCAGAAGAGCCTATCGGGGTGTCGAATAATGTTAAATTCAGCCTGCTCCCACCATCCTGGGATGAGGTTATGTTTAAGCTAAATAGTGAAAACAACTCTGTAGATATAGTATTGGTACAGGATTAATTACGGCTTTAACTATTTGCCCAATTCACTTTTGATGAATTGGGCAAACTTTTACCTTGAATCTAACGATTACGGAGTTCTGTTACTTGTTCGAAACCTATTCCCCAGTTATCAGTACTGACTTCGTCAATAACAACAAAAGTGGTTTGAGGATCTTTGTTTAGCACATCAACCATTAGTTGAGTGCAACCCTTGATAATGGCTTCCTTCTGTTCACTAGTAACACCTTCATCGGTTATTTTTACATTGATATATGGCATGTGTAGTTTCCTATTGTGAATGTTTATCTTTCTCGAAATTACTCATTGATGTCGGTATACATCTTATTGACGATTAACCATTGCCCTTGTTCTTTTAATAAGCCAAGGAAATCTATGTAATTAAAATCAAACAGTGGGCAGCTCACCTTGACCATGGCTTGGTCTTTGACAATATCAATAGATAAGATTTTAAACTCGTAGTTATGGCCTAGAGCTTGAGGTACTGGACGTTCTGCTACATTACTTAACCACTGGGATAGAGAACGTCGGCTATTGGGCGATTTTAACCAGGCATCTTGATGAAAGATGGACTTGAGCAGGGCAATATCACCTGTGTATAAACCATCAAAATACTTGGTAACAATGTTGGTAATTGAAGCAAATTCATCAGTATTTTTTGTTGTAGTTTGCATAGTATTTTCTCAAAAGTTAATGGATGGTCATATTGCGGAAGCTTCGTTTTCCATTTGAATGGCTTTTTTAAAGCTAGGCATTGCTTGCACAGCAGACAGCATG